>JAHIRD010000086.1 GCA_018818835.1 Pseudomonadota bacterium
AAAACGCTGAAGTTCATCATTGTCAGGAATCAAACGCCTGAGAATATGGGCCAGGCGTTTGACCGTCGTGGCCCCTTGCTTGTACTCATCTTTGACCAGATCCAGGAGAATCTTATCCGTCATCTCCCTGGCCTCATCCATTATTTGTTCTTCATTCTCGTAGATCAGACCGTCCTTTTTCCGCTCAAGAATGCCCTTGACCAGTTCGTCACGCATCCTGGCAACGGATTCAGCCAGTTCATGAAGACTCGCACCCTTTACATTTGAAGAGGCCTTGTCTACTTCTGATCTGATTCGATGAACCTGATCAAACATAATGGCACCGGGCGACTTATCCCCATCCGGGTTCTCAAGCCATTGGGGGTCCGGTGTATTCAGATATTCCGAAACTTTATTAGGCTGGGTGAGCAACTGGGTGATGGGCAAGGCTTTTCCAAGTTCCTCGATGGCGATCCCGCCAGAAATCATGTCCAGAAGTTCATCCTTGAGGCTTTTAAATTTTTCAGATTTCCTTTGTTCTGCAATTTGTTTGATTTCATCGCGACTGAGCACTTCTTCATCGGCGGTGACTTTCTTAAAAAAAACATGGTTGACCTTGGCCTTGGTGACACCCTCTTTTTCGCAGGCATCCTTCATCAACTCAGCACTGGGGTAATGGCTCAAATCCGTAAATATCTTAAAAAACGTCTCAAGTTGTTCCATGTTTAGCCCGTTTTCCAATGAAATGGACTGAACACCTCCCTTCTTGAAATGCATAAGCATTTTGGAGGTATTGAGTCTGGCATCAAGAGGCTCGTCTTCCACAAAAAAAGAATCCTGATGCATAATGATCACGATGGGAGAATAGGCTTTCAATTCATGCTGGATCATCTTGAAAAATTCATTCAAGGACTGGGTAGTAAAGGGATGATTCATGTTATACATAACGGCACGGTTGAACAGCATGGCAAACACCCTGCCGATTTTATCAATCACCTTTTTATTGAGCTTCTTTTCCTGCATAATATTCTCTTAGGATTAATTCACATAATTTTTCAAATAAAATTCAAGATCTTTAATAAATTCCCTTCCGGTCTGGTAACGCAAATCAATGTCTTTCTGGGTGGCTTTAAAAATAATGTCATCCATGGCCGGATGGAGGACCGGATTAAGTTCACTGGGTTTATGAGTAAAGATGCTTTCATTAGATTTTACTTTAAGTTTAAGTAAAGCAATCGTTGATTTCAATCGGGGAAGTGGGAGTCTTTCCACCAGCATCTGATAAAACATGACACCGCTTGCATAAATATCTGCCCGGCCATCCACATCACGGTTGACAATCTGCTCAGGAGCCATATAAACCGGAGTCCCCTGAATAATGGGTTTACTGTCATCGTCGTTTCTCAAGACTTTGGCAATACCAAAATCCGTGACCACCGGCCTGTTGCTCACACTGTCAAGGAGTATGTTTCCCGGCTTGATGTCTCTGTGTACGATACCTTGGTTATGGGCATATCCCAGAGCATCAAGAATCTGAAACATCATTTTGATGGATCTCTCAACCGGAAGAAAACGTCGGGATGGTATGATATTTTTACCAGCCTTCTTAATCAGATGAGACAAGGTGTCTCCGGCCACGAGCTGCATGGTAAAAAACAAAAAATCATCTGTTTCACCCACTTCATAAATGGGAATGATATTCGGATGATACAGTATGGCAGCCGATTCAGCTTCTTGTTGAAACAGGCTGGCTGTTTTGGAAGTAATCAACTTTTTAGGTAGTATTTTAACAGCAATCTGACGTTTCAAGGTCCTCTGAAACGCAACAAAGATAATCGACATACCGCCCCGGGCAAGTTCACGAATAATTGTCGATGATCCGATTTGATTACCGATCAGGTGGTCAACATTTATGGTGGCAATCGATTCCATATTCAATTCTACAAAACGTCAAAAGTCCGGACTGCTGGGGCAATCATCTGAGATCACTTCAATTAATTTCAGTATTTTAATCACGGTAACACGGCATACTCGCCTAAATCAATAGAAAAACCTAATATTCATAGATGGTGCCAAGGATCGTTTCCTTTATTGGAAATTAAAATAGCCGTGATGTTCATTAAAAAAGATGAACTCGTAAAAAGTCGGCGGATGGCTATGGAAAAAGGTCCATAGGCAAGGCATAGTGTTTGGCCGGGCGTGAAGGCATACTTGTTCGTATGTCGAACGTCCGGCCAAACACTATAACGCCGCATATGGGACTTTTTACGACGCCA
>JAHIRD010000316.1 GCA_018818835.1 Pseudomonadota bacterium
CAACTGGAGCAGACCAAGCTGGACCAGTTGAACCAGTTGCAGCAGTACACGCAGTCCTCCGGAACGCCCACCGGCGAACTGACCCAGGCGCAGATCGATGCGCTTCCGGCGGACCTCAAGGCGGCGTACATGAAACTTCAGGAGAAGGCGAAGCCGTGGTACACGAAGACCGCGATCGTGCTGCCCGCGCTGTTCGCCTCGGGCGTGCTGGCGTTCGTGGTCGCGCGGAAACTCAGGTAGGAGGAGGGGAAGATGGCGCGCAGAAAGCAGGGCCTGCTCACGAGCCCCCCGGTCGTGATCGGGACGGTGGTGGCTGCCGGAGGGACGGCTTTGTGGTACTGGTCCAGGAAGAAGAAGGAGGACGCGGCGCTTCTGGCCAAGGTCGCGCAGGCCGCCGCCACCCAGTCCGGCGCGGCGGTCGGCACCGACGTGTGGGCCGCGAAGCTCAGGGAGATCCTCGGGACCGCCGGGAACTCCGCGGCGGCGACGGTGGTTGAGCAGCAGTCCGCGAAGGACCCAGAGTGGTATCAGTCCCTTATTTCCAATCCGCAGGGGACCGCGGACCTGATCAAGCAGACCACCTCGATCGTCAGTGATCTTTTCTCGTCCATCACCGGCCTGTTCGGCGGCGGATCGGGCACATCCGGGGGCGGCATCGTCCTCGGCAACAGGTAGGAGGAGAGAAACATGGCGCGCAGCAAGAAGATCCTTGGGATGAAGCCGGGTCTTGCGGCCCTCGTCGCGGGCGGGGCCGTCGCCGCCTGGTACTTCTTCAAGAAGAAGAAGGCCGAGACGCAGGCCCAGTCCGGCATCGTTCTCGGGTCCGCCGACAAGATGGTGAACGGCGATTTCGCGATCCGTTAAGATGCGCTTTGCGAGGGTCGCTTCCTGGGCCGCTGCAGGTCTGACGGTCTACGCGCTGTACAGGCGCTACCGGTCGGCCTCGGCGCCGGGGCTCTCCGGCCCGGACGAGATCTCTCCGTTCCTGGATTCCAGGATCCGGGAGATCGCGCGCGAGGAGGCTGAGGTCGTGGTGGGGCGCGCGGTCATGCGGATCGAATCGGCGCAGCGGGCGCTGATCGCGCAGGCCGTGGCAAAGGCGTCCCCATCCGCCCCCGCCGCGCAGGATCCGGCTGAGGATCTGCCGAAGCTGCCGGCGGGTCCAAGCCGCTCGCAAAGCGCGAGCGGCCGGCTCGGGCGAAGGAGGTTTACTTGAAATACGAGGAAATGCTCAAGTACGCGATCCGAAGGCCGCGGGCCCGGCTCGACCTGACGGACCATCGGCAGTCCATGATCCCGCTCGGCGCGTACATGCCGGACGATCTCCTGGACCGCATCCGCGCGATGCAGGCGCACATCCAGGAGTACGTCATCGTCGAGGACTGGTGGGACGAGGCGAACCCCGTCTCGCGGGACGTGCGCCTCGCGCTCGTTCCCGAGCGGTTCCAGAGCAACTACCGGAACAGGCTCGTTACGACCCTGCGTAGGCTCCGGCAGGACCTCGACGCTCACGCCACGGACACGATCTCGACGGAAGAGCTGGAGAGGTACATCACGAGCCAGGAACAGGCCGGGGTCGTGCTCTTCCAGATGATCGAAGCCGACATCGCGGACGCGACCGGGGAATCCGGGACCGCGATCGCGAAGGCCAACATGGAGAAGCTGCACGCGGAACTCGACGCAGCGGGGAAGAAGGCCGAGTTCTGGAACGGCATCATCGACCGCTTCGGCGGAATTGGGGAACAGTGGATGTGGTTTCTCAAGAACCTCCCCTTGATCGCCGTCGGCCTCGCCGCCCTTGGAGTAGTCGTGTTTTCGCTTGGCCGAAGGCCCAGGTAGGAGGGGTTCCGTGGCATACCTGCACTTCGATTCCAAGTACGCCCCCAGTGGATTTCTCATCGTTCCTGACGGCGGGGATCCATATGGAAGAGAAGCGGCGCTGGTGCAGAGCGACTGGGATTTTCCCGCCGTCGCCAGCGCAATGGGATGGACACCGTGCGAAAAATGCGACCTTACGGACGGAACGGTCGATTGCGCGCATCGCACCGCCACCGAAATGATATCGGAGGCGTATGACTTTTGCAGAGACCATGAGGGCGAGACCTTCCGGGCGCTGGATGAACACTTGTCCTTGGCGCATAACCCTAGCCGACCGCCAGAGAGTAGGAGAGAAGCCGTGAAGAAGGGCAGGAAATACCGGAAGAACCCGCTGCTGCTATCGCTGAACCCCCGCC
>JAHIRD010000215.1 GCA_018818835.1 Pseudomonadota bacterium
GCTCTGGCCGAGCGTAGTCATGTCCACTATGCTGTGGTTGTCAGTGTACAGGTAGTTGAACGTGATTTTGGTTGGCACATAGGTGTTGCGTTCAATCGTGAACTCATGCACTGTTCCCGTTTCGACTTCCTGTGCTGCGACAGGCTTGACTCCCAGAGCCAGCGTGGACGCTAGAAGTAGCAGGAACACTGTCAGCTTAAGTTTCAATTTGCAGCCTCGCTTCTCGCCAGACAGCAGCCGTCTCCTCATCTCCACTTCGTCGAGGAACACGCTTCTCCCCATCAAACTCCCCCCTTTTCTCTCAATTTCTCCGCAACCTGAATCAGCTCAGGCTTTTCGATTGGGGGCGCAGGAGTAGGAGCCACTGCTTTCGGTGTTGCCCGTTTTGGCTTGCCCTTTGGTAGAGGCATTGACATTGAAGGTCGAAGGTTCAGCACGGTAACGGAGCCGAGGACGATTGAAGCTGATAGAGAGAACAGGAACGCGAAGAGCAGCTCAGGTGTCGCTATGGGATTGAATACAGATAGGAGCAATGCTGTTATGGCGAAGGCTACCGATGCGCTTTGGAGGAGAGCAGCCTTACTAAACGATAGTCTACGCCGGTATCCAGCGAACACTATCAGGCACAGTAGGAGAACAACATTGACTACGAGAATAGGCTGCTCAAACACTTTTCTCCGCCTCTGCCTCTGAAAAATAGTCTTTCTTGAACTTCTGCATCCGGTCAATAACGTCCTGCACCGCTCTCTCCTTCGCCTGCCTTGAGTCGAGGTCCTTGTACGGGTGAAGCCAGTTAAGAATAGCCGCAGCCTTCAACATGTAGCCAGGTATTATCTGCTGCCCATGCTCTCGGAGCAGGATGCACACGCTGTCAATGGCATTGTCAATGTCATCCTTGACTTCTTGAGGCAGTTTGCCGATGTTGACCTGCCGAGTTTTTTCTGCGCTCACTGTGCCACCCTACAGGAAAAATAGAAAACAAGAAAACATGAAAACCCGATTGGCAATGATTTTTCTGTTGATGTAGCCTTGAGAAAAAACAGTCGGACTACGCTGTTTCTCTTCCTTCTCGCTGGAATCCTCATTCTCTACATGATTGCCTCGGAAAATCCAGCCCTAAGACTCTTCTCCATCGCGCCGCGAGCCTCTGGAAGGTACACTATCGTGACAAGTGATATGTGGAGCGTTGACTCGCAAATCCGAGACTTCGCCACGTGGAGGCAGGCTCAAGGCTTCACCATGTCAACTGTCAGCCTCTCCCAAATCTACTCTGCATACCCCATACCGTCATACCCATCCAGCCCGCTGAAAGTGCAGACGATATATGGAGTCACAGGGTCACGCATCGAGGGCAGTGTGCTGTATTACCGCGTAGGAAGTGGAATCAGCTTATTCGGGATCGTCAACCTGTCAGGCGCTTACTACGCCAAGAGCTCGCCAGCGACTCCTCAAGACCTATTTGTGTGGTGCAGCAACTATTGGATTAGCGAGATCAGCCTCACAATAGACTATTCAGACGGCTCAACGCGAAAGTCAATCACAATCAAGCCGAGAATCTGCCCATACAAACAAGACGTGATTGTGCTGTCCAGTGGTCAAGTCCAAGCGTTGGAGACGGGAGCCTGGAGCGTTGCCCGCTACTTGGAAAGCTACGGCTCTGATTATCTACTAATCATAGGAGATGAAACAGTTGTGCCAGCCTTCCCAGCCAAATACTTCGTCTTCGGCTTCTCAGGCGGAGACCTCACAATCTCAAGCGGCGTGTGCGACGACCCTTATTGGAAGGCGCCGTGGTCCCTATTCGTGTGGAGCCGTGCTGTAGGCCGCATCCCAACCACGTCAATATCCAACGTCTATTCCGTTCTCACCAAAACAAGGTCTGCCGCTTTCAACACTAAAAGAGCATTGTATTTCAAAGGAGACCCATTAGACGTCTCGCCGTCTGCATGGGACGCAGACTATAACGCCCTCGTTTCCTCCACCTTCACAAATGGGCTACATGTTTGGGACCCCAGATACACCAAAACAGAGTACGACAAGCCAACGGATGCCATTATGAGGTCAGCGCTCAACAGTGGAAACGACTTTGTGTTCATCTTCGCACATGGAAACCCAGGCAATTTTTACATCACAAGCACAGTTTGGTTATCGGCAAGTGACTTGGCTTCCATCCTGTTCTCGCAGAGCATGGTGATGTTCACCCTATCATGCGAAGTCGCTGACTTCTCCAAAGCCTGCATCCTTGAAAGCTTCCTATTCGA
>JAHIRD010000213.1 GCA_018818835.1 Pseudomonadota bacterium
CAATATTCTATTGTTTACAGAGTCATAAATTCCAGACATTCCATATCCGCTAAAACATCTATTTATAGTATGTAACTTTGAATAGGTATTGTCTTTAAGATAGGAAGATATTCCTTTTATATCTGATAAAGGTATACTCTGTCCACTACAAAGCATAAGTTTATTATTAATACTATCAAAGAAGTATAGTCCACTATCTCCAACTATAACCTTCTGGAAAGTTCCATGCTGAGTACTTATATACTTAAAATCATCTAAAACTCCTCCAGTACCAAGTACCAAAGTAGAAGCTGTAGTCTCTGTAGTAGAAAGTGCTCTCTCATTTACTCCTAAGGCTCCTATAGCTTCTTTTTGTGTAAAGAGTAAAATATCATTTAGAACTGCTAAATTAGTTACACTTCCATATGCAGGATCCATGTCCTTATAGTTCTCTGGTAGGAAAGATAGCCACCTATCTGCTATATCATTCTGTCCTTTTTGTAGACTATAGTGTATTCTACGTGGATTAGACAATACAGGATCATAGTTTAATGGTTTAGGTACATATATCTTAGAATCATTATCCTTTGAGTATGCTGTATTCTCTAAGTATAGGTCTGTTCTATTTGCATAAAGGTCATCAGTAGACCACATCTGTTCCATATGTAAAACAGTTTCTGCCAGAAAGGCAGCTCCATAACTAGGAGCAGTTGCTAATCTATGAAAACAGGAATCCAATCTTAATGGTAAATTAATACAAGTCTCTACAGGAAAGTATATTACTGTTTGCATAATATGATCTCCTGCCCAGTCTGCTAAGACATATAAGTAGTCATAGAATCCAACAAAAATATCTCCACCAAATACAGCCATACTTGTAGTTGTCAACACATCAGAATCTACAGAAATAAAGGCCCCAGTACTAATAAAAGTATTATTATTTCTATTAGAATAACTAGCTCCTCCATATTGAGCAACAAGGTTTTTAAAATAGTTTGCATACATCACTTGTCCACCAGATAGCCCAGTTGTATTTATACTTACTCCATCAGGTAAAGTAAATATATACTTAGTACCCCCAAAAGCTATTGCTAAATTAGGAAATACGTAGTTTAAGTAGTTAAAGGTATCTACACTAACAGTAGGACCATCTGAATTATTAGTTACTTCTACCATAGTACCATCTGATACATCATACGTAGCACCTGCAGTTATTGGGATTGACATTCCCTTAAGCTTACATACAGTTTCTCTAGCATTTCCAGTATCAAGAACATCGTTTGTATATACTCCACTAGTTCCTAGCAACTTAATATAATCTCCAGAGTCAGTCCTTAAGGATTTTCTAAAATTAATCTCAGGAGAAACCATAGCTAAGACTCTTTTGTTAAGACTAGCATCATAATTTGCCGCTGTAGGAAAGGCAACTGCTTGTTTAGTACCATAAAAATACATCCCTCCAGGATATAATACACTACCTGTTCCAGTATTACTATTTCCTAATATACCTTGACATGCTATTCCTTTATCTGATTCTTCTCTCTTTACTCTTACTATCTCATATCCACTAATTCTTTGTGCTAAAGCGGCTGGAATACTAACTGTAAACTCAGGATATAAAACATTTAAGTAAGTATCTGTGGTTCCCGTATCTTTAAAGGATATTGCAAAGTTTGTTTGAGGAGATAATCCTCCTGTAATATCTGCATTATAAGTAGTAACTCCATCACTTTCATATACAGCAGGCATTTTTATATCTGCTATCCACTTTACATAAGACTGACGCCCTCTTTTATCATAGAAAATTATTCCAGTCCTATATATCTCATCCCTCATATATCCTCTGAACTGAGAACTATGATAAGGAGAAGCATAATTACCAAAGGATATATTATCTGTCTCAAAACCTTCTGCAGTCCAGGTTTTAGGATATTGATTAGAGTATAAAGCTCTATTACTTCCATGTTCTGCTTGGGCATCTCCTTTTAACTGTATTAACTTAAATACATAGGAAATATTAGGACCATCTCCTCCTATCCTAGAACTATTTGGAGATTTTCTATATTTATAAGTAGTCTCTTGATAGTCCCTGTCCTGTATAACATCTTCAGTAACTCCTAAGGTGTAAACAGAAGAAGTATGTTCAGTACCATCTGCATCTTTATATCCAAACAAAGTGCCTGTACTATTCCATCTATATACTCTAGTATCAAATTCAGTATCTGTAACTTCAAACCTATCTTCTTCCGTATTACCTATAAACAGAATGTTATCTTTTACTTCTGCTGCCTTAGGACTAAGTAACAGTCCTCCCATTCCTCTAAACTCCTGTAATGTAAGACTTCCAAGAGTTGTTCCTCCGCTATCTGTAAATAATAGACTTGTACCTGAGAAAGGAGCATCTTTTATAATATTTATAACTGGAGTCTCTCCTGCAGCACTAAAATG
>JAHIRD010000333.1 GCA_018818835.1 Pseudomonadota bacterium
ACATGGGATTATTATCTCAACGAATGGCCAAATGGCGATAGAATCAAAATCCCTTTAGGGAACCTTCAGACCGTAGGCCTATCGGTAAAATATACCGATTCTGACGGCGACCAAACCACCATGACCCTTACGACTGATTACCTTATTGAGACAAACGGGGAGGGGTGTGGCTTTGTCGTTCTGCCCTACGGGGTTTCATGGCCCTCGTTCACCGCCTACCCCTCTAATCCGATTGTGGTGCGGTTCGTGTGTGGATGGACCACGGCGGCACTTGTGCCCTACAAGATCAAGGCAGCCTGTCTCCTGATAGCGGCGGATCTCTATTCCAACCGGGAGGGTCAGGTATTGAGCGGGCAGGACTACAAGGAAAATAAGGCCGGTCAAAGGCTCCTTGCGAGCGCAAGGCTCTGGGACGAATTCTGATGCCTATCGGAGAAATGAACAGGCGAATAGTGATCCAGTACCCCACCCGAATCGGTGACGGAATGGGGGGATTTACTTCGACATGGGTTACCGCCGCAACGGTTTGGGCGAAAGCATGGACCGTATCGTCTTCAGAGCAGACAACTGCAATGCAAACAAGTTTAATCCGGGTCCAGAAATTTAAAATCAGGTATCGAAGCGTTTTGTTGCCATCATGGAGAATCAAATGGGGGACGCGGTATTTCAATATCACTGGGATTGACCCGGATGAGAAGAATGAATTTATCTTTTTGACGGTGAAAGAGGCGGCATGAAAAAGATCCTAATCACAGGCGGATGCGGCTTTATAGGCGCACATTTCGTTGAGCATTTCCTCAAGGAGACCGACTGGCAAATCATCGTGCTCGATAAGTTGAGCTATGCCTCCAATGGATTTGACCGACTCCGGGATATTGAGTGCTTCCCGGATAAACAGGCCCGCGTGAAGGTCTTCCCGGTTGACCTATGCCTTCCCATGACGGTCGGAATAAAGACCGAGATAGGGGACCCGGATTATATCATCAACCTGGCCAGTGAGAGTCATGTAGACAACTCGATAACAGATCCGGCGCCGTTCATTCAGAACAATGTCAACCTGATGTTGAATCTTTTGGAATGGGCCTTGCGACTAAAAGGTCTGAAGCGTTTCATCCAGTTTTCCACGGATGAGGTCTATGGGCCTGCACCCGAGGGCATCGAATACCGAGAAGGGGACCGCTTCAACCCTGGCAATCCCTATTCCGCGAGCAAGGCAGCGCAAGAGGCAATCTGCATGGCCTATGCCAATACCTACAGTTTGCCGATCACTATCACAAACACCATGAACGTCTTTGGAGAGCGTCAACACCCGGAGAAGTTCATCCCTCTGGTGATCAAGAAAGTCCTGAACAGGGAGACGATCACGATCCATGCGGATTCCACGAGAACGAAGGCCGGGACAAGATTCTATATCCATGCCCGTACGGTGGCCAACGCAGTTCATTTCATCCTGGACCGGACAGGGGAAACCTTGAGCAAAGATGATGCCGAAGTGGGTAAATTCCATATAGTTGGGGAACGGGAAATAGACAACCTTACCCTGGCCCTGATGATTGCGGATCACATGGGCGAGGAGCTGAGATATGAACTGGTGGACTTCCATTCTTCCAGGCCCGGACATGATCTGAGATATGCCCTATCGGGCGAAAAACTGGCTTCATTCGGATGGCACACCCCGATTAATTTCAACGAGAGCCTCGGAAGGACCGTCGAGTGGACCCTCGGGAATCAACGATGGCTGGGAGAGCTCGATCCGGTCGTCTATACCGTCCTTGAAAGGGCGTTCGGATGAAGGCACTCACAACAGCCATATACGGAAAACTCTCAGGGAGTGCCCTGGGAACCGATATCGGAGGTCGCCTGTATAAGGGCCGGGCCCCAGAAGGCGCGGAGTATCCCTATGTCGTTTACATGCTCGTCTCAGATGTGCCGGACCTCACTTTCTCAGAGAAATATGAGGACGTTCTGATTCAGTTCTCGCTCTTTTCCTCCGCCTCCGGGTCAACCGAGATCGAGGATATGTTCACCCACCTCAAGACCCTTTATGACGAGTGCAGCCTATCCCCGACGAACGAGACGCTGATTTATATGATGAGGGGCAATACCACCTTGATGATTGAGGGTCACACGACACCGGCAGGAACAGCCGATGTTTGGCATTATGCGGTGGATTATAACTTGATGGTGAAGGTATGAACAAAGAAAAACAGATTCATCTTGTAATGCCATATTCGCGGCTGCACATGAGAGAAATATTAACGGAAGCTTATGCACCGATGAACATTATTTGGCATCCGATCGTTTTTGCGGATCAGGCGCAGGGTTTTAACGAGCCATGGATTGACCCGGTAATCATTCCGAAAGATTCGCCGGCAACGCCCAACATGAAAGATCCGATTGTCAAAATGAACGATTTCATCGCAACGCATAATTTTATAGATGATGATTATTACATTTTAGCGACAGACGATGGAATGTTTGAATCAAATGTATTCCCAGCGGTTAAAAACTTCGATGATGATGTGGTTATTATTTCGTTAAAGCGCGGGAATAACATCCCGGCGGATGTCGGTCCGACACGAGCATATCCCACAACAACATTGATAGCTCATCCTGGTAACGTCAGAATTGGGATGGTAAGCGGGGACCAGGTTTTCGTCAAAGGTAAATATTTTAAGGAATATCGATGGGATGAATCAAGCATGGTGCCCGATGGTCTCATGGCAATTTATATGAAAGAGAATCATTCAGTCCGCTATGAACCAGAATTATACTCCTTATTTAATTTTTACGAGCCGGGCCGATGGACGGAGCGGAACCAGGACGAACAGAAGATTGCATTTGGTGTCATGGTAAACGACCAAACGCGCTTAGACATGGTTCTCCGGCAATCGCAAATTAAAGGCAATATGCACTACCTCGACAAACCCGAATCGGCCACAAAAGGACTGAACAAACTCCTTGCCGTGATGGAGGCCGAAGGTGCGGAGATAGGAGTCCTTTGTCACCAGGACATGTTTTTCAGGCACGATTGGGTTAAGCAGGTTAAGGAACAAGTGGCAAAACTCCCTGATTCATGGCTTGTTGCCGGTGCAATCGGGAAGGATATGCGGGGACGGATTTGCGGCAAATTTCATGCCATGCAGATTCCGAATTATCATGATACCTCAGACGTTCATACCTTCCCTGCGCCTGCGTGTTGTCTTGACGAATGCGTTCTCATCGTCAATCTTAAAAAGGGGTTCAGGTTTGATGAAGGGCTGGAAGGATTTCATTTGTACGGCACATTGATCGTTTTGCAGGCCTGGCAAATGGGTTTGACTGCTTGGGTTATCGATGCTTTTTGCGAGCATTATTCCTTGCGGCCGTTGCCATTTTTCCCAGACGAATCATTTTTAAGTGGTTTTAAATGGATTTATAAACAGTTCCACAAAACAGCGATCAGGATCGACTCAACAGCAGCGGAATTTTCCGCAGAAACAACAAAAAAGGAGGTAAGGGAAAATGAAAATCAGCGGTAAAGATGGATATGTGATGTACGGCGGCAATACGATTGCCGAGCTTACGGAATGGGCGATGACCGGGGTATCGATGGCGGTTATCAAAAAAGACCCAGCTTTCGGGGACACGGTCGTTGAAAAGGTTGGCGATGGAGTCGCGGAGCCCGGATCAATTTCGTTCAAGGGCAGTTACGATCCGAGCGATTCATCCGGCCAGACATTGCTGGCGGCAGCATGTAAAGCGGGCATTGGGATATACAATCTGTATCTCTATGCGGCCGCTGCTACCTGGTGGCACGTCGGCACCGGGGGAACGATCATTATCAGCAAAGCCGATGCCGTCACGCTTCCCAGGAGTGGGATGGGAGTCATCGACTTCGCCGGAGAGGTTGAAGGCGCATGTATGGAGCAGGTTGGGACCGGATCTTAATCAGACGGAGGTTTTATGACAGTATTCGAATCGCGAGATAACGAACAGGGCGATTGGTTTTCGTTTTTCACGTCCCGGTATGACGCCACGACCGGAGAGATTGTTTATGATCCACCGGAAAAGGGCGCGGCTGAATTTTGCTTCAGGAACCCCGCGCCCTTTTGGGAGGATCAGAAAAAGGGCCGGAAACGGGAAAACAAAATGGTCGTTAATCCGACATCGAGAGGCATGGAGCGAGTGTCGTATTATGTGGACCTTTCACCCGACGAGGAGAAAAAAGAGCGGGATGATTCCTGGGATTATGTGATTACGGGAATGAGGAATGCGCGGTGGTCGAAAGACGGGCCGGAAATGAAATGCACGCCAGAAAACAAACTGAAGCTCCTAAAAAATTCAACATTTCTCAGGTTCGCTAATCGCGTGCTTACGATCCTTCTGGAGACGGGCATCAAGAGCAAGGAGGACGCCGAAAAAAACTCATTGACGCCGCAGACTGGGCCATAGAATACGGCCCGACTTGCGGCGGATGCAAGAGGAAGTATGCGAAGAGAGAACCCCCACAGGAACCACCTTGCGATACATGCAGGATTGAGGCCCTCCCGGAGAACCGGGACGCCCTGGGGATCTTCATCATGGTTCAGGATCAGTACATCATGGGGCAAATGGGGCCGATAAGCATCAATCAACTCGCAGTCCATAAAAACATGGAGCTTTACGAGGTGACGAACCCCAAGGATTGTTTACAAAAAGTCATGCGACTGGCTCGTTGGTGGGTAGGGAAGAATCGCAATGAGAGTTGAAAGCTGGGATTGGAAAGAAGCGGATAAGATGGTGGGGAAGGGCACCCTGGAAAGGGTGAGGAAGGCCGCCAAGGTCATTGCTAACAATGCCCGGAGGAGATGCCCGGTGGGAACCATGTCGCGACCCATGTATCGAAGTGGGCACTATGCCGGGCAGGATTGGACAAAGCGCGATGCTGGAGCCCTCAAGAGGACAATCCGGGT
>JAHIRD010000330.1 GCA_018818835.1 Pseudomonadota bacterium
ACGTTTTTCCCCTACCTGAAAGGGTGCCTGAGCTTCCCATTAACGAGAAGAACTTCCTGCGCCCCCTGAGCCCCTACGCCGTGTCCAAGATAACCGGCGACCACCTTATGAGGAACTATCACAGCGTCTACGGGCTTAACACCGTTGTAAGCCGGGGCTTCAACCATGAAGGAGCTGGACGTGGAGACCACTTCGTCACCTCTGTGATAACCCGTCAGGGCGTAGCCTTATCCCATGGAGAGCAGGACCAGATAAACATTGGTAACGTTAACGCTTTCCGGGACTGGAGTCACGTTGAGGACATCGTGTCAGGATACCTTCTCCTAGCTGAGAGGGGGCAAGGTGGCGACGTTTATGTGCAGGGCTCCAAGCGAACCAACTCCGTGTTAACCTACATATTGTGGACGCTTGAAGTCTTGGGCTATGAGGTAGAGACTCTGAAGACGGGGACCGACCTGAAATACGGTGAACCAACTGAACCCGCCCCAGACCCGTGGTACGGCATAGAATTTGAGAAGACTCGGATGGACAACCTTCTCCTCGGGGGACGCTTAACGTTCACTCCGGCTGATAAGGGTTTAATCGTTAAGACTAATAAGGGCAACGTGCAGATAAACATTGACCCCGCCAGGTTCCGCCCCGCCGACGTACCCGTATTATTCAGCGACACCACGAAAATAGAGCAGATAGGCTTCAAGGTGGAACACTCGGTTAAGGATATAATCTGGGAGCAAGTGAATTACTACTTAAACGCGGATAATCGGAACCCTCAGAAATGACGACCCCCGTTTTAACACACCTCAACCAAGAAATAATAGTGGGGTGCAACCTAGACTGCCCTATGTGCATCGGAGGGAAATACAGAAGAGAACGGGGGCTACAAACGCTATCCCTTGAAAGACTGGAGGAAATCTTAGATAGAATCCCTACGCTGAAGGGCGTCAACATCATAGGCATAGGGGAGCCCCTTCTTCACCCCCAGTGGATCGAGATAATGGAGATGCTGACTGAGCGAAATCTTGGGCTTACATTCACCACGAATACCACGCTCTTAAACGAGGAGAACATCGAAGCCCTTCACCCCACCGCCTACATCGCCCTATCTATTGACACCCTGAACCCCGAAGTCTACAAGGAGATCCGGGGCGCGGAGTTAAAGGACGCCTTGGAGCGGGTGGATCTGCTTCGCAGGATGAAGCCCCATGCCAACATATTCATTAATGCTGTGGTCATGAAGCAAACAATAGATGACCTCCACCTATTTATCCCATATGCAAAGAAGATACGTGCCACAATACATCCGATCCACGTTATGACATATAACCGAGAAGGCGTTGAAAGATTTGTCCCGACCAAGGAGCAGATAAAGGCAAGGATCAGCGACTTCAAAAGACAGGCGTATAAACACAACGTTAAATACATTCGAGTAGAGGACGGTCCACGCCAGTGGGAGTGTCAAAGCCCATTCTTCTCCTTAACCGTTAAGATGGATGGAACGGTCTACTCTTGTTGTTATGTGAGCAGCCTAGACTACGAGGTGGAATACTTTAACAACCACAAAATCCAACTGCCAAAGGAACAATATGTACTGGGAAACATCTTTACGGACTCCATTGAACATCTGTTTAACGGTGAGAGGATAAACCACATCAGAGAAACCATTCAGTCTTCATCCATTAAGAGCAGAGACAATTACGATGAATTACGGAAAAAAGCCGACCTGACAAACCCGCATGAATACTGTAAGATATGCCTAAACAGATGGGGGATGGTGTGTTGAACTCCTTAACGCCCGCACTCGACCTAGCGATGCGGGGAGGAGACAACCCAGACCAGGAAATCAACGAGCTGGAGAAGCGGATAGCACAGGGGGCTCTCCAACGCTTTGAGATGAACCCCGTCTTCACTGATAAGGGGTTGAGATGGACGTATTACTGGACGCACTTCAACGTCTTCTGGATGAGCAAGGACCCGAAGATCATCGACCTCCTCTACACGAAGGCCCCGTACCCCCAATATATCGAGGTGGAGACCACCACCGCCTGTAACCTGAAATGCCGTATCTGTGAGCACACCTACTGGGATGAACCCAACGTACACATGACGTTCCCCCAGTTTAAACATATCGTAGACCAGTTCCCCTCCCTCAAATGGATCGGCATGACCGGCATCGGCGAGGCGTGGACCAACCCAGAGTTCGAGCGAATGCTCCGCTATGTAAAAGGCAAAGGCATCTACGTGGAACTCTATGACAGCTTTTTCTACACCGACGACGAAAAGGCTCGCCTCCAAGTGAAGCTGGGGGTGGAAAAGATATTTGTGTCTCTCGACGCCGCCACTAAGGAAACCTATGAAAGCATCCGTGTGGGCAGCAACTGGGATCTCGTTACAGGCAACATCGTGAAACTGGATAAGTGGAAGAAACGACTTCACAAATACTTCCCTGAGCTATGTTTCCACTTCATCGTCACCAACGACAACATACACGAGATGGTTGACTATCTTGACATGATTCGGGAGCTGGGTGTAGACGTTCACTTCGTCCAGTTCACCCGTATGCTCCACGACTTCCCAGAGGTAAAGGACCAATTCGTAGAGATACCAGAAGACATAAAGGAAGCCGTGTTAAAGAGGGGGCAGGAGCTTGGCATCCAAGTCGGATGGAACGCCACGGTGCCCCAGCACAAGCCCCCCGCCTCAACGTGTCTGGCGTGGTGGATGCCTTTTGTTTTCGTGGATGGAACCGTTATTCCCTGTTGCGCTTTGAACGAGCAGAATGACAGACGGTGGCAGCGGGGCACATCATTAGGTAACATATTCGAGAAGCCGTTCCGTGAGATATGGTGGGGTCCAGAATACACGGAGATGAGGCGGGCGCTACACGCCGGGGAGTTTCCTCGTAACTGTGATCGGTGCCCTATATATGAGGTGGATGAATGAAGGTCCTCATTATTAATCCCACCTTCTACGCCTACGGGGGGGCTGAACGCCTCATAGTGAAACTGGCTAACTATTTGACTGAGAAAGGCATAGAGTCAACGGTGATAACCCAGGAAATAACGCCGGAGATAAAGCAGGAGTTCACCGAAACCCGCATCATAACGACTGACACCATGGAGAATATGGCCCCCCTCGTCCAGAGCATCATCCACCAATTCGACGTGGTGAATCCACATAACGACCCCGCCCAGCTCCTATTGTATCCCCGGATGAGGCCATCTGTCTGGATGTGCAACGAACCGCCGTACCCCGTGTTGATGGGGCAGGAGCTCCCCGAGCCTCAAAAGGACCTGATTAGAAAATACATAACCCTCTCCGTCGTCGCCGACGAGTATAACAGGAAGCGATTTATGGGCATCTACGACGTGGAGCCCAGAGTGAACCCCTACGGCGTAGACTATGACTTCTTCCAAGGCGGGGATAGGGAAGCAGTCCGAGAAAGATATGGGTTGAATGACGCCTTCACGGTTTTACAGGTGGGCATGATGACGTTCACCAAGAGCCAGTTGAAGACCGTTTCCATCTTCAAGAAGTTGAAGCGAAAAATACCTGATGCAAAACTCATATTAGCCGGATATAACGACGGCCCCTACTATCAGAATGTGAAGAGGATGATAACCGAGTCAGGACTACGCAAGGACATCATAGTGACCGGGGAGATCCCACAGGAGGAAGTGAAAAACCTATACTACGCCGCCGATGTGTTACTCGCCCCCATAATGGATCAGGGGGGTTGGCTGAGTACCTTTGAAGCCAT
>JAHIRD010000254.1 GCA_018818835.1 Pseudomonadota bacterium
CAGCTTAACACCACCAACCAGGGAAGCCATCTTGGCCCGAATGTTAAAAAGATTATCGGTTGCCAGGTCGGCGATAATAACGATATTGCCAGCGTCTACAGCGCCACTCCCCAGCCATCTCTTAACCTGCTTAGTATTGAGTAGATATAGGCCAATAATGCCAGGTATCATGGCCGCATACCTGCCACCGATACCACCAACCAATCCACCGAGAATACCGGAGAGCGCATCATTTATACCGGCTATCACCAGTCCAGCAACGGGCATACCGATATTGATATTGGCTACCTTAAAATCGGTTAATCCGCTCAACATACCGCTCTTGGCAGCCTCAAGGTGCATTTCCTCTTCGGACGCCTCAACCACTTCGACTATCTTTCCGCCTGTGTCAAGAGTAATTTCTTTCATAATTCCCTCCGTTACTTTTTCAACTCCCGCCGCATACAGGCCTGGAAACCTTTCCCAGTCCCCTTGCACTTTTTAGCGGCAGACCTGAATTTGTTTTTCTGACTTGCCATGTTTCACCTCACTTAGCGTTTCTTGGCATACCGGCGACAAACCCTGCGACCACCATTACCTCTACCCCACTTTGTGCAACGACCTCTCTTTGCTGCCATTATTGACACCTCCATTCTTTTTTTGGCGGTGGGTTCCTTTGACAAAAAAGAAAGCGGTGGGCAAACTTTTCAGTCAAAGCCCCCACCGCTTTACAATAATAGCGTATTATAACTTATTTAATTATGTCAATACTACGGTGTCATATACCTTTCAACCTGCCTTTGAGTAATATCAAACCGCACAGCAATCTGTGACGCAGACATACCTCTTTCAGCCATCTGCTGCGCCTCCACCTTCCGCAATTCATATAATACCGAATAAGAAGCGTCCCCCAGGCATTTACCATCAAAAAGAGGAAAAGGACACTCCAAACAACGAGGATAAAAAACACAGCCGGTATCCTGATAGATGTCCGTAAATTTTCTCATAATCTTAACCTGGTACGAATAGCATCTCTAATCGCCTTCAGAGTTTCATCCGACCAGCCACTACCCTTCATAGCAGTTAGAGTAACCTCAAGTGCCACCGCCCCGGCGGAGAGATTGTCTAAATAACCAGCCCTAGTGGCATTATAATTCCCCAAAGCTGTAGCTAGAGCAGCCGTCCATGCGGAGGCTAAGGCGGCGTTGTCCGTGCCCCGCATAGGTGTTGTGGGGATAGCATCCAATAATGCCTTCAAAGCACCCAAACCATCCGTAGCATTACTCAAGTCAACCTGGATACCATTAACCGCCGTATTTACTGTGTCTAGTGATTGGGTCGAGGTGTAAAATACCAAAACAGTTGTCTTTGTCCCAGCGGTAGCCGTCTTAACCTGTATAACTACCACATCACCATTGGTCTCACCTGTCAAAAGGTCAAGATAATAGATACCAGAAGCAGTGGCAATCTCATGGATTTCGTCATTACAATCTGCGAAACTTGCTCCATCGAGGCTATATTCACTATCTGGAGTATCACTTGCTGCCCCAGTAACAGGGTCACCATCTGCATCCAAGATAGGAAATACTATCCTTTGCGCAGAATTCTTTACCATTGGGAAATAACTAGCCAATTATATACCACCCCATGTACGCATCCCTTGAACACCTTGGACTCTGGAAGAGTATGGTTGACCTGCGGCCGCTCCTGACGACCAATCAATATAGATACTGGCTTCTCGTCCACGATTATAGTTGACGGAATCAAACACAGCATTCGCTCCACCAGGGTCTAGATTCAAGGCTATAGCTTGTCCACTATTCCAGCCAGGTCTATCAATAACCGCCTGTAACGAAGTTTTTAGCTCAGGACTGTCTGCCCTATTGGGACTGAAAACAGCGTCAGCTTCATTCCAGATAACGCTTGTTCCTGTGGGCGTCATTGTAGAAGGAGCTCGAGAACCAAAATCGGCGGGGTTATCGGCTGCCTCAAAGTCCATAACAACATTATTTATATCATTATAGGAATCATTAAGCAACTCAATATAGCAGATACAAGTGTCAATGGTAGCTCCTGCATCTATGGCTATATTGTCCCATCGTAGTCCAGCTTCATACGCTACCGAACTGATATAAACATAATTGGAGTCTGGATAGTTAGTACCGTATATATCATAGCTGTCATCGTCACCCAGAGCTATCTGTACATCAATTATCGCCATTATATCGCCATTATATCGCCATTATATCTCCACCATCGTTCCCTTTAATTGAGTTGTAGATAATGGTAACTCGCGTGAATCTGCCCAGACAGGTATCCCACGCTGTATAGCCTTCTTCAATAATTCCGGTCTGTCTTGCTTAATCTCCCCCTTGAACTTCCTGTTAAAGGTCTTTGTTACCACATCCATTATCATAGCCTGCAAATCAAATAAAACTGGCTCTCGTTCCCACTCAGGCTCAGGCTTCCCCACAAGTGTTTTAGGGTTTACATAGACGCCATCACTTTTTCTTTTTAGCCAACCTCTTACATCCGTTACCACCCGATTCCCTGATAATCGCCTGCCTATCATAAACTCCTCAGTTAATACCTTGTCACCTTCTGTGGCCGTCACTGCTATGTACACGTAAACGTACCCACCTACCTTTCGTATTAACTGAATATCATTTATCATAATTTCCATATCTTGTAAAAGAACCTCTTAGTTGTAGTTCAGAGGTAGTGAGTAGTTGCGTCCACGGTATCCTACCCATTCCAATTGTGAGTGGTTTTGACTTCTACCTCTTAGATAGAAGTATATGAGAATAGCAAACACGATAGCAACGACAGCACCTTCACTACTAGAAAACTCAAGTTTCATTAAATTAACCTCCAATAACGAACCGCAGCCGACTCACCGGATTTGCAACGCAGATAAACAATGCCCGAAGTCTTGGCCCGGTAAGGTAATTCCAGTTGTTCATTAAGTTGAAGCGGGACTTCACCATCGAGCCACGGCTCCCTATTTTGATTTGTTTCTTCGGAGTCCTGCCAGATATAGACATTATTAG
>JAHIRD010000281.1 GCA_018818835.1 Pseudomonadota bacterium
CCCAGCCACTGCTGCTACGCTCCACAGGCCAGATCCGCCGATTATGGCACCAACAACTGCACCCATCGCGACCCAAAGGACAGTCTCCAGGTTCTTGAAGAACCCCTCGATCTTGCCAGGAAGGTCTACTATCTGCTGCCAAATCTTCGTCAATTGCGCGATGAATTGTTGCCACGGAGATGTCTTTGAACTGCTTTGCCAATCCCAGCCAAGCAACCATACCTTCACCCTCTCAATGAAATCGTCAAGATCAACTCCGAGAGAGTCCAGTGCATCCTGAATCCGTTTCAGAAGTACATCTTTGATCGTTGGCCAGTTCTTTCCGACCCAGATTCCGAAGTCTTCGAACATGTCTAGCACTGCCTCTACGAACGGCTTAACCGCCCCCCAAACGTCCTCCGAGATGAAGTCCCATCCCTCATCAGAGAAGAAGTCTACGATGGCCCCCAACCACCCATAGATGTCGTCCAGCCATTCTCCAATCTGAGGCCACACTTCATCCGTCCACCATGGATCAACCCTGTCCGTCCAGAAGGTAGCAAAGCCAATTGCGAACTCCTCGAAATCAGGCTTAAAGACGGCATTCATCCAGGTTGAAATCGTCCCGAGAGTCCATCCGAATGTGTCGATAATCGGACCAAGGATTGTCATCATCGACGGGATCAGATCAGTCGCCAGTTGTCGCATGGCATCTCTGAAGTCGGCAATCGGCTGGATCATTCCCAGGATCTCATTCCGGAAGGGCTCCATCGCCTCTTCCCACCACTCAAGGAGTTCGGCAACCGCCTCTTGATCCTCTCCGGATTCCGTCCCCGTGAAGGTCACAGGTTCCCCAGGTGTCCCCGCAGCGAACCTGATCCTGTCGATCGGGAAGCCAATAGGAACGTTCAAGTTCGACAAGAGCGCCTGTCTTGCCTCGACTTCTTTCCGCACAGTCTCTTCCTGTGCAACGAACAGTCCGTTGATGGACTCCAGAATGCTCGCCAGAGGCCACAGGAAGCCCAGCAGTGCGCTCATGATCGTGACTTGGAGTTGAGCTAGGCCATCCTGGATGCGGGCCACTGACTCGGCCGACTCCACCAGGCCCCAGAATGACGAAATCACGGCATCGGATGCTGCCAGCATGTTGTCCAGTGCGGCCTGTTCTTTGGCGAGCCTCTCTTCCTCTGCCGCCAACATCTCTTCTTGTGCTGCGGCTGCCGGCTTCGTTACCCATTCCAGCCAGCCGGTTCCGATAGTGCTTAGGAGCGACAACCCGAAGGCGATTGCCGCGCTCATGCCGCCAGTGGCCAATGCTGCTCCAGCCGTTATCGTTCCACCTAGAGACGAGATAACTGACCCAGTTCCCTTCAATTCTTCGCCGCCAAATTTGCTGATCAATCCACCAATTCCAGACACTAATTGGCCTGTGAGTTGAATGAGATCGCTGCTGGCTTCTTCTGCTGCTTTCGCGAACCTCTGAAGGTCAGCGATCAACAACACAAGTTCGTCGTCTGCCTCAATACCTTTGCTGACAAGCAGTTCTTCAAGCGCAATCGCCGTCTGGTATCTGCCCGCCAATGACTGAAGTGCTTCGGCCTGCTCTACTGATCCTTCGGACGCGGCATCGTATGCAGCAATAAGCTCATACGTTGCTTGAACAAATGTCTTTTCAGCGGCCTCTGTCGCCTTGAGACCAACTTCTTCTAGTGCCTCGACAAGCAGCATGAGGGCTTCGCTCGCTTCAATTCCAACCGATGCCAGAGCCTCGATCCATCCCGTAACTGTCGAATATCGAGATGAAAGATCATCCAGCATCTCTGCCTGTTCAGCTGATCCTTCTGACGCAGAATAGAACGCCTCAATTAGAGCATTCGTCTCATCGACAAATCCCTGCGTAGCGGCCTCTCCAGTCAATCCAATGGCTTCTAGCGCCGCGATCAATCCCAACAGAACAGCATCAGCCGTAATACCGACAGCGGCAAACTGCTCTAGCCATCCGGTGGCCGTCTGATAGCGCCCCGAAAGGGATGAAAGAGCCTCCGCTTGCTCGATCGATCCTGCTGTCGCGGCGTTGTATGTCTCGATCAGCTTGTAGGTGGCGACA
>JAHIRD010000087.1 GCA_018818835.1 Pseudomonadota bacterium
AAGGGATAACTCGGTGCGGTAGACTGCTGTCTACATTATACTCAAGCCGGAAGGAACCACTCCTTCCGGCTTTCTTGCACCTGTCTTACATCGGTATTTTTACGTGGGATTCTTCTGGGACTCGTGCGTGGGAATCTACACGGGGTGTTGTACACGCAGATATGCCCCACAGGATGACTCCATTCAAAGCCACGAAAAGCCACAAAAACACCATCCAGCGTGAACAGATCCGCCTGAACCCCCGTATCTTCCCATTCAGATGACCCCACCAGCTCAGCATGGTCTGTCACAGCATAAAAATCATACCCTGCCACGTCACGTGCAAAAGCAAAGGCTTCGGCAGGTGTTCCTTGTCCATCGGAATAGGCTGTATGGCTATGAAGATTTCCAAAAAAAAATTTCTTCCCATCCATGATATCGTCAAGGCCCGAACCGTCGTCATAGGGGACATCCTGGTGATCATTAAACACCGAACCCTCCTGATCACAGGCAAAACATCCAAGCGAGATGATGATCATCATCATCCAGAACTGTTTCATATCTCCTCCATAAACAGTAAAAAAAGACCGTTGTTCTTATTTGAAGAGCATAGCAGAAGGAACATTATTTGAAAAGTGTATTTGCATGAGTGACCTGCCCCGGATTTTTTTGAAATATTTGCATGAGTGACCTGCCCCGGATTTTTTTGAAAAACGTGTAACGAATGGAGAAACATTTTAGGAGATGATGTTCAGGTCGCGTTTTGCAATGAATGATATAATATTTCTATTGTGTTTTACGCCCTTAATATGTATATATAATACATTGTTTATCTTATAATTTGTGTCCTTTATCCAAAAACATATAAATCACCACAAAAAAACATAATCAGGGCTTATATTCCATCCACAGGTCATGCACTTTTGGCTTTCTTAGGACAATCATAGAATATTTCTTGTTTTCAGGCGTCATTGCGGCGATGGTTCGCAGGTATTTCAATATAATCTTAGGGTGTTTTTTCAAGGAGGATAGTATGAGGAATTATTTAATCAAGAGCCTATGGCTAATCTCATTGATGTTGATTTTTATCAGTCCCTTCAATGGTTTTGCGGAACAAAACGTCCGAATTCACGGGTTTGTGTCCCAAGGATATTTGAAAAGCAGCTCCAACAACTTTCTCGCAGAAACAGACAAAGGGACTTTTCAGTACAATGATATGGGGCTTAATTTCCAATATTTCACCGGCGACAAGGTATCCATCGGCGCGCAACTGGGTGCCCGCGATCTGGGCGATGTGGGAAATGACAAAGTGGGCGTGAACTGGGTCTACGGAGATTATAAATGGCGTGACTGGCTGGGATTCAGAGCCGGAATCATGAAAGCGTCCAGCACACTTTATGGAGAAAACCGTGATGTGGATTCCTTGCACACCTGGATCATAATGCCTCAATCCCTTTATAATGAACAGCAAAGAGACGCGTCCCAAGGCTTAAAAGGGATTTCCCTCTATGGGAACATAGACATGGCCTCAATGGGTATGCTGAAATACGATTTGAGGATGGCGGACCTTCAGGTAGGCCTTGACAGCGGTACAGCGCAGACAATCATAGCCAGCGGAGGAGTCTCTTCCGTTACGGACATATCCTTCGATACGCTTTATGCGTGGTCTTTGCGATGGAAAGCACCCATAGATGGTCTTCAAGTTGGAGCGGACGGAGCAATGACCGGCGGATTGTTTCAAGCAATCAGCCCTAACCCGTATTATGATCCGACCAATCCCTTGTTCGGACCCGAGACCTTAAATATTAGCATAGACACGAAGGAAGTACTATCGACATCTTATTCTCTCGAATATGTGTACCGGGATCTGATTCTGACCACTGAATGGTCAATATCAGATCAGAAGGTAGCCTATTATGTGACCGGTACCCCCCCTGGATCGTACACAAAAACAAAAGCAACCAGCTACTATTTCAGTGCATCCTACAGATTTCTGGACTGGCTCGAAATGGGCACCTACTATTCCAAGTCCGTCGCTGACGACGATGAACGCGGCCCGGATAACGAGTTAAAAGATATTTGCCTGACAACCCGCTTTGACATTACCGACAACATGACCTTCAAACTGGAAGCCCACTCCATGAAAGGAACATACGGAGTATCTGCCGGGGACGACGGCAGTCTTGATGATTCCTGGAATCTGTTCGGAGCCAAAGTATCCTATAATTTTTAAAAAGTGGTAGATATTCTGATTTGCATTCATTCAGAGATCATTTTGAGTGAATCATTGAATTATTCAAAATAGATAAATCGGGAGGTAAACGATTATGAATATGAAACATAGTTTCAAAACCATCATTCTATCACTTTTTGTTTTTGGCTTAATCAGCCCTTTATGGGCCATGGCGGAGGATGTTATTGTTATCGCCAATAAAAGTGTGCCCCAAAGCAGTTTGGACGCTGATATTGTTAAAAAAATTTATGTGGGTGACATCTCCATCTGGCCGGATAATACAACCGTTGTGGTAACGATCATGGATAAATCGGATTTTCATGAGGATTTTTTAACAAAATATGTTAGCAAGTCAAAATCCCAGTTTAAGGCGACGTGGAAAAATATCATGTTTTCAGGAAAAGGCCCCTATCCCAAGCAATTTGATAATGTTGACGACCTCATCAAATTTGTGACCAACACCACAGGAGCCATTGGGTATGTGAACGCAAGCGCATCTCCGGCGGATGTGATCGTCCTGAAGTGATATCGTAAGCCATCCCTCGACTTTTTACTAATTCATCAATTTTACAAGATAATGCTACGTGGTATATAATTCCAAAATACACATTCAGAAATCCCAGGGAATCCATGAAGCACACGACGTACGAAGGAATTGCCTCAGGCAGCCAGAGGCTTTTGGCCTTCTTCGTGTCCTTCAGTGAGCTGTGCGAACGGGTGGTGAATAAAAAAGAAAACAACGTTTCAATCCCAGGCAATGCCTGGGATTGAAAAAAAGCAGTTTAACCATGAAGATGCCGCTCAATCTGACTTGAGATAGGTTGTGCGGCACAACACCCGACTATGAAATCCTCCATATTTTTTAATGCATATCGTATTTTCTTCTTGATGCCATATCGTAACACCCCGGATAACCGGCTGGTGTCGACTCCCCATCGTTTTTGCCTTCGATTAAAATAAGCACAGAGAGCTGGTAGAAAAAAAAAGGTTTTTCATGTATGATCCACGTTGCGGTTTTGCTGGAGTCATGTATTTGTTTCTTGACACACCTGGGGTATCATTTTAATACATTCATTTCACTAAAACGTAACACAAACGATCTATCATCAATCAAGGAGCAGAAAATGGATAAGCTTAAACGTTTTTCCGGACGGTCCCTGTTGTGGATTGTGTTCATAACAGTGCTGCTGGTTGCGGCTCTGGATTATGCCTTGTACCAGGGTATCAATCTGATGACGATAAAGGCCGGAGAGGCTGCCGCCATTTCCGAAGGGATCCGGTTCAAGGACGGTCTGGCCCAGTACATGTATTTAAACCCATGGTTTGTGAAAGTGTTTGTGCCCGGCACCATGGCCGTGGGGCTTTTGTTTTCCCTGTTTGCCTGGGCAGCCATGAGGATGGTGTTCAAACAGAGCGTGACAGAGGAAACTGTAGCCCCCTTGAAGAAAGGTCAATCCAAGGATGCGGTCAAACCGGCCCAAATTGAGGAAAATACCCAAAAGCGTCTTTTCCTGCATTTGATTTCCGTGCTCCAGAAAGAAGGACGCCTCCTTGACTTTTTTAACGAAAAACTGGATCAGTTCGATGATGCCCAGATTGGTTCTGCCGTTCGAAAGATCCATGAAGACTGCTCCAAAACCCTGTCCAAATACCTGGCTTTGGAATCGGTGATGCCCCAGAATGAAGGGGAGATCGTGACCATCAACGCCGGATTTGATCCGGCAGAAGTCAAACTCACGGGCAAGGTGGTGGGCGATCCCCCGTTTAAGGGGCTTTTACGCCACAAGGGATGGAAAACATCCAAAATTTCAATCCCCACATTGTCTGTCCAGGAAAATCCCGGTGTCATTGCACCGGCAGAAGTGGAAATTGAGTAAAAGGAAAAAACCATGTCAGACCATAGATATATCATCGGCATTGACCTTGGGACCACCAACAGCGTGGTGGCCTACACGGAGATCCAGCCTGGGAAGGATGATGCCCCCAGGGAAATCCGTGTGTTTTCCATCCCCCAGATTGTGGATGAGGGCAGTGTGGCAGACAGGGACATTCTGCCGTCCTTTGTTTTTCTTCCCGAAAGTCATGATGTGGCAAAAGGGGGGCTTGCCCTTCCCTGGGACGTGGAAAACATTCTGGCCGTTGGGGAATTTGCCCGGAACCGGGGGGAAGAGATTCCCATGCGCCTGATTTCCTCGGCCAAGTCCTGGCTCTGCCATACCCAGGTTGATCGGAACAAACCCATCCTTCCCTGGAAAGGGGCAGAAGATCTGTCCAAACTGTCTCCGGTTGAAGCTTCGGCCGCCATACTCAGTCATATCCGGGATGCCTGGAATCATGCCATGGCCCAGGATGATGAACTCAATGCCATGGAATTCCAGGAAATCTATCTGACGGTTCCGGCGTCCTTTGATGCCGTGGCCAGGGAACTGACGGTCAAGGCAGCAACCTTGGCAGGCCTTGATCATATCACCTTGCTTGAAGAGCCCCAGGCCGCGTTTTATGCATGGATCAACAACCAGGGGGATCGTTTTCGCAAAGCCGTGAAAAAAGGCGAACTGGTGCTGGTCTGCGATGTGGGGGGCGGCACAACCGATTTCAGTCTGATACGGATTTCGGACAAGGACGGGGAACTTTCCCTGGAGCGTCTCTGTGTGGGCAATCATCTGCTTGTTGGCGGGGATAACATGGACTTGGCACTGTCCTATACCCTTTCCGGAAAATTTGCGGAAAAAGGAACAACGCTTGATTCCTGGCAGATGC
Organism: Pseudomonadota bacterium; assembly: GCA_018818835.1. Classification (GTDB taxonomy): domain Bacteria; phylum Desulfobacterota; class Desulfobacteria; order Desulfobacterales; family Desulfolunaceae; genus JAHIRD01. The sequence goes on from JAHIRD010000087.1 coordinate 4,973, forward strand.
GGGGTCTTTCCCACACCTGCCGAAGGGCCAAGGAAAAGATTTTATCGAATGAGACGGTAACGGAGGTTCCGGTCACCGTCCTTGGAAGGGGCAGTGGTCTGATTGGCGGAACCCTCAAGGAGTCGTTGACAGAAGACGATATGGACCGTGTTATATTGAACGGCTTTTTTCCGGCCTGTGGTCCCATGGACCGTCCCCGGGAAAGAAAACGGGCAGGGCTTCGGGAACTGGGCCTGTCCTATGAGGCCGACCCTGCCATCACCCGGCATTTGGCCGCCTTCCTCGCCATGAATCCGGGCTCGGACAAGGGTTTTGAGATCCCCGATGCCGTGTTGTTCAACGGCGGTATTATGAAGGCCCCACGGGTACGGGAACGCATTCTTGACCTTCTTGGCCAGTGGAGCACACACCTTGGCCAGGATAAGACGGTGCGGGAAATAAGTTCCATGGATTTTGATTTGTCCGTGGCCAGGGGGGCTGCCTATTACGGCCTTGCCCGGCAGGGAAAAGGCATTCGGATACGTGCCGGGCTTGAGCGGGCCTACTATGTGGCCATAGAATCATCCATGCCGGCCATTCCGGGCATGGACGCTCCGTTAAAGGCCCTGTGTGTGGCTGGGCAAGGCATGGAAGAGGGCACCGAAACCATGATTACCAGCGAAGAATTTGTGCTGGTGATTGGTGAGCCCGTGGTGTTTGATATTCTGGGCGCAACCCGGCGAAAAGACGATCAGCCAGGAACCCTTGTGGATGAATGGGAGCCGGGTGAAATCGAGGATATTGCCCGGATCGAAACCACCCTGGATGGTGATTACGGAAAAACCGTGCCGGTGAATTTTGAAATTCGGGTCACAGAAATCGGAACACTGGAATTCTGGTGTGTGTCACGGGAATCCGGTGAAAAATGGAAATTGGAATTCAATGTCCGGGAAAATGACGATGACAGCCTCTGATTCAATGGCTTATATTGTGGGGATCGATCTGGGTACCACCAATTCTGCGGTGTCCTATCTGGACCTGTCTGAGGCCGATGAAAAGAAACGGAAGGCCATCACGATTTTCAAGGTTCCCCAGCTCATTGGTCCTGGTGAGATCGGCCGGGAGAATGTCTTGCCCTCGTTTCTTTATATCCCTGGACCCTACGATATTTCCCGGGAAGCCATTCTCCAACCCTATCCCACGGCAGACAACCATTTTGCCGGCTTATTTGCACGGGATCATGGGGCCAAGGTCCCTGCCCGTTTGATTTCGTCGGCCAAAAGCTGGCTCTGCCATCACAAGGCCGATCGCAAGGCAAAAATTCTGCCCTGGGGATCGGGCAACGAGGTGGGCAAACTGTCTCCCGTTGACGCCTCGGCCCATTATCTGGCCCATATCCGGAGATGTTGGAATAAGGATATGGGAGACGATGAGTCCCTGTGGCTGGAAAATCAGTTTGTGGTGATCACGGTTCCGGCCTCCTTTGACGAGGCGGCCCGGGAACTGACCGTTGAAGCTGCAAAGCTGGCAGGTCTTAAAACCATCACCCTTCTGGAAGAACCCCTGGCGGCATTTTACAGCTGGCTGTCACGCCATGAAAACGACTGGGATAACTATGTCAAGCCCGGTGAGCTGATTCTGATTTGTGATATCGGCGGTGGCACCACGGATTTCAGTTTGATCACCGTGAGGGAAAGCGAAGGAAGTCCCCGATTTGAACGGATCGCCGTGGGGGATCACCTGATTCTGGGGGGGGATAATATTGATCTGGCCCTGGCCCGGCGCGTGGAAATGGGCTTTGGGAAAAACCGGCCTGCCCTTTCCGGTGACCGTTGGAAAAATCTTTGCCATCAGTGCAGGCAAGCCAAAGAAGCCCTTCTCAGCGGCAAAAGTCAAAAAGAAAAAATCATTCTCATGGGGCAGGGCAGCAGCCTGATCGGCGGCACGGTTTCAGGCGATCTGACGAAGCCCATGATCGAAGATATTCTGCTGGAGGGCTTTTTCCCCTTGGTCGGCCCGGATGAGAAAGCCGTCCGGGCAAGTCGCAAAGGTATCAGCGAATTCGGACTCCCCTATGAGCAGGAACCGGCCATGACACGGCATTTATGCGGGTTTCTTGATAAGCATAAAGCCCATATTGAAACAAGCCTTGGCATCAGTCACCAGCCCAGGCATATTCTGTTCAACGGCGGATCTTTGAAGCCCCGGATCATCACTGAGCGTATCCGGGAGGTGGTCAGGCATTGGTTTGGTGAACAGGATCAGGCCCTACCGACTGTTCTTGAAAATCCGGATCCGGATCTGGCCGTGGCCATGGGGGCCTCCTATTACGGCATGGCCAAGCTTGGAAAAGGGGTGCGTGTGGGTAGCGGAAGCCCCAGATCCTATTATCTGGGCATGGCCAGCCAGACGGACTGCCATGCTGACCAGGCTGTCTGCCTGGTTGAGAGGGGGCTTGATGAAGGGTCGGTGGTGGAATTGACAGACCGGAACATGACGGTTCTGGCCAATCGCCGGGTGAGTTTTGATATGTACAGCTCCAGTTACAGGTCCGCAGATAAAGCCGGGGACCTGGTTCGCCTGGATGACAGCCTGACCCCGCTTCCTCCGGTCCAGACAGTGATCAAGTATGGAAAAAAGAGTGGGGAAACCCATTTGCCTGTTCATATTCAGGCCGAATACACCGAAGTGGGAACCCTGGATATCTGGTGCCGTTCCCTTGAGAGCACCCATCGGTGGAAATTGAGTTTTCAATTGCGTGCCCAGGAAGACCTTGCCTCGGTTTCCGACACCCAGGTTTTTGACCAGGACCTCATTGATCAGGCTGTTCAGGTCATGACAGAGGCTTTCAACACACAGGACAGGTCCAAACGTGAGATCAGCGATGCCTTATCCCACATGGTAAAGCAGATCAGCAGCCTTTCAGGCTGCACCAAAAATACCTGGCCCCTGTCTTTGCTCAGGAGCCTGACCGACACCTTGTTGGATCTCATGGAAGTAAGGGCTTATAATCCTGAGGTGGAAAGCCGATGGCTCAATCTTACAGGGTTTTGTCTGCGTCCGGGCTTGGGTCACGGATTTGACCCGGAACGGATCAAACGGCTATGGGCCATCTATAAAAAAGGTCCTGTCTTTGCCAACAACACCCAGGTCAATAAAGAATGGTGGATCATGTGGCGGCGTGTGGCCGCAGGGCTCACCCCCGGCCAGCAACGTCAGTTTTTCCAGGACCAGGTCCTGATTCTTGATCCTAAAAATACCCGATCCACGACCAAACATACTGCCCAGGAAAAACTGGAGATCTGGATGGCCATGGCCAATATGGAACGCCTTTCCGTGAACGATAAAATCCGGCTGGGTCGTAAACTCTTAAGTGAAATTCATCCCCAAAAATCCTTGCCCCAGCATTTTTGGTCCCTGTCCCGCTTCGGTCTTCGGGATCCCCTTTACGGATCCGTTGAGAGGGTGGTTCCTCCGGCTGAAGTCGCAACCTGGATAGAGGGCCTTTTGTCCCATGACTATAAGGACCCCACCCATGTTGCCGGGGCCTTGGTTAGAATGGCCAGGAAAACAGGAGATCTGATGCGTGATGTGGACCCGCCTACGACCGCAATGATTTTGGAATTTATGAACCGACACACGATTCCAGTGAAAAACACCGGACCCTTGACGTCGGTCATTGCCCGGAGCCACAGCGAGGAGAATGCCGCCTTTGGTGATGCCTTGCCCGCCGGTATCGTGCTTCATGGTTAAACGACGAAGATCATAAAGAGCACAGATGACGTGTCAATGGGAAGATGGCTTTGGGCGGAACATCGTTTTTTTATCAACCACCCACTCCCGTTGGTCGCTTGCGAACACGAAGAACAAGTGCGGCAGACAGTGTTCCAATGTCCGTGTCAGTCCGTGGTCGTCTGTGTTCGTCCACGAAAGAAATAGCCTGGACAAACACGGACTGTCACAGACAAACACGGACATGTTCCGCAGAAGGTGTTGCAAGGTTAAACTGCTTTTTTTCAATCCCAGGCAAGGCCTGGGATTTTTATAATCCCCATGAAGGACCTGAAGTCTATGGTAATCTTGTTTTTTCTTTTTTTAAACCACCCGTTCGCTACGCTTCACTGAAGAACACGAAGAGCCACGAAGAAGGGCAAAGATTAAGTTTCCAGTGGCCAGCTCCCCGCCTTCGCGGGGACAAGCTTTAAAAAGCTGGGCCGGTCTTCGCCCGGTACGCAAATGGATTGGGGTGATTGGTGTGTGAGAATTAGGTCAATAACGATGTTAATAGGACATATAGGTCCCATAGGTCGCCTAAGACCCATATCTTTTTTTGCTTGTGGCCCTGCCGCGCTGTGCTCTATGTGTTCAGCGACCAAAGGAAACGAGGCAGAAATTTTTTTATCATCTATCCTCATAGATTTTACAGCAAACCCTGTTTTTCCCCATGGATTTTGATTTATAAAGGGCAAGGTCGGCAAGGGTGACGAGCTTTTCACTGTTTGGGCAGCTTATGTCGGGGTTGAGGACAGCGACGCCAAAACTTCCGCTGACTCGAACACCCGGGTGGCTATCAAGACTAATCTGGCTGATCTTCAAGCAGACACGCTCCGTGACAGTGATGGCAAGGTCCTTATAACAACAGGGCAGGACCATCATAAACTCATCCCCCCCGTAACGCCCGGCCAGATCGTAATCCCTGTTGTCTTCCATGCGGTGACCCTGGTATTTTGCGGCTATATCGTATTCGCGGATACAGGTTTTCAATATGCCTGAAATTTTCATCAGAACCTGATCACCGACCTGATGCCCGTAGGTGTCGTTAAATCCTTTGAAATCATCCACATCAATCATGGCCACAGCCATGGGAGCTTTGTTTTTTCGAGAGGTCATGAAGATTTCATCCAGGCGATCAAAAAAAGCAGCATGGTTGTACAAACCCGTCAAGCTGTCCCGGATAGCCATTTCCTCCAGCTTGATATTCTGCCTTTCAAGCTCTTCCGTGATGAGAATCATGGATCGTGTGCGTTCCGTGACCTTGTTTTCAAGGTTTTCGTTCAGGTCCTCGTTTGTTTTCAGAAGTTCGATGAACCGGTAAACCAGAACGATCGCCGTTCCGATATACAGTGCGGCTGCACCAATGGGAAACAGCATGTTATCAAAGGTATATCCTAAAAAAGAGAGCTTGAAATAGGACAGTTTGGATAAATAAATGAGGCCGTCATGGATGGCTCCGGCCACAACGGTGAGGCCAAATATCGAAAATAATATGGAATAAGGTTTTTTCAAAAAGAGGGCTGAAAAATGACAGGATAGATTGTAAAAGCCGATGCTGCCGGATACAAAGACAACAAGAAAGCCATATTCTCTGAAATCGGCTGGTTTTGCGATAAGAAACAAGGGAAAGGATATCACAAGGTAGGCCACCAGGAACCATTCGATTTTTTTTCGTTTAAGGTCATAAAGACGATGGAGAAAAAGAGGATGGGCCACATTGATGGCAATCCATGAAAAGGCCACTATCTTGAATCGGACATCAATACCCCCGGGAAAACGCCAGAGACTGCAAAGATCAAAAATGATAAAAAATCCGCAGAGCAGTTGGATGCCATAATAAAGGTATTCGGTTGATTGGGGGCGCTGAATATAAAACAGAAAAAATAATAACAACAAGGGGATCCCCATGGCAATGATAATATAATTGAGGATAATCCGCACGAAAAGACCCTTGGTCCTATCTTTTTCCCAGCTCGGGACGTCGAGAAGGCTTAGGTCGCCTGAAACATCGCCGTAAGTGTGGAACCAGACCCTTACGGTAATCACATTCTCAAAACCGGGTCGTATCATATGATTGGAGATAAAATAATGCCGGGAGATGTTCCACATGGACATGTCATGGGGTGGGAAATTGCCTTCGCTTCCGATTTTCTCACCGTTAAAAAAGGTTTCATCCGCATGTGAGATTCGTCCCAGGCTCAGCCCCAAGTCCTGGTTGGCCCAATCCATGGGGATGAAAATGGTTTTTCTTAACCAGGCCGTCCCGATACAGCGTCCTGTTTTTTCGAGGGAATACTTTGAAATACTCCCTGGAAGAATAATCGTTTCCCAGGATGATTTATCTTTGTTTCCTAATTTTCCCCAAGGAGGGTCCTCACCCAGATGAATGGACCAGGTCCCTGTTAGATCCATTCTCAACGGCTTTGCTTCAGCAGCATGGCCCCATGGTGAGGGATATATAATGGGAATCAGAAAGAAAAGGAATCTAAGTAATGTGAAGAGATTCGAGGACAATAAAAAACCTTTTATAAACCTATGCCAAAGTGGTGTAATTGATGACTCTTTTTACTTATAACGGAAGACAGGAGAAAAAGTCAACTATTTAGGCATCTTCGTCCATTCAAGGCATGGATGCAGATTCATGCCCTTGTTCTTGTGGCAACACTGTTTTTGACATAACTCCCAGGCTCTGCCTGGGAGTTATGTCTGCGTTGTCTTTAAGAGGATGTGGGAACTCATTCAGGGTCGGATAAAGAGACAATAAAGCATCCCCCCCCACCGCCGTCATCTCCTCCGTCACCTGGGGAACCGCTTTTTTCGGTCACGGTGATCAAGGCGGATTTGAGTTCGGAATCCGAGCTGTCCGGTCCTGCAATCATAAGGCTGACGTCATAGACGCCCGGTGCATTGAATGTATGGGTGGGGGACGAGGCCTCGCTGGTCTCATTGTCACCGAAATCCCAATGGTTAAAATCGATACGTCCTGAGGATTGGTTTGTAAAGGAAACGGTCAAAGGCGCGGGGCCTGTGGTATTATCGCAGGTGAATCCGGCGTTGATGAAGGTGCTTCGAAGTTCATGGACCGTCTGGTTCCCTGACCGGTCCTGGGCATGGAGATACATGACGTTTCTGCCCTGGGCAAGGTCAGCCTGGGCAGGAAGGTCAAGGCTGAAGGTGACGCACTGGGTATCCGCGGGCAGATTGCCCTGGATGGCCGTGGCCATAAGATCCGGCCGGGACACGGAACAATCGTCCATCTGGTCTGCCGGAATGAGACTTTCGTTTGTCTCCCAGGTCCCATTTGCCGTGAGAAAGAGCTGGGCGATTTCATCTTTCACAGAGACGGTGATCCGTGAAACTCCGCTGCCGAAATTCCGGTCGCAGGCCATGCCTGAGAGTGTCCCGCTTTGGGCTGTTTCATCAAAGTCGGACAGGTGGGTGAAGGCTGGTGACTGGAGATCCCTTCCGGATAAAATGAAATGCTGGTTGATATTATCTCCCTTGGCACGGATGATGAGGGTTCCGTCTTTGGGAAGGACAGGGCGGTATCCTCTGGGTATGGCGGAAAGGCTGAGTTGATAGGTTCCTTCCGGTATATCCAAAAAAATATAAGATCCGTCGAGCCGGGTTGTTTGTGTGAGCGTCCCGCTTTTTCCGGTGAGTTCAAGGTCGGCCACCAGGGGATTCCCTTTGGTGTCACGGACTGTTCCATCAACCGCAATGGGCCGTTTGATCAGGTTCATGAAAAGGTAATCACTGGTGAGAAGGCCAATGCCTTGGGCCGTCATGGCTGCTTTGAAGGTGATATGATCCAGATCCGGCAGGTTTTCATCTTTGAGGGTCAGTTCAAAATAAAGGGGCTCATCCATTTTAAGATTATCCCGGGTGCGCAGGACATCGTCTTCCGTAAGATCATCATAAAGTTCCTCATCAACAAGCAGTCTCACCCTGGCATTTTGTGCTTCCCCCTGACCATCATGGTGAAAGACCACGGCAATTCGGATGGTATCACCGGGCTGGACCTGGGTACTCGGGCTTGAAATGGCCAAAAGGTCTATTTCCTGATTTTGATTTCTCATGGTGTTGACCCAGAGCAGATGGGGTGCCCAAGGCTCTTCCTGGGCTTTGGAATAGGATGATTTGGTTGGAAATTCAGGCATGGCCCGGACCCAGTAAAATCCGTTTTCAATGCCCAGGGACTGGGTGTTCCAGTTGCTTTCCCATCGGTCTGTTTTTTCATTGTACACGGCTTCCGAAATGTTTTCCCACACATGGGACTGGTAATCTTCATGAAAGGGCCCGGAATACTGGAAAACCACTTTAAAGGGATCATTCCCGTCAAGGACCTGGAACCCGAGATTGAGGGTATCGTCCACATAGCTGGGCGGGAAATTAAACATATGGCGGCCGGCCTCGGCTTCAAGCATATTTGATAAACGTTCCCGGACCTCCAGAAAGTCGGAGCAGGAGGGTACTCGCAAGCTGGTGGTATGCCATTCCTCCTCGTTGCCCGCCCCGTCCACCGCTCTCCAGGAGAATTCATAGTCGGTCATGTAAAAGCAGGGAAATTCAACGGTAACTGAGGGCCCGGGCGATGAATGGTAAGATGAACCGGACCCGAAACGGTAATCGATCCGTGATACGCCGCTCAGGTTATCCGTGGCCTGGATTCTCATGGAATCCGCATCAAAGGCAAGGACCCCATCCACCACCACCGGGTCGTCATCTCCGTATGTGGCCGTGATTTCCGACTGGGGTAAGGTGAAATCAAAGGATATGGCCCCTTGGTTGATCATTTCCGTATGGCCAAGCTCGTTGATTGAATAGTAGCGAATGCCGTATCCCTCATTGCCTTCCAGGGATGCGGTCAGGTATATGGGTACACTGAAATCGGTTCCGTCACGCCATTGTGTGAGGGTTCCGTCCAGGCTGTAATTGTACCGGGTGGTCCGGATCGGAATCTCGGCATCAAAGGGAGACAGGTGAACATCCACATAAAAGGTTTCCCTCAGATGGTCGGTAAGATTCTGGCGGTTTACCCATGGGGTATAAAATGCCGTGGTTGTGGGCGGTGTCATGGCCCCGGTCACACCGTTGATCCGCAGTGAGGGATCACCAAACAGCTGGACTTTGTAAACCGAGTGAAACCGGGCCGGTGGAAACCAGTTCCAGCGGCCCCCCACATCCGCATCCGGCCAGTCGCTTTCGTGTATCCAAGATGAACAGGTGGCCGTGTCCAGATTGTACTCATCGATAAAGTCCTCGATGGCCTGACGGTAGCAGGAACCCATGGTGGCCAGGCCGCTTTCAACGGCCCTGAATATGCGTGAGTCAAAATACAGGCCCGGAGGTTGATTGGACACGAGGCTGCCGATATAAATAACCCCCCCATCCGAGTAATCGGTGAGAAAGGCTTCGGCCATGGAATTTTCATCAGCCGCCAGGGTAACGGGGGCAAGACGTGGTGATGAATCGGAATCTGACTGGGCATAGCGCGCAGTGGAGCAGGAGCCCGGCGCAATGACAATGGACGGTTGCCAGGCGTTGGTCAGGGCCGAGACATCGGACCTTCGGAATCCCGGTTCTGCGAGACTGCCCGATGACCCATGACCGGCATAATTGATGAACTGGGGGTAATGATCGTTGACATAGTCAATGATGGTGTCATGGGCATTCACATCCGATGTGGTCCGTCCCCCATCGGTAAAATCCCAGGGCTCCCCGCTTTCCCCCAGAAGATAGGAAATATCAAGGAGGCTTTCCATGAACGTGCCGATATTCAGCTTGGTTCTCTGGCTGGTGCTAAAGCCCCCGCCGATGAACAAGGCTTTTTTTTCTGCGTAGGGTGTATTGTTCTCATAGGACATGACTTTGATCATGTAACGGAAGAATTCATCGGGGTTTTTGCATGGGATTCGTCCCAGGGCCACGTCCGGGTGTATGGTGTTTTCATCGGTTCCCCTGAAATTATCATAATATTTTTCCCCATAAAAACCATCGCCGTCAGCATCCCAGTTGTCGAAATTCCTGGCAGGGTCTTCATCATCCCAGAGGTTTGAGTAGTATGCATCACAGGGGAAAAACCCATAGGAGTCGAAGGGATACCATGATGAGGTTCCGTCGTTCCATGCCCAGTGGGTGAGGCCCACCGATGAATAGCCGAAATACTGGTACCGGATGGGGAAAATGCCCGTATCTCCGACAAGCATGACGTATCGGGCATCCGAGTACATGGCCTGGTTGTAAATCAGACGTTTGATCCGTTCAGGTTCGTCCGCCCCTTCGGTGTCATAGGCCCTGTTGATGAACTCCAAGGTAAAGACCTGGGTGTCCATGCCGGTTTCTTCCTTGTAGGTTTCAAATTGTTCGGCCACCTGGACCCATGCTTCATCCTGCTGAACGACTGACCCCGTTGGGTTGTATGGAACGATGATCAGAAGTTCTGCAGAAATCACAGGAAGGGCCTGGATGCACAGAACAAAAAATACAGTGACCCATGGGATCAGACACAGAAACGGTTTAAAGATGTATTGCCGGTTCATGGTGTGGCTCCTTTTAAGAAACGTGGACTATTTTTTTATTAAAAAAGTCCTCATGTTTCATATCCAGCGTCGCTGGGTTTATGGTTGACTCTGATTGATAAAAGCGCCTTGCTGAGGATGGCGCAAGCCTTAAGGGTTTGTTAGAATAGACGGAGGCTTTGGTTTTTTCTTGCAGGTGTTTTTACAACTATTCAATACAGGGTCACGTATTTACTTCTAAGCAGCAAGGGGGTATATACCGATAAGAATATCTATATCATCACATCACACTGGCCAGGGGGGCAAAAATTGGGCATGAGTGAAGAAAAGGAAGATAACATAGGTGTAAACCTCAAGGTAGAGGTCTCAATTGATTATTGCGATATTTTTAATGCCTTACCCGGTGCCGTTTTTATTGGAGAGGGGCCTGGCGGAAGGATTCTCGATGTCAATGAATCCATGCTCAACCTGTATGGTTTTGAAGGAAAAGATGAGGTTGTGAACCGGACCATGAACGATTTTTGTGCCAGCGATGGCGCCCACAGCGGTGGGGGGGTGCTGGAAAAAATCCGAATGGCTTCAGGGGGTCAGCCCCAGGTTTTTGAAATCCTGGCCAAGAAAAAAAATGGTTATCTTTTCCGGGTGGAAATGTCTTTGAAACCCTGCCTGATCAGCGGTCAGATGCGGGTTCTTGTCATGGTGCGTGATATGGGCCAGGGGGAACATGCCGAGGATGCCGCAAAGGATGAGCAACAGTTCACCCAGGCCCTACTGAACAGCCTTCCCGGTATTTTTTATGTGTATTCCTATCCTGACTATCGACTGATTCAATGGAACAAGAACCATGAAAATATTTTGGGATTCAAAGCAGGAGAGCTCAAGAAACGTTATGTTTTGGACTGGTTTCAGCCCCAAGATCATGACCGTGCGCGTCAAGCCCTGAATGGGGTTATGGAAAAAGGACAAAACAATATGGAGGCTGAACTCCTGGCCAAGGACGGTAGACTCATCCCGTTTTTTTTGACCGGTGTCAGGTTTGAAGCATCGGGAAAGGTCTTCCTGGTGGGTGTGGGCGTGGATATTTCCGAACAAAAAAAGGCGGAAAAAGCCTTTCGTGAAAATGTGGCAAGGCAGAGGGCCATGATCGCAAACATCGCCGACGTGATTGCCATTATCGATAAACATGGCGTGAATCGCTATAAAAGTCCAAATATTGAGCGCTGGTTTGGCTGGCTCCCTGATGACCTGGTGGGTCAGAATGCCTGGGGGAACATCCACCCGGATGATGAGGAGAGGATCAAATCTCTTTTTGTATCACTTCTCCATGGGCCGGACAAACACAAGACCCTCACAGATCAGAGCCGTTATCGGTGCAAGGATGGCACCTATAAATGGATGGAATTCACGGCTGTAAACCTTCTTAAGGACCCGGATATCAATGGCCTTTTGCTGAGTTACCATGATATCACCGAACGGAAACGGATCGAAAACGAGAAGGAAAAACTCCAGGACCAACTGCTCCAGTCCCGAAAAATTGAGGCAGTGGGACGTCTGGCCGGGGGGGTTGCCCATGATTTCAACAACATGCTTTCCATCATCATCGGAAGGGCTGAACTTGCCTTGATGAAACTTACACCGTCTGAGCCGCTTTACAAAGATCTCTGTGAAATTGAAGCCGTGGGAAAGCGGTCTGCGGAACTGACACGCCAGCTTCTGGCCTTTGCCCGAAAACAGGCCATTGCCCCCAGGGTTCTGGATCTTAATCAGACCATCGAAAGCATGATCAAGATGCTCAGACGGTTGATTGGTGAAGATATCAGCCTGATCTGGAAACCGACAGACTGTCTGTGGGCGGTTCACATGGACCAGGCCCAGCTGGACCAGCTTCTTGCCAATCTTATGGTCAATGCCAGGGACGCGATCCATGATGTGGGAAACGTGGTCATTGAAACAGACAACCGGGAGGTGGATTCAATCTATTGTGAAACCCACGCGGACGTGGAGCCCGGAGACTATGTGCTGTTGTCGGTCAGCGATGATGGCTGCGGCATTGACAAAGGTGATCTGCCCCACGTGTTCGAACCCTTTTTTACCACAAAACCCCTGGGTCAGGGAACGGGGCTTGGCCTTGCAACCGTTTACGGCATAGTCAAACAGAACCGGGGGTTTATCAATATCTACAGTGAAAAAAACAGTGGAACAACCTTGAATATATATCTCCCTAAACATACAGGCAATCCATCAAGGTCCATTGAACCGGACCGGTCCCATTCCCTTGAAGGGGGCCCTGAGACGATTCTTCTGGTTGAAGATGAGCCCGAAATTCTTGAAGTGGCCAAGACCATGCTGGAAACCATGGGATACGGTGTTCTGCCTGCAAATTCTCCGGATCAAGCCATCAGGCTGGCCAAGGAACATGGTGATACAATCCATCTTTTGATGACCGATGTGGTGATGCCTATTATGAATGGCCGGGAACTGGCCAAGCTTCTCACCGGCCTTTATCCCGGGCTCAAGCGGTTGTTCATGTCCGGTTATACGGCCAATGTCATTGCCAACCGGGGGGTTCTGGACGAAGGGGTGAATTTCATCCAGAAACCCTTTTCCATGAAAGAGCTGGCTGAAAAGGTTCGAGGCGCGCTGCATAGCCGCAACTAAAAAAAAGACATGGGACTTATGGGACCTATGGGACGTATATGCCCTGTTAACAGCCAAGGCAACTTCCAACAAAAAAATTAAAGCTATAGGCAAATAACTTGCTAAAATTATTTATTTTTTCTTCGCGCTCTTCGTGCCCTTCAGTGAGCTACGCGAACGGGTGGTTTAAAAAAAGAAAAAACAAGTTTACCATGAAGCATGACGTTCATGAAGAAAAAACTATTATCCCCAAGAGTTTAGCCCTTCTCCGTGATCTTTAATCGCCAAATATAGGCGCAAGGCTTCCCACAAAGCAGCCGCCTCCGCCTGAATCACCGTCACCGGAGCCTGTACCCAGGGGAGTGGCTGAAATTCGGGACGGGCCTCCGGTGTCTGTGACGCTGCCGTTGGTGGTATCCAGGTCATCGTCACCCCGTAAACCGTCTACAAAATGAAGGGTGATGATGTTGCCAACGATCTCTGCCCCGGTGGTTCCATCAAAAAGGAATTCATACCAGTGGGCCGTGGCATTGTCCGGGGTGGGGCCGTATTTGTAATAACTTGAAACCGTCGTGCCTGGGGGAAGGTAAAGGGTGAGTGTTGTCCCTGCACCGGGGGTCAGGCCTGCTATGATAAAATCAAAAAAACCAAAGGGGAAATCCACATCCGGTGCATCGGCAGAGGAGGGGTTGCCCGAGGCTCCAACATTGCTGAGAACTGTTCCCGTGGGTGATTCCAGCGTCACATAGGCATCACCTGCAAAGGAATCAAGGGCGGTGACATTGGCCTGGTCTCTGTCGGGGGTTCCGTCTTCATTGCCGTCGTACAGGGGGTCGTCGCCATCCGGCCCGGATTCGGATGCGGGATTGACTGTGCTGTCATGATCGTTGTTGTCCAATCCACCGGAGAGAGACGAGTCATATCCGTCTCCGTCGGCGTCTTCGTCACAGGCATCCCCAAGACCATCGCCGTCCATATCCTCCTGGCCAGGATTGACAACAGACTGGCAGTTGTCCACATTGCCGCAGACAGAATCTCCGTCCCGGTCGTTGTCCCCATCCAGGGGACAGATATCCAAATTCCCGCATATTCCGTCATGGTCCTGATCATTTCCAGCGTCATAGGGGCAGTCATCCACACAGTCATAAAGGCCGTCACTGTCTGAATCAAGATCCGGGTTGCCGCAGCCGCAAATGCCCGGAGATACTTTCAAGGGGTCATCGGGACAGAGGTCCACCGTATCCCCTGAAACCGTTACATCGTGGGAAACCGAAATCTCGCCGCCCCGGTTGTCATAGGCCGTCAGAGTGACACCATAGGTTCCGGGTAAGGCATAGATGTGGGTGATGGAGTCCTCGGTTGTGACCACGGGTTCTTCTTCACCGAAATTCCAGAGCATGTGGGTGATGGCGCTGTCCCCATCATCCATATGCGCTGTAAAGGTAACGGTATCACCGGTTAAGGGCCGTTCAGGATCAACAATGAAATCACCTTGGGGAATCAGGTTGGGGCCCAGCTTGAACAGCCATATGCCCGGATTTCGCGCCCGTGTGGCAAGAACCACAAGACTGCCATCGGCCAGATAAGACACGGCCTGTCCTATGTCCTCGGTATCTGTATTACCCATCTCCTTTTCCCAGAGAAGATTCCCCTCGCCATCGCATCGGACCATGTATAGGTTGTTGCCGTCCGGGTATTTTAGGACATCGCCCACAAGAATAAACCCTCCATCAGGGGTTGCGGCCCCATTGCCGAACACCTCATACGAATAGTCGGTTCCAAAATGCCTGGCCCAGATCACATCACCGTCCGGATCAAGTTTGATCAGACCGTAATCGTTCAGGTACTGGCCTGCCAGCACGAAATCGTGGCCCATGGTTTCATGGAGATAATAGATGGTGCTTTTTGTGGTGTCATTGCCCATCTTTTTTCGCCATTCTTCATTCCCCGAACCATCGGTCTTGATCAGAAGCATAGGGGAGTTGGACGCATAAACATAATAATCGCAACTGACCAGATAGCCGCCAGCTTGAACCGGTAGCACTTCAAGCCCTTTGAGATGGTGGTTTTCCGGATCAGGGGTGTCTTCAAATAGCTGGTGCCATTGCTCATGGCCCTCCCCATCGGTTTTGATCAGACACATGTTGTAGATCACAGCCGCTGGATTGGATATTTTCAGATGGGCCGAATGGCCGGTGATGACGTACCCCCCGTCCGGGGTGGGCTTCACATCCCCAGGGCTGTCTCCGTGTCCGTAATCAAAAACCCTTTCCCAGATCACATCCCCCGGAACATAGGGCCCCTGGGCAAAGGCTGCGATCTTCATCAGTTTGATATCCAGTCCGGGCAGGAGGTCTTCCGGATCGGTGTTGCGCACTCCCAGGGCAATCAGGTGTCCGTCATGGGCCAGTGTCACCGATTTGATAAACTCGTTTCGATTACCATAGGCCACATCCCTATAGATTCGTGACCAGTCCGTGTTTCCATGGGAGTCGGTTTTTATGCCCCACATGTCACAGCTGGCGCTTGTGCCCATGCAATTGATGCCCCCGATAAAGAAGCCGTTGTCCGGAGTCTGTACCATATCATAGCCATAATCCCGGCCATCGCCGTAAAGGCGCTCCCACTGCATGTCCAGATCCCTGACCTCGAGGGTTTGGCTTGTCTCTTGCCGGACACCATGGTTGTCGGTGACATAAAGGGTGACCCTGTATTGGCCAGGCGCTGCATAACTGTGGCTGGCCATGGATTCGGTTCCCGTGAAACCGTCTCCGAAATCCCATTCGTACAGAAGAATTTCCCCATCCGGGTCAGACGAGGCCGACCCGTCGAACATCACAGGTATATGCATGAACAAAGGACTTTCAGGGCTGTAATCAAAGGATGCTGTGGGGGGCTGGTAGGACCCGCTCATTTTTGCGGCAAACATCCAGGAGCTTTCTTCCCAGCGGGCCGTTCCGGCCACGATCAGGGACCCGTCATCGTCCTCCACGACCCCTTTTCCTTCATCGCGTTCCGCCTCCCCCAGAACCACATCCCAGATCATGTCACCTGCGGCATCGGTCTTGATCAGCCATATATCTCCCTGGCCATGCCATCCGTATGACTGGGTGGTTCCAGCCATGGCAAACCCCATGTCTGAGGTTTGAATCACTTCATTGCCCACATCGTTCATTCCTGTAGCCCCCAGGCAGGGTTGGGCTCGTCCAAAGGTGTGCTCAAAGGCTGTGGTGCCGTCTCGATTGATTTTCAGCAGAACCAGATCCGTATGCTCAATGTCGCCTGGGACCAGGGTCGACCCCGTGGCCACATAACCGTCTTCCACCTCAATCACCGACATGTAGGAATCGGTTCCAACGGTCCAGGAAAGGGCAGGCGGGGTTGCGCTATCAAGTTTGTAAAGACCGTCCTCCGTTGCAAGGATATAGCCTCCGTCCGATGTGGGACAGGCCGAGTGAATGATGGGGTGCACATACCATGTGCCACCGGGCAGATCCATGTACATGTCCCAAGTGACACCCCCCATGGTATCGGTTTGGATCAGATAACCGGTCCAGGCGCCCAGAAGCGGGCCATTGCTGTATACCCCGCCGAGAACAAGTCCGTCACCATCATGAGCAACCTGATACGTATAATCATCAAAGGGATTTCCGTATGTCTGGTCCCAGACTTTTTCAAGGCTTAAATCGGTTTTCATCAGCCAGGCATAGGAGGTGTAGTATTCTTGACGATCATATTCATAAGCCTGATGCCTGCCGCCGGCCACCAGGTAACCGTCAAACAGGCCTTCGCCGTCAAAACTTTCAATGATGTCAAAAGCCTGGTTGTGGTCTGTTTCACCATCAAAGGTTTTCCAGTTGACCACGTTCCCCTCCCTGTCAAAGCGGGCCAGGGCTGTCCAGAAATCAAGGGCAGGACTCTCCATGCCCGTTTGCCGGCCGGCCAGAACATAACCCTGGCTGGTGGCAACGATGGATTCTGCCCGGCTGTCCGTTAAAAAAATCTTTCCCCACTGGGCCCCCGCAGGTGCCGGAAATTCCGCTGCCGGACAAAGTGAACAGCATGAAAAAAAGATTAAAAATAATCCCCAAATGGGATGAATCCTCAAGCTTGACATGGTGAATCTCCTTTGCATGGTTAAAATATCAGCACTGTTTATGTCTTATTGACGTGCCGAAAATCGATATCTTGCAAAGAAAATTATCCAAAACCCATAAGTCCCATGACTCCCATAAGTCTCATAGGTCCCATAAGTCCCATTGAAAAAATGTAATTTTGATTAAAAAAAGGAAATACAGCAGACAACCGGAAAGGATTAAGCCAATGATTCAAAAAGATTTTAAAAGGTTACCCCTTTTTCACTCCCTAACCTTTTAAAATACTGTGCCTGTAAAGATTGGTTTAAATTATTTTTTAATCTCCGGACTTGAAAGAAGATTTTTTGCTAAAGATTGGAGGTTTTTTTCTGTTCTATCGCCCAGCCAGATGCCAAAAAGAGCGGGTTTGACGGCTATGCCGGGAATCATTATTTTGGCTTCTTTGCTTCCGTTTTTAAATACCTGGACACCCACGCCTTTTGTGTAAAGAATTTCAAAAAGGTCCCCGTCTTTGATGTCATCGGCAAAGGCGCTTAGAAAGGCATCGATTTCTTTTTGGATGGGTGCGGTATTTCCTTTTGTGGCTTCAATGAAACCTTCTTTGGTGTGGTTGATGAATTTTTCCGACGTAATCAAGGACGTCACGATTTTGATCCTGAGCATCATGGTTTCATCGGCATCAATAATTGTTTTGGGATCGCTGGTTTTTGTCGTAAGATAAAGGCTTGCCACATAGATATCCTTATTGATGGGGCCAAGTCTCTTTTCCCTCATGCCAGCGCCATTGAGCAGAAGTTCCGTGTCTCCCACGGCCAGTTTTTCAGGAACATCAACGCCGTCGACAACGGCTGCATAAGACATTGATGCAGCAAGTAAACTAAACATCATTACGCACAACAATCGTTTGATCATCATTCACCTCTCATTCGGTTAGGGTTAATATGAACTATTCCCTGGTGCCTGAGTGTCTTATTTATGACCAGGAAGATGTCACCTGACAATGGGTGACGTATGGAGCTTCATAACACAAATGATACGAATGTAAAATTGATTTTTCTGCTTAAGATTTGATGAAGCCCCTAAGGACCCCGTGGGTATGTCCATTGATTTATTTGACACCATGGGAAAAAACTGATTAAAAAGGAACATCACATGTAATCTGTGTGACCCGTTTACCATTGATAATAAATGAATACCTGATTGGCCCTGGTGCAGGGTTTTGATGCCCTGAGGGCTTATAAGGGGGATTTGTATCATGTGTCTTACCCGTTTTACATATGTTCTTGCCCTGTTATTCGTCTTTGCTGTTTATCAACCAGCCCATGCCGAGGTCTTTACGGACCTGGGTCTTTATGGGGGACAGGTTTTTTCCCTGGCCATTGACCCGGATCAGCCGGATCGTATTTTTGCCGGCATTTACCTGGGAGACGGACTGTACTTTAGTTCCGACGGGGGCAACCATTTCCAGCCGGTCAGGACCGGAAGTGTTCTGGGTGCCGAAGGGGAATTCAAGAACCATGCGATCTATGATGTCAAAATCGCCCCGTCAAAGGGAACCACGGTCTTTGCCACCAACCATTATTGTCTTGAAAAAAGTGAGGATGGGGGGCTGAGTTGGAGTCATATCACCAATGGGCGCATGCAGGCCGATTGCGCAAACAGTCAGGGGGATGTCTGGCGTATGTGCAAACGCATTGCCATTCACCCCACAGATCCCGATATTGTGTATGTGGGCACTGAAAAGCCCTATGGAAACACCACGGCAGGTGGGGCGGTGTACAAAACCATGGATGGGGGCGATTCCTGGATCAAGTTGAATGGTGGAGCGGACCTGGATACCATTGTGACAGACCTGGCCTTGGATCCACAGAATCCTGACAGGGTCTTTGTGACAACAGCCTCAGCCACCACTGGGTATGGCCAGGGAAGCCTCTACCTGAGTGAGAACGGAGGGGCGGAATTTGAGAAAATAAGTGGCGACGAAACCGTGGGGGCTTATTACGGGATCGCCGTCAAGCCGGACAATGGCACCGTGGTTTTTACGGGGTGCGATTACGGTCTGTTTAAATACAGTTATGACGGGGATCAGTGGGTGGTTACCCAGGTTCTGCCCGAGGCTGTTTTTGCCGGGGACCCGGTTTTTGACGCTCACAATCCCGATCGTTTGTATGTGGCCTGGAAACGTCCCTCGTATTTTGGTGGGGATGATCGCTCCAAGGTGTCCGTGAGCACCGACGGAGGGACCCGGTTTGAAACGGTCACCCTGGATACGGCCATGTCCGATAAGTTGTCCGTGATTGCACTTCACCCCACGGACCCTTTGATCATCTATGCCGGTGATATGACCATGGGTTGTCTGATCAGCCGAGACCAGGGCCAGACGTTTTCTTCGTCCAGCCAGGGAATTTTTGGGGTCATTACATACGACATGGCTGTGGATCCTCACGATACCCTGCATATGATCGCCGGAACCAGCTCGGGCCTGTTCGAACGAAAGGCAGGAAATGTCTGGTCCCGGCTCAGGCAGGGGATTGTCCGGTCCGTGAGCTTTGATCCCCATGACAACCGGATTTTTTACGCGGGTATTTCCGGGATGAGTAACCGGCTTCACAAGACCCTTGACAGCGGTGACTCCTGGACAGAAAGCGATGATGTGACGAGTTATATCAGCCATATTGCCGTGGACCCCACGGAGAGCAGCACGGTGTATCTGACCGAGGGGCAGCGGGTCAGAAAAAGTGTGGACGGCGGTGCACGCTTTGAGACGGTTCTGACCGGCCAGAATCTTTCCGGGCAGGCCCACAGCATGAATGTGGTGGCAGTGGACCCCACAGACTCAGATCATCTCTATGCCGGGGGTGGAAATTTTTATGTGCCAAGGGTCTATGGTGATCTTTGGGAAAGCAGAGATAAAGGGGAAAACTGGACCCGCACCGGACTGGTCAATGCCATCATAAACGACCTTCTGATTGATCCGAACCATCCTGAGATTCTTTATGCAGGCTGCGGTTACAGTGCCAATTACCAGGATCCTGTCCTCAAAAGTATGGACGGGGGGGCATCCTGGCAGGTTGTGGAACAGGGGCTGCCCAACAAGACCACGCGTCTTTTGAATATCTGGGGGGCCTCAAGGGATCAGGTCTATGCCGTGGGCTGGGACGGACTGATCGTCCATGTCTCATTGGGTGAGGTCTCTGTGATGAATTCCGGTGACAGTCATGATTTGTATGGCATCGCAGGTGTCTCGGCCCAGGATATGTTTGCAGTGGGAGGGGCCGGAACCCTTCTTCATTTTAACGGCAGTGCCTGGGCACACCAGGAAAGTCCAACCACCGATAACCTGATTGACGTATGGGTGCATGCATCCGATGATGCGTTTGCCGTGGGGGCCAACGGGACCATTGTCCATTATGACGGGAATGTGTGGACCTCCATGGTCGGCAATACAGCCGAGCACCTTGAAGGTGTTTTCGGTTTTGGGGCCGATGATGTCTATGCCGTGGGAGGGAAGGGGCTTATTCTCCATTATGACGGGAACCAGTGGTCGCCCATGACCAGCTCCCTGCCCGTGGATACCTCCATCAATCTCCTGGATATCTGGGGCAGCGATTCGTCCCATATTTATGCGGTGGGACCGTCGGGCACCATTCTTTTTTTTGATGGAAATGGCGACGGAGTGTGGGTTGCCATGGACAGTCATACCACCGATTACCTGGCAGGCATCTGGGGAACGGTGACCGGTCAGGTCTATGCCGCAGACAGCTATGGTGGTCTGTTGAAATTTGAGAACAATGACTGGCAGCCCGTGGCCGCAGACAGGACAATTGCCTCAACGGAAGTCTGGGGTTTTTCCGACTCCGATGTGTTTGTGTGCGATACCTATGGGGGGATTTTCCACCTGGCAGAAGGTGCATGGGACACGGTGCGGGAGCCGGGAAACACCGGACGGAGTGTGGTTGATCTGGCCTTTCACCGGGAAAACCCCGATATCATTTACGCGGCAACCTACTATGGCGGTCTTTACATTTCTCCCAACAAGGCGGAAACCTGGCTGCATCTGGGGACCCCGGAATACTCTGTGTTCGCCATTGCCCCGGGTTCCCTGTATGCAGGAACCCAGGGAAAGCTGGTCCAGTGTACGGGAACCGGTGTCGTTGCAGGGAAGGTGACCGATGCCCTCAGCGGATCTGCCCTTACCGGGGCCAGGGTTGAAAGCACCCTGGGAGGCCTGTCCCTTTCCGTGAATGGGGACTATATGATGGTCACACCATCGGGTATCTGTGATCTGACCGCCGTTGAATCTCTCCATCTCGATACGGGCCTTTCAGGCATAGAAATTTACGGTGGAAACGTCAGCTGGGCCAACATCGCCATGCAGCCAAGAATCATGGAACTCTATCCCCAGGATGGGGCGAATCCTTCGGGGACAATCCCGCTTGCCGTGCAGATAAACGATCCCGACGGCATTGACCTGACCCAATCCGGAAATGTCCGATTTCTGATCAACGACAGCACCCAAAGCTATGTGAGAGACCTGGCCCATGACACGGTCCGTGTGATCAAACTCAACCCCGACGAAGAGGACAGCCATGTCACGGCCTTCTGGTTCGTGTATGACAGAACCAGGGAAGATATTGATCCTTTTTATGCTGTGGGCGCAATCATCGAGGCCGAGGTGGAAATCCTGCACGTGTCCCATGGCACCTGGTCGTTTACGGTATCTGAGGAACCGGCCCATTTGGACCTGCCCCGGACAGAGTCTCTTGATGCAAGCGATCCCCTTCTCAGCTCAGGAATCTATGATGCCGGGATCCGCATCACCCAGGGCATGGCACGGGGGGCAACCATTTTGTACAACAGCAGTATCCATGACACCCCCTTGTTTGGTTCTTCATCGGAATGGGATGACCATCTTCTGGAAAACGGGGTGGGGATTCCCCTGAACCTTCAGGTTTCAGGAACATTTTTTGATCCTCAGGTGACGGTACTGATTCCTTGTCCCGGCTATCTGGATGTGAGCGGTATCGCCCTTTATGTGTTCAAAGACGGCATCTGGCAAGAGGCCTGCGATACCCAGGGCAATATTCTCCAGGCCGGGATCGGTTTTATTAAACACGGATCACGGGTCAATCATTCGAATGGCGACCCCTCATATATTGAGGTCCAACTTTATCATTTTACCGGCATCCAGGGTGCCACGGGTGATCTGCCTCCCATTCCGGTGACCGGGGCCGGGGACGGGACCACGGCGGATGACAGCGGCAGCTTCTGCTTTATCGCAGCCGTGGGCAATCATGGATGGACCTGTTCACGGACCCTTTTTGTGGCAGTGGTTCCCGGGATTCTTTTTATTCTGGCAGGATGTGTGCTTTTCGTCTTAAAAAAAAAGGGGCCAAGGTCATGGGCGTGTCCAATCCATAAAAACACGGGCGTCTTGTTCAGTCTGTTCATGGCCCTTGTGCTTTTTTTCATGATGCCCGTGGCCACCTTATTTGCAGCAACCCTGTTTCAGCAGGTGGGCATTGCCTCATCACCCAATCCCGTGGGTTCAGGGGCCAGGGCCACGGGCATGGGTGGGGCGTTTATTGCCATTTCCGATGATGCCACTGCAGCATCCTGGAACCCATCGGGACTGATTCAGCTTGAAAAACCCGAATTATCCCTGGTGACTGATGCCTGCCTTCGGACCCGGACCTTTTCGTCGGACAGTCATCCCGAGATTCATTCAACGGAACGCGTCACCAATGAAAATATCAACTATCTGAGTGCCACATGGCCCTTCCATTCCTGGAAAAACATGGTTTTGTCCGTCAATTATCAGCGTCTTTATGATTTCAAGATGGACCTTGACTATGTTTATGACTATGCATCTTCGGGCCTTGATCTTACCCAGGCAAAAGCATTCAGCCAGGCGGGGAGTCTGGGCGCCCTGGGTCTTTCCTGGGCCCTTGAGATGAATCCGAATCTGTCTGTTGGATTGTGTGTCAATGTATGGACAGATCAGCTGGGATGGTCCAACGGATGGAGCGCCTCTTACCGTGACATGGGTTCAGGCACCCAAGGGGGAGCGCCGGTGACCCTTTCAACACGTATCCATGAACGCTACAGTGATTTCAGGGGACTTAACACCAACCTGGGTTTTTTATGGGACATGGGGCAGGGTTTTACCCTTGGGGCTGTCATCAAAACCCCCTTTGACGCAGACTGTCATCACGAATTTCATGCTGTGAGCATCAGCACCCTGAGCCCCGACAGCACCTTGGATCAGGTCGAAACCGTCACCATACGCATGCCCCTTTCCTATGGTTTGGGTCTGGCCTTTCGCAGGTCCGACCGATTGACCGCAGCCCTTGACATTTATCGGACCCACTGGAGCGACTTTCGTATCACCGATTCATCGGGGAATCGTTTCAATCCCATTGACGGACAGCCCGAATCCCAGTCCCATGTTTCCGATACGCTCCAGATCCGGACCGGTGCCGAATATCTTGTTTTATATCCCGAACGCCAGATCAGTGTTCCCCTTCGGGTTGGATTTTTTTATGACCCGGAGCCCGCCCATCGCAGTGTCAGGAAATTCTACGGCCTGAGCATGGGGTCCGGTATGACCTTCAAGTCATTTTCCTTTGATGTTTCCTATCAGTACCGCTGGACCCATGATGTTGATTCAGGCAACCTCATCGCCACTTCCCATGCCGATGTCCGGCATCACACCCTCATGTCATCCATGATCGTTTATTTTTAATGGCCTCACAATATATCAATTAAAATACTTCCCTGTGAATCACATTTAAACTACAATGCTTGATTAATGATTTATCATCTGATATGCAGATAAAATCGTTGTCATATCTGATACAAAAACAGTAAAAACATAGAAGCCTATTTTGATGATTATGAGTGATTGTCTGTGCGGAAATCGGTCATGGGTCAGATGTGTGTCCCTATCCCTGGAAGGAGTTCCCCTGTGAAACGAGAATGGTCTGTGAAAAGAATATGCCTCATCCATGTATTGGTTATGGTTGTTTGGGCGTGTGGTTTGATGACCGCAGCCTGTGCCGAAGATGTTATGACTGTTTCTATCGAATCCGAAAGGGATGTTCTCCTTTCCCCCACAAGGATGTGCCAGCGGACCATTGATCAGGCTGGAAAGATTCCGGATCACGTACCCAGGCGGGTTACGGTGAAGTTAAAAGCTCCGCTGAACATTGACAATACAAAGACAAAATCATCACAGGTGCCATTTTTAAGACGACTTGATGCTCTGGGCGTGGCACAGGTGATGCCCGTATTCGGGACCATAAAAACCCACAACGCCTCCGGGACCATGTCCGAATCCATTGATTATGAAACCATTCGACCTGTTAAAGAATCCCTCAGAACATATTATGTGTTGGATCTTCCCGATGCAATGGACATGGAAACGATGCTGGGTCACCTGGAAAATGACCCGGATATCCAATGGGCAGAGCCCTGCTATAATCGGTTCATTGAATCCACATCCAATGACCCCTTTCTGGATCAGCAGACCTATTTGCACACGGTCCGGGCCCAGGATGCCTGGGATGTGACACGGGGCGTGAAGGATGTGGTCATTGCAGTCATAGATACAGGGGTTGATCTCACCCATCCGGACCTGGAAGACAATATCTGGCTTAATCCAGGGGAAATTGAGGGTGATGGTATTGATAATGACCATAATGGATTTATTGATGATATCCATGGCTGGGATTTTGTCAGTGTCAGTGCAGGCGACGTGGCCAACGGGGAAGACCCTGGGCCCCCGGATAACGATCCCTCGGATTTTTATGGGCACGGAACCCATGTGGCTGGAATTGCCGGTGCTGCGGGTGATAACGGCGATGGGGTTGCCGGGATTTGCTGGAATGTCAGTATCATGCCCCTTCGGGCGGGATACAGGTCAGATGAGGGGCAGGGCGTCCTTGACTCCTCGGCCGTTTCTGCGAGTCTTGTTTATGCTGCCGATAATGGCGCCGATATTGTGAATATGAGTTTCGGAAGTTTTTATCCAAGCCGCTTGGAGCTTGATGCCATTGATTATTGCAGCCAGGCGGGGGTGCTCCTGGTGGGAGCGGCCGGGAACAGCAGCGTGGACGTACCGTCCTACCCTGCAGCCTATGAACAGGTCGTATCCGTGGCTGCCACCAATAATGGCGATTGGATGACCTCAACGACAAATTATGGCATCACGGTGGATCTTGCGGCTCCCGGATATTATATTTTCAATACCTTGATGGGAAATGAGTACGGCTATAAATCAGGCACAAGCATGGCAGCCCCTGTGGTTTCGGGGATTGCCGGTCTTATTCTGTCGGCAAATCCCGGGTGGGATGCGCATCGTATTCAACGTCATTTAATTGAAACATCCCGGAATATCAATCATTCAAATCCGTTTTTTGTCAACCTGCTCGGGGCGGGTATTCCCGATGCCCCTTCTGCCATGGCCGATCTGCCCCAACGGGACAGGGCAGGCATGGTCGACCTTTTTCCGCTGATGGACAATGGCTCTGATCTTTCCATGGATTCAGGTGAAACCATCCGTCTTGTTCCAAGCATAAAAAATTTTTCAAGCCCCATCGGCCAACTGTCTGCACGGATGTCATCATCGGACGAATACATTCAGGTTTTAAACGATACGGTGTCTTTTTCATCAATTGATGAACAGGGCGTGTCCACAGCGGTCGATGATTATTTCGAAATTCAGATAGGCCCGGACGCTCCGGAGAATGCCTTTTGCAGTCTGACCATTGACCTTTGGACAAACGCGGGTGTCATCGCAACAGATACCCTGAGGCTTCCTGTCAATCCCGCCATGGGGCCCCCCGTGATGCTCACGGGGGCGGCCCATGGTTCTGTGAATTACTGGCTGACAGACCTTGACGGAATTCCCGGAGGCGGAGCCCTTTGTCTGTATAATTCCCAGGGGTTTACAGACACCATGGCTGTGAATGCCTCAATGTGTGACACGGATGGGCAATGGACCCAGCCCCAGCTGATCAGCGATGATCAGTCGCTCCATGCATCGAATGCCCTGGCTGACGTCCATGGGGACGGGACCATCCATGTGGTGTATTTCGGTGCGGTGGGCAATTGGGATAAAGAGCTTTTTTATACTCGAAAAGACGGCGGAAATTCGTCCTGGGATGCTCCTTTAAAGATCACCGAACAGGCAGAAATTTACAGTGTCCAGCATTCATCTTCCTGCCATACTCTTGGGGTGGATCAAAACGGGAATCCCCATGTGGTCTGGGAGGATTACCGAAACGGAAATCCGGCCATCTATCATATGTCTTATGAGGATGGTCAGTGGGGCGAAGAAACCCTGATATACCAGGGTGAAGAAGGGTGTGATCCCTATGAATTGACACTGTTATTCGATGAGGTGGGGACCGGTTATCTGTTTGTTTTGAGTGATATGGAAAATGAGACGGCTGACAGACGATGGCATCTGGACATGATGACCGTCTCTGGCCGCATCTGGAGTCCTCTGGCTTTGATCAATGCCGCCTCGGGAAATATTCAGAAAATTATTATGGACCAGGATGGTGATCTCCACCTGATTTACATTCACGCCATAAACAACAGCACAGGAAATCTTGCCTATTATAAACATTATCGAAATTCGATGTGGTCCGATGCGGAAAGGATCACATCTTTCAGCCGCACCGATATGTTTGTGGATTTTCTCATGGGAACTCCTGGCCTTCCAACCCTTGTTTATTTGAATAACAACGAGGGCATGGACCAGGTGTTTCATACGGATTTAAGCGTCGGGGGCTGGACGGAGGCCCAGTTTATTTCAATGGCAAAGATCACCCAATACCCCTATCAGTCCCATGCCTATTTCGGTTTTGTGGCTGATGACGCAGGCCATGAATATTTATGCTCCAGATATCAGTCCGGGTTTGACCTTGGGGATATTGCTGTGGAATCATCCATTAAAAATCCTTCCAATATACCTCAAAAGCCCGACGTGTTCAGTTATGTGACCGACGAACAAGACGGGGATGTGATCCATCTGTCCATGGATTCTACCCAGCCCGGGGACATTGACGAGTACATGTACGCCCTGGGGCGTTTTCCGGGCAGCTGTGACCTTTTATACTGGACACGTGCAGGGGAAAATACATCCATTGTGATTCATATGGCTGAATACATGATGTATAACCCGGCATACACGTATTATGTCAGTGTGAAAGCACGAAAAGGTGCTTACTGGTCGCCCGTTGCGTTTACTCCTGTTGATTGTGGAAACACCGAATGTGATAATCTTGTGCCAACACCCGATCCCATGACATTTTCTTCGGCGCCATTCAATAATACTTACGGGTCGGTCCGAATGATCGCAACACAGGCCCAAGACATTCAGGGGGTGGAATACTATTTTGAGGAAATCACCGGGAACCCGGGGTCAGACAGCAGCGGATGGCAGGATGCCTCCCAATATACAGATACAGGCCTCCAGGCAAACACCACCTACACATACAGGGTAAAGGCCCGTGACAAATCCTTGGGGCAAAATGAAACAAACTGGTCCCAAGAAGCTTCAGTGACAACCCAAAAGAATGAAACCAAGTCCATATGGACCTTGGTGTGGGAATTTTTATTGGGTCTTTATAGAAAATGAAGATATCATTCCTGAACACGAGTACGATTGAGACCTTCATGCCCTTCTTCTTTGTTCTTTAAGCCCCACGTCATGTACAAAAAAGAATCAGCTATGCCACCTTATACGGTGATTGCCGCCATATAAGGTGGCATAGCTGCATTTCCAAGGTTTTTCATTATCCCCCAATTTAAATATATTGTGAATAATAACTGATAGATAAAAATATTTAGCCCGCATCGGAAAACCTGGCATCTTTTTTGTTATATGAAAGCCTATCTCAGCCAAAAAATAACAATGTTAATGATGTCAATCGATGATTAGCAAATAAGCTATGGGTTCAGGGTCACCCTGGATCAGCAACAGCCTATAACCCGAATATGTGATGACAATAGGTTTATGTATTTTATATGATTAATAATTTAAGCTTGTTATATCGTATTTTGAAGTCAAATGAAGGTGTATTGGGATGGACTGGTTGAACAGAATGAACTAATTCGTTGGGAGGTAGAAATGGGGAGTTTAGCGTGTATTAAAAAAGTATTCATCACATTGTCGGTCATTCTTTGTATCGCCATGGTGTCCACATCAATGGCGGCTGAAGATGGTGCATTGAATTATATTCCGGGTGCACCGGGCTCTGTCCTTGGTGAGTTTCCTCCCATTCCGGGACTGTTTGTTATTGCCCAGACATCATACACCTCATCGGATGCCCTGTACGATCACCATGGGGATGAGATTAAGGATCTGGACTTTAATCTGGATGCATGGGCACAAACATTTCGTTTTTTGGCCAGTTATCCCCATAAAGTCTGGGGAGCAAACATCTATTCCCAATTGGTCGTTCCCATGGTGTCTGTGGACACGTCTGCATCCGTGGATACACATTCACCGGCTGGCGTGGTGAGTCTTTTTGACGAAGATGATCGTGGCCTTGGGAATCTGACGATCTCTCCGATAATATTGAACTGGCAGCAGGCAGAGTCCCATCAGTATTTCACGGCCGGCCTTGATATTGCGCTGGAAAAAGGGGCTTCGTACACGAAGGATAAGCATGTCAATGCCGGGACAGGATATTCCACCATTATGCCGGTACTTGCCTGGCGTTATGATGATCCGGATGGGCTTGATTTTGGGGTAAAGGCTAATGTCATGTTTAATATGGAAAACGATTACACCCATTACGATACTGGCGATATGCTGTCTCTGGAGTTTATTGGGGGATGGAATCTGGGCAAGATGAAAGTGGGCCTTATCGGCGCATACACACTTCAATACGAAGATGATGAAAGCAATGGCTCAGAGGTTGCGGACAGCAAAATGAAATCCCTGGTCATCGGTCCCTCCATCGCCTATTCAATGGGGCCCCTGATCATTAATCTCAACTATCAAAAAGGCATTTTGGCAGAGAACGGTCCCATGACCGATACACTCTGGCTGAATATTGCTCTGCCTCTGTACGTGCCACCCTCGGCAAGACCGAAATAAGTTGGTGAACTTGAAAAGGGTGAACGTATAATTTGCCTGTCACCAATTTTTACCTATTTTCGTAATCGTTCTCGTACGCGTACTCGAGTCATGCTGACACGGAATACATCAAGTTTTTCATGGTCGAAGAACATTTTTCACTTTTTTGAGTACGCGTACGACTATTTTGGATCGTCAACACCAAATACACCGATTCTGTCACACTGATTGCTCTTGTCCACGCAATCGGTCTGCATGCAACCGTCCATCCACATAAAGGGCCAGTGCCCGAACCGCCTGATCCGATGATCGGAATACGGCCATTCCTTGATTCATTAGTTCATGGACAAGGGGGTCATACAAATGGCCTCCATCCACGACACCGACCACGGGTTTGTCCAGTTTCGTCAGTAATCGAGGCAGTTCAACCGCAATACTGCCCGGTTCTTTGAAATCGTATGTCCGATTCTCACACTCGGCCAGGGTGCGCATGGCAGGTGATAAGGGATCAAGGCCCACAACCACAGCATCCACGCACGGATCCTCACCCAGAAAGCGAACGGCAAGGATATGGGCTTGGTCATCAGCTCCCGGATTAATGTCCAGGGGGTTTTTGACTTCAACCAGGCTGTCCAGCTTCTTTTGAACAAGCATGTCCTTTAATTTTTCCTGGGATTCAGGCGAAAAAACAGCCAAGGTCATGGCAAAATCATCGGACTGAATATTGTCTGCCATGCCAACAGATTCGAAGCCGGCACCGCTCAATGCCGCCAGACGATTGCCATGAATCTGTTTTTTATGAAAACGCTGGGACAACATCAGAAGATCTTCGAGATGTGTAAAGGTACTGGCAACCATGCCGCCGGCCTGTCTGACACAGGATTCACAGACCATGTAGTCTCCGGCCAGTGACGCCGTATGTCCTGAGGTGGCGGTTTTGCCTTCGGGAGTACGCCCCGCCTTGTAAAAGATTACGTCTTTACCGGAAATAACTGCCTCCCTCACGGCCTGGCTAAAGGCCAAACCGTCGAGGTCCTTAAATCCCTCGGCATAGACTGCAATGACATCAATGTCCGGTGCGTTTTTTAGATAGTGGATCATATCACCCAGGGTCAAATCATTCTGGTTACCCACTGAAATCATATAGGCTGGATCCAGTTCAGGCCGCTTGCTAAGCCGCGTGATCATAAAGGCCCCGCTCTGGCTCACAAACGCGGCGTTACGTTTATGGTCACCGCGATTTTTGGGCAGTTTGGCGTCCGGGATAAACAAGGTATCGTAATGACCCGGATGGGAAATAACTCCCAAACAGTTAGCCCCCAGAAAAACCGGTCCGCCGTCACCCACCTGATGGGATTGGTGGATTTTTCCCATGACCAGGGCAGCGCGTTCCTGACTTTCATGGGTTTCGCCCATGCCGCCGGGAATCAGCATCACTGATTCGGCTGTATTTAATTCAATGACCTGGTCCACAATATCCGGAACCTTATCCGAATTGACGGCAACCACCAAAAGATCCAGCTTCACATCAAGGGAAGCCAGGTCAGGTCTGCACGGGATCCCTTCAAACGTGTCCATGCCCGGCCGGATGATGCGAATGTTTTCAGCATGAAATCCATTGGCCAGAATATTGGTAAGGATGATCCGACCAAAATTCATGCGGGAGGTGGAAACCCCTATGATACCGATGGTTTTGGGGTGAAGAAGATTCTCGATTTTCCCGAAGGGACGCGCCACCGGCAAAGGGTTGGGTTTGGCAAACCGGCACATGCCGTCCAGAGGCACCATCAGATAATCGGTAAATGCAAAGGGATTGATTTCCAACTCTTCGATCACAAAGGGCGCATCCGGGTTGGCCGGTGAGTAGTGGTTGGCCATGGCAATAAAGGAGGCAAAACATTCAATGATCTGTTCGTCCGTGACAATCCGGCGTTGTCCCCGGGCCAACCCGGCCAGCTTTTTATAGCTGATGGTCTGCTTGAACAGGTTGAAAAAGGTCTTCCCGTCGGTCATCACCGTCGATGCCGCCACGATGGCCTGACCCTTTCTGAACCGTTCGGCATACAGCTCGGTGTCCGTTCCCCCCAGACCGGCACTGATGATCATGCCGAACTCCCGGGTATTTCGAATGCCCACAATCATCTCGTTGCCAAAGGCCTCCGAATCCGGTGGCATGAACTGTACCATTAAAACACCCCGGATATCATGGGCGATGGCCTGCTGAAGATGGGCTCCGTTCAAGCCGTGGTATTCGTGGGGACCATGGTCAGGATTGCCTTTGATCATGGCTGCGTAATTTTCCGGAATTTCAGCCATCATTCGCCGCCAGGCTGAACGGATTTTGTCCGGGTGTTTTTCAACGACTTTCACCCCGCCCACGTCGGTTTTATGGATAATAAAGGGCGAAACAATTTTAAGTACCACCTTGTCACCCGGCATGGCCATGAGAACCTCATCGGAAGGTCTGGATCCTTTGACCAGAAGATGGGTTTGTGGCGGCGTTTCCGCGCCCGAATGTTTCAGAAGCTCATAGGTTTCATATTCGAAAAGAAAGTTGCGGCCCTGTTCCTGGGCTTCAGAGAACAGAGAGGTGATCGCATTGAAATCGACCATAACCGTTTCAGGTGTGTCATCCGAACAGGTAAGGTTTGTCATGATGCAGCTCCCCATAAACATATTATCGTTGTTATTTGACCATTATATTCCTCATTGATCTTGTATTCGTAATGTAATTTTTGTATTTAGTAAAATTATATAAAATTAATTTTAGGTTAAGATATTCTAATGCAACCAGACCTGAACCGATTACGCGTTTTTTATTTTGTTCATTCCCGCCTCAGCATCACCGAGGCTGCCAACGAACTTCACATCACAGCGTCAGCCGTCAGCCAGCAAATTAAAAAGCTGGAAGAGGAAATCCATGCCTCACTGTTCACACGGCGCCATAAGCGGCTTGTTCCCACATCAGCCGGAAAACGATTGTTCCGGATTGTCGCCCCTTTGATTGATGGTCTGAACGAGGGCCTGGACACCTTTGAAGACAGTCAAACTGAACCGGCCGGATTGCTTCGCATCGGCCTTCCGGTGGAATTTGGCAGCATCTATTTTCCCCATGTGATTTCAAGCTACAGGAATCGCCACCCAAAGGTGACCTTTGAACTGGAACTGGGTCGTTCCTCCACCTTGATTCCCAAGGTCGAGTCCGGAGACCTGGATGTTGCATTTGTGGATACATTCCCCACACGGGGGCAGTATTACGGCGATTATGGAGCGTTTAGCATCAAGCCGCTTATTGAAGAAGAGGTTGTCCTTGCCTGTTCCAACACCTTTAATCAGAAATTCTTGGGAGGCGACCACACCTATGGCCATTTAATCGGTCAATCCTATATCTCCCAGGAGCGCGAGTCACGGGCGTTGCACAACTGGTTCCGTCATCATTTTGGAAAGACGAAACAATCGCTGAATATCGTTCTGACCGTTGCCAATCACCAGGCCGTTCTGTCGGCGGTAAGGCACCATGTGGGGTTAGGGATTATTGTATCGCATCTGGTGTGGGAGGAGATTCAGTCCGGACGCATCATCGTCATCAAAGGGCATGATGAGCAGGCTGTTAACCGGATCTCCATGGTTCAACTTCTGGATAAAGTCCCTGCATTAACGGAAAAATCCTTTATTGATCATTTTGAAACCATGATTTTAAATAGTAAAACCCTGGGAAGACTCAAGCTTCGCATATAATCGCAAACAATGGATTGATGATACCCAAATAAATGGCGAGATAAAAATCACATAAGTCCTATGGGTCCCATAGGACTTATGTGATTTAGGTTGCTTAAAAACAAAGTTATAAGGCCACGTAATTGAAGCTGCTTTGTCCGGAATTTATTTTTTTACGATGGCGCCCTCTGGGACAGGATCGGTTTCATCGTCGTCTTCTTCGGTCTCTTCCATGGGTTTACGCCCGAAAATCATGGCGCCGATGATACTGAATTCATAAAGGACAATCAGAGGCAGGGCCATCAAAATCTGGGTCACCACGTCCGGAGGCGTCAAAATGGCTCCCACAATAAAAAAAATCACAACGGCATATTTTCTGTTTTTTCGTAAGAACGCTGTGCTGACAAGTCCAAGGGCGGCCATGCATGTGATAATAATGGGCATTTCAAAGACAACCCCAAAGGCGATCAGGAGTTTGGATACAAAACCCAGATACTCTTTCATGGAGGGCAGTGCCTGCAGAGTATCGGATGAAAATCCCAGAAAAAATTTAAAGCCCACGGGAAAGACAAAAAAATAACCGAACAGGGACCCACCCACAAAAAAGAGGGTGGACAGGAAGATCACCGGCGCCAGAAGACGGCGTTCTTTTTTATAAAGCCCGGGGACCACAAACATCCAGAATTCAAACAGGACCACGGGGGCAGCAAGAAAAACACCGGCAAGGAGCGACACCTTTAAATACGTGAAAAAGGCTTCGGGAAGACCGGTGAAAATGATTTTTCCGTCAGCGGGCATCACTGCCAGTAAGGGCCGGGTCAGAATATCAAAAAGTTTTTCCTTGAATGCGTAAGCCACCGAAGCCCCGATGACAATGGCAATGAATGACCGGACAAGCCGGTTTCGGAGTTCTTCCAGATGGGCTGTGAAAGGAACTTTCTGTTCTTCCTGATGATCATCCGCTTCAGTCATGGTTTCCCTCGTCTTTTTTACCGGGGTCAGCGTCCGGGTCGGATTTGGGAATCACGATATCCTTATCAGGATCTGGAAATGAATTCAGCTGGTTATTCGGCTTATCCTTCCTGGTCGTGGCCTGTATGTCAATGGGCTTCACTTTACGATCCGGTACATCCAGATTGATTGAATCCTTAAATTCATGGGTGGCACGTTTGAACTCACCCATGGCTTTACCCAGAGATTTGGCAATATCGGGCAGCTTTTTGGGCCCGATGACGATCAGTGCTATGGCCAGAATCAGTAAAATTTCCGGCATACCCATTCCAAACATAATGTTCTCCTGACTTAAAAGCGTAACAGTCAAACGCAAATAAACACGGATTATTTTAACAGTAACTAAAAAAGAGGGCCGGTTTCACCGATCCTGAAACCTGGAATCGGTGGGCTCACTTTTTAGTGTAATGGTGATTTGTACTTATTTTAAATGACTGTGTCAAGATCAAGTGTTAGCAGCACGTTTGCTGACGTGTGCTTACGAATGGAAGAAAATTTGTTCAAGATGCTTTGATGTTTGACATGAGACGGAGGATGTAATAGTCATTAAAGACGTTTTCAAAAAGAATGGTTGAAATGTCTGTCATGTTATTCATACGCATAGGAACGGCCAGGTGGGGAAACGAAAACGGTCAGACATCGTGATACCGGCCAATCCATGCCTTAGCAAAGATAAAAATCCATGTCCATTCAGTCGGTTAAGCGAGCCATAACGATTCTAACTCTATTTACGCCGGAGAGGCCTAAGCTGGGCATCACCGAAATAAGCAAGCTGATGAACCTGCCCAAGCCGACGATCCATGGGCTTGTCCAGACCTTGATTCAGCAGGATTTTCTTATTCAGGACAAAGAAACCAGAAAATATTCCCTGGGATTGAAAATTTACGAACTGGGAATTTTTCTGTCAGGAACACTTAAAATCAATCAGGTCGGTGGCGGGATATCCCAACGTCTGGCAAAAAACACAGGACAGATGGTCCGCCTCGGAATCTGGGACAGGGACTGGGTTTTAATCACCATGAATCTTTTCCCCACCGTGGATGATTCATTTCTTATCAGGCAGCTGGGGCTTGGGCCCCGTGTGCCTGCCCATTGCACAGGTCTGGGTAAAGCCATGCTCTCCACATTCTCACCTGGATCACTGAAGGAATTTCTCGAAAGGAACAGTCTGTCACGGCATACGTCCATGACACTTACCGATCCCAAGATTCTGATCTCTGAGTTGGAAACGGCTCGAAAGCATGGCGTTTCAAGGGAAAGAGAAGAGTATCTGAAGGGCCTTTCCTGTATCGCCGCCCCAATTTTTGATGATGTGGGCGAAGCCACTGCAGCCATAAGTTTGTCAGGAGGCCCGGATTTTTTAACCCATCAGGATCTGAACGGGATGACAGATCAGTTGCTCCAGACAGCTGCTGAAATTTCCCTGGGAATGGGGTGTCCGATATCATTAATTATGGGCGGTAAGCACGCATAAGTCCGCGACCAGGGATCATGACATACTTTCGCAAAAGCGCTCTTTGGATCGGGCTTGTCCTCTTGTTTTTTGCTGTTGCAGGACCCTATGCCGGAATTGTCCCCAAGACAGCTCTGGTTATTTTCGGTCTTTGTTTTACCTGCGAACTGATCGATAGTGGCCTGGGCATGGGGTATGGAACCATTCTGACGCCGGCCTTGATGTTTATGGGTTTCTCCCCCTGGGATATTGTACCTACCCTGCTTCTTTCCGAACTTTTGAGTGGTTTCACAGCGGCATTTTTTCATAATGAAGTGAAAAACGTGGATCTGGGATGGGGTGGAAAAGATTTAAAGCCTGCGCTGATTCTTGCGTGCGGCAGTGTGGTGGGGGTTGTTGCGGGTGTCAGCCTTGCTCTGACGCTACCCCAGGACCTTTTACGCATGCTCATTGGATGCATTATTCTTATGTCCGGCCTTTTTGTGATCCTCTTATCCCGGCATCTCATCGTCTATAAACACTGGAAAATGCTTGTCCTTTCAGCCACCGCTTCGTTCAACAAAGCCATAAGCGGGGGTGGTTATGGCCCTCTGGTGACCAGTGGTCAGATTTTAAGCGGTGTCAAGGGCAAGTCCGCCGTGGGAATCACGTCCTTTGCCGAGGCATTCACCTGTTTGTTGGCCGCAAGTGTTTTTATTGCCCAGGGTGGGTATGTCAATGTCCGCCTGCTTGTTCCCATGTGCGCAGGTGCCTTGATTTCTGTACCTTTTTCCGTGTTTGCAATCCAGAAATCCAATGAAAACCAGTTGAAAATCGTCATTGGTGTTTTGACTCTGGCCATGGGTGGTCTGACGATTTTCAAGGCCTTGCAGCTGTACTGAACGTCTTCCAGATCATCGGTCCTTGTTGTCTGTGACAAAAAAATTACACTCGTCTAGTTTTTTTTATTTGAAAAAAACCCGCTGACGTGCCATTCCTGTTCCGTAGCAACTCAATTATCAAAACGCATATACCCCGACAGTCTGTGTGATAAGCTGTTGATCATGGTGTGATGTTTTCACGTGTCCTGCTTTGTTGTCTCATGTTAATACCCCGGACAGGTGGTTCCGCTATCCGGAACTTAAACCTATGATGTGTCACATTGGCGGTGTCAGGAGCGTAAGGAATTGGCCATGGAAGATTATTACATCGTGTATAACCCCATGCCTTTCTATCTGATGGATCTGATTGGACGATGCAAAACTCCAATGGACGTGTTGAGATACCTCACGGGCCGCGATCCCCTCAGGATTAATGAAAGGAATTTCAAGGATTATCTTTTATTCAATCCACGGCTGCAAAAGCGGGGCATGGTGGATACCCTGGCCCTTGAAAGCAAGGCTGCGGATTATATTGCCAATCAAGTGGCGAAAGCCAAGCCTTTGTCCCGGGTGATTCTGGGGGATTGCCGCAGAAGGCGGATTGATCAGATCATGGAT
Source organism: Pseudomonadota bacterium (assembly GCA_018818835.1). GTDB lineage: Bacteria > Desulfobacterota > Desulfobacteria > Desulfobacterales > Desulfolunaceae > JAHIRD01. The sequence continues at coordinate 41,734 of JAHIRD010000087.1, forward strand.
GCCCGGTGCGGTCAAAAACCCAAAGCGGTTTTCATCACGTCCATGAGTGCCAACTTTCCCACGGCCGCCATGATCGCTCTGGTCTTGAATCATGCCCGGATTCCAGTTGTCATCGGGGGGATCCATGTCTCAACCTCACCTGACGATGTGGATCAGTTTATCAGGCATCATGCGCCCTTTCCGGAATATATCAGCCAGGTCACCGGCGCCGGTGATTCGACGGTTATGTCGAGGATTCTGGATGACATCGGGACAGATGCGCTCAAAAAGACGTATACCGGTGATGCCATGATTGAGGATGGTATTTGGGGGGCTGAAAACGTGGACCCCATGGTGCCCATGGAGCTGGTTTTTTTAGAAAACCTCCCCCTGATCGGAGGCCTTGTGAAAAAACTGCTTCGGATCAACCCCATCACACCCTATCTTGGCTGTCCATTTTCTTGTCATTTCTGCTCCATATCAAGTCTGCCCCAAAGGCAAAGGCGTCTGGTGTCACGAAGCCCCGAGGATTTTGTTTCCGAGATAAAACATATGCAGAAAGATGGAGTCAATTTTCAGAACAGGGTTTTCTTTTTTCTACCGGATAACCTGCTTTTGGGCGGGGAAAGGCTGGAGGCTCTGCTGGATGCCATTATCGAAAGTGATGTCATGATCAGCTATGCCGCTCAAATTTCCATTGATGTTGCCCGGAATCCTGAGCTTCTTCAAAAATTGAGGGCATCAGGCGCCATCCATTTTTTTATCGGATTTGAATCCCTGGATATGGACAATCTGAGGTCCATCGGGAAAAGTATTGTGCCCCATATTGAAAAAAACGGCCAGACCGTGAGGGACTATTATTCTGCGATGATTCGAACCATCCAGTCCCATGGAATTTCCGTTCACGGGGCATTTATTTTCGGCCTTCCCAACGATGACTTCCAAGACTTGGACAATCATACGGGAAAGGACATTGCCGATTTCTGCAAAGAGCATCATATCGGAATCCAGGGATGCCCCCTGACGGATTTACCCGGATCACTTAATTTCAAACTGGCCCAGGAAAACAAGACATACATCTATGGAAAGCAGGGGACCATGGATTATTTTCTGGCCCTTTGTGTGTCCGACCTGTCCGAATGCAACCGGAAGGTCCCGGAAACCCTTGATGAAAGCATGCTGGTGGTTCTGCATATGACCTACGATGCCATCAGGCGCGTGGGAGCACGGTGGAATGTTTTGAAAAATTCCATATTCGTGTTTTTTGGTGCCCTACGACATCCCAGCAAGACCGGCAGGCATTCCCTGAAACAAAGAATTATCGAAGCCTTTATCTCCGGATCGGCCCAGATGATCGTGAACAACCTCTATCACGCAAATGAAACCGTTTACTCAAAACCTGGTGTCAGGGGCTCCTATGAACGGTATTTTGAACGGGAAAAAAATGAATCCATCCGGAATCTGTTCCGCCCCTATGTCAAACAGTTTACGACTCAACAACCGCGAATGTTTAAATTAAAAAAAACAGAACCCGTAAAGGCGAAAGCCCACGTTGAAGAACGAACAGTCCTATGATTTTGGGCGCTTGCGCCCAAAATCATAGGACTGTTCCACATAACAATTTTGGAACAAAATTGTTATTCGCCTTCAAACTCGCAGAGGGTGAATATTTTCTGGTCCTTGATTTTTTCCCGGCCTTTGAGATCAGGAAGCTCGACGATAAATGCACATTCCACGATATCTCCGCCAAGTTTTTTTACAAGCTTCACAGCGGCTTCCATGGTTCCCCCCGTGGCGATCAGATCATCCACAATCACAACACGTTCGCCTTTTTTGATGGCGTCTTCGTGCATTTCCACCGTGTCCGTGCCATATTCCAACGAGTATGTTTCAGCGATGGTTTTGTAGGGGAGTTTACCTTTTTTCCGGACCGGGACAAACCCGATGTTAAGCAGATAGGCAAGAACGCCCCCAAAGACAAATCCCCGGGCGTCGATGCCCACAATTTTATCAATGTTCATGTCTTTGTACCTGCTGTGGAGCGCATCACAGCTTTGTTTGTATGCCGCAGGGTCTTGCATCAGGGTTGTTAAATCTCTGAAGATAACGCCTTTGATGGGCCAGTCGCTTATTGATCTGATTTTTTTTGTAAAATCCATGGTTTCCTCACTTAATTTTGGAGATTGTATTGATGAGTATCTGCTTGACTCGGTGAGCGTTTTCGTTGAAAACCTCCAGAATTTCATCCCAGGAAACCGGGGCTTCATCCTCTTTCCAACAGTCATAATCCGTTGACATGGCAACAGCGGCATAGGGTATTTTCATCTCGTTGGCCAACATGGCTTCCGGTGCGGTGGACATATTGATCACATCGGCTCCCCAGATTCTGAACATCTTGGATTCGGCCTTGGTTGAAAACCGGGGGCCTTCAATGGTGACGACTGTGCCGCTGGGGTGAACGGGGAATCCCAGATCCTTGGCCGTGTTATAAAGTTTATCCCTCAGGTCTTTATCAAAGGGTTCAGCCATGGGTGTATGCTCGGCTCCGTTCTGGAAACAGGTAAAAAAGGTATTGTTTCTGAATCGTGTAAAATCAATAAACTGATCAAGGACCACGAAATGACCCCGGTCGATTTCCTGTCGAAGGCTGCCGCAGGCTGTGGTGGCCAGGATGTGAGTGACACCCTGTTGTTTAAGGGCGTGAATGTTGGCTTGATTGTTGACCTGGGTGGGACTGAACTGATGATTTTTTCCGTGGCGGGAAAGAATCACCACATGGGTGTCCTGAATCAGGCCCAGAGTCAGAGCTGATGAGGGTTTGCCGTATGGCGTGTCCACAAGGACTTCTTCAGGATTTTCAAGAATGTTCGGGTCATCAAGGCCCGATCCTCCAATGATGCCTACTTTAATCATTTAAAAAATCTCCTCAAAATAAACCGGACGAAGGTGCATGCCAGATTCGTGGGTGTACTTTTTATTCATAATTTGATAAACATGTCTCGTTATTGGTTTTGAGTAAAAGGAACAACTTTGCTCAAAGCAACTATTCCGTCATGGGTTTTGCCTGTTGGGAATGCTATGGAAATCTTATAGGTCAATCTTTGGGCCTTGACAATAATTATTTTAATGAGAGGAAACACGATGAGGGTGGATGGAAAGGATGTGAGGCCAATCTGGGTGAATCCGCAGGATGATACCGTGGTCCAAGTCATCGACCAGAGGAAACTTCCCCATGAATACGTGGTTGCAGATCTAAAGACAGTCAATCAGACCATTGAGGCAATCAAGGAGATGTTCGTAAGGGGCGCCCCTCTGATCGGGGCCACAGGCGCTTATGGTGTGTACCTTGCCGCACGTCAGTGTATGAACCACGGATTGGCGGAACTTGAAAATCAGTGTGACCGTCTGAAAGCGGCAAGGCCCACTGCTGTGAACCTGGCCTGGGCCGTTGACAAGGTTTTGGACCGCATCAAGCTCCTGGACGATCCCCAAAAACGGGTTAGCCTGGCCAGAAGCATGGCAGATGAAATTACGGAAGACGAAGCGGACAACTGCCGCAAGATAGGCGAATTCGGGGTGACCCTCATCGAAGAGATTGCCCGGGTAAAAAAAGGGCAGCGGGTGAACATCCTGACCCATTGCAATGCGGGTTGGCTTGCCTGTGTTGAATACGGCACAGCCACGGCACCGATATATGAAGCATTTAACCGGGGAATTGATGTCCATGTGTGGGTGGATGAAACCCGGCCCTTGAACCAGGGAGCGCGGCTTACGGCCTGGGAACTGGGCAAACATGGCATTGCCCATACGGTGATTACCGACAACGCCGGAGGGCATCTGATGCAGCACAAGATGGTGGACCTGGTGATTACGGGAACGGACCGGACAACCTTCACCGGGGATGTGGCCAATAAGATTGGGACCTACCTGAAAGCCCTGGCTGCAAAGGATAACGGAATTCCTTTTTACGTGGCCCTACCGTCATCAACCTTTGACTGGACCTTGAAAGATGGCGTTTTGGATATCCCCATCGAAGAAAGGGACCCCGACGAAGTTAGATTTGTTCAGGGGCTGCATGGGGATAAGCTTGTTAGTGTTCTGGTGCCTCCGGTTGATTCGCCGGCGGCCAATTATGCCTTTGATGTGACACCGGCACGGCTGGTCACAGGATTTATAACCGAAAGAGGTATCTGCCCGGCATCCGAGACAGGGGTCATGGGTCTTTTTCCGGAAAAACGACAGGGCTGATCAGAAAAAGGAAACAAAAATCTATGCTGACTGAACTTGAAAAGAAAGTCATCGCCTCCATCCAGGGCGATATCCCGGTTTCTGAAAATCCTTATCGTGACATGGCTGAGAAGATAGGGGTTTCGGTGGATGACTACCTCTCTGTCCTCCAAGGTTTATCGGATCGGGGGATCATCCGGCGCTTCGGTGCCACCTTGAGACACCAGAAATCAGGATTCACGGCCAATGCCATGGTGGCATGGCAGGTTCCTGAGGACGATGTGGAACAGGTGGGCGATCAAATGGCGTCTTTCTCCGAAGTGTCCCATTGCTACAGAAGAAATCCGGCTCCGGGCTGGCCGTTCAACCTGTACACCATGGTCCATGCCACCAGTGAAGACGAATGTCTGAATATTGCCAAACGGATTTCCGAAAAGACATCCGTTGAAACCTATTCCCTTTTGTTCAGTCGACGGGAGCTGAAAAAGACCTCCATGAAATATTTCAGCAAAGAGTGACAGTATCGTTTTTCATTGACCACCCGCTCCCTGAGGTCGCTGAAGAACACGAAGGGCACGAAGAAGGGCAAAAAAGCCTTGGCTGCCCTGATGGGAGCCAAATTTTTAAAAAGTTTGATCCGTCGTCGCCAAGGCTATGACGGGGCAGTTAAATAGGTTTAGTGTTATCTGCTATGGTTTCATGCCTCGTTGCCAGGTTGGGTCTATGGTCGAGATTAAGTACATACATCTTTGAAGACATAGAATGATACCATCAAAATCACTATCCATTTGTCCAGCTTTTTAAAAGCTGGCCGCCGGAGGCAATTTCTTCGTGTCCTTCAGTGAGCGCAGCGAACGGGTGGTAAAAAACATGTGATTGCGGCTTTGCCGCACTGTGTACTTCATGGTAAATTTGTTTTTTATCTTCATGTGCATGGTTAGACTGCTTTTGACTCACGCCCAGGCTTTGCCCGGGAGTGAACACCATCTTTATAATTTTTACGAGTTCATCAAGCTTAGCTATGCAAGGAAAACAAACGGCCCCCCACATCCTTTGCGTCAATCCCTGGATTCATGATTTTGCAGCCTATGATGTCTGGGCAAAGCCCATGGGTCTTCTGATTCTTGCGGCCATCTTACGGGATCACGGGGTGCGGGTTTCCTTTATAGACTGCCTGGACAGGTTTCATCCCAGGGCACCTGAACGAGATCCCGGAGCCCGGCATGGCCGTGGGCCCTATGTGAAAACACCCCTGCCAACACCTCCTGATTTATCGGATATCAAACGGCGGTTTTCACGTTACGGCATCAAACCCGACTGGTTTGTGGAAGATCTTGGGCGAATGGAAAAGCCGGATCTGATCCTTGTCACATCCATGATGGCCTATTGGGCCTCAGGTGTGGCCGAGACCATCGAACATATCAAAACATGTTGGCCTGACGTGCCGGTGGTTCTTGGAGGGATATATGCCACCTTGTGCGAGGATCATGCCCGGAAGAGATCCGGGGCTGATCGTGTGGTCTCGGGCCTTTTCGAACACAGAATTCTTGAGCTTGTGGAGGGGATGACAGGATATCACAAAGACCCCCTCTATGATCTGGAAAGTCTGGATGCACTTCCCTATCCGGCCTATGATCTCCAGCGGACCATCAACCACGTGGCACTGCGCACCAGCAGGGGTTGCCCCTTTCGTTGTGCCTACTGCGCCTCGGCCTTTCTGGCACCTGCTTTTTCACGGAGAAAACCCGATGATGTGTTGGCCGAAATCAGGTTCTGGCATGAGCGATACGGTGTCCGGGATTTTGCGTTTTACGATGATGCACTTCTTTTATCTCCTGAAAATCATGCGGAAATTCTTTTCAAAGGCCTGATCGAGTCCGGTATGCCCCTGAGGTTTCACACCCCCAATGCACTTCACGTCAGGGAAATTACTCCCCAAATGGCCCTGCTCCTGCGCGGGGCAGGATTTGAAACACTGCGCCTGGGTGTGGAATCCACGGATTTTACGAATCGGAAAGACATGGACCGGAAAATCAGTGAAAGTGATTATTCCCGGGCCGTCAACGCGCTGAAAGATGCAGGTTTCAGGCCGGACCAGGTGGGGGCATATCTCTTGATCGGGCTTCCGGGGCAGAATCTGTCAGAAGTTGAATTTTCGGTGAGGGAGGTGCTCAAAAGCGGAATAACACCGGTTCTGACCCATTACACCCCCATTCCCCATTCATCGTTGTGGGGGGAAGCGGTAAAATCATCCCGTTTTGATCTTGAATCAGATCCCCTGTACACGAATAATTCCATTTTCCCCTGCAGGTTGGGCTCGTTTCCCTGGAAGGAGATCACTCAGTTGAAACGTATTATCGGTGGGGAAAAATAACCCTAAAAACACCTTGTCATTGGATAACGTTTTGACATCGTTTCTTCTTTGCTGTAGATTTCTTAACATTCAGATATTTATCCGATTAAAAATGGCGTGATTCGGATGGGTCTGAAATGCTTCAAAAACTTCTGAATTAAAACCGTTGCTCGTAAAAAAACACATAAAAAGGAATTCCTTTTAAATGGGGTTTATTAAAAAACATCCTGCCTTGGTTTCAGGACTAAGTTTGACGGTGCTGTTTATTATCTTATGGTTCACCGGTATGGACTTCCTCGACATCCTGGAGTTGAAATACTATGATGTCCGCATGAAATTGAGGAGTGATTTTGATGCGGCCAGCGATATAGTCATTGTGGATATTGATAATGATTCCATTGAAAAACTGGGGCGCTGGCCCTGGCCCAGATCCAGGGTGGCCGAGGGTGTTACAAAGATCAGT
>JAHIRD010000318.1 GCA_018818835.1 Pseudomonadota bacterium
ATTTGACGAGGAAATAGATTTGTCCGATGAGGATTTAGTTTCAGATCAAGAGCGCGCGGATGTACAGCGTTACGTGGCTTCGTTAATCGAAGTATCCGAAGACGAGTACACCGACGTAGAGGTAGGTAATATGTTGATTGAAGAAAGCGACACCAAAAAGATTCTCATGCACGTAGCTACAAAGTTGGGAAAAGATAGCCGAGGTCAGAGGTATCCACTGGATTTGGATGAGATCAGACCGCCGCACAAATATCAGATCGGGGGCGCCATCGTCTCCAGCGTCGCACAGCCAGACTCGTTTGAGATCGCCCTCAAAGACCTGCAACGGGGCGGCTACATACGCAGTTTTGCAGCGGGGAGTCAGGTGGAGTTGTTGGAGAAAGCTTGGCAGCTATTTGACGAGGATTTTATGTCGCGCATGTGCCGACACGACAAAACCTTTAGCGATATGGTTTATGACACACACCCTGGTCGTCGGGGCTGGACGTGTAAGAGGTGCGGAGAGGCCGGTGTGTGCCTGGTGTTCTAGGATGCTGAATGAAAGCTTTATCGGTCAAACAGCCATGGGCGAACCTGATCGCCACTGGACGCAAAACGATAGAAACTCGAACCTGGTCGACGAAGTATCGCGGCGACATACTAATCGTGTCGTCCAAGGTGCCCAGAATCGATCCTTACGGATGCGCTGTTGCCGTTGCCACATTGGTAGACTGTCGTCCTATGACAGCAGACGACGCTGCTGCCGCTTGTTGTGATGTGTATCCTAATGCTGTTGCCTGGGTGTTGGAAGATGTGTATCAGGTTAAGCCTGTTCCTGTGAAGGGGGCGCTGCGCTTGTTTACGTGTTGGGTAGGTGTAGAGGATTTAGAGAGGATTAGTCGGTGAGTGCTGCGCGTATTGCAGCAAAATTACGCTCCTGTTCTTCTGCGCGGATGTACTCAGTCAGCCTGCGAATTTCTGCCGAGATGCTGTCGATTTGCGCTTTCAGTGGCTTATGCGGGTCAATCGGCAGGGTGAACGAAAATTTGCCTGGAATAGCGACAACCCGCACGTTACAGTTGAATTTCACCCATACCTTCCCCTCGTAATACCGGAGGGTCTTGTACCCGATGGGGAGATTTTCGGAGAGCACCTTTCGCAGGCCGCTCATGTACGCGTCAAACCCGTGCAGTTTCCATGGGTCGGTCGGAAACTCCACCTCCGTCGAGTCGCGGTCAAGCTGTTCTACTACTTTTTTTAGTTTCATGCTATTCTCCTAGAACGGGATGTCTGAATCGTAGTCAGGACATAGAACCTCGGAGATCGGCTCCAAATCGGCAAGGTCCTCATCCTGATAGTCCTCTTCGGGGTGTGGCATTCCCTGTCCATGCAGCGGGCACCTGTACCACGCGTCGTAATCCGACAGAAGCCATCCCCTACCCCGGCACAAGCAGTCGACCTCTTCTGCCCACGCGCCGCTTTTAAGGTGAGTGTCGAGATGCGCCAGGTGATTCGAGCATTCCCATGAGTACGACATTATTACTCCTGTTTGTGCTAGGCAGATTGGAGTTGGCGCCGTGACACCAACTCGGGTCTGACTTACAGCCGGTTCCCAGCGCGGTCGATTTCGAACCCCTCGTCGAAAACGAGGTATTCGAGCTGCTCAAGGCCGTACTCGTCCTTCGTGTCTTCCAGCTCATCCCTGGCAGACCATGCCTCATCCAAGGCGTCATGCACGCTGGGGATGTCGCCCATCGTCTCATAGGTCGTGCAATCCTCGCACACACCATCGTGATTACATACTGCTGCTATTGTGTAGGTCATGTTTTTGGGGGTCATTGTCGTTCTCCTTTGTTGTTCGCACTCACAAACATCATTCTAGCGTCTCAAGCGGCAGCGTCAGTTCCGTTCCTACGCAGTAAAACAGAACTAATTATGGAGGTGCTGACCAAGTTCATGCGCATCGGTTATCCACGACAGTGCTGTTTGGGTATCTTCGCTCATTTTAGCTCTCTTGGTTTGCGTTGCGGCATCTGGGTCGACCGGAGACCATTTTTCATCACGTCGCTAGTAGTTTCGTTACCAAACCCCGAACAGCTACTTCGGCAACTAGGTCTTGCGTGTAATTTGCATAGGCGAATTCCTCACTAGAAAACGCGTAAAAGCGCTCCCCGTCGAGCAACACGTGGATTACCCCATCCAATTCATAGACGTCTATCGCTGCGGCCGGGAATACCTTGCGTACGACGTCGCGCCACACGCGCCGAATGTAGCTTGTTCGGGTGAATGACATACTTACTTCTCCAAGTCCATGTCGATGCCACCAGCAGCCGCCCACGTTTTGAGAGATGAGGCTACTGGAGGCGTTGCTGCCAGATCCGGCAGTTCCGCCGACATTAGAGTGAGCGTAGCGTCAAAATCAAACGGTTCGACGTATGGGACTTCGCAAGCTACCGGGTTTTTCAAATTGGCCGAAGTAAGCCACGACATAAAAAACGTGGAGGGCGCGACGGCGCCGTTAACCCCCTTGTCA
>JAHIRD010000088.1 GCA_018818835.1 Pseudomonadota bacterium
ATCCCACGGATTCCGAGAAAGCAGAGGTTTTAAGACGTCTTCGTCCTGTTATGCAGCGTTATCATTTTGCAGATGTTTTTGTTGTAAGCACACAAAAAGAGGTCAGATTGAGTATAGAAAGCAAAGTGGCCCTGTGTCCTGAGCACTATTCTTCAATCGATGTGGCGCTTGCTGAACACCATCCTGTTTGGACATCGCTGCATCTTTCCCCTGAATTAACCTTCCCCCATATTTCCCTTGTGACGCCCTTATTTTCAGAACATGGAGAAAATGGTCCGGTTGGAGCCATAATTCTGGTTGCTGATGCTGCCCAGTTCCTGTACCCTTTGATCCAATCCTGGCCCATACCGAGTAAAACTGCAGAAACCTTGCTTGTCCGTAAAGATGGCGATGATGTGCTGTTCCTGAACGAATTGCACCATAAAAAGAACACGGCGCTGACCCTTCGCATCCCGTTAAGTCATGCGGATCTTCCCGCTGCAATGGCTATTAAGGGTGTTGAGGGCATCGTGGAGGGAAAGGACTATCGGGGTGTGGATGTGATAGCCGCGATCCTGCCTGTGCCGGAATCCCCCTGGTTCATGGTGTCCAAGATAGATAAGACCGAAGCGTTTGCCGAATGGCGATTCAGGTCGGTTATGATTACCGCATTTATATTAAGTGGATTGGCCCTGGTGGCCGCAGCCGCGGTCGTTGCTCGTCAGCGAAATCTAAAAGCTCATTACCGTGCGTTATACAAATCAGAGGCTGACCTAAGTCGAACCCTAAAACGCCAAAGCATCACCCTGAAGGCGATAGGGGATGCGGTGATTTCGACGGATGCTGAAGGACAGATTGATTTGATGAACCCCGTAGCCGAGACGCTTACCGGGTGGAGTCAGGTTGAAGCACGGGGCCGAAAACTGCAAGAGGTGTTTTCCATTGTCAATGAAAGTACAAGGGAGCCTGTAGAAGACCCGGTGGTAAAAGTGCTTAAGGAAGGGACGGTTGTGGGCTTGGCCAATCACACGATTCTCATTGCCAGAGACGGAAGGGAAATCCCTATTGCAGACAGCGGTTCACCTATCCGAGACGAAGAGGGCCGCATTATCGGTGTCGTGCTTGTGTTCAAAGATCAAAGCAGCGAACGGCAATACCAGGACGCGATTTTGGAACGTGAGGAAAGATACCACCTGCTGGCGGACAACACGCTCGATGTCATCTGGACAATGAACATGGATTTGGAATTTACCTATGTGAATCCGGCAATCCGTCAATTGACAGGGCACACGGCAGAGGAATGGACCGGCACCCGGCTGCCGGAGCATTGCAATGAGGAAGCATTCTCCAAGATGGCAGAGATAATCAGCCACGAGATCGCCAAAGGACGGGAACATTCCGGTGTCGTGTTTGAAACTGAAATGCTTCGAAAGGACAATTCCTTTATTTCAGTGGAAATCCACGGACAGGTCATCTTTGATGAACGCGGCAATCCTGTCATGCTACAAGGAACTACACGCGACATTTCCGAGCGCAAAAAAGCCGAGAAAGAGTTAAAAATTCAAAAAGACCGTCTTGAATACATTTTGGAGGGCACCAACGTAGGCACTTGGGAATGGAATGTCCAAACCGGTGAGACTGTTTTTAATAAACGTTGGGCCGACATTATCGGTTATACGCTTGATGAAATCACACCTGTTTCAATAGACACCTGGGTGAAATACGTGCATCCCGACGATCTGGAAAAGAACAATAAGGCATTGGAGGCCCACTTCAGCGGCGAATCGGATTATTATGAAATTGAATGCCGGATGAGCCATAAGGATGGCAGGTGGGTGTGGATTCTTGATAGGGGAAAGGTCATTTCCTGGACTGAAGATGGGAAACCACTCCGGATGTACGGCACCCATCAGGACATCACATACCGTAAACAGGCAGAAACAGAACTTCGGAGGAGCGAATACCTTTCTAATACCGTTCAACGTCTAAGCAAGACCGGTGTTTGGGAATGGGATATAAATGCCCAAAAAGTTTTTTGGACCGAGGAATTATACCGGATACACAACATGGAGCCTGATTCCGGAGGCCAGGATAAGGTCGAAGAAAGTCTGTCTTGCTACCGCTCTGAAGACAGGCCGGTGATTTTAGATGCATTTAGACGATGCATTGAAGAAGGAACTCCATACAAGCTCGAATTTCCTTTTACGACTGCCAAAGGACGGCGGATATGGATAGAAACAAGCGCTAAGCGCATCGAAGGGGAAAATCGCAGAAATCTGGTTGTTGGATACGTCATGGATATTTCCGATCGGAAGAAAAATGAGGAAGCGCTGAGAAGGGAAGAAGAAAAATACAAATTAATCCTTCAAACGGCGATGGATGGGTTTTGGCTGACAGATTTGCAAGGTCAGATCCTCGAAGTAAACGATTCGTATTGTCAAATGAGCGGATACAGCCAAAAGGAAATACTTTCCATGCGAATTTCGGAACTGGAAGGCAATATGGGGCCTGATGAAGTTGTATCAAAACCTCAGGAGGTTCTCAGACAGAAACAAAATCGATTTGATACGAAGCATCGACGAAAGGATGGCGGTTTGTTTGATGTGGAAATAAGTGCGCAATATTTGCCGGCCGACAATGGGAAATTGGTCTTTTTTATACGGGATATTACCCTGCTCAAAAAAGCTGAGCAGGAAAAAGAGCATCTTCAGACTCAATTGTTACAGGCGCAGAAAATGGAATCCGTTGGCCGTTTGGCAGGCGGCGTGGCACACGA
>JAHIRD010000089.1 GCA_018818835.1 Pseudomonadota bacterium
GAACCTGAACGTTTATAGTGCGTCTCAGTTGCTGGTGCTAACGTTATTCGATGAAAAAGAAATTGATCTCGCTGAGGCGCTGAGGGCGCAGAGAAAAGCTGGGCAAATGGGTTGGGTGGCCTGAAATAATACCCGGATAAAGACGAGATAAAATGACATAAGTCCTATAAGTCTCATTGGTCCCATGGGACGTATGGGATCTATAGGACTCATGGGACTTATGGCGAATTGTTTTTAGGGCAAGTCAGTTATGCATTTATTCGAGGCCACGTCATGACGTGATCTTGAATAAACCTATTTGGCAACCTTTTAAAAAGAGCCTGCCCCAGCGAAGGCTGGGGTTGGCCCCCGGCAGGGAAATCCTTTTGCCCTTTTTCGTGTGCTTCAGCGACCACCGGGAGCGGGTGGTTAAAAAAGCACCTACGTTTTGCCTATCTTTCTCAGCGGTCTCTGCGGTTTTACGAGAGTTTAATAGTCCAAAAAAAAAGAATGACCCCAAAGACGCAATGAATTGAAGCACACAGCTACCAGTTGGTATACATCAATTCAAAATATCCCGGAGGTTTAACGCAGGCAGGGCATTTTTCGGGTGGGGCCTGTCCTTCATGAATATAACCGCAGCTTTTGCATCGCCAGGTTTTGACTTCAGAACGGTTGAAAATGATTCCGGTCTTAATGGTTTGTGCCAGGGCTGAAAAATTCTGTTCATGCTGCTTTTCAGCCTTTGATATGGCATCCCAGGTTTCAGCGGCACGTTCAAACCCTTCATTCCTTGCAACAGCGGCAAATCCCGGATAGAGGGTCGTGTGTACATGATGCTCAAGATCGGATGCTGCCAGAAGGTTATCATAGGTGCTTTTTACAACGCCGGTGAGGAAGGTGGCTGTGATTTCGAGCTCTCCGCCGTTGAAGAATTTAAAGAAGCGCAGGGCATGTTCCAGTTCCTGGTTGGCGGTTTCTTTAAAAATGTCAGAAATCTGGATGTATTGCTCGTCTCTGGCTTTATCGGCGTAGAAGGTATATCGGGTGAAGGCCTGGGATTCAAAGGCATATGAGGTTAAAAGATTTTTTGCGGTCTGGCTGTCCCTGAACGTGGCCATGGGCATCTCCACATGTTTTTTTATCAGGTACGTGCTCCCTCTTCACGGTGGAGAGGGAGCACGTACTCGATTCGTTATTATTTATCGTCATCCATGATTTCAATGGCATCGGCGCCGCATTCACGGGCGGCCTGTCTGACAACATCCTTGAATTGCTCTGGGATTTCATCGAATTTCACGGTGGATATCAATTGGTCTTCATCGTATTCAAACACTTGGGGGCAGAGGTTGTTACAGTTACGGTCACCCATGCATTGCTTCGTAATGATCACTTTCATGTTTTTCCTCCTTAACCTGATTCATTGGTGTCACTGGTGTTTGTTTATGAAATGGCAAAAGACCTTGTGGGCTTAAACCACGGTTTACCTTAATTGTGTCACTGATTTGTTTTGGATCTGGATACACATTATCGGGCCATACTTAAGAGCAAGGCCCTTTGTCGAAAAATATTAAGCGCATACATATCATGAACCGTTGAGTCATGAAATCTTTTTTATGGGATCAGGATGAAAGCTCGGGATTTTCGTCAAGAAAACGGTACAGGGTTGCCCGGCCCACACCCAGAAGCCGTGCGGCTTTGGACTTGTTTCCCCCGGCCTTTGAAATGGCTTCGGTCACAGACTGGGGATCAAGCTTTTTTGAGGGCCCCCGCTTGATTCCATAGTCAGTATTTATGCCTGAAAATTCCATGGGCAGGTGCTCGGGCATGATGGTTTTACCCCGTGAACGGACAATGGCGTATTGGACTGCGTTTTCAAGTTCCCTGACATTTCCAGGGAAATGATACTGCATCATTACAGCCAGGGCTTCCTGGGAAAATTCAGGGACTTTTCCGTGATTGATCAAGGTGATTCTGGAAAGGAAATGGGCCACCAGAATGGGGATGTCGTTTTTCTTGTCCCGAAGGGGAGGAAGGACCACGGGGATGACATTGAGCCTGTAATAAACGTCTTCCCTGAATGTCTTGTTCTGGACTTCTTTTTTCAGGTTCCGGTTGGTGGCGCTGATCACACGGACATCAGCTGAAATGGTTTTTTCACCCCCGACTTTGTCAAAGGTGCTCTCCTGGAGGAATCGAAGAAGTTTGACCTGCATGTCCTTGGATAATTCACCGATTTCATCAAGGAATATCGTGCCGCCTTCGGCCAGCTCAAAACGGCCTTTCTTGTCTTTGACCGCACCGGAAAAGGCACCTTTCACATGGCCGAAAAGCTCGCTTTCAATCAAGGATTCGGGAAGGGCCCCGCAGTTGACTGGAACAAAGGGCTTGTTCCGCCTGAGACTCTCATTGTGGATGGCTGCTGCAACCAGCTCTTTTCCTGTGCCTGTTTCACCGGAGATATGAACAGGAAAATTGTAATCGGCAACATCCTTGATCTGCTGGAAAACATCAATCATCTGGGGATCGTTTCCAATGATGCCCCTGAAACTTTGAATTTCCCGATTCCTCAGCTTGAGAAGGTTCAACTCGGAATTGTCTTTCAGGGACGCGGCAACACCGTAGATTTTTCCATCCTCATCCTTGAGGGGCACCACCGAAAGATCGCATTCCTTTCGTTTTCCCTTTTTGTCTGAAAAGGAAATGGGATAGTTTTTTACCTCAAAGGGGTCAATGGTTCCCGTGCCGCAGAAGGCGCAGTTGTCACTGCACAAACCACCCTGAAAAATTTCATGACAGTCTTTGCCCATGACATCCTCGGGTGAAAGCCCTGTCAGTTGGGACGCCTTGGTGCTGAAATAGAATATCCTGCGGTTCAGGTCATGGGCGAAAATACCTTCGGACAGGCTGTTCAGGATATTGTCCGTATTGGACTTCACTTCTTTAAACGCATTGAGATAACCATAACTGAACAGGCTCTGGACCCGGGGTCGAAGGGTTTCAATGCCGCAGGTAAGGCAGGTTTTCCAGTCCTTTTCACCGGCTCCGGTTTCGGGTGCGTTCAGATCCCAATGGAGAACAGGGGGAAGCCCCTTAAAATAAGGGAAGTTGTCCCATGTTTTTTTGCACAGGGTGATAACAAGGTCAAAGGTTTTATCCGTGACATCCGTGATGGAAAACACGTTTAGGCCTTTGATCTCTGCGCCGCTGGCCTTCATGATTTCAATAAGCTGGGATGACGGAGCCTTTTCAGGAGAGGGTCCTGCAGCCATGACATGGGTCCCTGATGGGGCAGCCATTTTTGCAAAACCTGCGGCCATGAGACTCAGATCACTGTTTTCAGAGCAGATAAAAAGTATTTTTTTGTCTCGCATTCCCTGGCGTTCCTCAACTGAATAAGTGCCTGACATGTCCGTTTTGCATTGAACCTTGGATTAAGTTAAGATATATAGAAAAGAACCAACTAAAAATCAATCACTAAAATAATTGAATCTCCTGCACCCTCTTGGGGATACAACCCCGGATCTATGAAAATCTTGCCGCCCTTGTGTAAAGTCGTTATAATGATGGGTACTGGCCTGCTGAATCGAGGAACCTAAGGTATTCCAGCCCCAACATGAAATTAAGAGGTGATCATGCCATATCCCCAGAGACCCAGGTTGTTTTGCGACGATCTACCCACCTTGCCGGTCTGTGACCAGGGAATCGTGCTTGTGACCGGTGCCAGTGGTTATATTGGCGGACGTCTGGTGCCAGAACTTCTGGAAAGGGGCTACCGGGTAAGGGTCATGGTGCGATCCCATGCCAGGTCCTATGATGATCGCTGGCCCGGTGCCCAAGTCGTTGAAGGGGATGCCCTTGGGATCGAGGACCTGGAACAGGCCATGGATAATGTTTCCACGGCCTTTTATCTGATGCACTCCCTCCTGTTGGGCCCTGAAAAATGTGCGGATCATGAAATCCGTGTGGCCAGGAATTTTAGAAACGCAGCCTCGGACAAGCATCTTAAGAGAATCATTTATCTGGGGGGATTGGGCGACAAGAATGATCAGTTGTCCACCCATCTGAAAAGCCGCCTTGATGTGGCCCGGGAACTGGTTAAAGGGGCTGTACCGGTGACTATTCTTCGGGCTGCGGTGATCATCGGCTCGGGAAGCGCTTCTTTTGAGATCATCAAAAATCTGGTAGAGCGCGTGCCGGTCATCTTCCTGCCGGATCATGCCAAGACCCTGTGTCAGCCCATCAGTATTCGTGATGTGATCAAATACCTGGTGGGCTGCCTTGAACATGAAGAAACACAGGGCAGGGAATTCGACATCGGTGGCAGCGAGATCCTTTCCTATGAGAATATGATGAAGGTCGTGGCCGGAATTCTTGAAAAAAAAAGGTTTTTCCCAAAACTGCCCCTGAATCTCAACGTGTTTTCATATTTTGCCAGTTTTATCACACCTGTTCCGGCGCCTATCACCCGATCCTTGATGGAAGGGCTGGCCAATGAAGTGGTCTGCCGCAATTCGGATATTCTCAGCATGATCTCCTTTGAGACCGTTCCCTTTCGTGAAGCTGTCAAACGGGCCATGAAAATCGAAGAAGATGATAAAATCACAAGCAGATGGTCCGACGCCTATCCGCCCACCTGTGATCTGGCCCCCAGGCTCCATGAACTTTCCCGCAGAACCCGCTACACCAGCACCCATTTTATCCTGACAAACAAGGCAGCCATTTCCCTATTTTATTCCATCTGCAGAATCGGGGGACGGGAAGGGTGGTTCCACAACAACTGGATGTGGCGTCTCAGGGGCGAGATCGACCGCCTGCTTCTGGGGGTGGGCATGAAACGGGGAAGACGGAGCCAGTCTGAACTTCGTGAAAACGACGTGATCGATTTTTTCAGGGTGGAGAAAATGGAGCCCATGTCGCGTCTGCTGCTTCGGGCTGAAATGAAATTGCCTGGATTGGCCTGGCTTGAATTTACAGTTAAGCCTGACAACCAAGGCACAAATCAATTGAATGTTACAGCCTATTTTGAACCCGGGGGTCTGTTTGGTGTTATCTACTGGTATGTGTTTCTTCCTTTTCATTATCTGATTTTCACCCGGCTGATCAAAGCCATTGAGCGGAGGAGCCGTAGCAAGGAACGGCTTTAAAGTTGTTTTACAGGACATGTTCATTCTTGCCATTTTTATCGCGGATAAAACAGGGAATATGATGTATTCATCCAGGGGTGCTATTTACGAAGTAGATTATTATTCATTTTTAAAGAAGGAAAGGGACCGGATATGAAGAGGGCTGCTTGCTTGACCATATGGATTCTGCTTGTTTTTTTTCAAGGACAGAATCTGGGTGCTGAAACGTCGAAAATGGGATATTTCATGCTGCCGCCCCATACGTTTAATGACGGCGTCGATGGTCCGGCAAAGGGAGCCGGGATAGTTTATTTCAATGAGGTCGCCGCCAAAATGGGATATGATGTTGAATGGATCGGCCCCCTGCCTTTACCTCGACTTACAGAATATCTGAAAAAAGGGGGTTTAATTGCTGGTGTCCTTAATATTGATCAAACCATCAGAATTCTTCCTATGCCTGCACCGCCTACGTCCATGTATATTGTATTTTCAAAAAATTCACCCAAGAACGGGAAAAAACTTCTGGATTTATGCAATGGGCCCTACCCAGCATGCATATCAATTATGTCACTATTTTAGAGGAAGAAATTAAGTCGGTTACAAAAAAGTAATTCTTTGCCATGATCATGCTCTGCCGGTAAAAGGGGGCAAGGGCTTTGTGCGGCATGGCCACAAAAAACTATGATCTGGGACATATGGGACTTATGGGACCTATAAGTCCTATTAACATCCAACGTTGATAGCGTCTTCGCCCCAGGGTTGTTTCCTTTTTATTGAATGTCGCCATAAGACCAGATATCAGTGCTTCTTTATCCGCTTGGCTCAGACGGGCTTCGGGATGTGCCGGAAGATAAAACCAGGGGGGCATGTCCCCTTTTTTAAGTTTTTCTGCCGCTTCATCCCCGTGATTTGCCCCTTGCCGACCCCACTCAGACATGTTGAACTTGGACCGACCCTCATCCACATCGCTCTGGATCAGCCAGGATGCCGGGGTGTATTGGGTGTACCAGGGCCAGGTTGTTTCGTTGGAATGGCAGTTTTTGCAGGCATTGAAAAACAATTCACGTGTTTTTGGAGTATCCCAGGATGGCTCACCTCAAATAGGAGGGTTTGTGGGGCTTCCCGCCTATAACGTTCTGACAGATTTTGAGCCCCACGGCAGCGTCTTTTGCCCAGAGGCTGGAACCCACATAGTTGGCCATGCGTTCGTCGAGGCATGTGCCGCCAATAATGATTGCAGCCTTTGGCGTGGGCAGTTTTTTCTGAAGAAGTGTGACTGCCTTTTTCAGGTTTTCCAGGCTGTTGGTCAACACGCAGCTGATGCCGATGATGTCAGGCTTTAATGAGATGGCTTCCTTGAGAAAGACCTCGGCCGGAACATCAACGCCCAGGTCAATGATTTCAAAATTATTGCATTTCAACAGAAGGGAAAAGAGGTTTTTGCCCAGATCATGGATATCACCCTTGATTGTACCCAGCAAAATCCTGCCGCCGGTTCCGCTGGTCTCTTGATGCGTCAAATAGTGACTTAAATATTCGGTGGAAGATCGCATGATTTCCCCGGCCATGATCAGTGCCGAAATAAAATAGGACCCTTTTTCAAAACGTACTCCGATCCGGCGCATGCCTTCCATGCAGCATGATAGGAGCCGCTTGGGGTCGATCCCCTGGTCCAGCATGGCTTTCAGTTCAGCCAGGCATGCATCTTCCTGCAACTCGGTGATCAGGTCCACAAGCCGTTCAAGCCGCTCTTCCAAGGGTGGTGTTTTCGATTGATTATTCATCCCAAATTCCAATTCTGCTGATCATGGGCATTTTTTCATGGCTGACGATAAACCAGCCATAGGCAGCCGGTTTATTTTCAAAATCATAAAATAAATGCTCCAGTTTAAAAACGCTTTGGCCGGGTTCCAGTTTGAGCAAACCCGCATCCCGTTCATTGAGTTGTGAGGGGAACAGCCGCAAATCCCCACGTTTAAAATTGGAATATCCATCCTGAAAGATAAGCCCTGTTAAAACCATGGTATCCAGCATGGCCTCCACAGTGGGTGATGTGGGGTCGAATGAGGTATAGGAAACATGCAGGGTAAAGGGCTCGTTACGATGAAGGATGATGCGTTCCACCATAATAACTGGCTGGCTGGGCCCAAGACCCAGAACCTCTTTTTCAAGCCCGGGAGACCGTTTGACCGATGCATTGACAATCCGTACCGACAGGTTTTCTTTGTCGGAAAACACCGTACCCAGGGAGCCCAGATCAAAACTGCTGGTAGATATGCCAATTTTTCGAACAAAAGTCCCTTTGCCCTGTATACGCCGGACCAGGCCCTCTTCCTCCAGGACGCTGACGGCCTGACGGGCTGTCATGGAGCTCACGCCATAATTCTTGGCCAGGGCCGATTCGGATGGAAGGCGTTCGCCAGGCGGGCTTTCACCCTGGGAAATACAAGATCGAAGGATATTGGCCAGTTGTGCATAGGCCGGTAGCCTTGAACGCTTGTCGATCTTTTTTCTGTCCGTGTGTGGCTGAGCTATGTTAAAATCATTAATCAATTGAATTCACATCAGGTCCTATTTCAAAAAGTCTTTTCGATCCATGCCATGGGACATATGGAAACAGTCAGCCCGTTGTCCGGTAAGATGGATTATTTCAGGGTCCACGTCCACATGAAAATTTATTACGGATCAAAATATACACGAAAGAAACACACAAGTACAGCCAATATTTCAAGAACTTATGTTCATATATATTGGTTTAAATGTAAAAAAATCAGATGGTTTTGATTTTTTTCTTGCAGTCCTCTATAAGACTATAGTAATAGAGTGGCTATCAAAACATTAAAAACAGGATCAATGATGACGTATCCCCATAAAATAATTGCCTGCCGTGCCCTTGCACCTGCCCTTGAACAATTTCTGGGAACGGATGAGCCCATACATGTGCTGGAAATTGCATTGCATCTCCAGCCGGACCGTCTGCGACTTGCTCTCTTGGATAAGGTCAGGGAACTGGAACAGGAAAGCACAACCATTGTTCTTGGCTATGGTCTCTGCGGCATGGCCCTGGAAGGTGTTGTTTCCAGTAAAAGTACTCTGGTTGTGCCCAAGGTTGACGACTGCGTCGGGATGCTTCTCGGCTCGAGGGCCAGGCACCGGAAGGTGATGAACGAGCATCCGGGAAGTTATTTCCTTGAGCCGAACTGGCTTGAAACGGAACTGAACATATTTACACAGATGCACAAAGGTCTGGCACACATATCCAAAGAACGTCGCAAGCAGTTATTGAAGGTTGCTTTGAAAAACTATGACCGGCTGGTGCTTCTGGCCGGAGATGATCCTGAAGTTGCAGCATCAGAACAGTGCTCAGAGCTTGCCATGGAATACGACATGGGATTCCAGCGTATGGAAACGGACCTTGATTTGATCAAACGACTGTTATTTGGGCCATGGAATGAACCCGAGTTCATCGTGGCCACACCGGGGACGTCCATCCCTTTGTTTTTATAAGCGAGGATACGTATGATTATTATTGGTGAAAAAATTAATGGGACACGCAAGGCTGTTGGATTAGCCATTCGGGAACGCGATACAGAGTTTATCAAACAACTGGCCCTCAGCCAGGTCCAGGCCGGAAGTCACTATTTGGATGTCAATGCCGGAACATCACCCGAGCGTGAGCCTGATGACATGGTCTGGCTGGTGGAAACGATCCAGGAGACAACCGATGCTCCGCTCTGTCTGGACAGCGCCAATCCAAAGGCCCTGAAAGCTGCTTTGGATCGGGTTGTCAAAACACCCCTGATCAACTCGGTCAGTGGTGAAAAACAGCGGCTTGAAGGTGTTTTGCCTCTGGCCCTGGAGTACAAGACCGGTTTGATTCTGCTCGCCCTTGACGATAAGGTCGGTATCCCGTCCACCTGTGCCGGCCGCATGGAGATTGTTGATCATCTTGTCGGACTTGCCAAGGATGGCGGTCTTGAAGAAAGTCAGCTTTATGTGGACCCTCTGGTCACGGCCATCAGTACCGGGGATAAAAACGCCCTTATCACATACGACAGCATCAAGGCCGTAGCAACAGCTTATCCCAAGGCGCATATCACCTGTGGACTCAGCAATATTTCCTTTGGCATGCCCCTTCGATCATTGATCAACCAGACCTTTTTGTCCATGTGTATCCAGGTGGGGCTGGACAGCGCCATTACAGATCCCAATGATCGAAACCTCATGGGCGTCATGCTGGCTGCGGAGATGCTTATGGGCAAGGATAAATACTGTCAGAATTATAGCCGGGCATACCGGGCAGGTCGCATTGGACCGAAAAACATATAGATAAAATGGAGGTTTATCATGGCTGATTTGAAAGATTTATTTACCGCGGTTGTGGAGATGCAGGAAGATACTGCTTTATCTTTGACCCACTCATATCTTGACCAAGGCATTCCTGCGATTGATATTTTCAATTGTTACCAGGATGCCCTGGCTGAGATTGGAAAACGCTTTGAACAACAGATTTATTTTATTCCTGAGTTGATCATGTCCGGCGAGATGATGAAGGTCAGCGCCGAGATACTCAAACCCTACCTGGCAGCCCAGGATTCAGGCTCGGGCGGCCAAACACAAAAAAAATTAGGTAAGGTCCTGATCGCCACAGTGGAAGGTGACATCCATGACATCGGTAAGAATATCGCGGCCATGATGCTGGAACTCAACGGCTTTGATGTTATGGACATCGGAGTGGATGTGCCGGCCGATAAAATTATCGAAGAAGCCATGGCCTTCGGTGCCGATGTGATCGGTCTCAGTGGCTTGTTGACCCTGGCCTTTGACCCCATGAAATCCGTGGTCGAAAAACTCAAGGAAAAGGGATTGCGTGACAAGGTCAAGGTATTGATCGGAGGCGGCCAGATGGATGAGCAGGTTTGCAGCTATGTGGGCGCCGATGCGTTTGTCAACGATGCCGTGGTGGGCGTCAACTTCATCAAAGGTTGGTTGAACTAGCTCTAATACTGGGCCAATATCAATAATTTGGAGGAAATTATGGAACAAGGATCGGATAAATTATCTGTGATAGAGCGACAAGATGCCTTCCTGGCAAAATGGGTGTCTGGAGAGGGGATTGAATTTCCCAGTGAAGAGAACAAGGCAGCATATCAGGAGCGCGCCGGACTGGTGGCTGACGCCATCAAGATCGACCAGAACATTAAACGTGTTCCCATCATGCCCCTGACCACCTTTGCTCCCACCATGCTGAAGGGCATCTCAGGCCGTCAGGCCATGTATGATCCTGATGCTGCGGGTCAGGCCTACCTGGATTTTTGCACCACCTATGGACCGGATACCGCAGGTTCCGCACCCATGCTCATGTATGGTCCGGCCCTTGAAACCCTCAAGTACAATCTGTACAAGTGGCCTGGCAACGGCGTTGCTGATCATCTTTCATACCAGTTTCATGAAAAGGAATACATGAAAGCCGACGAGTTTGACCATCTGATCAGTGACCCCACAGACTTCTGGCTGAGGTCCTGGATCCCCAAGACCCATGCCGCACTGGCGCCCTTTGCGTCCATGCCGCCGGTCTATGGTTCCATGGAACTGCCCATGCTGGGGCCTTTGCTTGTTGCCTTGGGAACCCCTCCCATCCAGGAGGCTCTGAAAGCCCTGATGGAAGCAGGCAAACAGTGTTTTGACTGGATCAATGTTCTTGGCTCTTATCTGGGACAGATTATGGCGGCAGGCTATCCATTTGGTGCCGGCAGTGCCACCAAAGCACCCTTTGATGTGCTCAGCGACTCATTCCGCGGGACGACTCCCTTGATGATGGATATTTACCGCCGCCCGGACAAGGTCCTTGCCGCCGTGGATCGTCTGGTCAGGCCCATGATTGAATCCGGTGTCAGCGGTGCCATGGCCAATGGAAATCCCCTGGTCTTTATTCCGCTACATAAGGGTGCGGACGGATTTATGTCCGATGACCAGTTTAAAAAATTCTATTGGCCGACCCTGAAAGCCGTCATGTACGGCATCGTTGAGGCCGGTTGCGTGCCCGCCTGTTTTGTTGAAGGCGGTTATAACCAACGCCTTGAATACCTTGCAGAAACCTCTGACATTCGTTGCATGTATCTGTTTGATCGGACAGATATGAAAAAAGCCCATGACCAGCTGGGGGGTAAGGTGTGTATTGCCGGTGGCTTTCCGGTGTCCCTTATTCTTACCGGTACGCCGGATCAGGTCAAGGAAGAGACAAAAAAACTCATTGACACGGCAGCAGGCAAAAAAGGGTATATCCTCAGCATTGGCTGTGCCATGGATGAGGCCAAGGCTGATACCTTGAGTGCTTTTATTGATGCCGGTAAACAATACGGTGTTTACTAGACGATAAATGTAAAGGGGAGGAACGATGAAAAAAATAAATAAAGTGAAAGGTTTTATTGGTGGCTTATTTGCAGTTGTGATTGTTCTGCTTGTATCCGGCAGTGCCATGGCCTTTGGCCATTATACACCGGGTGCACTGGGATTAGGTTCTGCAACCTTGCCTCCACCGGGTTTTCACTATACCATGTACAATATGTTTTACACAGCCGATACACTCAATGATGATCATGGCAATGCCGTGAACCTGGGATTGGACCTGACTGTGTTTGCCATGGCCAACCAGTTCACCTACATGACGGATCATAAGATTCTGGGAGCTGACTTTGGTTTTGATGTGATCGTTCCTATCGTGGCCATCGATATGAAGATGTCGGCCCTGGGTGTTGATGAAAGCAGCTTCGGTCTCGGAGATCTTTATTTTGAACCCTTTGTTCTGGGGTGGCACGCTCCCCGTTGGGATCTGTCCTTTGCCTTGGGCTTTTATGCCCCCACGGCAGACAGTGATGAACCATCATCGCCGGGATCCGGTTACTGGAGTTTTATGGAAACCCTGGGCGGGACTTACTATCTTGACGAAGCCCGGACCATGACAGTCTCAGTCTTGACGCGCTGGTTGCAGAATACGGAAGATGAAGATACGGACATCACGCCGGGCGCCAATGTGGTTGCTGAATACGGCATAGCCAAGACCATCCCTGTCAAAGAGGGAGTTCTCCTCACCGCAGGTCTGGCGGGATATACCTATGCCCAGCTGACCGATGATTCGGGGGCCGGGGCCACAGATGACAGGTATTCAGCCCATGCCCTGGGGCCTGAAGTCCGGGTCATGGTCTTCAAACCATTTCCCATGCAGGCCAGTTTTCGTTATCTGATTGAATACAACGCCGAAAGCACCACCGAGGGAAACAACGCCTGCCTGACATTGATCGGATCGTTTTAGATCTGTTTTATAAACATAACTTTGGGGGAAGCAAGCCCAACTGGGCGTCCACCAGGCCTAAGATGTCTTCTCCGTCTGAGGCCTGGTGGACTTTTTCTTTTGATTGATTCTATATCCCCACAGGAATATACTCGTTGTCCGGAGGGTTATTGTGGACGATAGCGGTACATTGATGGTCAAGGTGGAATTCATGCCGTCAGGCAGGCGTGCGGTTGTTCCTTTGGGCAGTCTGCTGACAGATGCCATGCAGGAGGCCGGTGTTTTACTGCCTCTGGATTGTGGGGGAAACGGCAGTTGCGGCCGTTGCCTGTCAACGCCTGTGGGCCAGACATCTGATCCCACGCCATCTGAAATGCGTCTGCTTGACACATCCCAACGCAAGGAGGGGCTTCGTCTTTCATGTCAGACACAGGTTCTGGGTGATCTGAGTGTGATGATTCCTGAATTTCAGGAAACAGCTGACAGCAGCTGGCCTGTTGATGCGGGTGATGGGGGCGGCATCAATGTGGATTCGCCCATTATCCGATCTATCCCATGTGACGTACCCAGGCCCGGTCTGGACGATTCCCGGTCGGATGTGGGTCGCGTGCTGGATGGTGTTGCACCCCAGCATGAACAGCACACCCTGTGGGCAGACCACGTGACAGCCGGACAGCTTTCCCAAAAAGCCCGTTGTTTTGACTGGCATGTGAATGCCTTTTTAAGGGGTAGTGAGGTGGTGGGTGTGTCACAACAGGGGCAAGGCCCTTTGGGGCTGGCCCTTGATCTGGGTTCCACCAAGCTGGCGGCCTATCTGGTAAACCTGGAAACGGGAAACATCCTTGCCGCACGGGGACGAATAAATCCACAGGTGATCATGGGGGCAGATGTGGTCACCCGAATTCAACGGGCCATCAGTGACCCTGCGGATGGCCAGCGCCTGACACGTCTGATTCGAGATGCAGCCCAAGCCCTTGCACAGGAGCTTGTTTACTCTGTGGGGACAGACACCGGCCATATCTGTGAAATGAGCCTGGTGGGGAATTCGGCCATGACCCACTTGTTATTGGGGCTGCCCCTTGAGCAGCTCGGGTCACCTCCCTTTGTGGCATCGACTGACCAGGCCCTGGACATCAAGGCCAGGGAACTTGGCCTGAATCTTGCCCCGGGTGCTTACCTTTACATCCCTCCACTGATAGGGGGGTTTGTGGGGTCTGATAATGTGGCCATGATCATGGGCGCTGACCTGGACAAGCCGGGTCCCTGTCGTCTGGGGCTCGACATCGGCACCAATACGGAGGTGGTCTTAACCGTACCGGGCAATAAGAATCATTTGTTCATTGCATCGGCACCGTCGGGGCCGACCTTTGAGGGTGCCCACCTGAGTTCGGGGATGCGGGCCATGGGCGGTGCTGTTTCCAAGGTTAGAATCATGGGTCTGGATATATCTTTTGAGACTATAGACGGCCAAAAGCCATCGGGAATTTGCGGTTCAGGGATCATAGACATCATCGCTGAAATGCTCCGTGAAAAAATCATCAACAAACAGGGACACCTGGATCGATCATTGGACCGGACCCAGGGTGAGAGACAATCCATCCGGTATGTTCTTATACCAGGAGACCAGACATCCACGGGTAAGGATATCAGCGTCACCCAATCGGACATCAGCCAGGTTCAGCTTGCCAAAGCCGCCATCAACGCCGCAACCAATACCCTTCTTGCCAAGGCAGGTCTGGCTGTTTCGGATATTTCGGAAATTATCCTGGCCGGTTCCTTCGGCAGCCATATTGACGTGGAAAATGCGCGTTGCATCGGCCTTATTCCGGATATCCCCGGTGCCATTTACAAGCAGGTGGGCAACGCAGCCGGAAAGGGTGCCCAGCTTGTGCTCAACAACCGAACGCAACGGCAACGCGCCCTTGCTGTTCCGGGTATGTCCAGCTACGTTGAGCTGACCCGTGAATCCCAATTTAACTCTCTGTTTGCCCGAAGTCTTGCTTTCCCTTAGGCCTTCGTGAGCTTCAGTGAGCTAGGCGAACGTGTGGTGATTAAAATATATACAGGACTCAGGACGAGTACGACGACAATATTGGGATAAAAGGTTTATTCCATCCTTTACATTGTCTTTTTCTTATTTTATATTATTTATTTATCGCTGGGGGTGTCCTGAACATATCAGGACTGAGACGGAATTTTCCAACCCTTTGAACCTGATGCAGATGATACTGCCGTAGGGAAGCACTGAAATGACGGATTTCCTGAATTTTATGAACGCTTGCCCTTGGGCAAGCTTTTTTTTTGCCCTGATTTTTGGGCCTGATTTTTTTAGGTAAACGAAAAAAGGATGATCTCCCATGCGGATAAACGTCAACGGTCAATGTGAGGATCTTGATGAGGGTTTGACCATTCTGGGCTTTTTGCATGTGAAAAAGCTGGAGCCCCGGGAGGTTGTGGTTGAACTGAACCGGACCATTATCATCAAGGATGACTTCGATACCTTGGTATTGAAGGAAAACGACAATCTGGAAGTGTTGAGATTTGTGGGAGGTGGATGACATGACAGCGTTTTTGAATGCGGGTGATGCACTTGAGATCGGTGGGAAAAAACTGACCAGCCGTTTGTTTACGGGAACGGGAAAATATGCGTCGGACACCATGATCCCCCGAATTATCGAACAATCGGGTTCCCAGGTGATCACCGTGGCCCTGCGACGTGTTGATTTTCAGTCGGGAACCGATAATGTGATGAAACATATCCCCACATCCGTGACCCTTTTGCCCAATACGTCCGGTGCCAGGGATGCGGATGAGGCCGTGAGAATCGCACGGCTGGCCCGGGCTGCCGGATGCGGAAACTGGATCAAAATCGAAGTGATCTCTGACAATACCTACCTACTTCCCGATGGCTATGAAACGGTCAAAGCTACCGGAATTCTTGCAAACGAAGGCTTTGTGGTGCTTCCTTATATCAATCCCGATCTGATGGTGGCACGTGCCCTGGTCAATGCAGGCGCTGCGGCGGTTATGCCCCTTGGCTCGCCCATCGGAAGCAACCGGGGATTGATGACCCGGGAGATGATCCGGATTTTGATTGATGAACTTGAGGTTCCGGTGATCGTGGATGCGGGTATCGGCCGACCTTCCCAGGCTTGCGAAGCCATGGAAATGGGTGCTGCGGCCTGTCTGGTCAATACAGCCATTGCCAGTGCAGCGGATCCGGTGGCCATGGCCATGGCCTTTGGCGAAGCGGTCAGGGCAGGGCGTCGTGCCTTTCTGGCCGGACCGGGTGCTGAACGTGAAAAGGCGTCGGCCTCATCGCCGCTAACCGGTTTTTTATATCAGGAAGCGAGATAAGTCATGGGTTTTTATGATGTGTATAAACAGTGGGAGCAGAAGGATGTGGACGGTCTGCTGAAATCCGTGACCTCGGACGATGTTCTGCGGACATTGGCCAAAACACGACTCCATGAGCAGGATTACCTGACCCTTCTGGCTCCGGCAGCACAAGAACATCTGGAGGCCATGGCCCAGCGGGCCCATGACCAGACCGTGGCCCAGTTCGGGAAAACCGTGGTGCTTTACACGCCCATGTATCTGTCCAATTACTGCGTGAACCATTGCCTGTATTGCGGATTCAATGCCCGGAACAACATCAGCCGCAAGCATCTGGATGCCGGAGAAGTCGAGGAGGAGGCCCGCAGAATTTCTGAAACCGGCCTCAAACATATCCTGATACTCACCGGAGAATCCCGGACATGGGCATCCATGGATTATCTGAAAACATGCGTGGCCATCCTTTCACGCTATTTTACATCCATTGCCATCGAGATTTATCCCCTTGAAACCCAGGAGTACCGTGAGCTGATCACGGCAGGGGTGGATGCCATGACCTTATATCAGGAGACCTACAACGAGGCACTCTATGACAGGCTTCACGTCAAGGGACCGAAAAAAAATTACCGGTTCCGGCTGGATGCGCCGGAAAGGGCCTGTGAGGCACGGATGCGATCCGTGAACATCGGAGCGCTGCTGGGCCTTTACAAGGGCAGGCACGAATCCTTTTATACAGGGCTCCATGCCTGGTATCTCCAGAAACATTACCCGGAGGTGGATATCAGTGTGTCCTTTCCCCGCATGCGGCCCCATACCGGGAGTTTCAATCCGGATTATCCGGTGGATGATGTGAACCTTGTCCAGGCCATAACCGCTTTGAGACTGTTCATGCCCCGGGCCGGGATTACCATGTCCACCCGGGAAAACGCCGAGTTTCGGAACCAGATTTTGCCCCTGGGCGTGACTCGCATGTCCGCCGGCTCCACCACGGTGGTGGGGGGGCATACCCAGAAAAATCAGGACACGGGCCAGTTTGACATATCCGATGAACGAACCGTGGACCAGATGGCCCTGAGTCTTTCATCATTGGGTTATCAGCCGGTGTTTAAAGATTGGCAGGCTATCAAGGCATGAATTCATTTGAACAGGGGCTTTTGAGGTATCTGAGTCCGGCAGATCTTGAAAAAATCAGGGCGGTGCGTGTGGGCATTGCCGGGGCAGGGGGGCTGGGGTCCAACTGCGCCCAACATCTTGTGCGATGCGGCTTCCGTGCATTCACCCTGGTTGATCATGATTGTGTGGATGATTCCAACCTGAACCGTCAGTTTTTCTTTATGGACCAGGTGGGATTGCCCAAGGTGGACATGCTGGGGACCAATCTTCGCCGCATTAACCCGGATTTGGATCTGCGGCTTGAAAAGGTCCGGATCGATCGGGAAAATATGGGTGTTCTGTTCGGAGACTGCCAGGTGATTGTGGAGGCCTTTGATGGTGTGGCGTCTAAAACCATGCTGGTGGAACAATTCATGAACAGCGAAAAACTCCTGGTCACGGCCTCGGGGCTGGGAGGATTCGGAACCACGGATGCCATCCATGTGAGGAAAATACGAGCCCGGTTTTTTATGGTGGGTGATTTTATATCAGAGGTCAACGAACACTGCCCGCCCTTGTCACCCAGGACAGGGATTGTTGCAGCAAAACAGGCAGATGTGGTTTTGCGGGTGGTTACAGGGAGGGAAGCATATGACGAAAAAACCATGTGATACGGATATTTACTGCCTGACCGGCGAAGAATTTTCAAAGGGAAGGTCCAATATCGAGGTGGTCCGCCAGGTCATCGAGGCAGGTGTCAAGACGGTCCAATACAGGGAAAAAGAAAAATCCAAGTTGGCCATGTACCGGGAATGTCTTATTCTCAGAACCATGACCCGGGATGCAGGTGTGAGTTTTATCGTGAATGACTATGTGGATCTGGCCATGGCTGTTGAGGCAGACGGCGTCCATGTGGGCCAGACGGACCTTCCGGTTCCGGTGATTCGTAACCTCACAGGGGGTGCCATGATCATCGGCCTTTCCACCCATTCGCCTGAGCAGGCCGTGAAAGCCGTGGAGATGGGGGCGGATTACATCGGCGTGGGTCCCCTGTTCACCACAAAAACCAAAAAGGATGTCTGCGCTCCCGTGGGTTTGGACTACCTTGATTATGTGGTGAAATCCATGGACATCCCCTTTGTGGTCATCGGCGGCATCAAGGAACAGCACGTGACGGACCTGGTCAGGCGAGGTGCTTCTTGTGTGGCCATGATCACCGAGATTGTCGGTGCCGACGACATTGGCGATAAAATCAGGACGATCAGAAACAACATGAAAAAAGGAAAAAAACCATGAACTATACCACCCAGATGGATGCGGCCAGAAAAGGCATTCTCACTCGGGAAATGACCATCGTGGCTGAAAAAGAAAAAATGGCCCCGGAAAAATTGATGAATCTGATGGCCCAGGGAAAGGTGATCATCCCGGCCAACAAAAATCATAAGAACCTTGATCCGGAAGGGGTGGGGGAGGGCCTTCGAACCAAGATCAACGTAAATCTCGGGATTTCAAAGGATTGCTGCAATGTGGATCTGGAACTGGAAAAGGCCCGGTATGCCATAGATCTCAAGGCCGAGGCCATTATGGATCTCAGCTGTTTTGGCAAAACACGGGAATTCAGGCAAAAACTTCTGGCCATGTCCCCGGCCATGATCGGCACGGTGCCTATTTACGATGCTGTGGGGTTTTATGAAAAAGACCTGAAAGATATCACCGTGGATGAGTTTTTCAAGGTGGTGGAAACCCATGCAAAGGACGGCGTTGATTTTGTGACCATCCATGCGGGACTGAACCGCCAGACAGCAGAAAAAGTCAAACGGAATGAACGGCTCATGGGCATTGTATCACGGGGCGGGTCCCTTCTGTATGCCTGGATGAGTCTGAACCAGGCAGAAAACCCTTTTTATGAGCATTTTGACCGTCTGTTGGATATCTGTGAAACCTATGATCTCACCTTGAGCCTGGGTGACGGGTGCAGACCCGGCGCCCTTGCGGATTCCACGGATGCCTGCCAGGTGGAAGAGTTGATCGTTTTGGGTGAATTGACCAAAAAAGCCTGGGAGAGGAATATCCAGGTGATGATCGAAGGCCCGGGACACATGGCTCTCCACGAAATCCAGGGGAACATGATGCTTGAAAAACGACTCTGTCACGGGGCTCCTTTTTATGTGCTTGGGCCCCTGGTGACCGATGTGGCTCCGGGCTATGACCATATCACCAGCGCCATTGGCGGTGCCATTGCCGCGGCAAGCGGTGCGGATTTTCTGTGTTACGTGACACCTGCCGAGCATTTGAGGCTGCCCACGGCCGAGGATATGAAAGAGGGGATCATGGCCACTCGAATTGCAGCCCATGCCGCAGATATTGCAAAGAATATTCCCGGGGCCCGGGACTGGGACAATGCCATGAGCACAGCCCGGTCCAAATTGGACTGGTCGAAAATGATTGAACTTTCTATTGACCCGGAAAAGGCAAGAAGATACCGTGAGAGCTCCAAACCCGAACATGAAGACAGTTGCACCATGTGCGGCAAGATGTGTGCGGTGAGAAATATGAATCGGGTCCGTGACGGAAAAGATATTCAGTTGAACGACTGATGGCTGTCCGGTCATGGCCCCAACGGAATCAGGATGTCATTTCCATGAATCAGATCAAACGAAAATCCATTCTATGTCCCAACTGTAGAAAACTGATCAGCATCGATGAGCGGATCTGTCCCTACTGCAGTATTCTGAGGCCGGGTTCGGCTTTCAAGAACAATCCCGTGATCCGGACCATGGCCGATACACGTCAGATGGCCATGACCATCATCTGGATCAATGTGGCCATGTATATCATTTCCCTGGTCATGAGCGGTTCACGGATCGGTATGTCCATGAACCCCCTGGATACACTGTCCCCCTCAATGGAAAGTCTGACTATCCTTGGGGCCACGGGGACCTATCCCATCAATGCCCTTGGCCTGTGGTGGTCTCTGATTTCGGCCAATTATCTCCACGGCAGTGTGATGCATATCGTGTTTAACATGCTGATGCTCTGGCAACTGCTCCCCATTGTTGCACGGGAATATGGGTCTTACCGAATGATTTCCATCTACACCATTGGTGGTGTTCTGGGATTTGTCGTGTCTTATCTGGCCGGAATTCAGTTCACCATCGGGGCATCGGCCGCTGTTTGCGCCCTGGTGGGCGCTTTGCTTTATTTTGGGAAAAGCCGGGGCGGTGTTTACGGTCAGGCCGTGTACAAACAGATTTCCGGTTGGGTGATCAGTCTTTTTCTCTTTGGCTTTTTAATCCCGGGCATCAATAACTGGGCCCATGCCGGAGGAATTCTTGGTGGAATTGCCGTGGCCTGGTTTCTGGGATACAATGATAAGCAAAGGGAAAAATCCTTTCACAAAACCCTTGCCTTTTTTTGTGCCGGGATCACGATTCTTGTCCTGGTCTGGGCGGTTGTCCATGGCGCCTATTACGCGTTTGCCATGGGTAAATGATTTTAACCATGAAGGACTGTGTCCATTAAGAATAACATGCCTCAGGCAGGACCGCCAGAGGCCCTGTTACTTGCTTTTCTTCGTGCTCTTCGTGTCCTTCAGTGAGCTACGCGAACGGGTGGTTTAAAAAAGAAAAAACAATTTTACCATGAAGAGCATGAAGTTCATGAAGAAAAGAAAACAGCTCCACCCCAAATTTCATGACCTTCATCAGATTAACTTCATGGTGATTAAAAAATTTCATGTGTTCAGGGCGTCGTATGGCCCCTTGTGAATATAAACATAAGGTTTTACCAAATATGCAGCTTTATCTTGCCCCTCTCCAGGGCTTTACCGACCGGGTGTTCAGGAACAGTTATTTTCGTTTTTTTTCCGGTTTTGATTGTGCCATGGCCCCCTTTATTTCAGCTCTTCAGCTGGGGCACTGCAAAAAAAAAGAACTGATGGATGTGCTTCCCGAACACAATGGGCTGATGAAGGTGATCCCACAGATCATGGGAAACGATCCCTCTGATTTTGCCGTTGTGGCCAATCTTCTTTTTGATATGGGGTACCCCTCGGTCAACTGGAACCTGGGCTGCCCGTACAAGATGCTGACCAAAAAAAAAAAAGGATCAGGGCTTCTTTGTTATCCGGAAAGGGTCGAAGACTTTCTTGACCGTGTTTTTCCGTTGATGAAGACACGTCTGAGTATCAAAATGCGTTTGGGCCTGCATGATAAAGGGGAGATCTTAGCCCTGATGCCCATATTGAATCGTTATACCCTAGATGAGATCACCATTCACCCGAGGACGGGTGCCCAGATGTACGAGGGCGGTGTGGATCTTGATGCCTTTGGGGACGCCTGTGCCATGAGCCGTCACACCATTGTTTATAACGGGGATATTCGTAGTCGTGAGGATTTTGAACGTATATCCGCCCGTTTCGGCTTTATTGAACGGTGGATGATCGGCCGGGGTGTCCTGGCAGATCCATTTTTGCCCATGACAATCAAAGGTGAATGTGATAGGGTTTCGGATAAAATAAAAACCATCAAGCAATTTCATGATGATTACTATCAGGAGCGTCTGGACTATCTTTCCGGCCCCGCTCATGTCACAGACAGGATGAAAGCATTCTGGTCTTATCTGGCCCCTTCCCTTGAAGGCGGCACTGATTTTTTCAAACAGGTGAAGAAAGTTAAAACTCCCGAGCACTATACATCTGTTGTTGAAAATTTTTTTGAGCGTGGGACATGCTGGAACGGCCCTTCTGGTATCTGAATAAGGAGGTTTTAAAATCCATGGTATTTTTCGGTCAAAACAAACACCCCTACGTTCTGATCGTGTCGTTTTTGCTTCTGATCCTGTCCTGCCATTCGTCCCGTGAACCCCATGTTATCGTAAAAACGGTCAATACAGGGTTGCCGGATGTATTTGACTATGAATCCCCAGAGTCCGTGAGACTCTGCGGTGAAATCATTGACCTTACCGATCCCGTAAACCAGGAAATGTTTGACCGGGAGTTCATCATTTCAGTCTGGGATATCCCTCAGGTGCTCATGTGGCTGAAACGGTCAGGACGGTTTTTTCCCTATTTTGAAGAACGCCTGGCCGAACGAAACCTCCCGGATGATCTGAAATACCTTGCCATTGCAGAAAGTTCCCTGCATACCCATATCAAGTCCAAGGCAGGGGCATTGGGGATCTGGCAGCTGATGGAAAAAACAGCCAGGCGTTACGGGCTCCAGGTGGATCGGGCCATGATGGATGAGCGCTTGTGTTATGAACGGTCCACCGACGCGTCCCTGGCTTATCTGGAAGAACTCAAGGGAATGTTCAACTCCTGGCTTCTGTCCATGGCGGCCTACAACTGTGGTGAAAACCAGTTGAACAAGGCCCTGAAAAATCAGACCGGAAAGGATTATTTCAGTCTCGATCTCCCAAGGGAGACAGAGAGATATATATTTCGGATTGCAGCCATCAAGTATATCATGGAAAATCCCGAACGTTTCGGCTTCAAGGTGGATGAAACCAAGTTTTACAAGCCCATTGTCTCATCCCGCATTGATGTGGATATCAACGATCGGTTTTATATCTCAGACCTTTCGGAACTGACCGGGATCAGCTACAAGACGTTTATGGAACTCAATCCTAAAATCATCAGCCCCTTGCTGCCTTTGGGATCATACTCTCTCCATATCCCCCCTGGATTTGAAAAAACCTTTCAGGCATCCCTTGAGAAACTCAGGGATCCGGTATACAGGAAAAAACACAGCTATGACAGCCGCTACTATGTTGTTCAGGACGGGGATGTTCTGTCCAGCATTTCCTGGGAAACAGGCGTGCCGGTCAACACCATAAAAAAACTGAATCACATTCGTGGATCACATATCCAGCCTGGCCAGAAACTTCTTATCCGCAAATAGGAATTTTTCGGCTTGGGCCGAAAATTCCTATGGGAGACCCTGGCCTTATGGGCCATGGTCTTTTGAGTATATGAATTTTTTGATTAACTTCGAACTTTGCAAACGCTTCTTATTTCCTCGTCTATGGATTTTTTCCCATAGCCCCTCCGACTTTTTACGAGTTCACCAACATTGCTTCAGGGCTCAAATAATATGATTCTCGGCTCACTTTATCTGTTAATGATTTTTCGTTTGAAAAACTTGTGATTTGCGGAATATATATGTATGTTTTCATTGTGATGTGGAACTTCAGATATTAATACTATATATGTAGTTTGATTCAATGGGTTTTCAATATCAGAATGTTTTCATTTTGAAGCCCGATAAATACACATAAAAATCGTCAATTATGCAATAGAACCCCAGAACAATCAGATCCAAGTGACAGAAAAAGGCGAGTCCAATTAGGGCAATTCTTGATGTCATGTGCAAGGTTAAATAATTTTTGTGTGGTCAGTTTAATCCCTTCA
>JAHIRD010000090.1 GCA_018818835.1 Pseudomonadota bacterium
CAAATATTCCATCTGATTTTGATTTTCAAAGAGCAAAGTCAAAAAAAAGATAAATTTAAGATTGCAAATATGTTTCGAAATGTTCGTTTATTACAATTTTGTATTTAATACTACTTCTGACTTTTTACAGGGCCATCACCATTAAGGGGTCGATAAAAATCATGCATATTTCAGAAGGCATATTAAGTCACGGGATCCTTGCCGGTACAACGATTTTAGCGGGTGTGGGCGTGGCCATGGGCCTGGGGTCCATGAGGGATAAGGATATTCCGGCCGTGGGTATTTTAACAGCGGCTTTTTTTGTGGCATCCCTTATCCATGTGCCGGTGGGTCCTGTTTCTGCTCATCTGGTGCTGAATGGTCTTCTGGGCATGATCCTGGGCATTCGGGCCTTTCCCTCAATCCTGGTGGCCCTTTTTCTTCAAGCCATGCTGTTTCAATTTGGCGGTTTGACCACCCTGGGTGCCAATACCTTGAACATGGCTCTGCCGGCCCTGATCTGCTCTCTTTTTCTGGGCTGGATGAAAAAACCCGGCCTGGACGGCCGCCTTTTTACCCTGGCTGCTTTTTTGTGCGGCTGTTTATCCATATTCTTGTCCGGAATCATGGTGGGACTGACCTTATTTGCCAATGGAAAGGCCTTTATTCCTTCGGCAAAGATTATTGTTGGTGCACACGTTCCCGTGATGATTATCGAAGGATTTCTGACCGCATCCTGCATGGGCTTCCTGAAAAAAGTGAAACCTGAACTACTCCGTGATCAAAACACAAGGACGGCCGATGATGTTTGATGACACATGGTTGAACACCTCCTCATTCATGTACACCTTTGATCCCCGGCTTAAATGGGTGGTGGTTTTTTCTTTTTCCCTGGTGGCGGCAGGAGCCAGGACACTTTCTTGCCTTGCCTGTGCCGGAGTTCTGGTCCTTTTCATCACCTGTTGTGCAAATCAGAGTGTCCTGGAAACCCTGAAACGACTGGTGCCGGTCAATGGCATGGTTCTTTTTCTCTGGCTGTTTCTGCCCTTCACCCTCCAGGGCAAAGGGGCCTTTGCCCTGGGCCCCTTGTTGGCCAGCGGTGAGGGCATCCACCTGGCACTTCTGATCACGGTAAAAGCCAACCTTCTTATGCTGATGTTTCTGGCCTTTACATCCTCAACACCGATTATAACAGCGGGTCAAGCCCTTTCCCGACTGGGTCTTTCCAATAAGCTGGTGCATCTTTTCTTTTTTACATACAGGTATATTCACCTGATCCATCAGGAGTACCAGCGTCTTAAAACCGCCATGCATATCCGGGGTTTTGTGCAAAAAACATCTGTTCATACATACAAAAGCTATGCCTGTCTGGTGGGCATGGTCCTCGTTAGAAGTTCAAACAGGGCGGAAAGTGTATACCGGGCCATGTTGTGCCGCGGGTTTCACGGCAAATTATACGGTTCAGGGGATTTTTTTATCACAAAAAAAGACCTGTTCATTTTTTTGATTATCAGCGCCTGGATCATGGGAATGGGGATTATCGAATGCACAGCAACGCCGTTTTAATAAAGCTTGAAGGTCTCTGTTTCACCTATCCGGGAAGGACATCTCCATCCCTTGATCATCTGGATTTTACCCTTTGCGCCGGGGACAGGATCGGCCTAACGGGTCACAACGGCTGTGGGAAGACTACCTTGTTCCATCTGATCATGGGGCTGGTCAAACCCTCGGCCGGGACTCTCAGGATTTTTAATGAAAAACGAATCAGAGAAAAGGACTTTGTCCCTGTCCGAAAAAAAATAGGTCTTTTATTCCAGGATTCCGATGATCAGTTGTTCTGCCCCACCGTGCTCGACGATGTGGCTTTTGGACCCTTAAATATGGGAAAATCCTATGGAGAGGCCAGGGATATCGCCATGGCAGCCCTGCGGGATGTGGGTTTGAAGGATTTTGATCAACGGATCACCCATAAGCTGTCCGGGGGGGAAAAACGCCTGGTGGCTCTGGCCACAGTTCTGTCCATGGATCCCCAGATTTTACTGCTTGATGAACCCACAACCGGACTGGACCCCGAAACCCGGGAACGGCTCATGACCATCTTGAATCGCCTGGACAAATCCATGATCCTGATTTCCCATGACCATGATTTCCTGTCCCGGGTCACCCATGACCTGTGCATCATGGACAAGGGGAAAATCCTGATCAATTAAAAAATCGCCGTTATTTTTAACCACCCGTTGCACGGCTATCAGAAAAAAATAGGTTAGTCACGTCCGCCAGTTTCATATTAATATGTGCAATTAGTTTATACTTTTTATTCGTGATTTCACAACGATCCAATCTATTTAACTACCTGAAGATGTTCATAAAGAACAAAAAGAACACTTTTATGTACTATTTTGAACACTTTTGATTGACAAATAATACAGATATTGTAATATTAACTCATATGTTAATAACATGCTTGATATTGTTGGTGATTATAATTAAATTGCTATACGATATGGGTGTGTGATTTAATAGTGCCTGTGCTGGAAATAGAAGGTGGCTAAATTAGTTGCTTCCTATTAAGGTTTAAGGCACTTTTTCAATAATCATTTTACCATCATAATTTTCAGAATCATAAATTATATCTCTATATATATCAGCAGCATCAATAGATTCATAACCCACTTTTGAAAGGTTGTTATTACTAATATTAATACTTTCTATGTCCCCTGTTTCTCCAACTCCGATAACATAATCTATTGAATCAATCTTTGAAGATTCATTAATATTAACAGTCATTCTTTTTGTTGGTTTATTTGTCAATATTAATTTATAAATGTCATGTTTTAATTCTCTTAGAACTCGTGGGTTATATTTCGCTTTTTTGTTGAGCAGTGCGTGGTAGATAACGCTGAAATCATTAACATAAATCCTTGTCATATCAATGGATTTATTTGATCCAAAAGACTTTCTAAAAGTTGATATCTCATCATTTTCGGGGTGGCCATTATTCCACTCAATAAAGAAAAGACGATCTTTTAAAATGCTTATCTTTTCTTCGCTTAAGCAATTTGCAAGAGATTTCAATATTTCTTCAATATTTTCATCTGACAAAGAATAGCCCAAAAAAATAATAGGGTGCTCGATAAATATTGTTAATAATTTTGAAGTTAAATAAGCATTTTTGCAGTTAAAATTGTTGTAGTCGTGATCTGTTATAATAATGGTTTTTGGATTATTACAACACCCATGAATTTTATATATTTCAGCTATTGATTGCGTTGAAGAAAAAAGAAGCTCATCTTGTCCAACATATGTTTTAAAATTCGGGAAAATATCTTCTAATAACGTATCATAATTAGTTGTTATTACACCACTAACACTTCTCTCGCCAACACGTCTTAATATATTTATTTCCGATAGATTTTCATCTGAATAGTTAATTTTCTTTTTATTAAAATGATCAGCTATTTCAATTTTGAACGGTGAAACCCCTTGTTTTGCGATATTACCAAAACTTTCTCTATTTTTTAAAAATCGTTTATCCTGGAGCCATTTCAAATTAAAATCTTTTTCAATTAATCCAGCAATTTTTGAAAATAAACTGCCTGATTTTAATAAACCTTTACTTTGCTGTTTTGCATTTTCTAAGTATATTTCATATGAAAATTCTTTATTATCTTTTGATAATTCAGCAAATTTTCTAAGTAATCCTTCCCACGTTTCCGCATTAATGTATCTGAGGGATAATCCGGTACCAACAAACAAAAAGGGTGTTGTATCAAATTTATTTAGTTTTTCGATAAGCGCTTCTGTTAATTTGTTTTTCATACTAATTGCCATAAATATGAGAATGGGAAAAATAAGCATTAAACACTAATACGTTGAATTATGATATTAAATCAATTATTATTTTAATAAATATCAAAATAAACAACGTTATAACAAAACAGATAAATACTATCTAAATAATAATCAAAGCGCCGGTAAAAAGACTTTAATCCTATGGATCTTGCGTACAGGAAGATCATGCAAATATTCGGACCTCATCTGAAGTGCCTTAATAAATGAATGAAATAACTCGTAGGTATTACCATCACTTCTACATTTGATCAATAAAAAATTATGATATTTACAATCGTTTAACGATCTTTATGGACGATTGGTTTATCAACAAAACTTATCCTTCCTGGTAAGGGTAACCGGGGGGATTCACGTTGCGAGCTGAGGAAAAGTACCTGCTCTTCAGCTACCATCAGGAGCGGGGGGCAAAAAAAACAATGGACCCTTATGCAATAGATTCATTCCGTACTTTTCGGCCAGTCCACCAGAACCCCAGGCCGGACAAAAAGAAAATCATGCTGAGTCCGGCAAAGGCCCGGCTTGTCTTTGTGCCGGATGCCCCTTTGGGAATCTCTGATTCCTTGGGGGCAAGGGGATTATCGATCTGTGTTTTCAGGGTCAGGCCGTGGCCCATCTCATCCGTGATCGTGGTCTTCCACATGCCGGGGGTGTCGGGAAAAAACATGAAGTTTCCGTTTTTGTCGGTCCTGCCGGTCTGAAAGGGCATGGATTCCTCGTTGTGAAAAACAAGGACCTCGGTATAGGCCATGGGTTCACCGTCATCATAAAACGCCGAAACCAGCCACCCTGTTTCCATCTTCAAAGATCCCAGGGTTCCATGGCCCAGGGCCGGGGTGCTGCTCAGCCCCACCATCAAAGCGATCAAACATCTCATAGGGGTTTTCATGGTCCAGTCCTCCTTTTATGCCGGGACGGCTTAACACACCGTCCCGGTGATTAACCCTTTGATCAGTTCACTTCAAAGGTCAGGCTTGCCACATAGGATTCGATATCGCACTCTAAGGGATCGGGATAGGTCTCTTCCTGGGATACCTTGAGAAGCCAGACGCCGGGCTGGAGCATACGTATTTTTCCTTGTCCGTTCTTATCTGTTTTCGTGGCATAGGCAAAGGTCTCCTTTTCCGTGGAGAAACCGGCGTAGGTGGCGAAAATCATGCCGGACCAGGGTTTTTGTTTGTATAAAACCTTCACCGGCATGGCTTCCCCGGCCCGGACATCCACCGGATTTTTCATAAGAACAATTTCAAGATCATGCCCCACAGGTTTATCCACGACGCCTTTGCCGTCGCCCACATTGATCACGGCCTTCATGCTCATATGGGAAAAGGAGCAGCTGAGCACATGATCCAGCCCCTTTTTGGACGAGGATTTATAGCCCTGGGCTGTTTTGGTATGAAAACCGGGAATACGGGTGGCTGCGATAATGTAGGCTCCCGGTATGGTCAGGCTCTCGGTGGATTTGATTTCAATGTCCGACACAAACTCAAGTTTGGGGCAATGCGTGTCCGGTCCTGTGAGGGAAAGGCCTTCCACAGCCTCTTTTTTCAAAAACGGGGCAAAGGGATAGGCATGACCCCATCCGATGTTAAGCTCCAGGGCCGACCCTTCAGGCGGTGTGTAATCAACGGCATTGAGCCAGGGGAAATGGGCCAGGGCCGGTGATGAACAAAGAACCAGCAGAACGATGAGGAACAGGACTCTGTGGGATGCACTGATCTGTGATGTCATTGAATGTGTCATGTTTTTTTCTCCTTTTTATACCGTGGGTTTAGAATGTAAGATCCAGTTTGGCCATATAACTTCGCCCAACCTGCCAGGAGCCGATGCGACCCTGGGCTGAATCGAGCACATTGTCGGCTTCCAGAGACAGACTGGCTTTGGGGGAAAGGACCAGGTCCATTTTGGTGTCCAGGGTGGTGGATGCATCGATCTGAGCGACATTGTCCGTGCCGGTGTACTGTTTCCCCGCATAACTCACCGTGGCGCTCAAACCCAGCTGATCCTCAAAAAGCCGTAAGGAAGGCACCAGGGAAAGGGCATGCTCGGGAACATAGGGCAGGCGATTGCCGGATTCTTCGATTTTTGTATCCATATAGGTATAGGACAGGGTCAGATGGGAAAACCGGGACAGATGGGCCCGACACATAAATTCAATGCTCTGGGTATAGGCCTTGTTTACATTCCGGTAGATCATAAGGGGAAGACCGTTGTAAAGGGTCCCGGTATCTTCACTGACCACCATGTCATCGATATCGTTCCGTGAATAACCCAGACTCAGCATCAC
The DNA here is from genome assembly GCA_018818835.1 of Pseudomonadota bacterium. GTDB lineage: Bacteria > Desulfobacterota > Desulfobacteria > Desulfobacterales > Desulfolunaceae > JAHIRD01. The sequence continues at coordinate 6,116 of JAHIRD010000090.1, forward strand.
CTGGTTGGACATCATCCAGTGCTCTAATCCTGCCGAATAGCCCAGGGCCTTTTCCGCTTCCAGGTCCGGGTTGGACTGGTTGTACCAGGTCCCGTGCTGGTAGGGGATACTGTAGTAAAGCTGTCGGATGGTGGGGGATTTGAAGGATTTTCCGGCCGAGGCCCGGAAGGTGGTGGTGTCAAGGGGCTTGTACATAAGGCTGAACTTGGGGTTTACCTCGTTGCCAAAGGTGGAGTGGTCATCAAAACGTGCACCGGCAACCAGGGTCAGGTCCTGTCCCACCTTTAATTCATCTTGGAGGTAAGCGCTGTATACATCCACGGTTTCATCCACCACCACCAGGCTATTGTCACTGTTCAAAATGGTGTAATTAATGCCCTGTTCCAAAAGCTCGGCCCCGGCTGAAAAAATATTTGTTTCCTGGATGTTCCATGTGTACTGGAGTTCACCGTGGTTGTATCCCACATCCCCCACCTTGTAGCCGCTGGATGATCCCGGTGCCCCATGGGTAAAATCCCATATATACGTATAGGCAGAAAGGGAAAGCCCATGGTCCGGGTTGAGCTGAACATCGGCTTTGGCACTCAATCCCCAGGTGTCTTCATCCCGGCTGTCAAGTTTAACGTACTGGCCTGCTTCGTATTTCAGGGAGAGATCCACCTGATCCCCAACCTGGGAATCCACCTTGCCCATGAACGAATGGCGCTGGGAGGACAGGGGTACATCCTTGATGTCCTCTGCCCCTTCGTAGCTGTAGTACAGAAGGTATCCGGCCGAATCACTGAGTCTGTCCCCGTAGGACACATAGGACTGGTTCATCACCCGGCTGTTCGGTGCGTCTTCCTCGCTGCCGTCTGCATTTTCACGCTGGACAGAATACCTGCCATAGGACATGCCGGCCGTTCCTGTGGGGTGGTTCGGAATTTTTCGGGTAATGATGTTGATCACTCCGGCCATGGCATCACTGCCATACAAGGCGGACCCCGGTCCTTTGACCACCTCGATTCGCTCGATCATGCTCACGGGCACCTGGTTGAGACCGATGCCGTATTCGCCCATACCGCCGCTGGCCCCGCAACCCATGACCCGTTGCCCATCAATCAGAACCAGGGCATAGCCGCTGTCAAAGGGAAGGCCGTTCATACTGGCGTTCCAGGTATAGGTTCCGAAAACATCATCATGATTGGCCGTTTGAATGCCCGGAATGGTTCCCAGGATATCCATGACATTTTCAGCATTTAAAGCCTTGATATCCTGTTCGGTGACCACAATGGTTTCAACGGGAACATCTTTCAATGTGTGTTGCGTTTTTGTTCCCGTGACAACGATTTGGTCCAGATTGACCACATCATGGTGCTCCTCTTCACCAAAAACCGGGCAAACCAGTCCAAAGAATAAGGTCAGAATCACGGAAAACCCCAAAATCCTCCGGCTTGCCCATTCCAGGGCTGCATTGACCCTGGGGGGTGATAAACACGTCATCATCTTGTCTCCTTTACTCCAAAAGTTCATTCTAAGATCCGGAATTGACGGAGAAATCGACACGTGATATGAGTTTGCCGATACGCCTGAATTCCGGTGTATTCACCTGGAAAGCAGCCCCAAACCCTGGCCGGTTCGGCTGCTTTCCTATTTTTATCCCCATGAAAACAGGTTTATAATCTCCCAACCTGCTGTCGTTAAAAAAAATCAAAAAAAAAGCCACGAAGGCATGACAGAATCTCTGTCATCAATGCCTTCGTGGCTGAATGTTTAACTAAAAACCTATGTATCCTGACAACCGGTGTCTGTCAGGGCCTTACTTTTATGAAAATTTCAAAATCACTTTCGTAGTAATCCTTTGAAAAATAGTATTTAATCAACTCCTGACCATTCGTCAATTCTTTTTTTGTTCACAGGGTAAATCAGAACACGAAGAGCGCGAAGAATGATAAAAATGGCCTCCGGCGGCCCTGCCGGGAGCCAAACTTTTTGAAAAAGTTTGACAAAACACGTTTTCAGAGGCACAGAGACTTATGCCCGTGAGAGACAGCAATCGCTATCCATGGGTTTTGTCGAGATCTTAGAAATTCAGACTTAGAAAAACTTGTGATTTATGAAATATATCTGTATGTTTTCTTTGCGATGGGAAACTTCAGTATTTTTAATACTATATCTGTAGTTTGATTCAATGGGTTATCAATGAGAATCTGAAGTAGAAAATTGTCCTGGTTACCATCAAATTGTAAGGGCCATGGTGGCAAACCTTGACTTGTGATTATGAAAATCAGGAGTTACTGGGAGTCACTTCTGGAAATACTCGGTCACGAATCCCTGATTACCACCCAGATTTACACGCGGGTCACGAGCAACGATTTAAAAGACATCCACGCAAAATACCACCCCGGTGAACGCCTAAAATAAACCATGGACAAAGCAGGTATTTATGGGTATATATGGGTATATTTATGGGTATTGAAAGGCCAACGTATGAAGAAACCCTTGATCATCATTACAAACGAAATATTGAAGCTTATCGCCGGGATCGATGAATTTAAAGGGCAGTGGCAAGCCATCGGGAACCTGGCCCCGGACCGTCTTGAAGCGTTAAAGAGGGTGGCTACCATCGAATCCATCGGTTCATCCACCAGGATCGAGGGGGTAAAGCTTACGGACCGTGAGATCGAAGCCCTTTTATCCGGCCTGGAGACCAAATCGTTCAGCACACGGGATGAGGAAGAAGTGGCCGGATATGCGGAAGCCATGGCCCTGGTTTATGAATCCCATAACGATATCCCGATCACGGAAAATCACATCAAGCAGTTGCATAAGCTCCTTTTGCAGTATAGTTCAAAAGACATCCGCCACCGGGGGGAGTATAAGAAAATGCCCAATCATGTTGAAGCATTTTCTCCAGAGGGAAAGCGATTGGGCGTTGTGTTTGAAACGGCAACACCGTTTGAAACACCCGGTGAAATGAAATCGCTCGTTGATTGGTCAAACAGCGAGTTTGAAAAAGAAGAACTCCACCCCTTGCTGATTATCGGGGTGTTCGCCGTGCATTTTTTGGCCATACACCCGTTCCAGGATGGAAACGGCCGGCTATCAAGGATACTGACCATGCTGCTGTTATTGAAAAGTGGTTATCACTATGTTTCCTACAGCTCGCTGGAAAGTGTGATTGAAAAAAACAAAGACAAATATTATCTATCACTTAGAAAGACCCAAGGAACGTTTAAATCCGAAAAAGAGGATTTCGAACCCTGGCTAACATTTTTTTTGTTATCCCTGAGAACTCAGACAACGATCCTTGCCGGGAAAATAGCCCGGGAAAAGATCATGGTCTCATTGCCTAAGCTCTCAAAGCAAGTGCTTGAACTGATAAAAGAGCACTGGGAACTTGCCATCTCAGATATCGAGTCCATGACCGGAGAAAACCGGAACACGATCAAGGTCAGGTTGCGAGAACTTGTAAAAGATCACTACCTGGAAAAGCACGGAACCGGGAAAGGCACCCGCTATACGCTTGCAATAAGAGGTAACACCAAGTAAGTGTAGCGGTCAGGAATCATAAACACATTGGCTTGATTTAATGGAATGAGCTGGTCCAGGGGTATACGTTTCTACGTTTGAAAAACTGGTTGTATTTATTAAATATCTGTATGTTTTCTTTGCGATGTGGGACTTTAGACTATAATACTGTATATGTAATTGGGTTTAATGGGTTATCAATATCAGAATGTTTTCATTTTGAAGCCCGATAAAAACACATAAAAATCGTCAATTATGCAATAGAACCCCAGAACAATCAGATCCAAGTGACAGAAAAAGGCGAGTCCAATTAGGGCAATTCTTGATGTCATGTGCAAGGTTAAATAATTTTTGTGTGGTCAGTTTAATCCCTTCA
>JAHIRD010000091.1 GCA_018818835.1 Pseudomonadota bacterium
ACCAGAAATAGATGAACTGCTCAAACAGGGCTGGCACCTGAAGCAGGGGATCACCTCACGTACCGAGAAGCTGAGGGAAATCAATGAAAAAATAGCATCCCTTGCATCCTTTAAAGACGGCAAAAAAACCGGTTACCTTGAGTCGGACAAAATCAAGGCCAAAATTTCCCTTTCCTCAACCGTAAAATGGGACCAGGAAAAACTAAAGCAGGCTATCTCGCACTTTCAGAATTTCCACGACGTGTTCAAACCCGAATACAAACCCCATTCCAAAAAAGTTTTGGATCTGGCATGTGCAGCCAATCCTGAATTTAAAAGAGCCATAGACTGGGCGTCGGAAGTGAAAGAAAACGCGCCTACGGTAACCTATGAACTGATCGAGGAGGTAGCCGATGCTTAAAACCATTACACAAGAATCGGCAGAACGGATCTGCTGCTTGATAATCGGAAAACCCGGAATCGGCAAAACCTCCCTTATCTGGACCATATCAGGTCATGCTTTCATCGATGGGGCTTGGCAACAAATCATTGATCCGGATACTATTGACAAGGTGGTCGTCATCTCAGCAGAGTCAGGACTCCTTGCCGTCCGTGACCTCGTGAAAGCCGGAAGAGTCGAAGGGTATGAAATAAGCTCTCTCGAAGAATTCAAACAAGCCTACCAGCTCCTTGCCAGTACCCCTGAAATGAAAGAACGGTATTCCTGGATCTTCATCGACTCCCTGACAGAAATCGCATCCCGCTGTGAAGAAGCCATGAAAGAAAAATATCCGAATGCTTCCGACACCTATAAAATGTGGGGAGACTACTCTTCGATCATGACCACCCTGATCAAGGCCTTCAGAGACCTTACGGAATACAATGTGGTCTTTACCTCACTTGAAACCGTTGAAAAAGACGAAAACAACAAGCGCTATATAGCCCCGATGATGTCCGGAAAAGGCCTGAAAGAAAAGCTCCCGTCCTTTTTCGATGAAGTCTTCTACCTCACCATCGAACAGGACAGCGACGGCAGGGATCACCGGATCTTTTACACTCAACCGGTGAAAGAATACCCGGCCAAAGACCGATCGGGGAAACTCAACCCAATAGAAATCCCCAATCTTTTAACCATCAAAAACAAAATTTTAAACGGAGGAAAGTAAAATGGCCCAATTAAATGTCAACTTGTCCGGTCATGATGTCCAGGAAGGGTTTGAAGTCCGCCCTCCCGGCTGGTACCCGGCAAAAGTATCCGATACAAGCATCACCCACAATGACGGCAAAGACAAATGCATTGTTTTCGAATTTGAACTCGAGGACGGAAAACCCGGAAAAGTCTGGGAATACCTCTCCCTTGCCCCGACACCTACGAAAAACAACTCGACTGTCCGGGATATTTCTCTTTCAAAACTGAAGACTATCGCCACCTGCTGCCGCCACAAGAACCCCAATTATATCGCGGATACCGAGGAGCTTCATGGCTTAAGATGCATGGTCCGACTCAAAATCGAAAAAGACGAGTCCGGTCAGTATGAGCCGAAAAACAAGATATCCGCGTATAAAAGCATTGAGGGAAGCGGGCCGGTTCAGCGATCAGCGCCATCTTCATCGGAAACACCCCCCTCAGAACAAAAGAAACCCCTCATGCCCTGGGAGCAAGCGAGATAATGGTCCAGCTCCGCCCATATCAGGAGGAGATGGTATCCATCACGATGGATGCCATCCCTCTTGAACCGTTCATCCTGATCCAGGCAGGGACCGGTGCGGGTAAGACCATATTTTTTTGCACCCTGATTCAGCGACTCCTTGAACGCTGGCCGAATCTCCGGATCGCAGTCCTTACCCACCGGGGCATCCTGGTAAAGCAGGCCAAAGAAAAGATGCTCTCCGTATGGCCGGATTGTCCCATTGGAATTGCATCAGCAAGCGTTGCCAAAACGGTTGATGTGCATTCCAATGTGACAATCGGTACCATTCAGACGCTCATCAACCGGATCGAAACGACCGTTCCGTTCGACCTGATCATCATCGATGAAGTCCACCGGTTGGGACCTCAAAACGAGCCATCCCAATATCAGGAGTTCCTCCGGACGATGTTCAATTATAACAAGAACACCCGCGTACTTGGCGTGACGGCAACACCTTTCCGGCTGGGCCACGGGTATATCTATGGCCCGGTGAAAAAGCCCGAACATGAGAACTGGTTCCCGGCAATGAACTACCGAATCGGGATAAAGGATCTTCAGCAGCAGGGGTATCTGTGTGAATTCAAGGCAAAGGAAATCGCTGATATTTCTTCCGACCTGAAACAGATCAACGTGTCCGGGGATTACAACATCAAAGAACTCTCGGATGAAATGAGCAAGGAGATCCATGTGGGCTCTGCCGTAAAGGCCTACCAGCGATATGCTGAAGACAGAAAATACATCGTCGTTTTTTGCGTGACCATCGAGCATGCGGAAATCGTGGCCAGCGTCTTCAAAAAAGAAGGGTACAATGCCGCCTGTATCCATTCAAAAATGTCGAATTCTCAACGGGAACTCATCCTGAAACACTTTGAACAGGGAAGTATCAGAATTCTCGTAAACGTCATGGTTCTCTCAGAAGGATGGGATTGTCCGGCCACAGATTGCATCATCATGTGCCGTCCCACCAAGTCCGCCGCTCTCTATGTCCAGATGGTCGGGCGTGGACTTCGGCCTCACCCGGACAAGAAAAATGTTCTCATATTGGATCTGTCCAATAACTGCAGAGAACACGGTGACCCGGACAATCCCATTATCCCCATACCCGGAAGAAAGGTAAATGCGCTGCCGGTTCAAAAAACGTGCCCTTCCTGCCGCTCTATCTTACCGGGAGCCGCGCTTACCTGCAAGGAGTGCGGATATAAATTCCCTCAGGAAGTATATGAACAGAACGATTCGGTTGAAATGCAAACCGTATCCTGGATCAAAAAGCTCCCGGAACCTTTTGTCGTGAAAATCGGTAATTATTCAGTCTCTGATTATACTTCCAACTCCGGGAACCGGATGCTGAAACTCACCCTGAACACCGATGGGATAGCGCCCCTTCAGATCCATGAATTTTTCATGTTCGATGGAAACATGCACCCGTTTGCCCGGCAGAAATCGAGAAAGTCCTGGCAGGTTCTTGTGGGTACCGAACCGCCGGAATCGACCGACGAAGTATTGAAACGGATCGGTGAACTTGAAATGTCCATCCCCGAACGGGTTGAAGTGATCGAGGACGGCAGATGGATGAAAGTTCACTCCTGGCAAGTCAAACCCTGGAATTTATAAAATGGCTATATTACCTGAAAGCGTACAAAACAGAATCGTCAATGAACTGTATGAGGCAGCGGCCAAATCGAAAAAAGAATCCCGGAATTATCTCGGCATGTCCCAGATCGGCCACGATTGCCCAAGAAAGCTCTGGTACGATTTCAGGAAGTATACTCCGGTCCCTCTGGAAGGCAGGATCAAGATGCTGTTCCGGTTTGGGGACCGGATTGAGGAAGAGCTGATCCATCATTTAAGCCTTGCTGGATATAAAGTGGAAGGACAGCAAGATGCATTTTCAGCCCATAACGGTTTTTTCCGTGGCCATTGCGATGGCATTATCCACGGCGTTACCTTCAGGCCCCATATCCTCGAATGCAAATCGGCCAATGCCAAGAAGTATGCAAAGTTCAAAAAATACGGCGTCCGGAAAGTCTACCCCATCTATTATTGTCAGTGCCAGTGTTACATGGGATATTCAGGCCTCGAACGGGCACTCGTTGTCGTTCAATGCAAAGACACCTCGGAGATCTATACCGAACGGCTCCCTTTCAATTCATCCGATTTCAACGCCCTTCACCAGAGGGCCTATGACATCATCACAGCAAACGAACCGCCTGATAAAATCCCGGAGAGCCTGACCTGTGAATACTGCGATCAAAGAATCAACTGTAAATTTCCTGAGGAGGCCATCGTGACCGAACACGTATGCGGCACCTGCTATTACATGGGATTTAAAGGGTTAACCTCAACCTGCCGTCACCCGGATCACCCGTACCCGATCCTCACCTGGGGGATCAAATGTGATGACTGGCTGAGCGCCACCAAAAAGGAGCCGGTCCTGATCAAACGGTTACCCATCGAGGAGATCCCATGCTGAACCACGCCATCGAATATCTTGAAATGGGGTTCTCCGTGATACCGGTCAAACGATCCGACAAAAAGCCCTATATCAAGTGGTCCGAGTATCAGGACCGGCACCCGACCCATGAAGAAATAGAACGGTGGTGGAGTGCCTGGCCCGATGCCAATGTTGCCGTCATCTGCGGAAAGATATCCGGCATCTTCGTCATCGATGCGGATGGTCCCAAAGGGATTGATTGGATAAATGCCCATTTGCCCAAGACCGGAGTCTATTCAATCACCGGAAAAGGTATCCATGCCGTCTTTAAAATCCCTGAAGGCGTGACCATTAAAAATGCGGTTCGGTTGGCACCTGAAGTGGATATCCGGGGGGAAGGCGGTTATTTCATCGTCCCCCCCTCCATCCATGAAAACGGCCACAAATATCAATGGCGCTTCATCATGGACGGTTGGGATGACCTGCTGGAATTTGACCCCTACACAAAAGTCCAGGGCAACCTCGGCCTCGATCTTACCATGGCCAAAACCCTCCCGGTCAATGAACCTGTAACAGAAGGGATGCGAAACGATACCCTGGCGAAACTCGCAGGGTCATGGATATCAAAGGGCCTTGACGATGAGGAAGTGATCATCCTTGCCAAAGCCTGGAACGAAAACAACACGCCACCTTTAGATGAAAAAGAACTGATCAGGACCGTAAAATCGATCCGAAAGAGGCACCAAACCCATCACCCCATCGTGATACCTGAAACCGAATCGGAAAAAGGAGGGGGGAAAAACATACCGGACACCCTTCTTTCGCCTTCTGGAGTTCTTCAGGAAATAATGGATTACATCGAAGTGAACTCGACCGTATCCGTCCCGATATTTTCCCTTGCAGCGGCCATTATCACCCTGGGTACTGTGATCGGCCAGAAGGTTCAGACCGAAACGGGCCTCAGAACGAATATTTACGGGATCGTCCTTGGCTATTCCGGGACGGGGAAAAACGCACCGTTCAATTCCATCCCTCAGCTGTTATTGAGAACCGATGCGGCAAGGACATTAGGGCCAACGGAACTGACCTCATCTACATCAATATTAAAGTGGCTCGCAGATGCCGACCAGAAAATATGCATGCTGATGCTCGATGAAATCGGGCTGGTATTGAAAGGTTTGAAAACCCCGAATTCCTCAGCCGCAGACATCCCGAGGCTTTTGACCAAGCTCTTTTCATCCACGGACCGCCCGGAAACAAAGAGTTATGCCAATGGGGATATCCTCACTGTTCCCTGGCACAACCTGTCTCTATTTGGCGCATCAACTCCGGAACGGTTCTGGGAAGCGATCACGCCTGGGGAAGTATCGGATGGCTTTTTGGCTCGCGTTCTTGTTTTTGAATCATTACATGATGCGCCTTTTCCAAAGGGGATTACGGCATTTCATGAGAACCCTATGCTGGTCGAGAACATCAACAAACTCTACAACATCAGAGTCGATATTGATCACAACCGGGGGAACCTCGTGAACATCCCCATACCCAAAATCATTCCCAGATCCATCAAAGCCCAGGAGCTTTTAAACCAATACCAAAAAAAATGGCACGAACTGAAGAACGAGAACAAGACCGATGCCATATCTTCCATTTACGGAAGATGCGGCGAACACGCGGCCAAACTGTCCCTGATTCATGCTGTTTCTCTGGACAGGGAAAATACCAAGGAAGTCTCTTTCGATTCCATCAAATGGGCTTGCGAGTTAGTGGAACATTTATCAGAGCATCTGATCGAACAGATTCAAAATAACGTGGCAGATACGGAGATCCACCGGTGGAAACAAAAGATCCTGAAATCCATCAGGGAGGCCTCTTTTAAAAACCGAAACAAATATTTCGGGGCAACCATAAGGGACCTTCAAAGAGGCTCCTGCAGGGGGATTCTCGTATCTGAACTGAAAAAATTTTTAGACTCCCTTATCCTATCGGAAGAAATCGGAGCAGGAGAGTATACGGCGTCTAATGGCAGAAAGGTTTCTTACTACTACATGGCAAAGAAATGAATGTCACTTTTTTATGCGACGGAAAATATGGGCAATTTAAACTGTCGCATTTTGAAGAAGTATTAAAAATGAGAAAATATCTTATAAAAATAAAATGTTGCAATGATGTGTCCCCCGTCTCATGTCGCACATCCTATAAAAGGAAAAAAGGGAAGTTTGGGGTGGGAATGTCAGAGACGGGATATGGTAGAAATGCGACTCTTGAAAATGGAAGAAATCTTTTAATATCAGGAACCTAATATATACGCGTCGCGTGTCACATGTCGCATCAAGGAAAGCTTCTAAAATATATTTATATAGCTTTTTATATATACGCGACGTGACAATAGAGACACTATATATATAAATATATAATATTATTATATATATTATAAAAAACAAAAGTCGCAAAGAAGTAATACCCCTTTCAGGGTTCAATCCTTCAAACGGTGTACAGTAGTATAACTTTATTATCAGGAAAAGAGGTGAAAAATGGAAACTCAAAAACCAAAAGCATGGATCGGAATAGATCCCGGTCAGAACGGGGCAGCTGCTTTAATATCCGAAGAAGCGATGGATTATTTCGACTGGCCAGGGGACTCTGTCCTGGCAGCAAAAGAAATCCGGGAGTGGGTAGAAGATTACGATATTACCCTGGCGCTGATAGAGAAGGTATCCTCACGTCCCGGTAACGGCACGGTTAGCATGTTCAAGTTCGGGGTCAACTGCGGTGTGTGGCACGGCATTCTTTCCGCATTTAAAATACCATTCACCCTGGTAGCACCCCGTGAATGGCAGAAGGGGTTGATCACCCCAACGGATGGAATAGACCCCAAGCAAAGAAGCCTTGTCGTGGCAAGGCGATTGTTCCCTGGGGCAGACCTGTGCCTCAAGAAACACCATGGACGCTCTGACGCCCTTCTTATGGCCCTTGTTGCAAGGAATAAAATGTAGAGGAGAGGTTATGGATAACCACGTAAGCAACCTAATAGATCAAGCAAGGCAGGCAGACGATACGCTCTATGAGTTGGCAGGATACTTCCTGACACCTGCTGCATATAAAGAGTTCAGGAAGCTTTATATAAACACTCGTAACAAATGGATCACTGCAACTGCTGAAGACTATCGGAACAGGATAAGGAAGATCACTTCAAATGGCAATCCTTCTAAATAGTAACAATATAACTATAATATTAATATGTTATAAATGTATACAAAACTCATTGCAAAGCAGCTACAGGCGTGAGTTTTTGGGTCCTTACTTTCTGTCAGACTAACAGGGGTACGCCTCCGCGCTTTTATTCGGTAGTTAGAGGCCTGAAAAAGTTGTTAAAAGGGGGTTAAAAGTGATCCATGTATATCGCGTTATTCTAAATACTTAGATCGCTTTTAACCCGTTAAAGAAATGGTCAAAAAAGGTTAAAACATGCCTGAAATCAATATCACCTGCAAAGGGTCCAAATATATGTCCCTGGATCAGTTGAAAAACTTCCAGGGGAACCTGAAAACGCTTCCGGAATCCGAACTCGACAAGCTGAAACGGTCGATTCTGAAGCATGGGTTCTCGTTCCCGGTTTTTATCTGGAACGATTCAATCCTCGATGGCCATCAGAGGACGTTTGCGGTCAGGAATTTAATCAAAGAGGGCTACACCATAGACCCGATTCCGGTGGTTGAAATCATGGCTGCCACTAAATCCGAAGCCGCTGAGAAGCTCCTGATCTTGAATTCCCATTACGCAAAGATCACTGAGGATGGACTGTATGAATTTCTGTCTGCAAACGAACTCGATATCCATGACATCGTCGGTGATCTGAATCTTCCGGACTTTGATATGGATAACTTTATGTCTGAATACATGGAAACGGAAGAAGACCCCCAAGGCCTGACCGATGAAGATGAGATCCCCGAACTTCCGGAAGAAGCAATCACAAGGCCGGGTGACCTGATCTGTTTGGGGAAAAACCTTCTTCTCTGCGGTGACGCGACACATGAGGTGGATGTAAAACGCCTGATGGGAAATAACCGGGCGGATATGTGTTTTACCAGCCCACCCTATAATGTGGGCCGGACACCAAATGGTAAAAATGGCACTGTAAATGAATCCAAATATGGCCGGTCATCGGACAACCTTGAACAAGAAGATTACGTTTCGTTTTTATATTCATTCATCACCCTGGCGTTGTCCTTTGGGGATAATGTCTTTTGCAATATCCAGAGCGTGGCCGGGAACA
>JAHIRD010000263.1 GCA_018818835.1 Pseudomonadota bacterium
AGCTTATTATAGCATTTTCCTTCGTAGCGGAACTATTAGTTTGAGAAAGATCTGTACCAATCACTGTAACATTTAGAAACTGGATAGAAGTGTTACCCCAATTTAAATCCAAGTTAACATCACATAAAACATCGTGACCGTTAACCCTTATACTATAGTAAAAGTCGGATTCATCCTCATAATACTCTGCTGACGACACAATATTCTTCTTAATAGGTTCAGCTAACGGATACTCCCAACTGATCAAAACTGTGGCAGGTGCATCAACCGTTATGGATCCTAACGTGAAAACTTTAGCGAAAGGTCTAACGCCAACCTGACCCTCAACAACAGGAATGAGAGAGATTAACAACAGAAGGAGTAGGATCCGTTTCATTAGTCTAAACCGTTTTTCTGATTACAAGGATTATGTGAGGTACAATGCCATTCTTTAGACAGTTTCTTAACTGTTCTAGTACGTTTATGAGTCTGGTATTTACATGAACCTTTAAAATGACATAATGGTCTACGATCTGGACAACGCCTCTGTTTCCGTGTCTGCGTATGCTTTATAATAACCTGTTTAGCTTCCTTTCTCTCCCTTAAATCTGAAATACGATCAACTAACTCCGTATCAATAGTCAGCAACGCTTTACGTGCAAATTCAATCTCCTCAATAGTTAGATCCATCTTCATCCAAGCCTGAATCATGTTTGGAAATTGATTAAATTCCTGTTGAAAACTTTTTTCACCCAAAATTTCATCAACCCTTAAAGCGCATCATAAAAATGGTTAGCGATTCCAGAACTGTGAAGGACATACCGCATCTTTATACACACAATATTTTCTCCTATGTCTAGCACGTTTAGTACGAAGCAACCTGTTACACACTGGACACCTATACGAACCTTGAGAGTCACAGATAGCCTCCTCATGTTTCATTCTTCTAGGACATGAACTACAGTAAAATTGAGTGGGATAATTAACATTCATTTCTTTACTTCAACTATTATTTCGTAAGGAATAACAGCATAGAATGTTGTGCGGATCCTGTAACTGTGGATCCCAAGCGTCTGTAACGCCTTCTCAAACCATCTCACATTAAAACCCCACAAATGACCATTATACTTAGCCTTCAACGCATACTTATGAGGACAAATAATTAACAGTTGATCCTTCGTAACCCTATACGCATCATTAATGAACTGTAAAGGATTCTGCAAATGCTCAATAACATGTGTAGCACGAATCATGTTGAAACAGTTATTTTTGAAAGGTAAAAACTGCGCATCCGCTAGAATAAAGATTCCACGCCTTCTCGAAAGATCAAGGTCAATATTCACATCACCCATACTATTCAAACCTGAGCCAATATCTAAAATCAATTATAAACTACCGTACAATATTCGATGGATGTAGAAGTTATGCCACCAAGTCGATGCAATCATGAACTGCACCGCAATCGTAATTATAATTAGCGTCATAGTCCAATCCTGTTTCCGATCATACAACCACTTCATAAGGATCGTTGCGAACACTGGGTAAGGAAACAGATAGGTGATTCTCCAAGCGAAATCGTCTGCCGAAAAAAATATTGTTAAAAGCAGGGATGATAAAATCACCATCCAACACCATTTATTAAAGTCAGACCGCACAATCAACGTATAACCTACCACCCCAATAGCTCCTAACAACCCTAAATATACAAGTGGGGAATTATGTGCCCCCGCAATAACATGCTGAAACCATGAGATAATTTTAACATCCAACGCCATATCACTAAACAATATGTTATTTTTATATGGTGCATCCAGTTTAGTAACCCAGATTAAAACGGTTAAAGCGACTATTGAACCAATTCCATAAACCGTTTTTTTCAATCTCAAGATTAAATATACTGCCAATAACCCTGCGATAACAAAGAAAGCGAATCTGTGAATCAGAAAAATAATACTAAGAAACATAACAATATGAATCCTGTCAAACCAGTTCCATTCAAGTTTAAATTTATCATGTTCAATAATTATTCCAGAAAGAGGCAACAATAGAGTGTATGCCCACCACTCCGCAACAATGTAAGCATATAATCCCGCAACTACTTGAATACTCAT
>JAHIRD010000092.1 GCA_018818835.1 Pseudomonadota bacterium
CCAAAGTCCCAGGCCCGTGTCAGTCCGTGCTTGTCCGTGTCAGTCCATGAAATTCACAAGGCCAGTCAAGGCCGAACACCGACAGTCACGGACAATACGCTCCAAAGTCCCAGGTCCGTGTCAGTCCGTGCTTGTCCGTGTCAGTCCATGAAATTCACAAGGCCAGTCAAAGCCGAACACCGACAGTCACGGACAATACGCTCCAAAGTCCCAGGTCCGTGTCAGTCCGTGCATGTCCGTGTCAGTCCATGAAATTCACAAGGCCAGTCAAGGCCGAACACCGACAGTCACGGACAATACGCTCCAAAGTCCCAGGCCCGTGTCAGTCCGTGCTTGTCCGTGTCAGTCCATGAAATTCACAAGGCCAGTCAAGGCCGAACACCGACAGTCACGGACAATACGCCCCAAAGTCCCAGGCCCGTGTCAGTCCGTGTCCTTTCCCGCTAAGCCAGCGCCACCATCCGCTGAACCGCCTGGAGTGCTGCAATCCTTATATCCTCGGGAACAGTGACTTTCCCCGTCATAGTCTCAAGGCTGTTCACAATATCAGCCAGGGTGATTTTTTTCATATCCCGGCATTCCATCTTCAGCGATGCCGGAAAAAACTGTTTATCCGGCATTGCTTTTTTCAAGGGGTAAAGAATGCCGATCTCCGTGCCCACGATAAAGGATTTGGCCTTGGATTCCGAGGCATAACGGATCATTCCGGATGTGCTTTGGATCACATCGGCCAATTCAAGGATATTGGGCGGACATTCCGGATGGGCCATGAACACGGCATCCGGGTGGGCCTTCCTGGCCAGGTGGACATCGTCCGGAGTCAGGGCGTTATGAAAGGGGCAGTACCCGTCCCAGAGATGGATTTTTTTACTGGTTTTCGACGCCGCGTAAAGGGCCAGGTTCCGGTCTGGAGTCATGAGCATTTCAGGAGCATCCAGGCTGTTTGCAACCTTGATCACATTGGCCGAGGTGCAGCAGATGGTCGAAAGGGCTTTGACGGCCGCCGATGAATTCACGTAGGTGACCACGGGCATGGGGGGGAGCTCGGCCAGCCTTTTAGTAAGGGCCTCTGGTGTGATCATGTCGGCCATGGGGCATCCGGCATCGGTTCTGGGGAGAAGCACGGTTTTTTCAGGTGACAGGATATATGCGGTCTCTGCCATGAAATGAACACCGCAGAATACGATGATGTCGGCATCGGTTTGGGCGGCCGTGATACTGAGTTCAAGGGAATCACCGCACAGATCCGCCACATCCATGATCTCGGGTGGCTGGTAATTATGGGCCAGAAGTATGGCATTTTTTTCTTTGAGCAGGGCTTTGATTTTATCTTTCATGAATGATCCTTATCTCCCGTGGGTGACAGGCCCCATCAGTCCAGGGGAATGACGATGGCGTTTTCCGGAACTGTAAAGTTGAAAAGGCTGTCATCGGCCAAGGGATTGAAATTCATATCACGGAACATGACACGGGTTTCCTCCCCATTCATATTAAATGATATGATTTTTAAAATATCAAAGGTTTTTCTGTCAATGGACAGGTCAATGTCGTTGACACCCAGAACAGAATTCTTTGGTTTGAGTTTTAGATGATAACTGAGTTCATCAAAGGGTTCGGCCAGGGCCACATGGAATCGTGTCCGGATTTGCTTGATATCTGTCAAAACAGCTGCGCTTCCTTCTTTCCCGAAAAAATCTCCGGCATGACCGATCCAGACGTTGTTGTCTGCGGGACTGTGGATCCAGAGGATATCCCCATTGGAAATATAATCAAGCACATCGGGTGTTTCATAAGACCATCGAAATTTTCCGGGTCTTTTGAAAAAGGCTTTACCTTGGGCTTTTTCCGTGATTTGTATGTCGGGAAGGGGCGATTCCTGGTAAAAAAGGGCACTGAAGGAGTCGGCCTTGTATCGGTGCTCAAGGCCATCAATGATGGCGTCAAGTGATGCCCCTTTTTTTTGATTTTCGGGAATGGGGGCTGTGGAAGCAGCCTCTGCGTTTAAACGGCCGGGGGAACAGAAAAGAACCACAAGGAACAAGGCGGTCAGAAGGCCTGACACGTATGAGTTTTTCATTAGGTTTCCTTTTATAATCACTGATGTTTTTACAAATCAATTGTTAGATGTTAAATATAGGATTTTGTCGAGGGTATCAAGGGATTAATCTGTCCAGTTTGAGGTGGGTTGTCATTCGGGGCATAAAAGAGTTTTACAAATGATCAGGAAGGTTTTTCATGAAAGAGTTTTTTAAAGTGATGACCCTTGACGCGGTGCTTGAGTTCAGGGATCGTTTTAAAATAAAAACCGTGGAACAGGTCTCTTTGGACCAGTCCCATAAACGGATTCTTGCAAAACCCCTTGTCTCGGACAGGGATCTGCCGGATTTTTCCCGTGCCACCATGGACGGCTATGCGGTAAGGGCCTCATCAACCTTTGGAGCCTCATCGGGCAGTCCGGCCTGGTTGACCATTGTCGGGTCCGTGGCCATGGGGGAAAAACCAACCTTTGATGTGGGTCCGGGGGAAGCGGCTCGCATTGCCACCGGGGGCATGCTGCCACAGGGCGCGGACAGTGTCGTGATGATTGAAATCACCGAAACAGTGGATAAACACACGGTGGAGGTCTACAAAAGTGTTGCACCGGGGCAGTTTGTGATCGAACGGGGCGAGGATTTTGAACAGGGGAAAACCATTTTAATGGCCGGACAGGAAATAAGGCCCCAGGAGGCCGGCCTGATGGCAGCCTTTGGTGTGGATTCTGTAACGGTGTATGCCAAACCACGGGTCGGGATCATTTCAACAGGTGATGAGGTCGTTCCGGTTTCCGAAGAACCGCCTCCCGGTCATATCCGGGACATCAATTCCTATACCCTGGGGGGCCTTGTTGAAGGTGCAGGGGGCATTCCCAGAACATACGGCATTGTTAAAGATAATGAAAAGGAGCTTTACAATCGGTGTGAAAAGGCCCTTTTAGAAAACGATATGCTGCTTATTTCAGGGGGTAGTTCCGTGGGTGTCCGTGACTTTACCACAGCTGTTTTGGCTGCACTTCCTGATTCGGAAATTCTGGTTCACGGGATCGCCATCAGCCCAGGGAAACCCACCCTTCTGGCCCGTGTGGGGGAAAAGGCTGTGTGGGGATTACCCGGTCATGTTGTTTCAGCCATGATTGTGTTCGATGTTGTGGTCAAGCCCTTTGTTCATGCCATTGCCGGGCGAAAACCCTTTTGCGGGGACCGGTTTACCATTCCCGCCGTGTTAACGAGAAACGTGCCCTCCGGGCAGGGACGAGAGGATTATGTCCGTGTGAAATTAATTGAAAAAGATCATGACATACTGGCTGAACCGGTGCTTGGGAAATCAGGAACCATCAACAGTATGGTCCTTGCAGATGGTCTGATTCGTATCCCCATGAACACGGAGGGCCTTGAGAAAGGCTGTCGTGTCAAGGTGCGGCTGATGTGATTTTTTAAAAAATACGGTTTGGATTTACATAGCGATGGTGACCATTCCCAGGTGGGATGGCAAAAGGATATGAACATGAATGTTAAACGTAATGTCTACCTGGACATGATGCCTATCAAACAGGCCCTGGATATTTTATTGGGTCATTTCCCGGATAAGATTGAAGCCATTGAACGGATCGATGTGGAACAGTCTGTTGGACGGATTCTGGCCGAACCGGCTTCAGCCCGGTTTTCATCACCCGCCTTTCATTCTGCAGCCATGGATGGAATGGCTGTCTGGGCCGAAGATACATTTGGGGCCGGCCCCACCCGGCCCCGGGAACTGTTACTGGGAAAGAACGCCTTTCCGGTGAACACCGGGCATCTGATGCCCAAGGGCACCAATGCGGTGATCATGATCGAGCAGGTGTTCGAGCTCGATGATAAACGGGTGCAGATCGAAGCTCCGGTATTCCCCTGGCAGTATGTCCGTAAAACAGGCGAAGATATTGTGGCAACAGAGCTCCTGTTCCCCCATGGACACACCATGACTCCCTATTGCATTGGTGCCTTGATATCGGGGGGGATTTTCGAGGTGTGTGTTTATAAAAAGCCCCGGATTCTGGTGATCCCCACAGGTTCGGAACTGGTGGACTTCCGGGATATGGGTGGAACGATGATCAAACCCGGGCAGGTTGTCGATTCCAACAGCCATGTGATTAAAGCCCTTGGAGAAAAATGTGGTGCCCAGGTGGAGCGACATCCCATTGTCTCCGATGATCGGGAAGCACTTTCATCAGCGGTGGAGAAGGCCTCCCTGGACAGCCGTTACGATATAGTGCTGCTTGTGGGCGGGTCGTCGGCCGGCTCCGAAGATTATACCCGATCCGTGCTTGAGGATAAGGGCGAACTTTGGGTTCACGGAGTGACCATGATGCCGGGTAAGCCGGTTCTTTTCGGGGCGGTCAATGGTAAACCCGTGTTCGGGATGCCAGGCTATCCCGTGTCAACCATTGTGGCTTTTGAGCAGTTTGTCAGTCCTCTGATACACCGAATGATTGGAACCTTGCCTGAAAAGCGGCCGGAAATTGACGTGGAACCCATCCGAAAAATTAATTCCCGGTTGGGCATTGAGGAATTCGTGCGGGTGAAGATCGGAAAAGTAGGTGGCAGAATGGTGGCAACTCCGCTTGCGGGCGGGGCAGGGTCCATCACCTCCATCACCGAAGCCGATGGGATTATTCGAATACCTGCCCAGGTTGAAGGGTTGGACAGCCTTGAAAAAGTCCGGGCCGAGCTTTTGAAACCCTTAAACCGCATTGAAAACACCGTGGTCATTGTGGGCAGCCATGACAACACCCTGGACATTCTTGCAGATCAGATTCGATATCACACATCCTGTGGTGATATCACCCTGTCATCCAGCCATGTGGGCAGTATGGGGGGGCTGATGTCCTTGAAAAAAGGGCTTTGTCATCTGGCCGGCTCCCATCTTTTAGATGAAGAAGACGGGTCTTACAATCTTTCATACATTCGAAAATATCTCTCGGAAAAGAAGGTCCGGGTTGTCAATCTGGTTTTGAGAGACCAGGGGCTGATTCTGCCCAAGGGGAATCCCAAAAAAATTAAGGGAATCGAGGATCTTGGGCGTCCGGATATCCGGTTTATCAATCGCCAGCCTGGTTCGGGAACACGGATACTCCTTGATTACAAGCTGAAGCAAGCCGGAATAGACCATAAATTTATTGACGGATATCAACTGGATGAGTATACACACATGTCGGTGGCTGTGGCCGTTCTGTCAGGTGCCGCCGATGTGGGGCTTGGCATTTTTGCTGCGGCAAGGGCCCTTGATCTTGATTTTATTCCCGTTGTGACGGAACAATACGATCTGATCATTGATGAGTCGTTTATGGACTCGCGAAAGATACAGATTCTTCTTGAAACCATCAACGGCAAACCTTTTAAAGACCGCGTCATGGCCCTGGGGGGCTACAGTACAGAGAAAACCGGAGTCATGGTGATGTGATCATGGTCATGAAATATCAATGAGACGTTTAGGAGACGATGTATGGAAATATACCAGGCCATTACCCTGGGGATTGTTCAGGGGCTGACGGAATTTCTTCCCATCAGTAGTTCTGGCCATCTTGTGATTGTTCAGAATCTTTTTGGCCTTAAGGAGGCTGAGCTGGTTTTTGATGTCTGCCTGCATGTGGGAACCATTTTGGCGGTTCTTTTTTATTTCAGGCGGGACCTGGCAGCCATGATTTCCGCCCTTGTGAGGGTGGGTGCCAAATACCTGAAAAAGGAAATAAGTCTTTCCGATGCATGGAAAGATCAACAGATAAAAATGGCGATTTTGATCATTGTAGGAACTCTCCCGACCATGGTCATCGGGCTTGCTTTCAAGCAGATCGCAGAGACCTTGTTCTCCTCGGTTCGCCTGGTGGGAGCAGCGCTTATGGTTACGGGTCTGATCCTCTGGATGACCCGGAAAATTTTAGCCAGGGAACCCGCCATGGACTCATTTTCTTTGAAAAAAGGTCTTATTATCGGAGTGATTCAGGGCCTTTCCATCACCCCGGGTATATCCCGGTCAGGCTCCACCATTGCCGCAGGTCTCTTCCTTGGCCTTGATCGTGAACTGGCGGCCCGTTTTTCCTTTCTCTTATCCATCCCCGCCATCTGCGGTGCAGCCATTTTGAGTCTGAAAGACATCAACGGGACCGGGGGGCAGGATGTGGTGGTCCTTTTATCAGGCATGCTTGTGGCCTGTTTGTCCGGGTACCTGTCTTTGAGCTTTTTGGTTTATATTGTGAAAAAGGGACGGCTTTTTGTCTTTGCACCCTATTGCTGGCTTGTGGGCATGGCGGCCATTGCCGCAACATTTTTTATGAACGGCCAGATGTCATAGAAAAGCAAGGTTTCTTATGTGCCTGGATTCGGGTTTTAATTTAAGAAGATGATCTTATGGAGATAACCATGAATAAAAAAATTTTCAGGGAATACGATATCAGAGGCGTTGCCGGTACAGATCTCACGGAAGAGAATGTGATCCTGGTTGGAAAAGCGGTTGGGACTTTTCTTAAACGGCAGGGGCGATATAGCCTTGCCGTGGGCCGTGACTGCCGTTTAAGCTCAGACCTTTTCGGCGAAAAGGTGATTCAGGGACTTTTGTCCACGGGATGTGATGTTGTGGATATTGGCGTCTGTCCCACACCGGTGCTGTATTTTTCCATCCAGCATTTTAAAAGGGAAGGGGGGCTGATGGTGACGGCCAGCCATAATCCTCCGGAGTACAATGGGTTCAAGCTGTGCAGTGGTGTCGATTCCATCCATGGCGAGGAAATTCAGCAGATTTACCGGATGATAGAAACGAAAGACTTTGAAACAGGGCAAGGCCGTCTGACATCGGCAGATCCCTTGTCACCATACACAAAATATTTGTATGAAACGATCCGGATTTCAAAACCCCTGCGTGTGGGTGTGGATTCGGGCAACGGAACCGCAGGCCCGGTTGCCTTGCCTGTGCTGAAGCATTTCGGTTGTGAAGTCCATGATCTCTACTGTGATATGGATGGTCGGTTCCCCAATCATGAGGCCGACCCCACCGTGGCAGCCAATATGAGGGAGTTGATCGCTCTGGTCAAGGAGAAAAAACTGGATGTGGGTATTGGTTATGACGGTGACGGTGATCGGATCGGGGTGGTTGATGAAACGGGAAAAATAGTTTACGGAGACCAGCTGATGATCGTGTTTGCCAGGGAGATTCTTTCCCGCAAGCCTGGTGCCACCTTTATTTCCGAAGTGAAATGCTCGAAAACCATGTACGATGATATCCGTAAACACGGTGGAAATGCCGTGATGTGGAAAACCGGCCATTCCCTGATCAAAAAGAAAATGAAAGAGGAAAAAGCCGAACTTGCCGGTGAAATGAGTGGTCATATTTTCTTTTCAGATCGTTTTCTGGGCTTTGATGATGCCCTGTATGCGACATTGAGACTTCTCGAAATTCTCGTGAATACGGGAAAAACCATGTCCGATCTGCTCAATGACATTCCATTGACATACAATACACCCGAAATTCGAGTGGACTGTCCGGATGAGATTAAATTCAAGGTGGTTGATGAAATCACCGAATATTTTCGTGATGGCCATGATATCATCGACATTGATGGCGTTCGTGTCCTTTTTGATGATGGATGGGGGCTGGTCAGAGCCTCCAACACCCAGCCGGCCCTTGTTTTGCGTTTTGAGGCCATGAGCCGGGAACGCCGCGATGAGATCCAGGCCTATGTGGAGAATATCCTGGATGGAATTATTGCCGCCATATAAAACAACAAGGCACTATGGCTCATGGTGATATGGATTGTTGGGATAATCGATATCGCAATCGATATCGCAATCGAAAAGAAAATGAACCCCCCGCTCTCGTTGTACGAGTACGAGTGCTCTGGCTCGCCAACAACCCCATTTATGGGTAGGCCTCAAACTGTTCGCATCCCCCGTGGGGGGATGCTCATAAATTTTTCTCACTGAGGCACAAAGATTAGATGGAATAAATACCACCGTGAATAAAATCCCGATTCTTTATTATGGGCGTGATAAGATATGCCGCGAGCGATGCTCGAAAAGCCTTTCTGAGCAGCCTTTCCTTGTAATGGCATGATATTATAGGCATAACTTTATACAGCTCCGTGGATGACATAATTATGGGCTGTGGGGAAAAAACTGATGAAATTCGGGTGATTTTTCTTGAATTTTTTTTCCTTCTGTTGTAATGAAAAATGAAGTGCCTTTTGAAGGAATGCTCAAACGCGTTTTTACCTCAAAAGAAATGTCTTGAATTGAGTCTATCTGCTGGTTCCCAAGACCGCTGATAACACGATATATAATAAATAAATATCTTTTGATATGCATAACGCTTCAAGAAA
Organism: Pseudomonadota bacterium; assembly: GCA_018818835.1. GTDB lineage: Bacteria > Desulfobacterota > Desulfobacteria > Desulfobacterales > Desulfolunaceae > JAHIRD01. The sequence goes on from JAHIRD010000092.1 coordinate 8,384, forward strand.
CGTGCTTTGCAATGACAGCATGATAATTGTCATATCAGAGTGTTAATGAAGGTCCCGGTTTCGGGAAAACTCAGGAAATGTTTATTTTTTACAAGGAGGAGTGGTTTTGCCAGAAGGAATTGTAAAATGGTTCAGTGACAAAAAAGGCTATGGTTTTATTGAGCAGGAAGATGGGAGCGATGTTTTCGTCCATCACTCATCCATCGATATGCCAGGTTTCAGAACTCTTTCCGAGGGTGAACGCGTTGCCTTTGAGATTGAAACCAGCGGTCGAGGTTCTGCTGCAAAAAATGTGATTAAATTATAAACGACGTTGCACTATTTTTAATAAAAACCCTGCCCATCCGGCGGGGTTTTTATCGTTTAAATGCTTTCTCTATGCCAAGACGGCTGTATCGCGTCCAGGTTGGCCTTCCATGGGGGCAGAACGAGGGGCTTTCACAGGCATCCATCTGGCCAAGCAGATGGGAGATCTGTTTTTCGTTTAGGCTCTGGTTGGCCCGGACTGCCCCATGACAGGCCATGAGGATCAGGCAATCGTCCAGGGCTTTTTCCAGCACCGCAGAGGACCCGATTTCAACCAGCTTTTCAGCAATTTCAATGACCAGATTGGTGATCATGCCCTGGGACAATATGGACGGACATGATTTAACGGCAAAGGTGTTTTGACCAAAGGGCTCAATTTCAAGTCCCAGGTGGGCCAGTCCGTCAAGAACACGTTCAAGGGCCGCAGCTTCCTTATACCCCAGTTCAAGGGTTTCAGGGATGAGAAGTGCTTGGGATTGAACCCGCGTCGCTTTTTTCTTCAATTCTTCAAAAACAATCCTCTCATGGGCCGCATGCTGGTCAATGATAATCAGCCCGTCTTCGGATTCACAGATAATGTAGGACCGGTGCAATTGCCCGATGATTTTCAGATCACGGAAAAAACGGCTTTCCCGGATGGGCGTTTCCTGAGTTACCGGGGGGATTTTTTCAGCAGAATACCTTGGGGAGACAAAGCGGTCCGCCTCCTTGACCATCATTCCGGAATCAGGTGTTTTCCCATTCAACGCGTCTGTCTTAAACGCCGAGATTTCTTTTTCACCGATATACCCGGGGATAGGGTCATGGACTGTTGAAATAAAGGATGTTTCCCTGACCGGCAGCGAGCGCTGAACCGGGGGTTGGGCTTTGGGGCCTGGTACAGGGATTGAGGGTGAAATGATTTTTTTTAGCATCCGTGTTTCACACTGCTCAAGGGCTCGGGCAACAGACAGCTGCACTGATCTGTAAATTCGGTTGTGATCCACAAAACGGACCTCATGTTTGGTGGGGTGGACATTCACATCAAGCTGGTCAAAGGGAATTTTCAGGAAAAGAACCGCCACGGGAAAGCGACCCTTCATTAATCTGGAACCATAGGCGCTAAGAATGGCATGGATCAACCCCCGGTCCCTGATGTGACGTCCGTTGATGAAAATAAAGATTTTCTGGGTGTTACTCCGGGTCATGTCAGGGGAGGACACCAGGCCGGATAAGGCCAGATAGTCGTCATCAAAGGTCACGTCATGGAGGCTGTTGTTCAGGTCCTGGCCCAGGACGTCCACGGCCCTGTCGTAAAAGCCAGTGGCTTGGGGCCAGCTTTTGACCGCCTTTCCGTTATGGCTCAATCGGAATTGGACCCCAGGCCACCCCAGGGCCATGCTGGCCACGGTATCCATGATATGGCCCATTTCCGTCGTTGTACTCTTTAAAAATTTCCGTCGGGCCGGGGTGTTGAAAAACAGTTGCTCCACGGAAATCACCGTTCCGGGAGCCACACCCACGTCCTGAACTTTTTTGATTTTTCCGCCCTCCATAAGGATGTGGATGCCGATATCCGAATTTTTTTCCCGGGTTGTCAGGCTGAATCGGGACACCGACGCGATGCTGGGAAGAGCTTCCCCCCTGAATCCCAGGGTTTTGATAAAGAAAAGATCTTTGTCCTCGTAGAGTTTACTTGTGGCATACCGTTCAATGGATAGAAGTGCATCGTCCCGACCCATGCCCGACCCGTTGTCCGAGATTCTTACAAGAGACCTCCCACCGTTTTCAATATCAATAATGATCAGGGTGCTCCGGGCATCCAGGGCGTTTTCCACCAGTTCCTTGACAACGGAACTGGGCCTTTCCACCACTTCACCGGCGGCAATTTTGTTGGAAAGAATTTCGGGAAGGATGCGGACGTTTGCCATGATCAGCTGGCCCTGCTTTTTTCCTGATAGAAACGAACAAGAAATTCCGTGGCATTGGGTGCCAGATTAAATCTCATACCGGCACTGTCTATCAGTTGAAGTGTTTTTTTCTCCGGTCGATCCTTACGCTCCTGTTCAATCCATTCAATGGCTTTTCTGATGCCCTGACCTTCGGGTATAATCGTACTCATAGTCTTACGTCCTTGTTTAAAGTGATGGGCGTTTTGTGTGAAAATCCGTTGCCGATTCAAAACAATGGGCCACATTCAACAGGGTGGCCTCATCAAAATGCCGTCCCATGAGATGCAGGCCAACGGGAAGGCCCATCTGATTGAAACCGCATGGGACACTCAGGCCGGGGATTCCCGCCATATTGGCCGATATGGTGAATATGTCGGAGAGATACATCTTTAGCGGATCTTCCGAGTGTTGGCCGATGATGCTCGCTGGGGAGGGGGACACCGGAGAAATAAGAATATCACAGGATTCAAAGGCTGCTTTGAAATCACGAATGATCAGGGTACGCACCTGGGAGGCTTTTTTGTAATAGGCATCATAATAGCCCGAAGACAACGCATAGGTCCCGATGATGATACGGCGCTGAACTTCCAGGCCAAAACCCCTGGAACGTGATTTTTTGTACATGTCCACCAGTTCCGTTTGCTCCATGTCACGGATGCCGTATTTAACACCGTCAAAACGGGCCAGGTTTGAACTGGCCTCGGAGGGTGCGATGACATAATAGGCGGCAACGGCATAGGGGGTATGGGGAAGGGAGATGTCCACACATTGTGCGCCCAGGCTCTTCAGGGTGTCCAGGGCCTGGTCAATGGAATTTTTTACATCGGGATCAATTCCCTCGGTTGAAAAATACTCCCTGGGAATGCCGATTTTTTTCCCTTTGATGCTCTGGGTCAAAGTGGCTGTAAAATCGGGAACACACTCATTAACAGAGGTGGAGTCTTTGGGGTCATATCCTGCGATGGCATTCATCATCAGGGCGCAGTCTTTGACATTCTTGGTCAAAGGGCCGATCTGGTCAAGGGAAGAGGCAAAGGCCACCAGGCCGTATCGGGATACCCGGCCGTAAGTGGGCTTGAGGCCCACCACGCTGCAATGGGATGCGGGCTGGCGAATAGACCCTCCGGTGTCGCTTCCCAGGGAGCCCAGGCACATGTCTGCAGCCACAGAGGCGGCGGATCCACCACTGGACCCGCCCGGGGTGTGATCCAGATTCCAGGGATTGGCCGTGATCTTAAAACCCGAATGTTCCGTGGTGGATCCCATGGCGAATTCATCCATATTCACCTTTCCCAGGATCACGGCCCCTTGGGCTTTTAGCTTCTCAATGACCGTGGCATCGTAGGTCGGGACAAAGTTTTCAAGTATTTTCGAGGCACAGGTGGTCAACAGACCCTGGGTGCATATCAGATCTTTGATGGACAAGGGAATCCCGGTGAGGGGTCGCGCAATACCCTTTGAAATGGCCTGGTCTGCCTGGTCGGCCTGGGCAAGGGCCTGGTCTTCATTCAGGGTGATATATGCCTTGACCTTTGTGTCTGTTTTGGCAATACGTTCAAGAACGGAAAGGGTGAGTTCCCGAGAACTGATTTCTTTTTTACGCAGCCGTTCGGCCGCGTCATGGATGGAAAGATTATAAAGGGTCATGATAATATCCTTAATGGTTGCTTAACCCACAATTTTTGGGACAACAAAACAGCCGTTTTCCTTGAGGGGCGCATTGGCCAGGGCCTTGTCCGTACCCGGAGACGGCACCACCACATCCTCCCTGAAGGCATTGGACAAGGACAGGGCATGGTTGGTGGGCGGAACGCCCGTGGTGTCGACTTTTTTAAGGGTATCCACATAATTGAGAATGCTACCGATCTGGTCAGCCAGTTTGGCTGTAAGTGCTTCATCCAACTCAAGACGAGCCAGTTCGGCCACGTTCTGCACTTCTTTTGCTGAAATTTTCATGGTGTCTCCTATCGTTGATGGCGTCGTAAAAAGTCTCATATGCGGCGTTATAGTGTTTGGCCGGACGTTCGACATACGCTTCAAGTATGCCTTCATACCCGGCCAAACACTATGCCTTGCCTATGGACCTTTTTCCATAGCCATCCGCCGATTTTTTACGAGTTCATCATCGTTTGACAAAAAATCCGTCAATATTATCTTTTTTGAGGCGGCCCAGGGTGGGCTCAGCATCAATCTTGTCTTTGAACGCTCCGATTCGAACCCTGAACCAGACTTCCTTATCCCGGACCAATCCTTTGACCCAGTATGCCGGATAACCCATCTTGGTCAGCTTGGCCACCATTTTATCGGCATCATGTGATTCCTTGAGCGACGCGGCCTGGATGGTGTACTTGAATTGGGCAGGATCTTTTTTCCCAGGGTCAAATACGTGACTCGAAGGTGCTTCCGGTTTGACGTCCGGTTTGGGAGTCTCCGCCAGTTTAACGGGCTCTTTTTTAGTTATGGCCGGTTTTATGATGTCTTTTTTTTGTTTGACCACTGATTTGATTTTGGTGGCGGATCTGGCTGTGGATTGGGGCTTTTCATTGTCCACATCCTTGTTCAGCTCCTTGAAAAATACAAAGTCAGGCGCTTGTCCGGGATGGGTGTCCATGTCATTGAGTGCATCATTTTTTTCTGTTTCAGTGAGACCTGCGATTTCAAGGAAAAGGCCGTCACCTCCCATATCCACACGAATCATGCCCCGACCCACAAGGGTGCCAAGCAGAAAAAAAAGGGCCAGAAGGACAAGGATTCCTGTGCTCCAGCCCAGTGCGGCATTCTTGCTCAGGGTCAAGAAGATCTGAGACTGTTGGGGTGTTTTTACGTCGTTATTTTTCATGGTCTTCATCGTCTTTAGAGATTTATGGCATCTTACATATGCTCCGGGGCCGAAACACCCAGAAGTGAAAGTCCGTTTTTGATCACTTTCTGAACCGCCAGAATCAGATAAAGGCGCCCTGTGGTCAAAAGGGGATCATCGGTTAACACCTTGTGTTTGTTGTAATAGGCATGGAACAGGGATGACAGGTTCATCAGGTAATAGGTGATCCGGTGGGGCTCAAGGTTTTTACCCGCTGTTTCAATCACCTCGGGGTATCGGGCCAGGGCCTTGATCAAGCCGGTCTCCTCGGATTCTAACAGAAGACTGACCGCCTCATCGTTTCGTTCAAAAGTATGGATGTTTTTTTCATCGGCTGCTTTTTTTAGGATGCTTGATATCCGGGCATGCACATATTGAACGTAAAAGACCGGGTTGTCATTGGTCTTTTTCTTGGCCAGCTCAAGATCAAATTCTAACTGGCTCTCATAATGGCGGGACAAAAAGATAAAACGGGCCGCATCGGAACCCACCTCGTCCACCACATCTTTAAGGGTTTCAAATACGCCGCCCCGGGTGGTCATGGCCACGGGTTTACCGTCGCGCAATAAGGACACCAGTTGGACAAGGATCACATGAAAATCGTTGCTGTCATGTCCGGATGCGCTGATGCAGGCCTTCATACGCGGGATGTAGCCGTGGTGGTCAGCGCCCCACACATCAATGATCTGGTTGAAACCCCGGGCAAATTTGTTCTGGTGGTAAGCAATATCAGACGCAAAATAGGTGGTCTGGCCATTGCTCCGGACAACCACCCGGTCTTTTTCATCCCCGAACGCCGTGGTGTTGAACCAGAAGGCCCCATCATTTTCATAGACGGTTTTGTTTGATTTCAGGCGCTCCATGGCCTCCTGTACCTTGCCGTCATCATAAAGACTCTGTTCACTGAACCATTGATCAAAGGTCACACCGAAGTTTTTGAGATCCTCAGCAATATCAGCGAGGATACTGTCCGCAGCAAAGCGGGCACAGATGTTTATCCCCTCTTCGTCGCTCATGTCGAGAAGGGCCCGGCCATCTCTGGCCAGGATCTGGTCGGCCAGGTCAACGATATAGTCGCCTTTGTAACAATCATCCGGAAATGTCAGGGTCTGACCCGTTTTTTCAAGGTACCGCAGATAGACAGAGCGGCCCAGTGTATTGATCTGACGACCCGAATCATTGATGTAGTATTCGGTCTGGACATCATAGCCGCAGAAACGCAGAATGCGGGCCACGCTGTCACCCACGGCAGCACCGCGACCATGACCCACATGGAGAGGGCCTGTGGGATTGGCACTGACAAATTCCACTTGGGTGCGGATACCCGTTCCCATGTCCGAGGCACCGTAACGTTCGTTTTGTTCATGAACCGTGTGGACAACGGGATGATATGCCTTGGGGTGCATAAAAAAATTGATGAATCCGGGACCGGCAATGTCCGTTTTTTCGACAATGGACTGGGGATCATCCAGATGTTTAAGAATAATATCCGCAATTTTCCGGGGAGACATTTTTTGATTCTTGGCCATAACCATGGCCGTGTTGACCGAAAGATCTCCCTGTGCTTCAATTCGGGGTTCATCCACGGTAATATCCGGGAAATCATCGGATGTCAGGTCCCCGGCCTGAAAGGCCTTGCTCAACGCCTGCGCTACCATATCTTTAATGGATTGTTTCATATACTTACCTGCATTCATGTTTGGGTTTAGAACTCATGATAAAACATCATTTAATATGAATTTTTGGGTTTCAAGTCAAGAAATTAGCCTGATAATAAATTATAGTAGGATGATCAGCGGCTTGACTGGTTAGGCAAAAGGCAGAGCCTTATCTCAATATTCATGGGAATCGGTATCTTAGGTCGGACATATTCGGGCAGTCCCAACGCTGAATAAAAAAACCTGCAGCCCCTTTGGATGGACTACAGGTTCGATGAACTCGTTAACCGTCAACGGATGGCTATAAAAAAGTCCATAGGCCAAACACGATAATTCCGCATGTGGGGGACGTGTTACGACGCCGTCAGGTTTGATGGTCAGGGCCGGGTGCGATCAGTCGTCAAAGTCATCACTGATTTCATCTTCATTTTCAAGAAGTTTATCGATTTCAGCCAGTTCCTTTTCATCCACCACATGGTCCATGAGCTGGCCACGCCGTCTCAAGGCATCGTTGTCGTTGAATTCAACGGTCAGGGAGTCCTTGGGATCACTGCCAAACATGCTGCTGATCCGGTTGGCCAGAAGATCTGAAAAAATGGCCGGGGGATAAAAATTGTGACTTCTAAAAAGGTCGATGATCGCACGCGTTCCTTCGTTGACGGATAAAGCCATGCGATTAAGGTCAAGCTTTTCTTCAAAGAGAAGGGCAAACTTTCCGGGTTCGGTTTCGGCAAGTTCCTGAATGATAAATTGGGTATCTTTCTTTTTCAGAATATATTTCTGTTCCATGTCTGTTCTCCTGGGGAATCGGTTTGTTTCTGTTTGTCTTATGGGTGCACTTTCTTTAATTAAAGAAAGAAAATTCAGGCTTTTCCAAGGGTTTATTCCGAAGGCCCGTCCATGTTTTACGGCGACCGCATAACCCGATAATAATAACCCAAAAAACAGCCATGTCAATACCAGGGGAGAGTTTATTTCAAGTCTTCGAGAAAAACAAACAAAAAATATTGACCAATATTCAATCTGATGCTAATTAAGGCCGTAACAAAAAATACGGAGGAGTGGCCGAGAGGCTGAAGGCGGCGGTCTTGAAAACCGTTGAGCGTAACAGTTCCGTGGGTTCGAATCCTACCTCCTCCGCCAAAAAAAATCATGTTTGTGGAGAAATGGCCGAGAGGCTGAAGGCGCGCCCCTGCTAAGGGTGTATGGGTTAACGCTCATCGAGAGTTCGAATCTCTCTTTCTCCGCCATCCTGATAAAAAGGGCCGCTTTAATCCTAAAGCGGCCTTTTGTATTTACGTGATGGTAATCTGTTTTTCCACCACCCGCTCCCGGTGGTCGCTGAAGAACACGAAGAGCACAATGCGGCAAAGCCGCACCAAAAACAATTTTCTATAGGTCCCATGAGTCCTATGAGTCCCATAGGTCCCATTAATCGGCCTGACCCCGATTTTCCTGGTTGTCTATTGTGTGATGTCCTCAAGAAATTTCGAAATATTGGCCTTGAGTTCCGGTGTGATTTCATTGGAATACAACCGAAGAAAGACAAGAAAATCCTCGAACAACTGGGCATCCAAATGTTTGATATTTACGACTTCCTGCTTGAGATCAATGCAGAAAAGAAGAATAAATTCAAGCCAGGTGTCGTAATCCGGATTCGGATGATGGCTTGTGAGACTGCAGAGCAGTCTCACGGCATAGGAGGACTTGATTTTCAGGATATCCTCCCTGTAAATGGGAAAATCGTCAAGGCAATCATTCATCAGGTAGACTGCGTTTTTAAAGGTCTGGGCTTGTTCCTGGGGTTTCATGGGCCCAAAGGACGCTTCAAAAAGTTTCAATGCATTTAAAATTCCGTCCGGTAAATTATCCGGCATAAGACAGGTGTCCTTTGTTTGGTTTTCAGGTTATGCCGTTTGTGAAAAGCATAAGTAAATTCATTATGATAACTATCTGATATCGCTGTGAATAAATTATCACGTCACGTCTAAATCAAAGAAAAGAAGTCCATCAAGATCGGTGTGATCATTGGATGTGATCGTTACGATTAGTGTTTCAAGTGCCTATTCACCTGTCTTTCCGGGGAAAGACAGGTGAATAGGTGGATTTTTTATTTAAATATTTGAGTTCAATGTGTCATGCGCTCTTGCATCGGCATAACCAGTTAATTTTTATGAAACTCAAGGTAGCGGTATATATCGCTTTTTGCTGAATCCAGGTCTTTCATGGTGGCCATGTATTCGGACAGGCTGGGCAGCTTCCCGAGAACCGCAGTCATGGCGGCCAGTTCGGCTGAAGCCAGAAAGACATTGGCTTTATCGCCCATGCGGTTGGGAAAATTCCGGGTGGATGTGGACACCACCGTGCAACCGGGTTTCACCCGGGCCTGATTGCCCATGCAAAGGGAGCAGCCAGGGATTTCTATCCGGGCGCCGGCCCGTCCGAATGTGCTGTAGACGCCTTCTTCCTTGAGTCTGTCAGCGTCCATACGGGTGGGAGGGACAACCCAAAGTTTAACGGGCAACTCTTTGCCATGGTGTTCAACAATGCGTGCTGCGGCACGGAAATGACCGATGTTAGTCATACAGGATCCGATAAAGACTTCATCCACCGATGTCCCTGAGAGTTCCGACAGGAGTTTCACATCATCCGGGTCATTGGGGCATGCCAGGATGGGCTCGGTGATCTGGTCAAGATCAATCTCGATGATTTCGGCATAATCGCCATTGGGGTCTGCTTTGAGTAGTGTGGGTTTTTTGATCCATGCTTCCATGGCCGCAATGCGTCTTTCAAGGGTGGAGTCTGTGCGGTAGCCTTTATTCAAGAGGTCTTTTAAAAGGGCCACATTGGATTTGAGGTACTCGGAAACAGGCTCAATCCCCAGGTTGAATGTACAGGCTGCGGCAGACCGTTCGGCCGAGGCATCGGAAAATTCAAAGGCCTGCTCCACGGTGATGTTTTCCAGCCCTTCAATTTCCAGAATCCGTCCGGAAAAGATGTTCTTCTTTCCTTCCTTTGCAACGGTGAGGAGATTTTTCTGAATGGCAACATAGGGAATGGCGTTGACCAGGTCCCGGAGGGTGATACCCGGCTGAAGCGTTCCTTTGAACCGGACCAGAACCGATTCGGGCATATCCAGGGGCATGATGCCCATGGCAGCGGCAAAAGCCACCAGTCCTGACCCGGCAGGGAAGCTGATGCCAATGGGAAACCGTGTGTGTGAATCTCCTCCGGTGCCAACGGTATCGGGCAGGACCATGCGGTTCAGCCAGGGATGGATAACACCGTCACCGGGTTTGAGAACAACACCGCCTCGTTCACCAAAAAAGTCGGGCATGCTCTGGTGCATCTCGATGTCGATGCGACGAGGGTAGGCTGCCGTATGGCAGAAGGACTGCATGACAAGATCGGCTGAAAAATCCAGGCAGGCCAGCTCTTTGAGCTCGTCCCGGGTCATGGGGCCGGTGGTGTCCTGGGATCCCACTGTTTTCATGACAGGTTCACAGTACGCACCGGGTCTGACCCCGGAAAGGCCGCACGCCTGCCCGACCATTTTTTGTGCCAGGGTAAATCCTTTCCCCTTATCCCCAGGGGAAGGGGGCAGACGGAAAACCTCCGAGGGTTTAAGGCCAAGGGCTTCACGGGCCCTTTCGCTCAAGCTTCTGCCAATGATCAAGGGAATTCTTCCTCCGGCCTGGACTTCATCAAGGAGAACATCGGTTTTAAGGGTAAACGTTGAGACTGTCTGGCCGGTGGACTCGTTGACAATTGTTCCTTTGTAAGGGTAGATGGATATCAGGTCTCCCATGTGAATCTGACTGACATCACATTCAATGGGCAGGGAGCCAGCGTCTTCCAGGGTGTTAAAGAAAATCGGGGCGATTTTTCCACCCAGCACAATTCCTCCCTGTTTTTTATTGGGTACATGGGGGATGTCATAGCCCACATGCCAGAGAACCGAATTGGTTGCGGACTTTCGAGATGAGCCTGTCCCCACAACATCACCTACGAAAACAATAGGATAACCTTTTTTCTTGAGTTCAATAATGGATTCTATGGGATGTTCCATGCGGCTGATCAGCATGCTTTTTGCATGTAAGGGTATATCCGGCCTGCTCCACGCTTCAGATGCCGGAGAAAGATCATCGGTGTTGATTTCTCCATCCACCTTGAACACGGTCATGGTGATTTTCTCCGGAAGTTTTTCCCGGCCTGTGAACCAGGTGGCTGAAGCCCAGTTATCCACCACTTTTTTTGCATGGGGGTTGTTTGAGTAGCGCTTGAAAATGTCCTGGAATGCATCGAAGACCAGAAGGGTGTTGGACAAGGCCTGGGCCGCCATGGGGGCGAGATCGTCCATGTCCAGAAAATTCACAAGGGGCCGGATGTTGTATCCTCCCAGCATGGTGCCAAGAAGCTGAATGGCGTAGGTTTTATCAATCAAGGGTGAGGCCATTTGGCCAAGAGCAATTTTTTCAAGGATATCTGCCTTGACAGCGGCTGCAGGATCCACTCCCGGCGGGACACGATTGACCAGAAGGTCTTTGATCAAGGCCTCATGGCCTGATGGGGGGCTGGCGATCAGGGCTGCCAGGGATTCGACCTGGGATTGAGTCAGGACCTGGGGGACAAGCCCCTGTGATTTTCTTTGTTCAACATGGTTCAAATAGTCGTTCAGCATGGGTGTCATCTCCCTTGGCTCATATGATGCAAAATTTTTATATTCCATGATGCTCAGTATCAAGGCTGCCCGGGTCAAACGTCAACGATGTGCTGGTCAAGCCGTGACAGGACTGTTCGGAGTCCCGGCAGATCAAAGAAAGCTTAAATGTCATGGGCTGATATGACACATGGGTGAATGTGCCAAAAAGAAATAAGAATAATAAAAAGAATCACTAAAATCAATATGAAGTTTTTACATTTGACCCACCCAGGCGCTTGGTGTATTGTGGCCGGGATTATGGCTTAATAATATATGTAGACGTAGATTGAGGATAGAACAATGGTAAGCGATCGTTTTAAAGAAATCTTTACAGAAGATGCCCTTGAACTTCTTTTTCCCGAAAGTCGATCAGATGAGTTTTTTGACGCGCTTTACGGGGATGCGGAAGAAGGGGCTTATGATATCAAGCTGGCCTATGTGTCCAGCAACGACGACATGTTGGAATTCGAGCTTCGACTGACCCAGCGGCCTGGGAAATGCCTGGCCTGCAACTTGACATATGGACTGCCTGAAGTCTTCAGCCGCCATCCTTTGATCAATATCAAAGGACTTGCCAAAGACATCGAAAACCTGTCAGGAGGACATAAAATTTCAAGCTGGAAAATCGGTCATACCCGGGAAAAGTCACGGCAGCTTCATACGGTGCCCCTTATTTTCAGCCTGGAAGCATAAGCATTCAAGCCCCTTTAGTCCTGGTCCTGCTTTAGGGGCACAACGCCCGGGCATTCCTCAAACACCTCCCGGGGATGGGTTTTGAAATAAGGCCAGAATGGAAAGGTCCGGCACTGTTCGGGCCTGACGGTGTATATACTGCACCTGTTTATTATAGAATCAAAAAACACGCAGGCATAATTGTCCCCGCTCTTTAACTCCGTGATGGAATAGCGATAACTGATTTTTCGAAGGTAATTTTTTATAAAATCCTCACAGGTCAGATTCAGAAAATCCGAAATGCCTTGAATCTCTTCCCGGCTCACCCAGATGTTCCCACTTTCACCGTTGCAGCAGCGTCCCTTGCAGGTCTGACACGCGTCGGGGTGAAATCTGTAAGGGTAATTCATTGCGTGAGTCATGATTATTTCAGTTTGCAGGCAAAATGATTGAGGATTTCACGGGCTTCATCGTAATTGTAACAGTTCACTTCCTCTTCCAGGTGAACGAGAATATCTCCCATTTCACTATCTTCCAGAGAATCGCCGAAAAGAGTCTTTATTTTGTTGAAGCTTGTGTATGTTTCAACGGGGTCTGATTCCACCAGATGGTCATCCAGGGTTTTAAGCAGAGAACTGATATTTACAACCTGTGCCTCCGGGCTACCTTTCGGCATTTTTTGCTTAACGTTGTTTTTCGGGGTCACGGGCGTAATAGTCTGTCTGATGGATTGGAATACCTGGTTCATTTTGTCTTCAACGGTATTCAGGGCAATAAGGGCTTTGAAGGTATTCTCTTGAGTGCAGGCGTCTTCAAGGGCTGCGGCAGAAAGCTTTAGGTCATTGGCAGAGATATTGGCAGAGACACCTTTCAGTGAATGGGCTTCAATGCGGGCTTTATCGTAATTTTTTGATTCGATCAGATTTCGGAACTGTTCGGTGAAGCCCTTGTAGTTTTCAATAAAGCGGTTCAAAACAGCATTGAACACATCCCAGGACCCGCCCAGACGGTCCAGCGCCTCACTGATATCCAGCCCGGGAAGAGAATAGGATGGGCCGTTTTTTTGTTTGTCCTGGAGGACAACAGAAAGATTTTTTAAATGGGAGACGTTTTTTCGTATGGCGGAAAAAAGTTGATCTTTGTCAATGGGTTTGGGGATATAGTCGTCCATTCCTGCATTAAGGCAGCGTTCCTTGTCCCCGTACATGGCGTGGGCGGTCATGGCGATAATGGGCAGATCCACCAGCAAAAGTTCATCGCGGATGACACGTGTGGCATCTATGCCGTCCATGATGGGCATCTGCACATCCATGAGCACGGCATCAAAGTGCGATTCTTTCAGTTTTTGGATGGCCTCTTCACCGTTTTCAGCACGATCCACGGAAATTCCGGCCGTGGTCAGGATCTCCATGGCCACCATTTGGTTGATGGGATTGTCCTCCACCAGAAGAATTCGGGTGTTGGGGAAATCATCGGGAAAAACTTTGGTCGGGCGAATTTTCTCCGGACGGTTCAGGGTATAGCCGAAGATTTCCATGATGGTGTCAAACAGGACAGACTGCTTGATGGGCTTTAAGAGAAAACTTTCAAGGCCAATGTCCTTGGCTCTTTGGAGCTCAGTATCTCGACCATAGGCACTGATCATGATAATGGGAGGGGAAGCATGCCTGGGATTTTCCTTGATGGCACGGGCAGTGTCGATGCCGTCCATACCGGGAATTTTCAAGTCCATCAGGATTAATCCAAAGGGGTGACGGCTGTCAATGGCCTTGTCATATTTTTCAATGGCCATCTGGGAATTGGATGACACATGGGTCTGGAAGCCGAAAGAATCCAGAAACCGTTTGAGGACAATGGCTGTGGAAAGATTGTCTTCCACGATCAGGGCCCGTGTCCCTTTCAGGGTCGGAGGTAGTTCGATGTCCTTAATTTTTTCGGAAAGGCCCGTTTTGAAGATCGCTGTGAAGAAGAATGTGCTTCCCTTGCCCTGGAAACTGTTGACCCAGATGTCCCCATCCATCAACTCCACGATGTTCTTGCAAATGGCAAGGCCAAGGCCTGTCCCTCCGAAGCGCCGGGTCATGGAATCATCGCCTTGTTCAAAGGCATCAAACAGGGTGCTCAAGGATTCTTCGGGAATGCCGATGCCCGTGTCTTTAATGCTGAACAGAAGTTTGGCTGATGCGGCATTTTTGGAAAGGTTTTTCACGGTCAGACAGATTTCACCCGAACTCGTGAATTTAAAGGCGTTGCTGAGCAGGTTGGCAAGGATCTGTCGAAGACGCAAGGGGTCACTGATTAATTCTTTGGGGACATCGGAGTCAATGTCCACGATCAGCTCAATGTCCTTGGATATACATTTTTCCAGAAAAAGATCTGTCACCGCATCGATGAGTTCGTGAAGATAAAAAGGGATATATTCAAAATCAAGTTTGCCTGCATCCATTTTGGAAAAATCAAGGATGTCGTTGATCAACTGGAGCAGGGATTTGGATGATGACCGGACCACGGACAGATATTCACTCTGTTTTCTGCTCAGATCCGTACTCATGATCAAATCGCTCATGCCGATGATGGCGTTCATGGGGGTCCGGATTTCATGGCTCATGTTGGCCAGGAAGGTACTTTTGGCTTCGTTGGCGGCCTGGGCCTCCTTGGCAGCCGTTTCAGCCGTTTGCATGGCGTATTCAAGATCCTTGTTCATTTTTTCAAGATTCTTGTTGGCCTCTTCCAGCTGGTAGGTTCTTTCCTTGACGATTTCCTCCAGGTGGGCGCGGTGGCGTATCAGTTCTTTGTTTTGGCGGTTGATTTTCGCTTCGGCTTTTTTCTGGTCCGTGATATTGGTGATAATGGAAAGAATCCCCGCCTTGCCATTGATGGAAATGGGGGTGTCTGAAATGATGACATTGATGATTTCACCCGTGCCCCGCAAAAGTTCCGCTTCGTACTGGCAGGGGATGTCACCACCTGAAAGGTACTCCTTGTACCTTTTCTTGATCAGACGTTTTCCCATCATGGAATTGGGAAAAAAATCCATCATTTTTTTATTGTAGAATTCCTCTTCCGAGAATCCGCTGATTTTAATGATGGCCTTATTGGCATACACGGGTTGGTCGAAAACCCTGACCACAATGCCATCATTGGCATTTTCAACCAGGGTCTTGTATTTTTCATCGGATTCCCTCAAGGCAACCAGTGCCCTGTTTTTTTCCTCCAGGATATGTTTAAATTTTTCGCCGATACCAAAGGACAGAATCAGGACCATAAGGCATGATCCAATCTGGATGCCCCAGACGGAAATGAAACTGCATTCCAAAAATCCAAAGGTTCTCAGGGCCGAGAAAAGACTTCCGAAAATAAAGACAGACCAGGCAACCAGATACATTTTTGCGCTGGGGGCCCGTTTTATGAACAGGATTATTCCGCTGGTAAGGAGAGCCAGGATACAGATGGATATATAGAAGGTTGTGATCTGAACCATGATGTAGTATTCGATAATGAATACAGCAGCAAGAAGGACGATAAGGCCCAGATACAGGTAATGGAGCACACTGTCTGTTCTGATATTTTCATATTTTGTGTTCAGAAAGGCACGGGTGAACTGGATGCCGAATATCCCGGCGGAGATAATGAAAAGCAGGTAGGATGCATTGGCAAAACGGGGGCTTTGGGGCCATAAAATCTGGAATCCGATCCCTGAGTGGGACAAGGTATGCAGGGTGATTGCGATGGTAAACAGCATCAGATACAGGTGGCTGATCTCACGGGTGGAAAAATAAATGAAGATATTGTAAAAGGCCATGGCCAGCATGATGCCGTAGAACATCCACTGGGGAGGGAGGACTGCGGAGACTTCTTTGCTGAATTCCTTGGGTGACCAGGCTGTCATCGGGGTTGAAAGGGAACCCTTGGATCTGACTTTTAAATAATAATCATGTGAGCCCGGGGGCGTTTTGACCGGGAAAATGATATTTTGGTAGTTGACCGGCCATGTGTCAAAGGGCCTCTGGTCACCGGCTTTTAAAACTGAAAAGGACAGATTGTCCTGGGATTGTGTTGTTGTGGACGAATAGAAATCAACCTCGTCGATGATGGGATAGCTGAATTCCAAAAGCCATTCCACGTCATGATCCAGGGGGTTGACCACGGTGAATGTCAGCCAGAGTGGATAACGGGAAAAACCAAAGGACGGACGTTCTCGGTCAACGGGCTTGAATCTGGGGGCTTCTTCTGTGAGGCTAAGGATATCCAGACGGTCTTCTTTATCCTGATAATAGGACAGACATGGTCCTATGATTTTTTTTGAG
Organism: Pseudomonadota bacterium; assembly: GCA_018818835.1. Taxonomy (GTDB): domain Bacteria; phylum Desulfobacterota; class Desulfobacteria; order Desulfobacterales; family Desulfolunaceae; genus JAHIRD01. The sequence goes on from JAHIRD010000092.1 coordinate 24,820, forward strand.
AATGTATTATCAATGACAAGGGGATCGGAACCAAAGGAAGGGGTGCTGTATAGAAACAAGGTTGCCGGGAGAAGACAGCTAATAAAAAAAACAGCAATAGCCCGGAGACGTTGAATAACAGTCATGAAATACCCTTCAAAAGGTTTAAAAAACGATCAGATGTTTAATGATTGAACATTTCGACAATAATGGATAGTGTTTGGAGTGTCAAGGGCAAACATCGCCTTGTATTATTTGACAGTTAGAAGGCTTTTTTAAAGGGCTTAACATAACTTTAATTTATGGAGATATGTTCATAGATTGTACAAAAACAAACATATTTTGAACGGTTTTTCAGATTATTACAGAGGAATATCGTCCAATCTATGAAAAAACATAATGAAAAGAGGATTGTCACCCATAGACGAACGAACGGTATATTATTTGCTGGTATCATAAGCGAAACGGGGCCCGGATAAGAAATTGTGGCTGGATGAGATGATCGTCGTTGTGGCCGGGCCATGGACTTGTATCACCCGAGGGGGAATGTTATGTTATCATTTTTACCTGGACCTGTAAGAGGCGTTCTTGCTTTTTTGCTTTATATCGCCAATACAGCGTTTTGGATCGGACCATTGGTGCTTTTTTCCATTTTAAAATTAATCATCCCCTTTCAATTCTGGCAGTATCTGTCACGAATCATCATCGATTTTATTGCGACCTGTTGGGTGGATTTCAACAGCTTTAATCTCTGGCTGCTTCAAAGGATTCGCATCGAGGCCCGCGGATTGGAGGCCCTGGGCAAGGATATGTGGTATATCGTCGTGTCCAATCATCAATCCTGGGTGGATATTTTGATTCTTCAGAAATTGTTTCTCCGTAAAATCCCCTTTTTGAAATTTTTCCTGAAACAGGAACTGATTTGGGTTCCCCTGATGGGAGTCGCCTGGTGGGCTCTGGATTTCCCTTTTATGAAACGTTATTCAAGCAGCTTTCTTGAAAAGAACCCCCATCTTCGCGGAAAGGATATTGAAATCACACGGAAGGCCTGCGAAAAATTCAAGACCATCCCCGTATCCATTGTTAATTTCATGGAAGGCACCCGATACACCCCTGAAAAACATCTGCGTCAGCAGTCACCGTTTTCCCATCTCCTGAAACCCAAGGCCGGTGGCATAGCCTTTATCCTGGGCTCCATGGGTGATATGGTCACAGGGATCGTTAACGTGACCATCGCTTACCCCGAAGGGGCGAAATCCTTCTGGCAATTTCTCTGCGGCCAGGTCCGCCAGGTTAAGGTCAATGTGGAATTGATTCCCGTCAGTGAGGATATCATTGGAAACTACTTTGAAGATGAAGGGTTTCGGGAACGTTTTCAGGCCTGGGTGAATAGGCTTTGGGGTAATAAGGATAAGCAGCTTAGGGAAATGATATCCCAGGAAAATTGATGGCGTCATAAAACGTACCTTCTGCTGCGTTAACGTGTTTGGTCATTCATTCGACACGCTCTATGGGCAGGCCCCTGTGCCTGCCCTATTGGCAATACAACACCATTCAAATCCTTCAAATTTTATCCATGTGCAAACAGGGTCAAGGGAATCAAATCCGTCTTTCTGAATTGACTCCACACGACGGTTCAGTTATTATTAATGCATAAATTTGCCTGTTCGGCACCATGAACTCCACGTGGACAGACACCCGTTTAAATTTTTGTATGTTTCAAATCACGCATGAATCACGTGAGACCTTAGCCTCGTATCCAAAAAAAGCATTCCTTTAACCACATTCCGGGGGCCAGATGGATATTGATCTTGATGATCTTAAACGAAAATATAAAAAGAAAACCCGTGCGGATATTCTGGACCTCAGTCAGTTGCAGGTCATGGTACCTCTCCTGATCCGGGAAATCTGTCGCCTTGAGGCTGAGTTGAGTCAAGCCACCAAATATATAAAAAATCTGGAGTTAAAAAGACCTCCCAATGAAAAAAAAGGCCGATCAGGACGTGCGGAATGGGTCGTTGCCTATGATATGAAGAAAGGCAGGTTGAAAATTAAACTCAAGGGAATCTATGATCATAAAAGCGCAAAAATGGCTTCCAATGCAGTTATAGCCATTCTTCCCAATGTTGAGAAAGGATTTGATGTCATCAATGATATCCGGGAACTTTCCGCCATCACGGACATGAGGACCGTCTTTCATCTGCGGAAAGTCCGGTATCTTCTGGTTCAGGCCGGTGTGAACCGGACGGTCAGGGTGGCTGAAAACAAAGAATCAGCCCTGTCCTTATTGTTCGAGAAATATTTCAAGCAGGGGCCTGACATGATGGTGGCCGAATCAATGGAAGATGCAGAAAGCGCACTCGACAACCAGGGAAAATTTCTTAATGTATAGAAATGCTGTCTTGGATTTTGGTATAAATTTCTATGTGATTTTTGTGCCTCTGTGAGCCCCTTGTGTCAGGATAGTTGTTGCATGCTTTAAAAAACAGAAATCAAAAGTTGAGCAGGTGGTACATGTCCGTGTTCGTCCCTGTTAGTCCGTGTTTGTCCAGGCTATTTCTTCGTGGACGGACACGGACGAGCACGGACTGACAGGGACATTGAAACCCCGAGAACGCATACGAAAAATGGGACCTGTCACCCCCCGATGGAAGACATGAAATCCTTTACGGAATAAGTATCACCACTCTGAAGACAGTGTTTTTCGTGTTTTAAAAGGGCGGCCTTTTGAAACAGATGAATAAGATCCTCATCACTGCCGCCGCTCCTCAAAATACCACCGATATCCAAGGTCTGGTCTGACAAGAGACAAAGCCTCAACCGTCCGTCTGCAGTTAATCGTATCCTGTTACAGGTCTGACAGAAATGCTGGCTGACTGGACTGATGAATCCGACTTCCCCCAGGGCGCCCTGAATTTGGAAACGGCGGGCAGGCCCATCTTTGCCATCCTGTTCCAGGGGGGTGAGGAGGCCCAGTGATCCAATTTTTCGTTTGATTTCCTGGGTCAAAAGTGTTCGGCTGGTCTTGAACGTCGGGCTGCCGATGGGCATATATTCAATAAATCGTATATGAAAAGGATATGAGAACGTCAGTCTGGCAAAGTCGATCAACTCGTCTTCGTTGACTCCGGGAATGGCCACGACATTTATTTTGATGGGTGAAAAGCCCATGTCCCTGGCTTTTGATATGGCATGCCAGACCTGATCAAATCCATCTTCCCCGGTGATTTTGCGAAAACGTTCCCGCTTCAAAGAGTCCAGGCTGATGTTCAATCGTTTGATACCCGCATTCCGGATCCGGTCCAGGTGCTGATCAAGAAGCATGCCGTTGGTGGTCAGGGACACATCTGAAAGTCCGGGAATGGCTGTCAGTCTTTTGAGGAAGTCCGAGATTCCCTTGCGGACCAGGGGTTCTCCCCCGGTGATGCGGATTTTAGTGATTCCAAGGGCAGCACCCACTTTAACAATGCGCAGAATCTCTTCGTAACGGAGTATGTCGCTGTGCTGAAGCTTGGGATGAGGGCCGGGGGAAAAACAGTATGTGCATCTCAGATTGCATTTGTCAGTCACGGAGATGCGCAGATAATTCAAGGTACGGTCGAATCTGTCAACAAGACTACCGGGCGATTTTCCCTGTTGGTCATCCTGATGAGTCACATTGCCTCTGTTTCCCCGGTTTTTTGGTAATGATCCAAAATGGCCTGTGTCAGACCGGGTATGGTAAAATTTTCAGCGCAGATACCCACATGGAACCCAAGCTCTTGAGCGGTTTCGGCTGTGATAGGGCCAATACATGCCACAGTCACATGCTTCATGATGTCATTTGTCTCGCCTTTTGGAAGAAGAGCCGCAAAGTTTTTGGCTGTGGACGAACTGGTGAATGTGATCACATCAATATCGCCTTGCCTGATCTGCTGAATCAGTTCATCGATTTTATCTGTGACCTCCAGGGTCTCGTAGGCCGTGACCTCATCCACATGGGCGCCCATGTTCCGGAGTTCAATGGGAAGAACGGGCCGGGCTTCTTTGGCTCTTGGAATCAGGACCCGTTGCCCAGTCATTGCTTCGCTTTGAAATGCAGTAACCACCGATTCTGCCTGGTAGCTTTCAGGGATAATATCCGAGTTCAGTCCGAAATCACGCAGGCGTTGGGCTGTTGCAGGCCCGATGCAGGCTGTTTTGATGGTGTGCAATCGCCTGACATCATGGCCCAGGGCAAACAGACGTTCAAAAAAGTGGTGAACCCCGTTGACACTGGTGAAAACGATCCAGTCATAGTCTTTAAGATGCAAAATAGCCTGATCCATGGGGCCTGGATCCGATGCGTCCACCACACGGATGGACGGTGCTTCGATGCAATGGGCACCCAGGTCAGACAGCTGTTTGACCAGATCGCTGGCTTGTTTCCTTGCCCGTGTGATGATCATTCGTTTTCCGAAAAGGGGCTTGTTTTCAAACCATTGCATGGTGTCCCTCAAGGAAACAACCTGGCCCACCACGATGATGGACGGTGATTTCAGTTGGGCCTTCCTCACATTGTCCACGATGGTTTCAAGGGTTCCCGTAACGGTCTGCTGGTTGGATGTGGTGCCCCACCTTACAAGGGCCACAGGGGTATCCTGGGGTTTTCCACAGCCCACGAGTCTCTTGACGATCAAGGGAAGGTTTTTTACACCCATGAGAAATACCAGGGTGCCTGATTTGGATATCGCGTCCCAGTCGATGTTGGACGCTTCTTTTTCCGGGTCTTCATGACCTGTGACAAGGGTTAGTGTGGCGGTGAATTTTCTGTGTGTCAGGGGGATTCCCGCATAGGCCGGAGCTGCAATGGCAGAGGTGACACCCGGCACGATTTCAAAGGGAATACCTGCTTCAACCAGGACCTCGGCTTCTTCTCCACCACGGCCGAAAATAAAGGGGTCACCTCCTTTGAGACGGGTGACCACCAGGCCTTCCCGGGCCTTTTTGACCAGAAGGGCATTGATTCCGTCCTGGGACAGGGTGTGGTCGCCGCCTTTTTTCCCCACGTAAATCATGTCGATATGATCCGGTGCATGGCCCAGAAGGGCGGGGGAGGCCAGATAATCGTAAATAATGACATCGGCCTTTTCGATGCATTCCTTGCCTTTGACGGTGATCAATCCGGGATCACCGGGTCCGGCTCCCACCAGATAGACCTTTCCTTTAGATTTCATGTGCATTCTCTTTCAATTGATCCAGTATGGTTTTCGCTCCCCGGTCCAGCAGTCTCTCTGCCAGGGTAATACCCAACTCAACGCTTTGATCGATTGGGCCGCAGATACTGTCTTTGATCACACGGGTCCCATCAAGATCAGCCACAAGGCCGGTCAGTTGCAGGGTCTCACCCTCCAAGGTTCCGTTGGCAGCCACAGGCACCTGGCAACTGCCTTCCAGTCGATGTAAAAATGCCCGTTCGCCGGATACAACCTTATGGGTTTCTCCGTGATTTAACGGGGAAATCAGGGACTCCACCCGGGCATCGTTTTGTCTGATCTCAATACAAAGGGCTCCCTGGCCCACAGCTGAAAGAATCAGATCCTGTTCAAGATATTCGGTAATCCGATTTTCATAGCGCATACGGAGAATCCCTGCAGCCGCAAGAATAATGGCGTCAAATTCTCCGGAATCAAGTTTTCGCAAGCGTGTTTCAAGGTTCCCCCGCAAAGGGATGATTTGAATATCAGGCCGTGAGTGCATGATCTGGGAGCTTCGACGGAGACTGCTTGTCCCCACTTTGGCACCCAGGGGAAGATCTTTAAGCATGACCTTGTTGTTTGAAATAAAAACATCCAGGGGGTTTTCCCGCACAGGAACAGCCCCGATGGTAAGGCCCTCTGGGATGTCGGCAGGCATGTCTTTCATGCTGTGGACAGCAAGATCAATTGCACCGGAAAGAAGGGCTTCTTCGATTTCTTTGACAAATAGCCCCTTACCGCCCACCTTGGCCAGGGGGACATCCAGAATCTTGTCCCCTTTGGTTTTGATGATCACGATCGCAACCTCAAGGGCAGGATCGTTTTTTTGGAGTTCGTCCTTGACCCAATGGGCCTGCCACAGAGCCAGTTTGCTGCCTCGGGTTCCTATCTTCAGTGCCCCGGCCATGTTAATGACACCCTGCGCAGCTGCTGGCCGAACACCCCGAGCAGGACGATGCGGACGCCGACGTGCTTGTGGTCTGGCCGCTGCTGTTTTTACTGTGAAAACCACAGGCAGACATCTGTTGTTTAATTCTGGGGCTTTTGCACTTGGGGCAGGTATCGGGTCCTTTCCCCCCCAAGACAAGATATTCAAAGGACTTGCTGCAGTCCTGGCACGCGTATTCGTATATGGGCATAGCTCACCTCATTGACTTGTCCTCTGCCATGGGGCAGGGAAACTAATATGAAAAAAACGCCCTTAGGGGCGTCAGGTGCAAAATAATAATCATTCATCCGGATAAAAGCAACCCGTTAAGTTTCCTTTATTTCGTTTTTGCGGAAAAGGCCATGGGAAAAAGGATGCGGTCCACCAGGTCACAAAGGATGTGGCCCATGGTTATGTGGCACTCCTGGATGCGGGCAGTCACAGGCGAATCCACCCGCAGAACTAAGTCACACAGGGTTGAGATGATTCCCCCCTGCCCGCCCATGCCCAGGGTTGTCAAACCTTTGTCTTTAGCATACTCCAATGCTTTGACCACGTTTTTAGAATTGCCGCTGGTGCTGATGCCCCAGGCCATGTCACCGGGCTGGCCAAAGGCCGCAACCTGTTTGATGAATACATCATCAAAATGGTAATCATTGCCGATACTTGTCAGAATGGAACTGTCCGTGGTCAATGCCAGGACCGCAAGGGGGGGGCGCTCGATCTGAAAACGGTTCACGAATTCTGCTGCAATATGCTGGGCATCTGCCGCACTGCCGCCATTCCCGAAAATCAGAATCTTGTGCCCGGAGGTCAGGCATTCAGCCATGGTTTCTGCGGTTTTGATCAGGGTGTCAAGGCTGTTTGTAATACTTGTTCTCTTGACCTCAAGGCTCTCATTGAGGGTATTTATAATAATGTCTTTCATGGTTTCAAATTCCTTAAAATAAAATCCAGGGCATCACGGATCAAGTCCGGCTCATCAATCTGAAGTGTCCGGGGATCAAGGATGATCAAATCATTTTCAATGCGTGCGATCAGAGGGGGGCAGCCACTCCTGAGTCGTTGTTCAAGCTCATGGGTGGACAGGCCTGCCATGCGTATTGCCACACAGGTGCTGGGAAGTTCAAGAAGGGGCAGGGAGCCTCCTCCAGCCTTGGAAAAAAGATCCAGGCTCTGGATTTCGATCCGTGGGTCATCCAGCTCCCGGATTTTTTTTATAATCAGGTCCGAAAGGACGTTTGTCTGTTTTTTACTCATAGTAAGCATGCGTAAGGTTGGGATCCGGGAGATGGCCTTTTCTTCATCCAGGTAAAGGCGCAAGGTGCTTTCCAAGGCAGCCAGGGTCATTTTATCGATACGCAGGGCACGGGTCAGGGGGTTCTTTTTGATGGCGTCCACCAGGTGCTTTGATCCGATAATGATACCTGCCTGGGGGCCGCCCAGTAGTTTGTCTCCGCTAAAGGTGACTATGTCACAGCCTGCAGCCACGGATTCCTGAACCGTAGGCTCTTTGGCCAGCCCATACTTTGAAAAATCCACAAAGGTGCCACTGCCAAGATCCTCCATGACGGGTATGGCGTGCTCTCTTCCTATGGCCACCATGTCGGTGAGGGAAACGCTGGCCGTAAAACCCTGAATACTGTAATTGCTGGTATGCACCTTTAGAAGAAGACCTGTTTTTTCAGTGATGGCCCGGGTATAGTCCTGTGGGTGGGTCCGGTTGGTTGTGCCCACTTCTTTTAAGAAACCGCCGCTTTTTTCCATGACGTCGGGGATTCGAAACGAACCCCCAATTTCCACCAGTTCCCCCCTGGAGACAATGACTTCTTTGCCACAGGCCAGGGTGTCCAGGCACAACAGAACAGCTGCCGCGTTATTATTGACTACCAGGGCGGATTCCGCACCACTGATATCGCATAAAAGGGATTCCACGGCACTGTACCGAAGACCGCGTTTTCCTGTTTCAAGGTTGAGCTCCAGATTGGAATACCGTGATGCGATGTCCGTGATGTGGGCCAGGGACTCTTCGGCCAGAAGAGAACGTCCCAGATTGGTATGGATCACCACGCCGGTGGCATTGATGACCCGTTTTAGATTAAGGGTCATGCGAGCCTTGATTTCTTTTCCCACCCGCTCGTCAATCATTCCGTCAAGAAGGTCAAGGTCAGGGATATGGAGTCTGTCTTCAATAATGGCGGATCTCATCCCATCAATGGTCAATCGGATGGCCTGAAGAATCACACGCCTGGGCACCTCCTGGTAATCGGAAGATACGCTGAGACGTTCAATCATGGTGTCCACGCCGGGAAGTTTTTTTAGCAGATCCTGCTGCTGGGGTTTAAGGGGCATACGCTCACTTGGTTCCAATCGGTTTTATAGCTGTTTCAACAAGGGCCCTGACGTCTGTAACCTTTAGTACGTATCATGACGCGTCTTATCTGCAAACAGATTTATTGTCAATGGGATGGGGACGGGTTTCAGGGTATGATCAAACAATCATTTCCGGGTTTGCCGTGAGTGCATGGAGCGGAATCATATCTACAATTTCAGGGAAGTCTGTAAGGGAAAAACCGTTCCTTTCAAGAAGCATATTAAACTGGGACGTATCCACACGGCTTAAGTAGGGGCCTGCACTGAACATATGAACCAGAAGGTTCGCCAGGGCGACGATATCAACCGTGGCATTTTTCCCGGTGTATTGTTCCAGGCGATGATGAAAGAAGATGGTTTGTTTAACGCTTTCGGGCAGTAACCATTTTTCGGCCAGTATATTCCCTATGGCGGTATGGTCGGTGCCGAGATACGTATTTTCAAGGATGAGACTGGTTGTTGATTGATCTTGGTAATCCCTGTAAAACAAGGGGGCGACATCGGACACAAACTGATCTAACACGATTTTGCCAATATCATGGAGTAGACCTGCGGAATAGGCAGAAAAAGGATGGGATCTCCCGGTTTTGAGGGCCAGTTTTTCGGCAATGAGGGCAACGCCGATGGCATGGTGGTATAAACCGCCCTTAACCAATGAATAACCCTGGTTGTGGTTTGAAAATAGATTTTTAACCGTAATGGCGGTAACGATTCGGGCCAGATTGTCCCGGCCGATGATCAATAGGGCGTCATCAATGGAGTCGATGCCGCCTTTGCCTGAAAAAACAGCCGAATTGCAGTATTTTAAAACCTGGCCGCTGATCACTTGGTCTTTTTTGACTTCATGGGACAGGGTGGACACATGGGAGGTGTCTTCGTTGATGATACGAAGAATTTTGAGGGCCACCTGGGGAATGGGCTTAATGGATTCCATCACGGCATCAATTTTTTCCGGAGTGATCAGGGGCGATTCCAGGGCAGTGCCCCCGGTTGTATAGGATGGGCTGATGGTCACCGACCAGTCCGTCATATCGAGATCCAGGCGGCAGGTGAAAAACCCACCGGTTTCGGCCCGATCCACCCTTATATTATATTTGGCCAGGATCTTTCTAACCGTTTCAGCCGTTCGTCCGCCAATATCCAGATTGATGTCCTGGTGACTGATGGCACCGGAAAAGGCCCCACCCGCAATGCTTACCCTGAGGTTTTTGAGGGATGCGCCCATGGTTGTCAGTGTGTTCAGAAAAAGAGGCAAACCTGTGGACGCATATTTCCCTTCGTCTCCCTCTCGGCATCGCGTAATGGGTGCAGGTAAAAGGAAGTGGCTCAACCCACCAATATTTTTTTCAGGATCATAGGCAGCGACGCCCACGCATGAACTTAAAAATGCCTGGAGGATCAGGGGTTTTGATGTGTCGCATACAAAGGTTCCGGACGGGACATGCATTGTTTTAATGTGTTTCATGGGCATCTCGTGATGGTCAGTGTGGAGAAAACAATGAATGAAGATTTGGTGAACCTAATTGTTTATACTATATCATGACGTCTCCCGTGTTTCAATCTTTAAGCTCAATCTGAAAAAAAGAAAAAAGCCTCTTTATGAATGGTTGGATATGGGGTATTTATCGAAAAATTCAAGTCCATGGTCTTTCCATGAACCTTAAAAGAGGAGGCTCGTTTGAAAAAAGCAAAGGATTATATCATGTTTCCCCTGGATGTTCCCACATTCGATGACGCCAGGCATTATATCAGGTTGCTTTCAGGCCATGTGGGGTTGTTCAAGGTTGGTCTTGAACTTTTCATTAAAATCGGGCCGGACATTGTTCGATTCATCCATGATTCAGGCGATGCCGGTGTTTTTCTGGACCTGAAGCTTCATGATATCCCTGCAACCGTGGAGCGTGCTGCCCGGGTCGTTGGCGATTTGGGCGTGGCATTTGCAACAGTTCATTGCGGAGAATCCGTTCACATGCTTGAAGCGGCGGTCCGTGGAAGCAACGGGAACACAAAGATCCTGGGGGTGACGGTTCTGACCAGCATCAGTGCCTCAGACATAGAGCATGCCGGTTACAAGGAATCCTACTATCATCACATGGCAGATCTGGTTGTCAAACGTGCGCGCGACGCTCACAACGCAGGGTGCGCAGGGGTGGTGTCATCGGGTCTTGAAGTCCCCATGATCAAACAGGCATGCGGTTCTGATTTTATCGCCGTAACTCCGGGTATCCGCCCTCTCTGGGATGACGTAAAGGCCGATGACCAGAAGAGGGTCACATCGCCGGCCCAGGCCATTTTAAACGGGTCGGACTATCTGGTGATCGGTCGTCCAATACGCGACGCCAAGGACCCGGTTCTGGCGGCACAAAGGGTTGCTGATGAAATTTTAACTGTTCTGTGATCAGGGGAAGCGTTTAAAAGAAATTTCCTTGCCGTGTTTATCCAGAAGAGCCTTTTTTTTCAGGTTACCAAGCTCATCGTAATAATGGACGCCGGTGAAATTGAGCATCTTTCCGGTGTAGGTAAATGATTTTTTTGAAATGGTTGAATTGTCATTGTACCAGATTGTGGTCTTGTTCGTGTCGTTGTCCGAGATGAAAACGGCCGTATGAAAAAGCTCGGTTTTTTTTAGCTGTTCAGCAGCGTCATAATAGTCAAGCCGCCTGAAAATACCTTCGTTTCCGTCATAAAAGGGATCTCCCTTGGAGTAGGTTGTCACCAGGGTGTTTCCACCAAATTCATTGGCGACATTCGCCACTTCGACCACCCGGTTGTACTGCTTCTGATTTTCATCAATAATGGCATTGATCTTTTTCTGCTTGCTCCGGGATGCTTCAATCTGTTGGGAGATTTCACCACTTTTCAGGAGTTTGATGGCATCCATGTCCCCCAGATCAGCGGCTTTTGTGATGTCCAAAAGTGCCAGTTTTAGTTTATTGACCTTGCTGTAGCACAGTCCCCTGATCAAATAAGAATCTTTGTCCTCGGGATGCATCATGATCACCATGTCAAAATCCACGATGGCCTTGTAGTAGAGGTTAAGATCATAAAAGGCCAGCCCCCTGTTGTAATAGGCAGGCATGAAATCGGGGTCTTCATCAATGGCTTTGGTGAATTCGGTGATGGCCTGGGCATACTTGCCCTGACTGTAGTAACGATTTCCCGTGTTCTTATATTTTTCGGCAAGTTCCGAGCCACATGCAGAAGAAGTCAATCCCCACGTGACAAGGATGAAGACAGATAAGACAATATGTGCTATCTTTTGGCAGAAGCGTACCATGAAAGGTTCCGATGACGTTTATTTAAATGGTTAAGGTCGTGACCATTAATCGTATTAATTATTAGTATTTTTAAATAGCATGAAAATGAATGATGAAAAAGAGAGAAATGATCGGATCGATAAATTGATCCGGATATTGACTGAAAACGGTACACGACTAAATAATGTGTCATTGAATACGTTGCTCGAAAATGAACATTGCCATAATCGGTTTCAGACTGAAGAGGATTACCAGAAAGAGCAGGCCGACTGGCTTGAAACCAGAAAAAAGAAACAAACGTGACAGCTGTAGCACGTCACGTGTTTAAGATTGATGAACTCGTAAAAAGTCGACGGATGGCTATGGAAAAAGGCACATAGCCAAGGCATAGTGTGGCATACACGAACGTATGTCGAACGTCTGGCCAAATATTATAACGCCGCATATGGGACTTTTTACAAGGCCATCAAGATTAAAAAGGCCGACTGTTTCAGTGAAAACAGTCGGCCTTTTAATTATTTCGCACAACAGAAAAAATTACATTTCTTCAATTTTTTCAGTCAGAGCAGGCAGAAATTCAATGATGTTTGCAACGATACCCACACTTGCTGCCTGGAAAATAGGCGCATTGGGGTTTTTGTTGATGGCAATGATCAAGCCGCCTTTGATACCGCCCAGGTGCTGGAAAGAACCGCTGATGCCGCAAGCCATATAGACCTTGGGTTTAACGGTGCAGCCGCTGGTACCAACCTGACGTGCAGGCTCAAGCCATTTTGCATCAACAATGGGTCGTGAGCAAGACACTTCGGCAGCATTTCCCATGGCTTCTTTGAGGTTCATGGCCAGTTCGATGTTTTCTTCATCTTCGATACCGCGACCAATTGAGATCAGAACGTCGGCTTTGGTGATATCCACATCACCGGCTTCGGGTTCAACAATTTCAATGAATTTACGGTTGGCTGAGAGATCACCTGCGTCAGCGGATTTGTCAGTCACTGTTCCACCGGCTGATTTTGATTCATCCGCAGTAAATGTTCCGGGACGAACAGCAACCACAGCACCACCAGCGATGTCAACATTCACGTGGGTGGATACCTCTCCGCCGAATTCCTGACGGATTACTTTCAATGCACTTCCCTCAACACCGTCAATGCCCACAATGTCCGAGACAAAAGACGCACCGAGTTTAATGGAAAGACCCGGAGCGCAGTCCATGGAAAAGGTGTTGTGAGCAAAAAGAACGATGGATCCCGCAGGAATCACATTCGCCAATGCTTTTCGCACAACTTCTGCATTGGGATATGCAAGAGCGGCGTTGTCTACTTTAATAACATTGGGGAAAATAGCTGCAGCCGCAGTGGCCACAGCATCAATGCCTGATCCGGTTACGATGGCTGTTGCTGCATCACCTGAAATGGCTTTTGCTGCATTGATCAGTTCCATGGCTGCATCGTCAAGAACACCGTCTCTATGTACCAAATATGCAAATACCTGTCCCATTTTTATAACCCTCCGTTTGCTTTAAGGATTTCAATGAGTTTAGCAATAATTTCGTCAGTGCTTCCTTCAAGCATTTCAGCGCCTTCGCCTTTTTCAGGAACGAAGTAATCCACTTTTTTAACGCCTGCACCTGCTTCACCCACGCTTGCAGCATCGATACCCATATCAGCAGCACTGAGTTCGGGAATTTCAACACCGGAAACTTTACGAATACCGCGGATACCAACATATCGGGGTTCGTTGATACCGGTCTGGATAGAAAGAACGCAGGGAAGAGTGATTTCGTTCATTTCTCTGTTGCCACCTTCGATCTCGCGGCCGATGGTCAATTTGCCTTCACCCAGTTCAATTTTGTTGACAAGTGAGGCATAGGGAAGGTCAAGCATGGCAGCGAGCATACCGCCCACAGCTCCAGCTCCTTCATCAGCCTGGGCACCTGTAAGGACCAGATCGTAATTTCCTTTCTGGACAGCACCTTTAAGGATGGTGGCAATGCCTTTGCAATCTGAACCGGCAAATGCATCATCGTTAAGAAGAAGCCCTTTTTCAGCTCCCATAGCCATTTCACGTCGTAGAATCTCGTCACAGTCTTCGTCACCAACAGTCACAACTGTCACAGTACCGCCAACCTTATCCACGATCTGGATGGCTTCTTCCACTGCATAGTTGTCCCATTCGTTTACAGAGTAAACAAGATCATCACGCTCGATGTCGTTCCCTTCGCTGTTCATTTCAATTTCATTTTCAGCGGAATCGGGAACTCTTTTTACGCATACTAAGATTTCCATGTTATTCCTCCCAATAAGTTATTAAATCCGAATTGACAAGCCGGTAGATCCGTCAAGCAATAACCGTTTAAGCGGCCGGAAGGAAAACCCTCCCGACCGGATGATACTATTCAAGATGCTGAGTGATAAGCTCAGTCAGCTCAATCGCTTCAAGCTGTCCGTCAAGACCGGCAACTTTGATGGCGTCTTCCATATTCACCATGCAGAAGGGGCAGGCACATACAATCACGCTGGCACCGGCTTCCGCCGCCATTTTTACCCTGACAACCGCCATGCGTTCTTCTTCATGGGGTTCATAAAAGAGCATCAAGCCACCACCGCTACAACACAGTGATCGATCACGGTTTTTAACCATTTCCACGGTCTGAATGCCGGGAATGGCCTTGATGGCATCACGGGGGTCATCATACACCTCGTTGTGACGTCCCAGGTAGCATGGATCATGATAGGTGTATACTTTGCTTGCATCCATGACGGGTTTGAGTTTGATTTTTCCTGATTTGATATTTTTAACGATGGTCTGGCTGATGTGTTCCACTGGAATGTCAACGCAGTAATCGTTTTTCAACGCATTGTAGGCATGGGGGTCAGAGGTGACGATGCGTTTTGCACCGGACTCTTTGATGATCTCCATGTTGTGATTCTTGAGATCCTGATAAAGCATCTCTTCACCGAAACGCAGGACTTCGTTGCCGCTGTCTTTTTCATCTTTACCGATAATGAAGAAGTCTTCCCCGCAGGCGTCCAGAATTTTGGCACTGGATTTTGCGATGTTGATCATTCTGTCATCATAGGACGTGATACTGTCAACAAAGTAAAGTGTCTCGCCGGTATCGCCGTTTTCCATGAGTTTAACACTGCATTCTGCGGCGAATTCTTTGTCTTTGGCCCAGTCTGCACGTTTCTTTTCAACTTTACCCCAGGGGTTGCCTCGTTTGCCAATGGCCTGGAGGGGTTTCTGCAGAGTCTGGGGAACTTCACCTTCATCCACGAGACCGCGTCTCAAATCAACGATTTTGTCAATGTATTCGATGCCGATGGGGCATTCCTGCTCGCAGGCACCGCAGGTGGTGCAGGACCAGATTTCATCAGCTGTATAAATGGAGCCAATAAGGGGTTCCTTGCTGTTCAGAAACTTATCCCGGATGGGGTAGTTTTTGAAGATCAGATCACGGGCCTTGATGGTGATGAATCGTGGAGAAAGGGGACGACCCACCAGATTGGCCGGGCATTGATCGGAACAACGACCACAGTCCGCGCATGAGTAAAAGTCCAGCATGTGCTTCCATGTGAAATCTTCAAGTTTTTTCACACCAAAGGATTCCAGTTCATCCAAACCTTCGGCACTGATGCCGTAAACAACCGGTTTGATGTTTCCACGACGAACCCTCATGAAAAGAACGTTGAAGAAAGAGGTGATGACGTGAAAATGTTTGCCCATGGGCAGGAAGTTCAGGAAAAAGAAAAACAGAGTGTTATGGGCATAATAGGACAAAATATGAAGAAACTGGAGCAAGCCGTGGGGTGCGCTTGCAAGTACTTTAGAAAAAATCCATGCCAGGGTAAGGGGAGCTAAAAAAGTGTCGTGACCCGCTGCAACGATGGCGGCTTCAAAGAGACTTTCAGTTACCATGAGCCCCATAATGATGGCCAGAACGAATACCGCTTCAGCCGTATGATCATGTCCATATTTTTCTGGGACAGCATAGCGTTTGGGTTTTATGATCCCACGGCGGACAGCGCCGATGGCGCAGGCAACGAAAACGGCTGTGGCCATATAGTCTTTGACTACGTTGTAAATCATTCCAATGAACTGGTCCTGGCCAAAACCCGGTAGTGCAAAATCGGGGAACATACCGATAACGACCAAAGAACAGGTCCGGATACCCAGAGTCAGAAATCCAAAGAAAATAATGATGTGAAGAACACCTGCCACCATGTACCTGGGCTGGCGGAGCTGACCAAGCCATATGGTGATGATGTTCAAGATCCGCGCCGGAATGTCGCTGAAGCGGCTGTTATCCGGTGCAGCTTTGACAAGGGGAGCGAGCCGGTTCGCCATGATGTATGCGAAGATCCCGACGCCGACAACCACATACAAAAAGGACAGAATAGCCCCAGGGAAGAAACCCAGAAATTTGTAATGAGCCGGTGAAATAAGATGTTCCATTTTTAAATTTACCTCTCCTTAAAATTTAATTTATTAATCAATAGCACGCATAAATAGCGCTACTTATCTCCATAATCTGAAATGAATAATCCCTCATACTTAAATGACAAAGTCAGATTCGTCAAGGAAAAATTCTCTGACTTTACGATCGTATAAATAAAATGGAATATGAATCGGGATCGTGTTCTTTTAATCCCATTTGAAGGGAGGTCAAAAAAGACAGATAAATTCCGATAATATGCCAAAAATATAAATAATTTCAACGATCAAGCCCTCTATATCAGGGCAGGGACATCATCAGATGTCCACCGTGGGCCGGATAAGCTCACGGAAATTGTTGTGTCATTTACATCCAAGAAAACAAACCGGGGGCAATACCCCCCGGTTTAATGACCGTGCTATCCTATGAATGAATCCTCAGAAATTTCAATCATGGCTCCATTGGTTGCTTTGATGGCGTCCATTTTTCCGAAGGTCACCGGCAGAACACATGAGGTGAAATATTCAAGGCTTTTCATTTGTCCTTCATAAAAGGGAATATCTTTTTTCTTTGCGCCGTCAAGCTTGGTCGCGGCCGTGTTCGCCCGCCACAGGAGCATCCAGGCCATGATCACGTCACCGGTCACTTCAAGGAAGGGATGGGCAAAGGCAAAGGCATTGAGAACTTTATCGCTCATGGCCGTTTTCCCCATATGCATGGCCACTTCCCCAAGTTTATTGAGGGCTGTCTCAACTTTTTCCGTGGCTGCAGCAAGTGTCGGCAGTTCTTTTGCTGTTTTAATTGTATTCTGGATTTCGCCCATGAGGTCCATGAACACCTGACCTTTTTTCATGCCCAGTTTCCGACCCAGTAGATCCATGGCCTGGATGCCGTTAGTCCCTTCGTAAATCATGGTGATGCGGCAGTCTCTCATCAGCTGTGCCACAGGGTACTCTTCGATAAAGCCGTAACCCCCGTAAACCTGGATGGCGTGGTTACAGACCTCAAATGCCCGGTCTGTCACATAGCCTTTGGCCACCGGGGTGAGAATCTCGATCAGTCCCTGGTATTTGTCCCGAGTCGCTTGATCATCGGAAACAGCGATGATGTCATTGCAGTAACCCACAAAGTAAAGCAGGCTTCTCATGGCTTCCACATAGCTTTTCATGATCAGAAGCTGTCGCCTGACATCGGGGTGCTGGATGATGGGAACGCCTCCGTTCTGGGGTTTTATCAGATTGGCTCCCTGGATACGTTCTTTGGCATAATTAACGGCATACATGTAAGCTGTGGTGGCACAGGAATAACCCTGCATGCCTACAAGAAGACGGGCCTCGTTCATCATGACGAACATGGCTTTCATGCCCTTGTTTTCTTCACCTAGAAGGGTGCCGATGCATTCTCCTTTGCCACCCAGGGTCAGGGAACAGGTGGAGTTGCCGTGGATACCCATTTTGTGCTCAATGCCTGTGCAGACCACGTCATTGAATGCGCCCAGGCTTCCGTCTTTATTGACTCTGAATTTGGGCACCAGGAACAGGGAGATGCCTTTTGTTCCGGCCGGGGCTCCTTCGATACGGGCAAGAACCGGATGGATGATGTTCTCGGTCATATCGTGCTCACCACCGGAGATGAAGATTTTTGAGCCGCTGATTGAATAGGTCCCGTCGTCATTTTTTTTGGCTGTGGTTTCAAGGGCACCCACGTCAGATCCTGCTCCGGCTTCAGTGAGAAGCATGGTTCCGGTCCATTTTCCCGTGTAAAGGTTTTTAAGAAAGATATTCTTCTGTTCATCCGTTCCGAATTCTTCTACCAGTTTCCCGGCACCGTGGGTTAGGCCGGAATACATCATGAACGGATAATTGGCACCGTTAAAGTATTCTGAGGCAGCCGAGGACACAGACCTGGGCATGCCCTGCCCACCCCATTCCGGCTTTTCATTCATGGCCAGCCATTCACCCGCGTTGTAAATTTCGAAAAGCCTGTGAAAGCTTGCGGGTACGGACACTTTACCGGCATCAAAAACGCAGCCGTTTTCATCGCCCTCTTTCCATGTGGGAATCATTTCTTTGACAGCAAGGTTTCTGGCCTCGGACACAATCATGTCCACGGTTTTTTTATTAAATTCGGCGAATATGTCATTCTTGCTCAATTGTTCCACATTCAATTGTTCATGAAGAACAAATTCGATGTCTCGTCTGTCTGCAATAAGCTGTGCCATGATGTTTTGCCTCCTTGATTATCTTGGTTGTCCCATCTGATGGTGTGAAAGTGCCCTTCTGTTTTTTCCACAGTGATTTTTTTTGATAAAAAACCGTCTCGTTCATTGATTGTGTTGATCCGGGAATCGACCAGAGCAAGAATCTCGATATGGGCACGGAGTCCCTAATTCCCGATTCCTTTTAAATACAAATCAACCAAGGGGTCTGCCATGGAAACCAGATCGTATTTACCATTGGCAAGAACCCATGAATTGATCACTTCTTCGATGGCCCCGGTGATGTATGTTTTGACAAGGCCGATATACAAATCCTTGCGCATGAATCCTTCATTCTGACCTTCTTCGATGATTTCGCCAACCAGTTCCCTGTATTTTCTGGATATGTCACGGATATGGATTTTGATGGCTTCGGATTGCTGAATCTGGCGTGTTTCGGCCTGGAAGACAATAGCCATTTCCATATTTTCCTGGAATTCCTTGAGGTGGCTTGTCACCAGGTTCCTCAGCTTGTCCTCGGCATTGTTTGCTTTTTCTACTTCCTTCTGAAATTGATCAAAAATTTGCCGGGTCTTGTATGAAAAAAATTGGAGAAGAATATCTTCTTTATTCTCAAAATAAAGGTAGATGGTACCGTCGGCAACGCCTGCTTTCCGGGCGATCTGGGCAACAGTGGATTGGAAGAACCCGTGTTCGGCAAAAACCTTGATGGCGGCATCAAGAATGATATGGTATTTTTCAGACTTCATAATTCCCGTCGGGCCTGTTTTATTGAATAAGGTTGATATGAATGCTCATTCATTTTTCGATTAGGTATAACAAAGTGCGGGGAGAGGTGTCAAGGCAAAAAAACGAGATGTTTTAAATTGTCAAAAATAACAAATGGATATAATGTTTTGTGGCGTATGGGTGGAAAGCCTCATACAGAAATGACCGGACGAAGGAAAGAAAGCCGACCGGGATTGCGAATGAATCAGGAATGCTTGTTGTTTTCCATATGAACCGTGAGCTGGTTAAAGGGGATCACCCAGTTTTCGGAATTGCATGTTTCCACGCAGGCTTTTTGGATAAGACGTTTGATCATGACATAATCTCTGGCGGATGCTCCATCGAAATCAACTGCAATTTCAATGTCTAATGAGGAACTTGCCGCCTGTTTAAATGCGACCCGAATAAAGGTGATCTGCTCACGGAAGCCGCCTTTGAATAATTCGGATTCAATGGAGCTTTTCATGATTCCGGGGACTTTTTCAGTGATTATGGCCTGCAGGCCGTAATCAAGACCAAACAGAATCTTGATTCTGAAACCTGAAGAAAGATTCACCGGAGCAGACGAAATGTAGTTGGGCGTCGTGTAAGATATTCGTGCACCCCCAATCATTTCGATGATGACTGTTTCAGGGGTCTGGGACAGTACCCGTGCGGGATTATCATTATCCAAAAGGACCCAATCATTGATCTTTGTGGGAAACCAGGGCTCATTGGGATCTACGGGCCGGGAGCGCAAGTTGAGCAAATCGGCGATGGGCAGACGGATTCTGCCGCTGGGAATAAAGGGATTATATATTAAGGTATAGATATTGATGGACTGAACGATGTAAGGTATGCCGTTGTAAACGACGAGTTCGCCCTCCCTGACTGGGCCAAGATTCAAGATCAGGCGCCCCTGATTCCAGACCCTGGGAAGTGTTTCTTTGGACGTCCAGATCAGGCCGATCATAAAGAACAGAATCAAGGACAATAACACCCAGTCACTGAAAAAGTACAGAACGCCCAGGAGAACACTGAAGCAGATGAAGGTGGAAAAAAGACCGTAACCCAGATCAAAGACCCTGACGTAAAAGGACTGACCTTTTTTATGAAAGGGACTGATTTTTCGGATCAAACCGTGGAGACGAAAGAGAATAAAGGCCACGAACATAAACGACACCATGGCCAGCAGGAGGTTGCTTCCATGGCTTTTAAAAAAAATTCTCGGCACTTTCCTGATGGTTTCGGAAAGGGTTTCACTTTCGCGACTTATTTTATCGAGTTGGAGTCTGGATATGTTTTTCAGAGTCTCAAGCTCATTCTGCCGGTTTTCCCATGTGGAAAGGGTCTGGTTCAGTCGTTCCTTGAGCTTGGGTGGGCAGGTGGACGCTTTCATAAGTTTTGAAATGCGACCCATGGCCCGGTTGATAAGCTCCAGTTGCTGATCATATCCTTCAATGTCGCTGCGATGTTTTTCGATTTCACGGGGTCGTGAGGTTGCTCGCTGCAGTTCCCTGACCAAGGGTCTCAGGATGTCTTTGAGTTCCCTGCCCCAGTCAAAATCCAGGTCCTGGGATTTATCCATGGAATTAAAGCTGATTTCAGACGAAAGGTCATTGAAATTCTGCTCAAGGTCGAAGAGCTTCCCATTTAATTGGGTGATCCGGGCAGTCAACAGTTGTTCGCGCCCTCGACCTCCGGGAGTACTCATTTCATTTTGTGCTTCGACGATCTCACGGGTCAGGGAATCCATGGCATCCTGAAGCTTGGACAGGTTGTGGATTTTTTGGTCGATGCCCTGGGAAACCTCCAACGGAGGCGGGGGAGTTGTTTCTCCACGGACAGGAACGGGTTGAAACAGCGCCATTGTGACAAGAATAAAAAGAGGTAAACCTCGTTGGAACAGACTCTTTGGTGTCATGTGTGGCATCCCTTGAAATGTGGACCGGAAGTGAACGTGTCACGTGATAAACGGTTAATTTTGGAAAATGTACGGAACATTTCAAGAGAAGTCAAGCATACATAAATAGTGTTTGTCCAAATGAAAGGGTATGAAGTCTGTTGCTTCCGGAGCTCTTTTCACCTATAATAATGTTTTACGCATGCCCAAGGTTTTCATCCCGAAGGTTGACACCGATTCAATCCGGGCGATGTTATGGAAATAACACATGAATTTGTCAGTGAACTACAATCTTTTACCTGACTATAGTCAGCGCCTTCAGGAAGCACCGCTGAAAGCCTACTACCCGATCTCGAAGACGGGTGACGGTCAGGGTCTTTCCAGGGATGCGGACACCCATGCCTCGGCTCAGGGAGCGGGAACCTATAAATATTATGTGATGTCCGATGCCAGGGACATGGTCTACACGCGGCAAAAAAACACGGAAAACTTGTATTCTTTGATGAAAGGGTCCCTTGTCAATCTTTATGTATGACCTGGATGAATTTCTTCATGGACCCCTTAAAAAAGAAAATAAATCTTTACAAAAAAGGTCAAATATATTTGAATTGGCATCATTTTTAACTTAATTTCAAACGTATAGGGACAAACCCTTGAATAAGGAGATGTGAGACATGTCTAACGGAAATGATGGTATTCCTGCTGGTTTTAATGAAGCTCTGATGGTCGGAAGGCCTCCGAATATCCTGAAATTGTTTCCCAACTCAAAGGCATTGATTGTCAGTGGAAAATACATTGACCGGGCCATGACAACCAAGGGCCAGGCCATGACAATCGCAGCAAACGGGAGGAGCCAGATTATCATTCGGGGTGTCCTTGCTGCGGCCCAGCGGGCTCGGGCCGGGGTTATCATTGAAATCGCAAAGTCCGAAGGCGGAAGAGACGCCTATTGCGCCGTGAATTACTGGAACATCGCTCGCCAGGTGGATGCCATTGCCAATGAACTTGGAATCACAGTTCCTGTGGCCATTCATGCAGATCATTATGGCATTAAAAATGATGATGAACTTGAGCAGGCCAAGACAGAAATTCCGACCATGTTTGATGCCGGGATTACCTCCATTGCCATTGACGCTTCCCATCAGCCCGATGATCACAATCTTTTGGCCAACATTGCCATGAAACCTTACATTCCCGAATGGGCGGGTCTTGAAACTGAAATTGGTGAGATCAAGGGAAAAGAAGGCCTTTCATCACCCGATGAAGCTGTTTTTCTTGTCCAGGGTCTTAATGCACACGGCATTTTCCCGGACTGGATCGCCTTGAACAATGGGACCACCCATGGCATCGAAGCCAGTGGTCAGGGCATTGATGTGGAACTGACCATGAAGATTCATCAGGCTATTTCCAAATACAATGTATCCGGGGCCCAGCACGGCACATCGGGAAACAGTTCTGATCGTCTCCGGCAGATTGCCTCCAAGACCCATACGACCAAAGCCAATGTTGCAACGGCATTGCAGATGATTTCCTGGGGTCTGGAGGTGAACGACTATGGAAACGCCATCCAGGATAGCGAAAAGAATTTTATCAAAGTCAAAGACCAGGGGCTTGGCGAAGAACTTTGGAAGGATATGCTGGCTTATGCCGGTGGAAAGGGCATCACAGGCGGAAATTTCAAAAAACTGAATCTGCCCTTTGAAAATAAGATCCTCAGCCAGCCTGCTGAGGTTCGTCACCGAATGGCCAAACGGGTGGAGGACTTTACCTATGGGCTCCTGGTGAATGTTTTCAACGCAAAGGGGACTGCCGATATCGTCATTGACGATATTCTGAAATCAAAGTCGTACCATCCGGGAGTGAAATCCTCAGTCATGGAAAAAGTGGAAGAATGGACCCGGGAATCCATTGTACGGAAAGCGTCTCTTCTGGCGACAAACAAAGGGCCCGAAGGTGACTTCGACGATTGATAATGCCCCCCCAGTGCAGGAGAAACCCTGCACTGAAAAAGGGGTGGATGTTTCGCTCCATGTGTCATAGGTGATCCCTAAGATGATTCAAAAAAAATTCTGTCCTTACTGTGCAGGCCCTCTTGTTGAATCCCAAATTGAAGGCCAATTGCGCAAACGCTGCACTCAATGCCAGACAATCCTTTACGAAAATCCGGTTCCGGCTGCCTGTGTGGTTCTGATTGACAGCCAGGAGCGTGTGCTTCTGGCCAAACGGAAGGTGGACCCCAAGGCGGGTTACTGGTGTCTTCCCGGAGGTTTTGTGGAACTTGGGGAGAGCCCCGAAGAAGCGGCCATACGAGAACTCCGCGAAGAAACGGGGCTACAGGGAAAGATTGATATGCTTCTGGGTGTTTCCGTGGACCCCCATCCCGATTATGATACCGTACTAATCACCGCCTTCTTGATCAGGTCCTTTCAGGGCTCAATCATGGCCGGGGATGATGTGTCCCGTGCAGATTTCTATTTTTCCGAAACCCTTCCCGACATCGCCTTCAGGAGCCATAGCCATTTCATACGCCATTATTTCAGCGCCTACTCCAGAGACCACAAATGATGGCGTCGTAAAACATTCCAGCTATAATAAATCCTTAAAAAACGACTTTTATTTAAAGTTTCTAAAAACCCTTGCCGATGGTAAAAGCAAGGAGTAGTATCTATGCAAATACTGTCGTACCAGATAAATAATGTGATTAAGGTTTACAGCAAGCAGATCAGCCAGAATCGCATTGCAGAGCACCAGAAAATCTTTGGATCTGATTCAGCCTCAACGGGTGACAGCATTTCCATTTCAGAAGAGGGCAAGCGACAGACCATCATAAATAAAGTGTCGGCAGATATCCTTGACAGAATAACAAAACATGGCCCCAAAGATGAGACAGAACAGCAGATTGTGGACCGGCTGAATCATGAGATCAGCGGGAAACTGAAAGGATACAATAATAGAGATCAACAGTTTGTTTTTAATTTTATTGGTGAAAATAAGGAAAAAATAACCAGTGCACTTTCGGTGGAAGATTCAAAAATTGTCAGCAGACGTTTGGAACAACTCGTCAAAGAATCCATCGATAAAAACATGGAGCCATAGTATGGAGGTAAACGAATGAAAGTTACGGAAACAAATGTCAATTTTGGTAGGCAGGCTTACACTAAAGGTGTGGAAAGTACTTCCGCCGCTGAATTGAACACGGCTAAACAGCCGGAGCCCAAAAAGGAAATGCCTGAGGATAAGGTGAGCTTGTCCTCCAACGCACAAGATATGCAGGTGGCAAAGGATGCCATGGCGCTGGCCCCCGATATCAGGGCAGATAAGGTATATGAAGTCCGTTCGGCCATTGATAACGGGAGTTATCAGATCAATGCCCAGAAAATCGCTGATAAGATGATCGGATTTTCCATAGACCAGATGATCTGATATCGTCCCATGATCATGTGATGAGGCACGGCACGCGCCTCATTAAACATAATTCTTGAAGAGGGTGCTGGCCTGATGTTTTATCATCGGACCCATTTCAAGATCCAATCCGACTCTTCTGCAGATCTGGACCATATCGGTGTTTCTTTTTTATATTGATGGGTCTCAGGGCCAAGAAGTATCTATCCATGCCCCCCTCTTCCATTATCAAAAAACAGCACATAAAGGCGATTGCCCTGGCGAGTTGGCCCGGGTCTTGCTATATGTTATGGTAAGAGCAGGGAAACCATGGGAACGGGAAAATTTTTCCTGGTTTGAAACATTATGGATGGGGAAAACAGGAAATAAATTCCCTAAAGCCATCGAAACAAAAGAACGTTCAATGAGTCAAGTGAAGAACGACAAAGGCCCAGGAGGGCAATTATGAAGGGCATATCCGACATTGATAAGCTTGGTCTGGTCAGGCCACAGGCACCAGGTTCCGGCAACACCGAAAACAACGGAGACCTGTTCAAGAAAACCTTTGAAAAGGTTCTGAACAGGTCGGCAGGGCAGGCTGGAACACAGCCGTCTTCCGCCACATCCGGCCTGGGAGAGATAAGGTCCTTTGGCCTTCGCCTTGCTGATGAGGGGGATGATCCATTGGAAACGGGAACAGACAATCTGTTGACCATGCTGGATCGCTATTCAAAGGCACTCAGTGATCCCACGCAATCGTTAAAGGAGATTGAACCGCTTCTAAAGAATATCAAAATAGAGGCAGAACAGCTCACCGATGCAGTCAAAAGCAGCGACCAGGCCAATCCGGCCCTGAAATCTCTGGCTGAAAAGAGTGCCCTTCTCGCCAATGTGGAATATGTCAAGTTTATGCGGGGTGATTACGTATAGATCAAAAGGAGGGGACTTATACGTCTCATAAGTCCCCTGGGTCCCAATGTCCCATTCGCTTCTTATGGTCTCGAGCGCCTTAATTTTTCTATTAAAGCGAATCTACCAGCCCATCCTCATCTTAACACCCTTTGAATCCAGATACTTCTTGATTTCGGGAACGGTATAGGTTCCGTAATGCACCATGGACGCGATCAGGGCAGCATCGGCTTTCCCTTTTGTCAACACGTCCAGAAGATGATCGGGTGTTCCTGCGCCGCCCGAGGCAATGACCGGGATGGACACATTCTCGGAAATCAGGGCTGTCAACGTCAGTTCGTAGCCGGTTTTCATGCCGTCGGCATCAATGGAGTTCAGGCAGATTTCACCGGCACCCAGGGCCTGGCCTTTTTGAGCCCATTCCAGGGCATCCATCCCCATATGTCGACGGCCTCCGTTGATTACCACCTCGTAGCCCGAAGGAATGGCAGGGCTTTTCCCCACATGCTTGACATCCATGCCCAGAACCACGCACTGATTGCCGAAGGCTTCGGCCCCCTGGCGGATAATGTCCGGATTGTTGACAGCTGCTGAATTGACACTGATCTTTTCAGCACCTGCCAGGAGGACCTGGCGCATGTCGTCCACGGTACGGATGCCTCCGCCCACGGAAAAAGGGATGAAAATGGTTTCGGCAACCCGGCGGACCACATCGATCATGATGTTTCTTTTTTCATGGGAGGCCGTGATGTCATAAAATACAATTTCATCGGCCCCAGCTTCATAATACATGCGGGCCATGGTCACGGGATCACCGATGTCGATGTTGTTCTTGAACTTGATGCCTTTGGTTGTTCTGCCCTCGTGCACGTCCAGGCAGGGGATGATTCGTCGGCTCAACATGGTGTCCACTCACAGAAATTTTTAAGGATTCGAAGGCCTGCCCGTCCGCTTTTTTCAGGATGGAACTGGGTGGCAATAAGGTTCCGGCATCCGATGATGGACGCAAATTCCACCCCGTAAAACGTCATGCCCAGGCAATGGTCCATGGACTGGGGAGCAGGGTAATAACTGTGGACAAAATAAAATTCGTCCTCGGGTGTCAGGCCTGAAAGTATCGGATGAGGTGTTATGATATTCACCCGGTTCCAACCCATATGGGGTATTTTAATGGGAGAACCGTCTGATTCTTTGCCCTTTGGATCAAATTGGAGCACATTCCCCTCCACAATGCCTATGCAGGGCGTGTTGTGCTCTTCACTGTGGCCAAGGATGATCTGGGTGCCCAGGCAGATACCCAGAAGGGGTTTTTCACTCTGGTAGATGTCGTTTAAAACACGGTCCATGCCCAGGCGTTTCAGGCTGGCCATGGCTGAGCCGGCCGAACCCACCCCGGGAAATATCACCCGGTCAGCTGCGAATATCTGATCCGGGGATGATGTGACCACATTGTCAAAACCCAGAAAAGAAAGGGCACGGGCCACACTGGTTAGATTCCCGGCGTCATAGTCAATAATTGCGATCATATGCTTTTCCCATAAACGTTGATTTAAAACAGATGGGGATAATACCAGAAGCGGCACTTATTTTGTATCTTTTTTTGCACGTTCCCAGATTCGGTCTTTTTCTTCTGGGGACAAGTCTTCAAGGCTTTTTCCCAGAGGGGCAAGTTCCTGCTCCATATGTCTGTACCTTGTTTCAAATTTCTTCACCGAAGCAGCCAAGGCGGTTTCCGGGTGGATGCCAAGAAATCGGGCGATATTGGTGAGGGTAAATAAAAGATCCCCGAACTCAAGGGCAATATCATCTTTTTCACCTGTTTTGATGGCCCCATGGAGTTCCCTCCATTCTTCCTCCACTTTGGCAATAACGCCATGGATATCGTCCCAGTCAAACCCTGCTTTACCGACCTTTTCCGAAATCATGAATGCCCTGTGAAGGGCGGGCAGGCCCGAAGGGGTCCCATCCATAATTGAGGTGACGGAGCGGTCTTTTTCCCCAGACTTAATGATATTCCAGTTCTTTTTGACCTCAGCTGCGTCTTTGGCTGTGGTATTCCCGAATACATGGGGATGTCTGCGGACCATTTTTTCCCTGTTCATCAGGATGACATCCCTAAGGGAGAAAAGATTCTTCTGCTCATAGAGAAGGCTTATGAACAAAAGCTGGAACATCACGTCCCCCATTTCGTCCATAATGTTTTCAGGATGTCCTGACGTGATAGCGTCAAGAAGCTCATACACTTCTTCGATCAGGTATACGATCAGGGTTTCAGGCGTCTGTTTCTGGTCCCAGGGGCATTTTTCCCTCAGGACCTTGATGAGCGATCTCATGGTGTTTAATGGATTATCGTCTGTGTTTTTCACGTCTGGTCAGTGGATGTCCCCAAAGGGTTATTTGTTGGGAAGGATGCCTTTTTTCCGTTTTTCCCAGGATTGCCGCGCAATGTCGATCTTTGAGCTGAACTGATGACGCATATCCTTGGACGCAAACCGGCTCATGGTTTCCGATGCGGTGGAAACGTAGGGGCACAAAAGGGATTCGTTGATCAATGGAGAACCTTTGCTAAGAAAGGTGGTCAGGATAAGAAGCAGCATGGATACAATCATGGCTCCTTTGACAAAGCCGAAAACGGCACCGCAGACCTTGTCGACCCAGGCCATGAAAACAATTTTCAAAAGATACTTGATCAGGACACCCAGGGCTGAAACAGCAGCAAATATCGAACCGAATATGATCAGGAAACTTAATATGTTTAAGTAACCGGCATTGGGGAACAAATCGGCAAACCGTTCAAGACCCGATGTCAGATTAGGGTAGTAGTTGTAAGCGGCGTAGAGGCCTGCGATGACACCGACGATGGATGAGGCTTCCTTGATAATTCCCCGGAAGGCCCCCCGGATGACGCAAAAACAAATGATGGCTATGATGGCTATGTCAAATGCATTCACAACAGATATTCCTTCAAAAAATTAAACACGGATGCCCTTCATTAAAAGGGGCGGGCAACACGTGACGCAAAGGGACACACAGAGAAATATTGGCCTGGGCCCTTCGGTTTCTGCATTGCCTGTGGACATCAAAAGTGATTAACAAAGGCGCACTATAGAGTCAAGTTATTTTTATTTTTGGCTTTTTTTGATTTATTGCTGTTTGCAATCTATGAAAAATATATGTTAAGTATATTTTTTAACAATTGATATTTTATGCCAATTTATATAATGAACACGGGTTGGAAAAAAGGACAAAGTATCAATCATGATAGATAAGGCGGTTTTTAATATTTATGGATGACTATTCGAAGGACTCCCAGGTGGAACAGAGCTTTGACGATGTGAACATGTCACGTCAATTGTTTGGGGACCATAATAAGAACCTCAAGAAAATTGCAGATGCTCTGGCCATCACCCTGAATGTCCGAGGTAACACCGTCTCAATCACGGGGGATTCCATTTCCACGGATCTTGCCCGCAATATCTTGGTGCAGCTGTATGGCCTTTTGAAAGAAGGGTTCCCTGTATATCCCAGGGATATCGACCATGCCATCAAAACATTGAGTGCAGATGATCGGGTCAAGCTCAAAGATATATTTATGGATACGGTTTATGTAACAGCCACCAAACGCCCCATCACGCCCAAGAGCCCGGTTCAAAAAGAGTACATTGATGCCATCCGGACCCATGATATTGTGTTCGGGGTGGGCCCTGCAGGAACAGGAAAGACCTATCTGGCCATGGCCATGGCTGTGGCGGCCTTGTCCGCAGGGGACGTGAGCCGAATCATTCTGACCCGTCCTGCGGTGGAGGCCGGGGAGTCCCTTGGCTTTCTTCCCGGTGATCTGGCTGAAAAGGTGGACCCCTATCTCAGGCCCCTATATGATGCGCTTCATGATATGATGCATTTTGAAAAAGTGGCTGCCCTCACCGAACGGGGCGCCATTGAAGTGGCCCCCCTGGCTTTTATGCGAGGCAGGACCCTTAACAATGCATTTATCATTCTGGATGAGGCCCAGAACACCACCTCGGAACAAATGAAAATGTTTTTGACACGGATTGGATTTAACTCCAAAGCCGTGATCACCGGGGATGTCACCCAGGTTGATTTGCCCAGGGAGAAAACGTCCGGCCTGATTGAAACAGTACGTATTCTTGACAATATTGACGGAATCCGCTTTATTACATTTTCAAAAGACGATGTTGTCAGGCACAGACTTGTCATGAAGATTATTTCAGCGTATGAAAAGAGTGATCTTCAAAAAGCAAATGCTGGTCAGAATCAATAAAGGACCGTACCCTCATTCCATGGGGCACCTATTATGGCAAAAAACAAAATGTCCTTGAAAACAAAGCTGTCCGTGTATTTTGAGAGCAGCAACAATGTGCTCTGGTGTATTTTGATCAGTTTCACGCTGATTTTCACCCTTTTTCTTTATCCGGACCTCAACGCCGATAAATATTCCCAGAAACTGGGTGATATTGCCAAAAGGGATATCAAGTCCCCGAGGGACTTTTTTGTCATTGATACGGATGCCACTGAAATGAATCGCCTTCAAGCGGTCCGGTCGGTGCTGGATGTCTATGATCATGACACCAATCTGGCCCTGGACTTGACCCAGCGTGTCCGGCGTGTGTTCAGTGTTTTTCGTGACATATTCAATGATAAGACCGTATCTCCGGCTGTTCCGGTCTTACCTGCCGTACCAAGCCAGGCTGAGGCACCCAAACCTGAGACAACATCCCAGGCTCTGGTCTGGGCCAAGAAAGATGAATTTGAGCAGAAACTGGGAATCAAAGTCAGCAAGGGCGCTTACCAGGTTCTGGAAAAAGCCCAGTTTCCCGTTGAAATGGAAAATCTGATCTGCCAGATCCTGTTTAAAATTCTGGACAACGGGGTTGTGGCCAACAAGGAGATTCTTCTCAGGCAGGCTGAAAAGGGTATTTCCCTTCGGAGTGTGGACAAGACAAGTGAAGTTGTGGAACAAAGCCTGAAACGGTTTTACAGCCTGGAACAGGCCCAGACCATGGTCCGCATTGTGGCAGAACCTCTGTTTGACGGGGTGGATTACAATGTGAGAAATGTGGTGGTGGATTTTTCCCAGCGTCTGTTGCAACCCAATATCACACTGAATCGAAGCGAAACCGAAGCCAGGGAAAAACGGGCAGAATCTGAAATTGCCCCCACCATGTTCAAGATCAAGGCCGGTGAAATGCTTTTAAGGGAAGGGGAAAGAGTCTCCCGATCCCAGCTTTTGAAGCTCAAGGCACTTCAGAATCAGACCCGGAATGAAAACCTTGTTCTTCGAAGTCTGGGTGTGGCTCTTTTGATTCTCCTTTTTGTTTCAACCATGTATGTCCTGCACCTCAAGCCGAAAAACGATATAAACATAGAGCACAATAAAAACATGCTGTTTCTTGCCAGTATCATGGCGGTGTTTTTGTTTATCACAAAAATTTCACTGTCCGTACCCGGTGTTATTGCAGCCACAGTGGCCTTTGACATTCCTGAATCATCGGTGTACTACGGCATGCCCATTGCCGCAAGTGCCATGACGGTCTGCCTTTTTATGGGCCTTGAAGTGGCACTTCCGTTTTGTATTGTTTTTTCAGCCCTGGTGGCGATTCTTTTTGAAAATCAGTTTGAAGTGTTTATCTTTTTTCTTTTGAGCACTACCATGGCGGCTTACTGGACCAGGGACTGCAGTGAACGAAAAGTCTTTATCAAGGCCGGAGCCAAACTCGGCCTGCTGAACGTGTTTATCTCCACGGCGGTTATCACCTATTTCGGGGATTTTGACTGGCACAGTGTCATGTGGGGATGGCTGTTTGCCCTTACAGGCGGCGTATCTGCCGGGATTGTCACAGCAGGTCTTGCCCCCCTTGTGGAGATTCTTTTTGATTACACCACGGATATTAAGCTTCTGGAGCTGGCCAATCTGGAGCAGCCCATATTGAGACGTCTGATGATTGAAGCTCCAGGAACCTACAACCATAGTGTTATTGTGGGAACCATGGCCGATGCCGTGGCATCAGAGATCGGAGCAAATCCCCTTCTGGCAAGAGTCTGCGGTTATTATCATGACATTGGTAAGATCGATAAGGCCCAGTATTTTATTGAAAACCAGCAGCATGGGAAAAACAAGCATGACAAGCTGGCTCCCTCCATGTCGGCCCTGATTCTGACCGGCCATGTTAAAAATGGTGTGGAGATGGCCAAAAAATATCGTCTGGGCAAGCCAATTCTGGATACCATCCGTCAGCATCACGGAACCAGCTTGATCGAATTCTTTTTCGAAAAGGCAAAAACCCAGAAAATCGACAGTGAAGAGACCGTGAATCCCGCAGATTTCAGATACCCCGGCCCCAAACCCCAGACCGTGGAAGCAGGCATTGTTATGATCGCAGATGTTGTGGAGGCCGCGTCCCGGACATTGGATGACCCCACACCGGCACGGATTCAGGGTCTGGTCCAGAGATTGATCAACAAGATTTTTTCCGATGGCCAGCTGGATTATTGTGAAATTACCCTTAAGGATCTGCATAATATTGCCAAACGGTTCAATCAGATCCTCAGTGGAATTCATCATCACCGGATCAAATATCCTGAAAAAGGTTCCACAAGCAACGGGAAAGTGAAAAATGGAGATTCTGACAGACAACAGGCAGCAAAATCACAACGTGGATTTGAAGAAGATTCAAGAGAAAGCTCAAGTCATCTTAAGCGCCTTGGAATTAAATGATGACGAATTGTCCATTCTGATCGTGGATGATCCCCAGATCGCCGAAATGAATCAGACATACCGGAATAAAAAAGGCCCCACCAATGTGTTGTCCTTTCCCATGAGGGAAGGAGAGTTTGGTGGGATTACCCCCCTTCTGGGTGATGTGGTGATTTCAGCGGATACAGCCCAAAAAGAAGCGAATGACGCGAACATCTCTCTGGATGAGCGCATATCACAATTGCTGGTTCACGGAATACTGCATCTGGTGGATTACGATCATGAACGTTCGGACAACGACGCCCGGATCATGGAAGAGAAAAGCCTCGAACTTCTGAGACTCATTGAAAAAAATCCGGACCTCAACGTTTTCTGATTCCGCACTGAATTCTCCATCTCATACATATCGTGTGTTTGGTGTATAGAGATCCCGGAAGAATATTTCCGTACCCTTATATTCAATACAAAGGAGATGCATTATGGCAGGACTTGCTGTAAATATTGATCATATTGCCACCCTCAGGCAGGCCCGGGGGACCCGGTACCCAGACCCTGTCGCCGCCGCCATGATCGCAGAGATGGCGGGTGCCGATGGTATCGTGGCCCATTTGCGTGAAGACCGTCGTCATATTCAGGATAGGGATATCCGATTACTGCGTCAGGTTGTTCAGACACGCCTGATACTGGAAATGGGAGTGACCCCTGAAATGGTGGGAATCGCCCTGGATGTGAAGCCCGAAGTGGTGACTCTGGTCCCTGAAAAACGTGAGGAATTGACCACCGAGGGTGGGCTGGATCTGATCGTTCACAGGGAAAAGGTGTCCGAGGCCATAGAAAACCTGAGAAGCGCAGGGATTCTTGTCAGTGTCTTTATCGATCCTGATGTGGAGCAGATCAAAGTTGCCCACCGGGTCAATGCCGACATGGTTGAAATCCATACCGGAGCCTTTTGCGATGAAGTCTCTCCGTCCAAACGGGAAAAAGCCTTTGCCGATATCGTGAACGCAGCCAAGGTAGCCAGCAAACTCAGGCTGGGCGTCAATGCTGGTCACGGCATCTGTTATAATTCCATCAAAGAATTTGCCGGTCTCAAAGAAATCGATGAGTTCAGCATCG
This sequence comes from Pseudomonadota bacterium, assembly GCA_018818835.1. Classification (GTDB taxonomy): domain Bacteria; phylum Desulfobacterota; class Desulfobacteria; order Desulfobacterales; family Desulfolunaceae; genus JAHIRD01. The sequence goes on from JAHIRD010000092.1 coordinate 58,000, forward strand.
GACACAGCATTGTCTCCCGTGCATCGATGGTGGGCATGGAAAAGGCCGTCAGGGAAATGCGGACGTTGATCTCTGCGCTATAGAATCACAGTATGGCAAAACCACAACCAAAAAGCCTCGTCTCTCACGGAGGCACAAAGATCACAGAGAAGGGCAAGCGCTTGGGAATGATAGTTTTTTCTTTGTGATCTTTGTGCCTCTGTGAGAAAAAATTATGAGTATCCCCCCAAGGGGGATGCGAACAGTTTGAGACCGACACGCAAATGGGTTGGGGTAGTTGATGTGTTATTACACGTCAACCATGACGTACAGATTAAATCTGTTTGGCAACCTTTTTAAAAGGTTGGCCCCCGGCAGGGAAATCTTTTTGCCCTTCTTCGTGCTTCGTGTCCTTCAGTGAGCTGCGCGAACGGGTGGTGGATAAAAAAGAAAACAACGTTTCAATCCCAGGCGTTGCCTGGGATTGAAACAAAAAGCAATTTTACCAAGGACATGTAGTTCATGAAGAAAAGCATGCCTTATGAAATGCGATGCAATTGGATATGTGAACGGAGAAAAAACCATGGAACTTGTCAGTGCGTGGCAGATGCAGCAGATGGACAAAAAGACCATTCGGGATTTCGGTATTCCGGGCATGGTTCTCATGGAAAGCGCCGGACGGGGTGCAACCCGAATTCTTCTGGAAGCTTTCGGGGGACTTTCGGGCCGTTTGGTGGGTATCATGGCTGGCCGGGGAAACAACGGCGGTGATGGCTTTGTCATGGCCCGCTACCTGGCATGTCACCAGATTCCGGTGGTGGTCTATCTCCTCGGAGATATGACAGCTGTTCAGGGAGATGCCAGGACAAACCTCGAAATTTTATCCCGCATGGACGTGCCCATCATTGAAATCCGAGACCAGAAGGATCTCCTCAAACACAAGAGTGCCATGACCCATCGGGATATCTGGGTGGACGCCATTTTCGGAACCGGCCTCAATGCCGAGGTCACGGGTTTTTATCGATTGGTTATTGAATTTATCAACAAACTCGAAAAACCGGTTCTTTCCGTGGATATTCCATCGGGCCTGCATCCGGATACGGGTCAAGCTCTGGGCGTCTGTATCAAAGCACATGTCACGGCCACCTTTGCCTATGCCAAAACAGGGATGCTGCTTTATCCGGGGGCGGACTATGCGGGCCGCATTGAAATTGTGGATATTGGTATTCCACCCCATATTGTTAGAGAAGCCCTGATTTTTAACCATCTGTCAACACCGGACATGATCCATGATTTATACAGGATAAGGCCGTCTGACAGCCACAAGGGCACGGCCGGGCATCTTTTGGTGGTGGCCGGGTCACGGGGCAAAAGCGGGGCTGCGGCCCTGTGCGCCGAAGCAGCCATGAGGATCGGAGCCGGCCTGGTCACCCTGGGCATCCCCGAGAGCCTGGATCCGGTTCTTGAAACCTTGCTCAAAGAAGTGATGACATTGCCCTTGTCTGAAAGCCGTGGGGGCGTCCTGGCCAAATCTTCCCTGGAAGAGATCCGCAGAGCTCTTACGGGTAAACAGGGTCTGGTCCTTGGCCCAGGCCTGGGCCTTGACAGTCAGACTGTTGCCGTGGTGCATGCCCTATTGAGAGAGTGCCCTGTTCCGGTGGTTTTGGATGCCGATGCCTTGAACAGCATGGAAGGACATACCGGAAGGTTGAAGGATATGGCGACCGATTCCGTGTTGACGCCCCACCCCAGGGAAATGGCCCGCTTGACCGGGAAAACCGTGGAAGAAATCCAGAAAGACCGTCTGGGCATTGCCCAGGCCTTTGCAGAAAAATTCAAGGTCCACCTGGTGTTGAAAGGGGCACGGACCGTGGTGGCCCATCCGGATGGCAGTGCGTATATCAACCCCACGGGTAACCCCCTTCTGGCCTCGGGAGGAACCGGTGATGTGCTAACAGGCATGATCGCCGGTTTGATTTGTCAGGGCTATGAGGCTGCCCATGCAGCCCGCATGGGCGTTTATCTTCATGGGGCTGTGGCGGACATGCTGGCCAAGGAACGAGGCCCTGTGGGAGTCCTGGCCTCGGAATTGGCCGTCGGTATTCCCAGGATCATGGCCATGACAGCAGCCTGTTTATTGCCCCCTCTCCCATTTATTGCCCACAGGCTGTGAAAGGGTAAATGACCATGTCTTGTTTGTATGATTTGATTAAGGAAGGGAAGCCTTTCACCCTGACAGCCACGGATCTGGAAGGAACCCATGCCCTTGGAAAAGAGCTGGGAACTTTGGCCACTCCTGGCACTGTGATCTGTCTGTCCGGGGATCTGGGCAGCGGAAAAACATCTTTTGTCCAGGGCCTTGCCATGGGGCTGGACGTTCCGTCGGATCTTTACGTCACCAGCCCCAGTTACACCCTTATCAACGAGTATCCGGGACGTATTCCCCTGTATCATCTGGACCTTTATCGTTTGACCGAAGCCGAGGACCTCTTTGACCTTGGCGTGGATGAGATTCTTTCCGGACAGGGTGTTGTGGCCATTGAATGGCCTGAAAAACTTCCTCCCGGAATCCTTGATGATCCTATCCGAATTGACATTTCCATTATGCGTGATGATACGAGACGATTTTATTTTAGAATTTCAGGTGTGGACTTGGACGGGCAAATCTGATAAATAGACAAATTTATTTTAAGCGTGGTATACCTGTGTTGAATTTGTTCATAATCAAGGCTTGTTAGGGAGATGAAATGGCACTCATTGTTCAAAAATACGGCGGCACCTCGGTGGGTAGCATCGAAAGAATTCGCAATGTCGCAAAGAGGATTGTCAAAACATACGATCAGGGCCATGATGTGGTGGTGGTTCTTTCAGCCATGTCAGGGGTCACCGATAATCTCATCACCATGGCACACCAGGCGAGCAAGGTGCCTGATAAACGTGAATTGGATGTATTGATGTCCACCGGTGAGCAGACCACCATCGCCCTTATGGCCATGACCCTTCATGACATGAACTATCCTGCGGCTTCGCTTCTTGGTTTCCAGGCAGACATCCTCACGGATAATATGGCCACCAAGGCACGCATTATGAGTATCGGTGCAGATCGGATTAAAACACTTATATCGGAAAAGAAAATCGTCATTATTGCGGGCTTCCAGGGTATAGACTCCGAGGGAAATATCACCACCCTGGGCCGTGGCGGGTCAGATACCTCTGCCGTTGCCATAGCCGCTGCCATCAAAGCGGACACCTGTGAAATTTATACCGATGTGGACGGGGTGTATACCACGGACCCCCGGATCTGTGAAAAGGCCCGAAAACTCAAACAGATTTCCTATGATGAAATGCTGGAAATGGCCAGTCTGGGAGCCAAAGTACTCCAGATTCGTTCCGTGGGATTTGCAAAAAAATTCAATGTACCGATTCACGTGAGATCATCTTTTAATGAGGAGGAAGGCACAATGGTTGTTGGTGAAGATTCCGGCATGGAACAACTGGTGGTATCCGGTATCACTCTTGATAAAAATGAAGCACGGTTGACTCTCAGAAAAGTTCCGGATCAACCCGGCGTGTCGTCCAAAGTCTTCACACCTCTGGCGGATGCAGGTATTCAGGTGGACATGATCATCCAGAACACCCGTTCCGGTGGAGAAACAGACCTGACGTTCACTGTCAATAAAAGCGATTTCGAGCAGGCCAAACGCATTGCCGAGAACGTGGTCAAAAATATTGGTGGTGAGGAGGTCATGGTGGCCGATGACATCGCCAAGGTTTCTGTGATCGGCGTGGGCATGAAAAATCATGCAGGTGTTGCAGCCACCATGTTTTCAGCCCTTGCCTCGGAAAACATCAATATCCGTATGATCAGTACCTCAGAGATCAGAATTTCATGCGTGATTGACGAGCGTTATGCAGAACTGGCCGTCCGTGTGCTTCATAAGGCGTTCAACCTGGACAAGATATAGGGCAAACACGTGAAAGGCTTCAGCGCCGATCAACTTATTTTTGTTGCTGTAACAGGGGGTGTGCTTCTGCTGGTGATCCTGGCAAGGGCTTACCCCTTTTTTTAATTCTATCAGCTGTCCTTCCAGGCCCACACCGTGAGTCACCATGATTCTGCTTCAGGAAACACGCAAAAGTTCCTTGTCCCCCTGCCAGTATCTTCCAGGGGTTTCGTGGCAATTTGATTATTTCTTTGCCATGGAACTGAGTGAAGCCGAACTTGATGTCTATCTGGAGCAAGGCTGGCGAAAATTCGGATACTATTTTTTCAGGCCGGCCTGTCCGGATTGCCGGAAATGCATTCCCATCAGGATTCCCACCGGGACATATCGAATCAGCCGAAGCCAGAAACGCGTGATGGCCAAAAACAAGGACATCCGGGTTCATTTCGGGCCCCTTGCTTTTTCTGACCGGATATTGGAAATTTACAGCGATCACTCCAAACACCGCTTTGGCAAAAAAGAAATTGATCCTGCCGACTTTTTTTCAAGCTTTTATTCTCCATCCTGCCCCACACTCCAGTCCGAGTACTATTTGGGAGATACCCTGGTGGGCATTGGTTTTCTGGATCAGTCCCAAAGAAGTCTGAGCAGTGTTTACTTCATATTCGATACAGCCTACAGCCATCTTAACCTGGGGACCTACAGCGTGATCCGGGAAATACAGGAAGCAAAAAATCTGGGGCTGAGCTATTACTATCTGGGCTATTCCATCGAGGAATGCCGTAAAATGGCGTATAAAAACAGTTATCTTCCCAGCGAACACTATGATTGGGAAACACAGACATGGGGGCAAAGTGGGGGATGATTGTTGATAGGACGTATGGGAATAATGGGACCTATGGGACGTATGAGCCCCATATCAGCATTGGATAAGCTAATGGGGTGCCATGATCTTCAGTGACTTTAAAAAATCAGTTGGACACCCCTTTAACATCCGGCTACCCATTTATCAGGTACAGTCGGCAAGCTCTTTATTTCAACCCTTATTTTGAGCGGTATTCGTCAATGGCCTTGTGAAGGGTTTTCACGGCAAGCTGGATGCAGTGGTGTTTCTTTTCAGGGATATTCTCCAGGGTTTTGAAAATGTCCCCATCATTGATGTTCCTGGCAAAATCCATGCTTTTCCCCTTGATGATGTCCACGGCAGCCATGGCAGCAGATATGGCCCCGGCACAGCCCATGACTTCGTATTTTACATCTTCAATCATCTGGCCGTCAAGTTTCAGGTAAATGGTCATGGTGTCACCGCAAGAGCCCACAAAGTCTGACACCTGGTCTGCATTCTCAATGCGGCCCATGTGGGGACGTGTTAAAAAATAGCGGGCAGCGGTTTCAGAATAACCGGTCTGGGTCATGGCCAGAATCATATCTCCCTGCGGGGTTGCCTCAGCTTGGGGTTCGTTCATTTTTTGCTCCGTAAAATCATAATGTTAAATCCACGTATCCTCAATAAGAAAAAACAAATTAATAAGAAATGCGTACGAAGTCAAGCAAAGAGAATGTGTTGTTAACGTTTCTAACCATAGCGGATAGTTTGTTTTTTACCACAGAGAACACAGAGGGCCACAGAGTTCATCTGCGGTCATTATTGACTCATCCCAAAATGAATGTTTGGTAACCTTTTAAAAAAGTTGCCAAATGTGTTTTGTTGTTCTTCATAATTGACGTATCTTTTCACATCAAAGACCATCACACATTTGTCCAGATTTTTAAAATCTGGCCCCCGGAGGGCCGCCGGAGGCGCATTTCATTGTGCTCTTTAATCGACCCTCACAGCATTTCCAGGAATGCTTCGATTCTCACCCTTAACTGCTCGGTATCCGAATCCGAATAATCAGTTTCAAGGTGGAGCATGGGAAGGCCTTTGGTTTCATTGAGCCATTTTTCCACACTAAAGGATTCAACATTGTAGGTATGGCATGCCTGCCAGGTCAGATCCACCACCCCATCCACCTTGAAATGATTGATCATGTCATCCAATAGGTCCAGACGGCCCTGATTCGGGCTCATGACCGAGCAGGGGATGGACAGGTACTGCCGGGACAGAACGTCTATGGGATCGTCGTTTTGGGGTACGGTGAACACCTGCTTATAGCCGGTACAATTTTCATAACCCACCACGCTTGCCCCGGCTTCTTCCAGAATCCGTGCCACCTTATCCGATCCGATGCCCATGGGCACACCGGAGATCAGAACACGGGGTGTTTTATCCGTGTATGGGCTCTGCTTATTATCGTTTATTTCAGAAAAATGGTTGACGATGGTGTTCATGAGTTTAATGCCCTTTTCCTTGTCCGCAAGGAAGCCCACCTTGAAAAGAACAGTCAGAATTTCAGAGCCTTTGATGGGGGACGGTTTCAACTGAGCCAGATCCATTACCGCCTTTTTGGCGTCACGTTCCCGGTTGAGAAGATCAATGGCCCGGTTGATTTTCTCAGTAGTGAGTGTGACACCCGTCACAGCCTCGATCCGGTCTTTCATGCCCTCAACCTCTTTGCGCCAGGGTTCAAGGGAGATGGCTGTATTCTGGTTCTGGGGAAGCTGGAGAACATGAACCTCCTTGTACTGCTGCATCAGCTCGAACATTTTTTTCTTGCCGTCACAGGTGGTGTCAGCCACGATCATATCCGAGAACCGGAAAAAAGGGCAGGTGTCCAAGGCAGCAAACCCGTAACTGCTTTTGATCAAAGGGCAGAGGTTCCGGGGAAGGATTTCTTCTGCAGCCGACACAGGATCATTTTTTGTGCCGCAGAGGGGCAGGGGAATGGCATCCGCCGCAACGATCAGCTCCACAGGCGAGTACAAACAGTAACAGCCGATGGCTTTCCGGCCTTCTTTTTTCAATGTGTCAATATCCATGACATTCTGCTCGAATGCCTGCTGCAAGGTCTTGAAAAGTGCTTCACTCATAGTCTACCTCATAATGTCTTGTGCAATTAATGCCGCACCCAGGGCACCCGCCATCTGGGGCTGGTCCGAAACCCGGATGTCACGCTGGGTCATCTGTTCAAGGAAACGGACCATACAGGGGTTGTTGGCAACGCCCCCTGAAAAGACGATGGCGCCCTCCGCAGAAACCCGTTTGAGCATGGACAGAGCCCGCCTTACAACCGAACTGTGAAGGCCCCGGGCAATCTCCCGCCGATCCTTTCCCCGGGCAAGAAGGGAAGTCACTTCCGATTCGGCAAAAACCGTACACATGCTGTTGATGGAAAGTTCACGCGCAGCCTTCAGGGCTTCAATGCCAAAATCATCAATGCCAAAGCCCAGGGACCGGGCCATGATTTCAAGAAACTTTCCCGTGCCCGCGGCACAGCGGTCATTCATCTCGAATTTGATCACCTGTCCCTGCCCATTCATCTTGATCACCTTGCTGTCCTGGCCCCCGATATCCAAAACCGTATCTGCATCCGGAAAAAGGAATTGGGCACCCCGGGCATGGGCTTTGATTTCCGTGACGGTTTTCCCGTCCAGGGCAATTTCAAACAAATTCCGGCCATAGCCCGTGGCCACAATATGATCATAGGATACCCCGGAGATCAGATCACCCGCCACAGCCATGGGATCAAACCCCGTATCAGCCTGCCTTTCCTCTATAACCTTGCTGTCTTCAATGACAACCAGTTCAATGGAGCGTGACCCGATATCGATTCCCGCAGCGCGCATACATCCCCCAAATCTAAAATAAAAGAAAGTCCTCTGTTACTCAAAGGCCGAACGTCTTGTCAATGTGATTATCTGAATGGGTTATGGGGTAAGGATTGATAATGTCGATATGTGCGATTGTTAATTTCGGCAGCACCTTACTTCATTGTCGGCAAATACGGGTGTCCAGTCCTTGAATTAAGTAAGGTCCCAAAAACTCAGAAGGATTCTTTGCGGATTGGAACGGTGCTTGCCGGACATCATCCCATCACAATCGGGGGCAGCATCACAATCGGGGACATGCCAATTAGACAAATAGGCATTCGACATTAACATGCATGAACTCCTTTTTATTTTGAAAACACGAATTGACATGCCGAAATCATCTCATCAAAACATAGTAAAGAATACGAATGTTTTTTAATTTAAATATAGGTTTGACCTTAATTGTAAAATTAGCTATCACATATTTTTAATTAACATTCAATGCAACGGTATCTCTGTTTGAGGAGCCGCCATAGCAGAAAAACGACTGAAATATAGAGGAAAAAGTGCAAATCGGACGTAATGAACCTTGCCCCTGCGGCAGCGGGAAAAAATATAAAAAGTGCTGTTTAAATAAAGATACCGCACCTTCCCAGGAATTGTACTATCGGCGATTGTCCGAGGCCCATGATCGGCTTGTGGGTCGTTTGCTTAGCTATGCTGAAGTCAACCTGGGTGAGGACGCCGTTGATCTGGCGATGAATGAGTTTTTACTGTGGCCCGAACCGGAAGACAAGATCAGTGAAGACACCCTTGACCGGATCGGTCCCCTGTTTTTGCCCTGGTATTTATTCAATTGGGAATTCGACTCCATGGATATCGACGTGGCGGGCGTGGACCTTGGTGAGGATGAGGATTGGACCGTGGCCGAACTGTATGCCCGACACAACCCAGGTAAGCTTGATCCCTTGGAAAGACGGTTGATGGAGAGCATCCCACGCATACCTTACAGCTTCTGGGAGGTGCTTGGTGTGGACAAGGGAAAGGGAATGACATTGCAGAATATTCTGACAAAGTCCCGGCTCGAAGTCCAGGAGCGTTCAGGCTCGGAATTCATCCAGGTGGGTGATCTCCTTTTCGGCCGTGCAATTGCTGTGGACGGTGTGGGAATGCTGGTTGGTCTCAGTCCTAATCGCATTCCTCCCGGCAAAAAAGCAGATATCATTCAATTGAGAAAGCACCTGCATCAGGACAACGCCACGATTACCGACGACATGCTGTATGACTGGGAGGAGCAAATTCGCGAGCTGTATTTCATCATTGATCATTCACTCCATACCATGCCGCAACTGTGCAACACGGACGGTCACCCCTTGGAATTCCACCGGTTGATCTATGAAGTGGCCTCGGCCGATGAAGCATTCAATAAGCTCTGTGGATTGTGCGTTACATTGACACCCGAGGAACTTTACGACGATGCGGAGTGTGATGAATCAGGCCGTATCAGACACGCTGAATTCCCCTGGGATCGTCTGGGACACACGAAAAGTCCCGCAATGCCCAATACGGTATTGGGCCGTATCATGATCGACAACCATCGACTGACGGCTGAAGCCAATTCAGCAGAACGGTCTCAGGAATTGCGCCGTGAGATCGATTTCCGTCTTGGCGATTGCGCTCGATTTAAGGTTGACGAGATTCAGGATATTAATTCGATGATGAGTCAAGATCCCACCGGGGATTTTGAACCGAAATATTCAAAAGAACATAACGAACTCATTCAGAATCCTGAGGTGCAGGAGCGTTTAGTCGAAATGATAGGTGCGCACTGGAAAAGTTGGGTTGATGAAACTATTCCGGCCCTGGGTAGTATAACTCCGAGAGAGGCTGTAAAAACAGCGGATGGACTCGAGGCTGTGGAAGCGCTTTTGAAAGAGGCGGAAATGGCAGGCCGACAGGATCCCTTTATGTCGGAGATGAACCGCAAGGGAATACAATGTGCCAGAGACATACTGGGTTTAAACAATTTGTAAAGAGTGGCTGGATGATTCCATCATACCATCATGTGCCTCCACTGAAACACATAAATTAAATTTTCCATGGCTATTCGCACTAAACATACTATTTATAAAAATGGATTGCCGCTTTTGAAATCCGGTCATAGAGTTTCATCTCTCGTCGGTGGGGAGGCCAGTTTATAAGGAACGTTGTAATGGCATTCCAGAGAGAAACCCACCCGGCGATGGTGAGCCCTTCTAAAAATACATGGCCAACGACACCGTCCGGGTCCAATATTTTTTGATTGGTCCATACCGACAGCGATAAAAAGACAATCCCGATAATAAAAAGTATCATGGACGATCGTACCATATCGGCTAACTCCCTCACCTTGAGCACCTTTAGATACCTAAAATAATTATCAATGCTTCGTTTTACGCGGGTGGTAAGGCTGTCGTCGGCCTGGACGGCTAATCGGAAATGGATAACAAAACGCTCTTTTTCGATTTCCCTGACAGAATTAATCAGATAATCAACCAGGTCCTGATCCAGTTCTTTTTTCCTGTAGGGTGCATACTTGTCTAAATCATTGAATAGATCCTCGACCTTTTCTGCAGAAATATCGATGATGAGTTCGTTTTCGGGGGTTCGTGAATATCGGTCCAGTATTTTTTTTTTCATCGTAAGGATTCCATGGATGCTTTGGCTTCACGGATCCAATAACAGAGTCCGGGTGTATTATTTTCAGCAAAATCAGATGCTGGCCGATAAGCGTTTAGACAATGGCCCCCTCATTGACCACGTGATAGTCAACAAAGGATTGGAGGGTTATTCCTCTCATTGAGGATACGAGCCGTATTTAGTGATTTGAACAGGGAGTCCGGAAATGTGCCGTTCCGGATTGATTCCGATCAAACGCAGATTGTTTTTCTTGGAAAATTAACTTACCAGTATGGCTTTTCCAACCTGCCTAACACCTCGAAGCGCGAGTGGTTTACGGCGGATTTTTTCGCGCCATTTTTTTAAATGGGCCTCGGTAAAACGACCCATGCTTAAATACCCCCTTGTTTTAGCAAAATATTACCAAAACAAAGGTGTGTTTGTCAACCTCACTGGTTTATACCGGATACCTGCAGTTGACAGGGTGTTTATTTTTAACGAAAAACACGAAAAAAGCGTCATATATGAAAGCATGAGACAAGTTTATCGTTTAGATATTGGCAAAAGGCTCTGATTGAGGAGGTCCCCCAAAGGCGGTCCGAGAGGTCTTTGTGGACCATGAATATGGTGTCGTCGAAATCCCAGAACATGATGGTTTTCCCTTTGGGTTTGAGTTTGATAAGGTCGTTGATATTACGCAGGTTGGCTTGATACAGAATCAGATAGTCGGCCTGGGTTTTGTTGATTTCTTCGTATAGATTTTTCGTTAAAGTATTGAAATGAAGATAGGTTGATGATGTGAGCCAGAAGACTTGGCCCGTGGAAATTTTGGGGTATTTTTGCTTGACGTAGGCGACCACATCCCGAGAGATGGAACTTATCAGCACGTCGTTTTCACGGTTCCTGGCATGGATATCAGCCATGATTTCATCCACCAGTGCCCGGTCTTCCTCCTCATTTCCCTGGGATTTTATTTCTATGTTGAGTTTCTTTTTAAGAACGTTCATGGCCTCATCATAGGTAGCGATTTCTCTGGATGATATTTCCGATAATTCGGCAGAGTTTGTGTTGCTGATGGTTTTGAGGCTGCCGAACAGGCGGAGCATTCTCTTGTCATGGTAGACCATGATTTTTTTGTCCTTTGAGTACTGGACGTCGAATTCGATAAAGGCGTATTTGTTGTTCTTATCAGCGGCGATAAGTGCCGCCATGGTGTTTTCAAGATGATCGGTGGATGCACCACGATGGGCACCTGCTGTGCACCTGTAATCAAGGTGGTCTTGATTATTATACGATTCCTGGGCGAGAATCACATCTAAGCGTTTGACGTATGCCGGAGCACAGCCACTGCCTGCATTCGTAAGAAAGGCAAATAGGATAATCAAAATAATTCGGGGCATATTCATGATGTTTTCCTTAAAAACCGGACCCGATGAATTTATCAGGGCAATTGACCGGATGCTACGTCATGGTGGGATGTTTCGTCAAGCAGTATCGACTCCTGGCCAATCACGAGCCGCCCTTTCCCATAATTCCATGAGGGTACCCAAGGTGGCTCGGGATGATACGCCGTTAAAAAAAATGTAATGAAAAACTGACAGGTCGGTAATAAACTCCAAACACATCATCCATAAACTATCGCAAGAATAAATCTTATCAATAGGAGGACAGGATGATGATCAATTTTATGTTACTGCTTGTGGGGGGGGTATCGGTGATGGCCCTTTATATCATGATGGCATTTTTAGCCACCCTTTCCATGGAGAACGATCTCCCGGATTTGGAAGATATTCAAATTAGCTGATAGGGGTGTTTAAATCTGCCGTTTATCCAGAAAATTGAAATGCAGATATGGGCCAAGACGATCGTAATGGTAAGCTGTTGCGAATTTGCATCGCACATAGCGATCGTTGATTTCAACGACTGTCACATCCTTGTTGACCCGGGACCGGGGTTTGTCATCCAGGGTGAATTCCAGACGGAGTTCATGGCCGGAAGCAAGATCGCTGATTTCCGGTATCAGGAAAATCACATGGGATGGGCACATGTCCACCACGGTCATTCTACCGCCGGTTTGCCTGACAGGGTCTTGATATACCCCGTCAAGATCCAGGCGGAGTTCCGGTGCGGGGGGCGGTGTGTTCTCTTCTTTAATGATATCATCCACGGAGATGACATCGTCGTAAACCAGCTCAATGGTTGCTTCCAGATCATCGGCAGGTGCTTCCGCTTGGGGCTCCCTCCGAGCTTCCTGAATCAAGGTGCCCAGATCCTTGTCAATGAGTTTTCCCAATTTATGGTCCGGCAGGGGTTTGAAAGCGAACCGTGCCTTTTCATGCTGTAGAAGACTTAAGGCAGCCTCCTCGCCACGAAGCCCTTCAAAGGCAGCATTGAACAGAACCCCTTTGTTGAAATAACAGAGTCCTTTTTCCTCATCCTGGAGATTGATTTCAAACAGACAGGTCTTTTTTTCCATTTCAACCAGAAGAAGAAAACTGGCCACGGAAATTCCGGAAATAACACCACTGGGCACCCCCTCTTCAAGGGCCTCCACGATGGATGGTCCCAGTTTATCCACGGGAAAGGGCTTACTGAAAAAATGAAGCACATCTTTGGGAATCAGCTGCTTAATTTCCGGCGTGCCAAAGGCCGACATAACAAAGCAGGGAATGGAGAAGTTCCTGTCGTTGACAAAGGACAAAAGAGCGAGACCATCCATTTCGGGCATCATGATATCTGTTAAAAGGAGATCAATGTCCTCATTTAAAAGGATGTCCCTGGCTATTTTCCCATTTCCGGCCGTGACGACATGAAAGACATTTTCATAGGATTTGAGCGCCTTTAGGATGAAATTCAGAAAAACGAGGTCGTCCTCGGCAATTAATATTTTTTTCATGTCAACGTCCTTATGATGGGGATACCCATGAGAAATGGCGCTTAATGAGTCTCTTTGTCCTCATAACATAGCAAATGAAAATGACAAAGGCAAGTGAAGGGCTCACACACGTTGAGTGATTATTTTGTCGGCGTGCTCACTTAGACGCTTGAATGACTGCATGGTCACCGCCAGTTCTTTGTCGATGCGAAGTGTATCTTCGTCCAGACACGCTTGTTCAAGGCTTGCCGCAAGGGTAACGAGTTCTTCTGCCCCGATATTGGCGGCTGCACCCTTGAGCGAGTGGGCTTTTAGGCGAGCCGTGTAAAAGTCACCCTGCTCTTTGGCCTGGGTGACGTCTTGTTCAAATCCATTAAAAGACTGGCAGTATTCGTCCAGAATTTGATTATAAAGAGACCGGGTGGTCCCCAGGCGTTTCATGGCTTTTTCCACATTTAGAATGTTCGGGGGCACTTCAGGTTCTTTCATGGACTGGGTCAGAGGGATGTCCGAGGTCCGTGAGATTGTGAAACCGGGTATGTTTTTTTTGAGTACAGCCAGGAGTTTTTTGCTGTCAATGGGTTTGGACAGGTAATCATTCATGCCTGCGGCCAGACATTTTTCCCGATCTCCGGACAGTGCGTTGGCTGTCATCGCAATCACAGGAAGGGTTGTCAAACCCAAAACCTTGCGGATATGTTCAACAGCTTCAATGCCGTCCATGACAGGCATCTGGACATCCATCAGAACCCCGTCATAGGATCTTTCCGAGAGCTTCTTTATGGCTTCCAGGCCGGTTTCGGCGGTTTCCACCGATGCTCCCATCAGTCTCAGAATTTCAGATGCAATCATTCGGTTTACAGGGTTGTCTTCCACAAGCAAAAGGGTGATATTGGATACGGTTTGGCTAAGATCAATTCCTGTATGTATATTCCGCATTGTTGAAGGCTGGAAACCCATGGTGTTCATGATGGCATCAAACAGGGCCGATTCTTTGACAGGTTTGTACACGGTGCTCTGGGAAGAGGCACTTTCCGTTGGATGATTGAACGCATGGTTGAATGACCGAAGGAAAATGACTTCCGGTTGTCTGGCGCATCCTTCAAGGATCCTGTCTCGGGTGAGAATCCCATGGTCCGAATCAAGTTTTTCTCCAAGGATAACAATGTCAAAGGGATCATCGCTGTTTTCCATTGCCAAGGAAACGGCTTTATCTCCATCATCAATCAAGGAGAAACGGAAACCGAAGCGGGCCAATATCTGTGACATGACCTTTCGAATCAGGGGATTGTCATCGGCAACAAGGATATTCAGATCCCTGATTTCAGAGGGAAATATGAATGTGTCCTCGTCGTCTTCATCCAGATAACCTGCCTTGATAACGAACATGAAGCAGCTTCCTTCCCCTTTTTGACTGGTAACCCGGATGTCTCCTCCCATCATGGATATGATTTTCTGGCAGATGGCAAGACCCAGGCCGGTGCCGCCGTATTTTTTGGTGATGGAACCGTCCAGTTGGGAAAACGAGTGGAACAATTTGTCGATCATGGCAGGATCAATTCCAATTCCGGTATCTTCAACCTTGAACATGAGTTCAAAATCATCCTCTGAAAAGGTACTGACGTTGACAGACAGATAGATCATTCCTTTTTCCGTGAATTTAAAGGCATTGGAGACCAGATTGACCAGGACCTGTCTGAGTCTTAACGGGTCTGAAATCATTTTGACCGGGACATCGGTGTCCACATCCACGATGAATTCGATGTCCGGTTTTCTGTTTTTGACAATAAACATGTCCGCCACATCATCCAGGAGTTCGCGAATGGGAAACGGGGTATTATCGAATTCGAGTTTTCCGGCCTCTATTTTTGAAAAATCCAGGATGTCGTTGATTAAATTGAGCAGGGATCGTGACGAGGATCGGACAATGGAGATATATTCCTGCTGGGTGGGGTTCAGATGTGTAGTGAGTAACAGATCACCCATGCCGATGATGGCATTCATGGGTGTCCGTATTTCATGGCTCATGTTGGCGAGGAATTCGCTTTTCACCTGGTTGGCCCTGTTCGCAGAATTTTTGGACTCTTCCAGTTTCCGGTTCAGGGTTTCAAGCTCAGCCGTCCGGATTCTGACCTTTTCCGCCAGATCTTCGCTGTACCCTTTAAGGGACTCATGGGCCTCGTTCAGTTCTTTCTGGTTTTTCATGAGTTGTTCATTGAGGCTGTTCGAACGTCCGATTTCCAGGGTAAGGTTTTCGGTTTGTTTGCCCACCACAACACCGGCCAGAACCAGAAAACCACCCCATGCAGCCAGATAAAGGTATATTTCACGGGGATTTTCAGGCAAAATTATGGATCCGGGATTGGTCAGGGTGTATAAGGTCACGTAAATGATGCACATCAGTGCCCCCATCACCGCCTGCCTATAGCCTATCATGTATCCGGCCATGATGACCGGTAAAAAATAGAAATTGAAAAATGCGATATTATTTTCAAAAAAATGACTGATCACAAGGATAGCGGCCAGCACAGTTACAACAAAAAGCCATTCATATTTTCGAAGGAAGAAGAGTTGGAGCTTATTCATGGTCATTCCTGCTATGTTGACAACGTTGGAAGTTTTATGTCCTGTTCGTTCTTTTACCGTATTGTTAACGGGAGGATATTGTTTACTTACAGGAACATGCTATCATGGATTAAAATATTTTTCACCTTATGGATAAGTAAAAATTATTGTACAGGCCATGTATTCTGATCCAGAATACTGTATTTGCTTGATTTTTGGTCTGTTTTTGATAGTAACATGAGCATACTAATACTCTATCATACAGGAAAGGGAGATATCCATGAAATTGAAAAATCTTATTGTGCTTGTTCTGGCCCTTTGTTTGTTGCCGTCATGTCAGGAACTTATGGCCAAGCTCAAACCCATGCTCACGCCCAAAGCATCCCCGGAAATGGTCTCTGAGATCATGGCTAAGGCAGAGAAAATCGGTTTTTCTTCACCCAGGAAACTGGGGAAATCCAAAAAAGACCGGCTTAAAATAAAGGCGGGTCAGTGGGTCACAACATTGACCACCCACAAGGATGTTGGAAATGATCGTTTGTTATCAACTGTTCGCGTGATTCATGTGGACGGCAGCACGGTTGTTCTGGAGACCGAATCATACTCGGCCCTGGGCAAGTGCGAACGTCAGCTGACCCAGATGACTTTTGAGAACTATCCTATCAAAAGTAAGCTGTCTTATACCCAGGAGGATATCGATGACAGTCTCCGGGCCATGAAAATCACAAAGGTTGTGACCAAAAACGGGGATGAACCTGCCCAGGAATTGCCGGAACAAGCCTTGATGATGTATCAGCAGATCGGCAAAAACATGACCGGAGTTTCAATGCGCTCAGGGGACATGACCTCGGACGCCTGTCCCGGCACCTATATCGAATCTGCACGATGTTATGATTTTGATTTTACCGTGTCTGTCATGGGGATAACCCAAACGGGCCGAGTCACGGCTCATAGCGATATACCCGTGAATGGAATGGTCAGGATGGAAACCCCGGATATGGTCCAGGAAACCATCGCCTTTGGGTCATCCGGCGCCCAGTCTCAGATGTAGGAGATATCTGTTCACGGCCGGGAAGACCCGTTATGGTATTTTATTGACCACTCGCTCCCATTGTCGCTGAAGAACACGAAGAGAATGAAGAAGTGTAAAATTTTATTCGTTTTTTCATGATCTTATGCTTATAGAACAACCCTATTTATGGGTAGGCCTTAAACTGTGCGCATCCCCCTTGGGGGGATGCACATAAATTTTCCTCACAGAGGCACAAAGATCACAAAGAAAAAACTATCATTATCAGGCTTTTAGCCCGTCTCCGTGATCTCTGTGCCTCTGTGAGAGACGAATCTTTTTGATTGTGGCTTTGCCGCACTGTGCTCTTCGTGTCCTTCAGTGAGCTATGCGAACGGGTTGTTAAAAAAATGTGGTTGCGGCTATGCAGCCCTAAATGCTTCGTGGTTGGACTGTTTTGACTCATAAAAAAAGCCCCCGAATCGGGGGCTTTTTTATAACTATTTTTTTTAAGATGTTGCTTAACCGATGGGCATAACGATGCGTTCGTATTTTTCGTTGAGAAGCTCGGCCATGGCAAGGTAGATGGCACTGGCACCGCATACGATTCCTTCATAACCTGCAATGGTTCCGATCAGGGCTGATCCTGTCCAGTCCCGGGCTGCCAGAAGGAAGAAAAGAACGGTCAAAGAACCGAAAATGAACTGAAGGACCTTGTTGGCTTTGAAGGTGCCGAAAAACATGAACAGGGTGAATATTCCCCAGACAAAAAGGTACCAGCCCATGAAAGCAGGCGGCGTTGCATCGGCCCACCCCAGTTTGGGCATGACAATCAGGGCCACCAGAGTCAACCAGAAATGGCCATAAGAAATAAAGGCTGTCATTCCAAAGGTATTGCCTTTCTTGAATTCAAGGATCCCCGCGATGATTTGGGCGATGCCTCCGTAAAAAATCCCCATGGCAAGAATCATGGCGCTGATGGGGAAAAATCCAGCATTGTGAATGTTGAGTAAAACGGTTGTCGTCCCGAAACCCATCAGACCCAGGGGGCCAGGGTTTGCCAAAACATCATTTTTCATCTGACACTATCTCCTCTGCATGAACATGCCTTTTACCGGACACCCATCCCGCATCCGGATACCAATAAACCGAAAACATTTATATCGGAAAAAAAAGGAGGAAGGGATGATCACCTCCTGCCGTTACGGCTTTTCCCGAATTTAACCCTCAATGTTGTCCACAGGGATGAACAGTCAAACATACGCCGAAGAATCCGTTCCCAAAGGAAGGCCCCTTAATGATGAGTTTTTTCAAATCCCCCCCTGTTTACGACCCTCAAGATCCTGGGCTGTTTAGGCGTGGCAGGTCTTGGGGAAGGAGACGAATACCAGTATATGCTCGAAAAATCAAGATAATTGATGGGAAATGTGAAATGGGTTATAAAATTTAACATTCATGCCCTATAGCTGTCCCAGACCTTAGACTGAACGGTCTGGACAACGTTTTTATTTCGCACCACCTTGTCGGGATAAAAAACAATTTTGTGTAAAATAAGCTCAAATTTTAAAATCTCCTATGGTCAAAAATATCATCGTCATATAGCGTGATAATCTTTACACGGATTAGATTCCTGAACATTGGATTTTAATTTTCATTTGGCTAAAATCACCACCACATTTCATTGTTTAACCTCGTTGCTAATCAAACACATTCTTGATGCAGAAATCGAGAACTGGTATGGTTAATCTTGATTAACTCGTAAAAAGTCGACGGATGGCTATGGAAAAAGGCCTATAGGCAAGGCATAGTGTTTGGCCAGGCGTGAAGGCATACACGAGCGTATGTCGAACGTCTGGCCAAACACTATAACGCCGCATATGGGACTTTTTACGACGCCATCAATATTCTTAACCTTCCATTTACAGGAGATGTACATGAAACATATTGTGGCTATTTGTATTATTTTATTTCTTGCAGGCTGTTTTCCTACAAATATCAAATTGATCAGTGACGGGACCGAGCCCCTCCATGAATTTACAGTTGAGGGCAAGGGCAAGGATAAAATCCTGATTGTGTCAGTTCAGGGTGTTATCAATGACCAGCCTGAAAAAGGGATGCTTAGAACCAGGCAGGGCCTGGTGTCCGAGGTCCTGGCTCAGCTGAAAAAAGCGGAATCGGATGAGGATATTAAAGCGGTGGTTCTTAAGGTGGATTCCCCGGGAGGGACCGTCACGGCCAGCGATATTCTGTACAATGAGATCAAACGGTTCAAGGAAAGAAAAGGGATTCCGGTTGTGGTATCCATCATGAATATGGGTACGTCCGGAGCCTATTATCTGTCCCTTCCGGCTGACCGGATCATGGCTCACCCCACCTCCATCCTGGGCTCTGTGGGCGTGATTTACATGCGGCCCAAAGTGTACGGGCTTATGGATAAAATCGGCATCGGGATGGAGGTGAACACATCCGGCTCAGCCAAGGACATGGGCTCTCCCTTTAAGGCCTCAACCGATGAGGAACAACGCTATTTCCAGGCCATTATTGATCCCTTGGCCGCCCGCTTTTATCATTTGGTCAACATAAACAGAAAGCCCAATGCCGAGGCTTTTGCCAAAATTAAAACAGCAGCCGTTTTTCTTCCGGATGAAGCCCTGAAACTTGGCTTGATTGACGGGATAGCCTATCTTCCGGAAACCATCAGCGCCACGGAAAAACTGGCCGGCATTGAGGGCAAGGCACGGGTGGTCACCTATCGTCGCGACCAGTTCTACGATGACACACTGTACAACAACGCCTCGGCCGAACTTTTTCAAGGTGAGCCCTTACGCGTCAATCTTCCTGGTTTCATGGATTTTCAGACAGGGTTCTATTACCTTTGTCCCATGTTGTCGGAACATCATCGTTAAAAGAGGCCTGTCATGATTTATCTTTTTGATTGGGGAAACACCTTGATGAAGGTTGAGCCCCATGAGAAAGGCCCCATGTATCTGTGGAAAAATCCAATGCTGTGCGAGCATGCCGGAGTCATTCTTGAACGCCTGTCCCGAACGCACCGCTGTTGTCTGGCCACCAATGCGGAGGATTCGGATGCATCGGATATTCGGAAGGCCTTGGAACGAGCAGGTATCGCCGATTATATCACCACCATTTTCTGTTACAGAAATCTGGGCCTTAAAAAACCTGATCCTGCGTTTTTCAAGGCCATATGTACAGCTCTGTCATGCCTCCCCGAAAATCTTATCATGGTTGGAGATGACCCGGTGAATGATTATGCCTGGGCCAGAGAAAACGGAGCATGGGCCTTGTTGTATGATCCTCTGGGCCGTTTTCATGACAAGGGATTTGATTCTATCAGCGATCTGATGGAATTGTGTCCGGCTTAAGCCTGGGCGCATCGTTTTATATTAACCACTCTGGCTCTCGGTTAAGGGACCGGTTAAGGGACAGGCTAAGACCGGTTAAGGGACAGGCTAATATTACACTTCCCAAATAATGTTCCTTATGCTATGTTCATTTGTATATAAACAACAACCCCATTTTAAGGATCTATGGAGGTATCCTATGCCACGAACAACACGAATGGTTATTCGGGATGAAAAGAGTGTTTATCATGTGATCTCCCGCACCGCTCTGGATGGTTTTCCCTTCGGAGCGGTGGAAAAAGAAAAATTTGTATCAATCCTCAAGCGGTTTGCCCGCATCTATTTTACGGAAATCCTCGGTTACGCGGTTTTAGACAATCATGTTCACATCCTCGTCAAAATGCTTCCTGAGCGGAACTATTCCGATGACGAGATCAAAATGAGGTACATGGCCTGTTATGGGGACGATGCCAAGTTTCCTGTGGGCCGCATCGGCCATTTCAGGAAGAAATGGGCCAGCCTTTCGGAATTCATGAAAGAGGTCAAGCAGACGTTCTCACGGTATTACAACAAGGCCAAAGGGCGTCGGGGAACGCTCTGGGGTGAGCGTTTCAAGAGTTTGATCGTTGAAAAAGGCGATACCCTGATCCATTGCCTGGCCTACATCGACCTGAATGCAGTCCGGGCGGGAATCGTAAAGCGGCCCGAGGATTATCGCTGGTGTTCGCTGGGCTATCACAGCCAGACCGGCAACACGGACGATTTTCTTTCAACGGATTTCGGGATTGTGGAATTCAACGATGTGGATGAAAAGGAACGGTTCCGCCGCTACCGGCG
>JAHIRD010000334.1 GCA_018818835.1 Pseudomonadota bacterium
ATATTGATTATAAATTATAAATTAGGAGAATTTATGCCAGAGAAAAAAGTAGAATATTTATATAAGTTTGTGATTGCTTTAGCGCCACCGGATAATCAGGGTGTGGCAGAAGCAAGTTATAAATTAGATAAAGAACAATATGATAAAGTTAGAAACCAGATTATTTCTAAGTCTGAAAAAATATTATTTATACATGAAGATGGCGAACCAATTTATTTTACAATTGCATATCCGGTAATATATGTAAAAACCGAAAAGATGAAAATGCCAAGTGGCTTAATATTGCCAGACGGTAGGTTAAAGTCAGTAAATTAGCGGTGTAAGAGTGATAAAAAATGAAAATCAAGGCAATAGACTTGACAAACCACAAGTCGTTGACTATATTCTGTCAATTGTTCGGCAAAAAGTATTGAGAAACGAACAGGATTTGTCTTTGATATGTCAGGCGTTTAATGAAAAAAAGAATGTAAGAATTGACATAGAAACAACATTTGGAAAAGTGAATAATGTCGTTATATGGATTAAAGAAAAAAGAGGATTATATAGAAAGTTGAGCCTATAGTTCTTTGACATAATTATCGTCCCTTAGCGGGACAAGGCATGACTTTAATAATAGTAGCCCCCACTTGAGAAATCAAGATGGGGGTTTTTTATTTAACGCAACCAATCGAAGAAGTTGCACAACAATTGACCAACTCACGGAGTGTCGAATGAGTGAAGAAAAAAAAGAAGTTACAGAGCAACCTGCAAGTAAAGAACCAGATGAAATTCAATTAGAAGATATTCTGGAAACAGCATTTGTAGTGTCTCAGGAAAAAACTTCGGAAAAAACCAGTGTTGATGAGAAATCAACCGAAGTAACAACCGAACCTAAAACTAAAAAACCTGAAGAACCGGCTAAGTCTGAGAAAAAAAAGGAAGAAGTAATTCCTAAAGAAAAGCCAAAGTATTCGGATAATGAAGTTGAGGTGTGGCGTAAAGATTCTGAAAATAAGAAAGAATGGCAAAAAACTCAAACTCAAAAATCACAAATAATTAATAAATATTCAGATGATGAAATTGAACTTATATCTGCTAAAATAAAACTTGAAAATCAGACAAAGGAATTTAAACCTGAACCACTACCTGATGTATTTATAGTTAAAGATGAGTTTGGGGAAGATGTTAATGTTAAAACAGAGATTTTAAAACCTCAGATTGAAAAACTTATTGAAAATGCTAAGAATAAATGGATTGAAGAATTTGCGCCACAGATAAAAGATGCTGAAAAGTACAGAGTACAAGCGGAACAAGCTACTGGCCAGGCAAAGAATCAGGCTGGAATAGTCAGGATAGAACAGTATTTTGGAGATCATCCCAATGTTGGATTTGATTTAGGTGATGATCCTATTCAGACGATAAATGATATAAAAAATGCAGGTTCAACACATCCGGATTATAAGAAACTTTTAAATCTTGATGCTGTTGCACACCGGTCAGAAGCATTGGGTTGTAGTATGAAGGAAGCACACATTGATTTATTTGGTAAAACGGAACAGATAAAGAAGGCGGATGAAATAATTAAAGAGGAACAAAAATCAATGCAGCAGGAAAAGCCAGGACAAAAGTCTAAGGTTGTTACAGAGGATGAAGCATTTGATCAACAAATGGAAATAGGTACTAAACAAAAGGAAAATGTATTCGATTGATAATGGAGGTTTAAAATGTATGCTGCGGATCAAATTACAGGAACAATTGGTGTAGAAGATGTATTAGCGGGGAAACAAATACGAGACGTTGACAAGGGTCTCTATATGATTCTTGGAGATAATCATCTTGCGCCAATGGTTGCTATAACAGGTAAAACAATGGCGATCAAGAAACGTGCGGTCGCAAAAAATCCAAAATTTGAATGGACACGGAAAGATTTATTTCCTCGTTGGACGGCTGCTGCGACAGCTGCAAGCGCAGGAACTACTCTTTCTTTTAATGTTACAGCAGATGAAGGATCATTTATTAAAATAGGAGACGAAATTGAGTTCCCCGAAATGGTTATTAGTGCTACCACTACCAGGGTTTTTTACGTTACAAGTATAACCACAGATACAGTAGGTTTATCACCTGTGGGTTTTCAGACAGATGGTTCAACTGCATTAACATGCCCGGCTGTTACAGTTGGTATGAGAATGCACATCTTATCTGATGCTTCGGATGAATATTCAACAATGCCTGCTGTTAAGGTTGTAAAGGATACTCAGGAATATAATTACGTACAGTTCTTGAGAAAACCTTATATCTTAGGAAATATTGAGTTAGAAATTTCTCAATATACGGGGCCGGAAAGAACAGAACGTAGAGCAGAGACTTTTCGTGAAATTAAAATGGAATGGGAAAAAGTGTTGATATGGGGTGAGCGTGGTTATA
>JAHIRD010000277.1 GCA_018818835.1 Pseudomonadota bacterium
CATTGATAATCGACCGGAGGTTAAGCCTGATCTTGTCTGCGATGTCATTGAGGGCTTGCCCTACGAAGATAATTCGGTGGACACAGTGCGGGCTCATGACTTTCTGGAACATATTCCTATTGGTAAAACGATCAAAGTAATTACTGAAATATGGAGAGTGCTGAAACCTGGCGGAATCTTTGACAGCCTGACGCCTTCGACAGATGGCAGAGGGGCCTTTCAGGACCCCACTCATGTATCATTTTGGAATCAAAACTCATGGCTTTATTATTCCGACCTTGCACATAGGAATTTGTACGGAATTGTTGCAGATTTTGAGATAGCGAAAATCGAGGACATATCCCTTGATGATCCGACCGTTATCTATACCCATGTGATTGCGAGGGCCAGGAAATGACAACAGAAATTTGCATAAAAATAAGGAAATCGTGCCGAGTCTGCGAAGGCGAATTAGTACCCATTCTAACTCTCGGGGACCTATGCGTTTCTGATTTTCCGTTGCCCGATCAACCGGACCCCATCAAGACACCCCTTCAGTTGATGCTTTGTCAAAAGTGCTACCTCCTCCAATTGAAACATACGGTCCCGACTGATTTGCTTTATAGAAATTATTGGTATCGTTCAGGCACTAATCACACCATGAGGAGCGCCCTTGCTGAAATTGCGAACACATCAGAAAAACTTATTCATTTAGAGGAAAATGACGCCGTGTTGGATATCGGCTGCAATGATGGGACCTTGCTTGGAGCCTACACGACAAGCGGCATCTACAAGACCGGGTTTGATCCGGCGGAGAATATCGCGCAATACTCAAAGGTGATTGCAGACAAGATAATAGTTGATTTTTTCAAGGCCGATACCTGGCTGAATGACTCCTCCTTGAATATGCATCAACCGAAACTGATTACAAGCATCGCCATGTTTTATGATCTGGACGACCCGAATTCTTTTGTAGCTGATATCAAGCGGGTGATGCATCCCGAGGGTTTGTGGATTGTGCAGATGAGTTACCTTCCTTCGATGCTCAAAACAAACGAGCTTGGCAACATCTGTCATGAACACTTGGAATATTATTCACTTCATTCCTTTGAATATTTGCTGAACTCTCACGGACTTGAAGTGGTAGATGCTGAATTAAACAACGTCAACGGCGGAAGCCTGCGGGCTTATATTCGTTTAAAGAACGCTGACGAATCCCTGTTTGGGGACATCGTGCATCGTGAGCTTGCAAAAAAACGGGTGCAATCTATCCGCACCCAGGAGGCTGACCAGGAATTAGACACCCTGAACCCTTACAACCGATTTGCCTTCCGGGTAGATCGAATTAAAAATGACGTTGTAAGTTTTATCAAAACACAGGTCAATAATGGAGAAAAAGTTTTTGTGTATGGTGCCTCTACCAAAGGCAATACGGTTTTACAGTATTACGGACTAGACCACACTTTAATTACAGCGGCGGCAGAGCGCAATCCAGACAAGTGGGGGCGGGTGACGGCTGGTTCGAAGATCCCCATCGTTTCCGAATTAGAAGCGCGGGCGGCCAAACCTGATTATTTTCTCATTTTACCTTGGCATTTTGTGGATGAATTTGAGGACCGCGAATTGGATTACCTGTTGGCGGGTGGACGGTTTATAATGCCGGCGCCATATTTTTCTTTACGTTAGGTTAGGGATATATCACTATGAATTTTTACGGCGAGGGAGGCATCGACAAGTTCATTCGGACAACATTTTTCCCTTTAATAGATTGCAAGGGGTTCTTTGTTGAGGTAGGCGCTGCCGGTCCGTCATTTTTAAGCATAAGCAAACACTTCAGGGATAGCGGCTGGAATGTAATCAGCATAGAACCAAACCCATATTTTGCAAAACTTCACCGGGAAGCAGGAAATAATATATTAGAATACGCATGCGGGGAAATAGACGAGGACAATATAGAGTTTGAGATGGTACGTCCAAAGATCGAAGGATCAAGCGGGCCGATAACTTATGAATCTTTTTCGGCAATCAAGGTAAAGGAATCATACAGGCAAAACGACCCGGAACTTTTCGCCAGAATGGAGATAGAAAAAATAAGCGTTAACATGCGCCACCTGGATACCCTGTTGCTTGAGGCTGGCATTGCGCTGATCGACATACTAACTGTTGATGTCGAAGGATGGGAATTAGAGGTTCTATCTGGATTAAACTTTAATTTATATTCTCCAAGGGTAATGGTGGTGGAAAATTGGCTTGAAGACGATCAGTATGTCAAGAAAATCGTTGATTACGGATATCGGTTCGTTTGCCGAATTTTTCCTAATGATGTTTATGCTAAACAGGGCAATTCGTGAAGAACAAAAACATTATAGCAGTTCAGAATTTGATCCGGTGCCTTAGCCTGGACGATCTCAACAACCCGGAGGTTGTGGCGAATCTTGTCCGAGCATTCGGGATCATGTACTGGCCATCG
The DNA here is from genome assembly GCA_018818835.1 of Pseudomonadota bacterium. Lineage (GTDB taxonomy): Bacteria > Desulfobacterota > Desulfobacteria > Desulfobacterales > Desulfolunaceae > JAHIRD01. The sequence goes on from JAHIRD010000277.1 coordinate 2,450, forward strand.
GCATCAGGACCGGAGGTTGCTTTCATTGAGCAGCAGGGGGCGGGAATCGGACAGACACCGGATCAAATTGCAAAGGCCCTTGTCTATCTAAGCCAGTTCAAGATTAATTCGTTTTGCGAGATAGGA
>JAHIRD010000255.1 GCA_018818835.1 Pseudomonadota bacterium
AGTCAAGGCATACTGAAGATATTGTCTTGCACAAAAAAGCTACCTCAAGGTCGTGGGACTTGTTTCGTTTCTTAACCACTGAACGTGCTTGTTCCCCTTCACCCTTGGAATTAAAAGTTGAAAAGTTGAAATAGCAAGGAGAATTATCGATGAGTTATCCTAGTTTGGTGCAGATAGAGACGATTGTTGAATGTACCTCTAATTGTAAAATGTGCGGAATGAGAAAGATGACTCGCTCGAGGGGCACAATGTCTTGGGATTTATTTCAGAAGGTCATTCACGATTGTTCCGAGTTTGACGTAAGTATCGTTTGCCCATTCATTAACGGGGAACCGTTATGTGATGATCGTATGATCAGTATGCTGTGGTATATTAAACGAGAGCTACCTCGTGCAAGTATCGGGTGGTTTACGAATGGATTGTTGTTATCCAAACGCATTATCACTGAATTAGCTCAGATAGGTACTCTAGAACGAGGTATATTCAACTTTGGTCTTCACGGAGGTAACAGTGAAACTTATACACAGAACACTAAGGTACCTTGGAAGGATGCACTTGAAAAGTTAGACTTGCTAGTCGCCGTGAACACTCAACTTGACACGCCCTTCGAGATTCATGTACAGATGTGCGATTTCTCTCTTACGCATGACAGTATAGAGGATTTTCGTGAGCTGTGTCACCAACGTGGAGTACAAGCACATGTTTGTTGCTTCTCTAACTTTGGAGGTTTAATTCACGATGAAATAGGAGAAGCTCCATTTAGAGATTTGGAGTACATGCTATGTGCTCGATCTCAGACTCATATTTATGTACTATGGGATGGAAGTGTTACAACTTGTTGTTTTGATGTTAACGGTGTGAATACTATGGGAAACGTGAAAGAGCACACCTTACGTGAGATCTGGGAGAGTGATCGATATCAGACTTTTCGACAACTTCATTGCGATGGACGGTTTAGTGAAATACCAGTTTGTAGAGATTGTAATTCAAATAGATTTGGAGGGTAGAACAACTGGTTATGACAAAGGAAGAGAAATTAAAACTGGCAAGTACAGTAAGCTGGTGGCATAATATAGATCTGGGTGATGGGATAGTCACCCCGGGTCTTCAAGGAGATTTTGATAATAATGCGTTTGTAGAGTTATGTTGTATACCACATGACTTGACGGGGAAGACGGTCCTTGATATTGGATGTTCTGATGGATTCTACAGCTTTGCGTGTGAGAGGAGAGGTGCGAAGAGAGTTGTAGCAGTCGACGATCCGAAAATAAACGGGTCAAAGGGTTTTGCAGTAGCAAAGGAGATTCTCGGATCGAAGGTGGAGTTCTTGCCGATAAACTTATACGATATCAAGCCGGAAGAGTTTGGCAAGTTTGATGTGGTTTTAGCAATGGGGTTATTGTATCATTTGAAGTCATTCTATATCGGTTTGGAGATTATTAGAGAGTTAGTGGGCGAGCTTCTAATCGTGACAACACAACTTATAGATACAGAGGAGTTGATCGCCCAGTTTGTTCCTGCTCCACATAGGTACGATCACTGTACATGGTTTCCGTCCTTGAACTGCGTTCAAGCAGTAATGAAGGACATCGGGTTCGAGATTACCTATGTAAATCATGCGAGTCCAACCTTTGGAGTTGTTCATGCGGTTCCAAAAGTAGTAGGGGGTGAGTGATGGATAGTTTTTACGATGTAATCGGACGGATAGAAGGTCATGGTGGGTTAGGAATGCGCCTACCTCGTGGTTCAACGAGAGTTCTATATGGATTAGCCCTGATGCAGAAACCACGGGTTTACATTGACGTTGGAACCTTTGTAGGATTGTCCGTTTTATGGGTTGCTCGAGCAATGGAGGAGAACAATTTCGGAAAGATATATACGGTAGAGATCGATAAGACCTGGTTTGAGATAGCACGTAATTTTGCAAAGGAAGCAGGACTAGCACACCGGATAGAGTTTATACTCGGAGATAGTGCTGATGTATTACCGGATCTACCCAACGGGGTAAGTCTCGCACTGATAGATAATGGGGACAAACGTCGTTATGTTACTGATTTTGAAATGCTTGAGCCTAAATTGTCTCACGATGCAATTGTCGTGGCTCA
>JAHIRD010000006.1 GCA_018818835.1 Pseudomonadota bacterium
TGGGGCATACGAATAAACATTATCCCCCGCAGCAAGCCCCAGTGGATCCTGACTGATAAACGAGCCTGTCCGGGCATCAAAATACCTATGTCTGTTATAAGAAAGATCAAGTTCGGGATCAAAATACTGGCCCTGGAAACGTATGGGGTTATCGAATTGATTTTCATGAATTTTTTCGATGTTTCCCAAGGCATCAAAGCTGGCGGACCAGACGATGGTTCCGGCCTCATCGGTGATTTCCTGGGGAAGCCCCACAGAATCATTGTGAACGTAATGGACTTTTTTGTCTTTGTCAATGATGGCCAGGAGTTCGAAGGTGTTGGGGTAGTAGACGAATTCTCTGGGGTTGTCTTCGCCCAGGTTGTCGGATAAAAGTTGATCCCCGTCCCAGGTGAATGTGGTGGTCAGGGCGTTGGTTATTTTGGACAGGCGGCGGCCCAGAGCATCATAGGTCATGGATGTCCGGGTGTATGATTCGTGATTGTATGCGGATGTTAACCGGTTGCTTGCATCCCATTCAAAAGTATGGTGGCCGCGTTTGCCTTTTCTGCTGATCAGGTTGCCTGCGGCATTGAAATGGTAATCGGTTTTTTCGTGGTTAAGGTGGCGTGAGCCGTCGTATTCTTCTTTGTCTCCGCGTTTGAACAGGTCGCCTGCGGGGTCATGGAGGAATTCTTTGATTTTTTGTTCGGGGTCGGTGTATTGGGTGATTTGGCCCATGGGGTTGTAGGTGAAAAAGCGGCTGCCTTTGTCTGAGTCCATGCGGGCGGTGAGGTTGCCGACCGGGTCGTATTCGTAGGCGCGGCTGATGGTTTTGCCTGTGGGCAGGGTGATGGCCTGGTTTGATAGAACGTTGTCGGTGGTGTAATCGTAGGTCCGGTTGAGGCCGCTGTCAAAGGATTCCGTGATGGGCAAGCCCAGGGCGTTCCGGGTGATGTCCATGCGTTTGTTGTTGATGGTGATGGCTTGGGTGCGGCCCAGGATATCATGGTCGAACCTTATGTCGTTGCCTGTGGATGACAATCGGCGGGTGCGGTTGCCGAGGATGTCGTATTCGTGGGTGGTGCTGTGATCGCCCTGGATTTCCTGGGTCAGGCGGTTCTCGGCGTCATAGATCCGCTGGGTTTTTGCGTGTTCGTTTTCATGGGTGGTCAGGTTGCCGTTGGCATCATAGGTGTAGGATTCAAGGGTTCTGTCCGAACCGGTTTTTTGGATCAGGCGGCCCAGGGAATCGAATGTAAAGTCGGTGATCCGGTTTAAGGGGTCGAGGCTTTGGATGAGCTGGCCTGCGGGGTCATAGGTGTAGCGGCTCTCGTTGCCCCAGTAGTCGATTTCATGGGTGATGCGACCGGCATGGTCGTGCTTGAATTCAAAGATTTCACCCCGCTGGTTGGTCAGGGTTTTTAATCGCTCTTCATTGTCATAGTCATAGGTGATGGTGGTTCCGTCGGGGTTTGTTCGTGTTTTGATCTGGCCCATGCCGGTGTAAGTGAGCCGGGTGATGTTGCCGGCTTCGTCTTTGTGGCTGACAAGGCGGTCTGCGGCGTCATAGGTGCAATAAATGTCCTTGTTCGAGGGCGTGGTGATTCGGGTCAGTCTGAACTTGTCATCGTAGGTGTATCTTGTTTTTTTGCCCTGGGGGTCGATGATGGCTGAAATATTTCCAAAGGAATCCCGCTCGATTATTTTGACCTGGCCCAGGGCGTCGGTGATTTGGGTGACCTGACCCAGTGGGTTATGATCAAACAGGGTTTTTGCGCCAATGGGGTCGGTGAAGGAGATGAGGTCGCCTTTGGTGTTGTATTCATAAAGGGTTTGGGCTCCTGTGGGGCTGATGCGCTGGGTCAAAAGGGCCCGGTCTTCGAATTTCTGCTGCCAGTGGTTGCCGTTGGGGTCGGTGATGGAGATGGGGTTGCAATTGCCGTCATAGTCCATGGTGATTTGGGCCTCATCGGGTCGAATGACCCGGGTGAGGTTGCCCAGATGATCGTAGTGGTATTCTGTTTTTCTGCCCAGGGGGTCGATGATGGCTGTGGGCCGTCCGGTGGCATCGTATTCATGGCGGGTGACATGGTTTTTGTGATCCCGGAATGCCAGGGGGTTGAAGTTTTCATCGTATTCGATGATCCGGCTCTGGCCCTTTGAACTGGTGATTCGGGTTTCCCGGCCAATGTCGTGGTATTCGAAACGGTAGTCATAAAGGCCGTCGTCTCCCCAGGTGTGCAGGCATTTGCCCTGGGGGGTGCATTGGTCATAGTCATAGAAAAACGACTGGCCGCTTCGAAGGGTGAGGCCTGTGAGGCAGTGATTGGTGTAGGTGTAGGCAAGGGGACTGTTCAGTGAGTCGTGTGCGGTGACAAGGTCCCCGGTGTCATTATCGTAGGTGTATTCAACAAGTTTGACCGCGCTGTTGTCGGGCATGATCCGGACCATGCGCCGGATACAGCCTTTTTCCGAGATGACTGTGATCTTCTGGCCTGAAGAATCTTCGATGGTTGTCAGGTTCCGTCCCTCACGGTGAAAGACAAGGGAATTCCCCTTGGAGTCGGTGATGCGGTCACGGTAAAGGCTTGTGGCCTGGTCTTTTTTGGGGAAATAATGGTTGATGTTGTTTTTGTCGGTGATGGTGTAATGGCTTGGGTTCTGGTGAAGGAAATAATCGCTTTTGACGTCTGCAATCGCTTTTTTATCCTTGGTTGGAGCATGGGCAAAGATACTGGCGGTTTTGCTGCCGTGGTAAAAGGTCACCGTGTCATCGTCATTTATAACAAGACGAGCATCGGCCGGGCATTGCCAGCCGGGTCCCAGAAGGCCTGTTCCGGGGGTCTGGGAACTGTAATGGCGCTCCCAGGCAAGGGGCATACGGCCAGGGAGTATAAAGTCCGTGACAGCTTCCACCACGGCTCCGGTGATGGCGTTGACCGGATGGCCTATTTCTGCGTTTTTCTTGTTTTGTTTGTTCAGCTGGGCGTTTTCTTGCTCAAGGCTTTTTTTCACCTTGGGTTTTTCTATTTCGGGTGGGTCAATGGCCTTCTGTGCCCGTGATTCTGCGCGTCCGGCGCGCCCGGATGCGTCAAAATTATGCTTACCTGACAGGGCCATGTCGATCCATTGGGAGAATTTTTCTTTGACGGCCAATTTCATGTCACCGAGCTTCCCGCTGGCTTCGGTCATGGCTTTTCTGATTTTTATCAGATCGATGTTGACGCGTGATAATTTGTCGGCGGGTATCATGGATTGAACCCATGGTTTTTTCACATAGCTTTCTGCTTTTTTAAGGATGCTGTCCATGTTGTCAAGGGCATGCCTGAGGATCTCTTCGGCCTTGTCCATCCAGGTGCTCAGTTTGTCGGGCATGGATTTGAGAAAGCGGTGGGCATTGCCTTTACCGAATCGGTTGAGGATAGAGATGCAAAATTCCCAGAGCTTTTTTGCCTGGCCCGGGTCCAGAAGGGTACCGCCTTTTTTGAGGATGTCTGATATGTGCTTGATCATGCCTTTGAACACCCCTTTAACGGCGGAGCCCACCATGGGAATACAGCCTATGGCGATCAAAAAGACAGTGACCCACAAAAACAGTTCAAAACTCATGCCCAGGGTGTCCGGGTGTTTTTCCTTATCGGCCCGAACTTCAGGTTCAAGGCCGTAAAAATCCAGGATGGCTAAAAGGCCAGCGATGATATCCCGGATATCCAGGCCCTGGTCCACAAAGGGAACCAGCCCCAGAAGGGTGTTGGCTGCGATGTGGCTGATTTCCTGGTCTTTGTTGAAATCTCCCTGGATGAACTTCCAGAACCACTGGCCTGCTTTATAAAAGATGCCTTGGCTTTCTTTTTCATGGGGCTTGGCTTTGGGCTGCTTGTCTTCGAAGACTTCGAATTCCTGTTCATCGGCGGTAAACAAATACCGGTATGAGCCGGTGGGATGAAGGGGCACGCCGTCGATGTGGGCCTTTCCGTTTTGATCCAAGGTGCCTTTATAGGAAAAATCCCCGCTGTCTTGACCCTTTCTGTCCGTGGATATGACCTCATAGGTGGCCCCTGCCACCGGGGTCTTGTCTGCATGAAGATACTCCAGATCAATAAAGGTGAATTCCTCTTTTTTGGGGGTCTCCTGTCCGCTGAATATGGGGATGCCTTTGGGGGTGGTTACCATCTGCCAGGAGTCTTCGGCTTCGATTTGATCGATTTCATGGCGCCATGTGATTTTCTCAAAGATAAAGGAGACGTATTCCAGTCTATGTGCTTGGATAAGGCCTTTAACCAGGGCGTTTTCAAGGGTGATGGTATAGTAATGCTCTTCATGGGCACGTCTATTGATCCGGTACAGCCTGAGAATCACCTGGAAGATGGGCTCGTTTGTTGAAAGGGCCTGGAGAAGGCGCGGGGTGCTCTTGTCCATGGCCTTGCATAAGGTCAGTGCCCCGTGACTCCGGGGACGGCCATAGATATACGCCCTTAATTCCTCAAGGCTGACATTCTCTTTGAGGTGACCGCTGCCGGACATGTTGAACACCTGAATGGTATCCTCACGCCCCTTGATGTCGCAGGACCCTTTGATATTTCCCTTAAAGGAGATGATTTCTGCATGGCAGATCAGTCGGGACATGTCTTAATTCTCCGTTATTTATGCTTTTTAAAGTGTTTATCCACCACCCGTTCGCGTGGCTCACTGCCCCCCTGTGTCAGGATAGTTGTCGCATGATTTAAAAAAAAGAAATCAAAAGTTGAGCAGGTGGCACATGTCCGTGTTTGTTCCTGTCAGTCCGTGTTTGTCCAGGCTATTTCTTCGTGGACGGACACGGACGAGCACTGACTGACACGGACATTGAAACACCGTGGTTAAACTGTTTTTGTTTCGTTTCCAGGCAGCGCCTGGAAACTTAACTTTTTTTCACCATGAAAGTCATGACGTTTGAGGTGGAGCTGTTTTCTTTTCTTCATGAACTTTATGCTTCATGGTAAATTTGCTTTTTCTTTTTTAAACCACTCGTTCGTGTGGCTCACTGAAGCACACGGAGAGCCACGAAGAAGGGTAAAGTATTATCCCTGCCGGGTGCCAAACTTTTAAAGAGTTTGATCCGTCGTTGCCAAGGCTATGACGGGACAGGCAAACAGGTATTGTTTTTAATTATTCTTATAAGTCCCATGGGGCTATTATTGTTGCTTGCAGCCCCGCCGCACCGAGCTTTCCGTGGTCAGCCAACCTTCTGGATCGTGCAATTAAAAAAACTATGCACCGGGTTCTTCCCAGGAGTCAGTGGTTTCGATGGGCGGATTTTCCCAACGCCATGTGATCTTCCGGTAACTGAACGATACGGTTTCAGTGTCATCCTCAAGGACTATGGATTTGATCCGGGCCTGCTCAAGGAGGATGGTGTAGAACAGTTCCTCATGGCCTTCGGAGATGATTTCATAAAATTTAACAAGGACCTTGGTCAATAGTTCGCTTTCGGCCAGTGCTTGTTCGAGCAGGGGACTTGACCTGTCGATGGGTTTACTGATGATAAAAGGAGAGTGAATACGTTTTCCTCCTTTTTCTCCGGTAGGGATTTGTACCTCATGGTTGACATACTCCACAAATATCGTTCCCTCCCGGCCCTCCATGTCACAGGAACCTTTGATGGGTCCTTGTTTTTCTCCGATAATTTCAACATGAATTGGTAAGCTCATGAAATACTCCTTAATTTAGTGCTCATTCATAAATTGTGTCCTTCACTTCAGCTCACACGCTGAAATTTTAGTCGGCTACTAGTGACAAGTGGTATTACCAGTTGAAAAATAATAACCATTTTAAGGGCAACATTAAGCCTGATTAAAATATCACCTATGAAAATAATTTATTACTGTCAAGGGAAATTTTTAAGTTTTAATATTTCAAGAAAATGAAACTATTCATTTTGTGTGTGTCTTATGATACTTTGATTAGTCTATTAAGCTGAATGGCAAAATTGAGATTGGTGTGAACTGATTCCATGAGCGGCAAAAAATAAATACAAAGGATACCCATGAAAATAATCATTGTGGCCGGTGCAAGGCCGAATTTTATGAAGATCGCTCCGATTATCCGGGCCATTGAAAAACGGGAAGAAAAAGATCTGTCTTATAAACTGGTTCATACGGGGCAGCATTATGACTTTAATATGTCCGAGACCTTTTTTGAGGATCTTGGGATTCCGAAACCGGATTATTTTTTAAACGCCGGTGGGGGGTCACATTCGGATCAGACGGCAAAGATCATGGTTGCCTTTGAAACGGTTTGCCTTGAAGAAAAGCCGGATGTTGTTCTTGTTGTGGGGGATGTCAATTCAACGTTGGCTTGCAGTATTGTTGCCAAGAAACTTGTGGTTAAGGTGGCCCATGTTGAGGCGGGTCTCCGGAGTTTTGATCTGGCCATGCCGGAAGAAATTAACAGGATGGTTACGGATGCCATAACGGATTATTTTTTCACAACGGAAAAAAATGCCGATCAGAACCTGCTAAATGAAGGCAAGAATAAAGATCATATCCATTTTGTGGGCCATGTGATGATTGATAATCTTTTGTATCAGCATGAAAAGATAATCAGTTGTGATGATTCTGAGTTTCAGTATGCTGCGCTTAAAAAGGAGCTTGGCGAGTATATTTTTATGACGCTTCATCGCCCGTCAAATGTTGATGATAAAGATAAGCTTGAAGAAATTATTGGGGCCTTGAATACCATTGCAGAGGAAACGCCCATTGTTTTTCCGGTCCATCCGAGAACGGAGAAAATGCTTGAAAAATTCGGGATTGTCCTTTCGGATCGAATAAAAAAACTTGCCCCCCTTGGATTTAAAGATGCGCTTTATTTATGGAAAGACGCCTTGTGTGTTTTTACGGACAGTGGGGGACTCCAGGAAGAAACAACGGGGATTGGTGTTCCTTGCTTTACCATCAGGGAAAATACCGAGAGGCCTGTGACCGTTGAAGAGGGGACAAATATTCTTGTGGGTACGTCCGGTGCGGCCATTGTCAAGGAATATAAAAAACTGAAATCAGGTGTGAAAAAAGCAGGGAGAATCCCTGATTTGTGGGATGGGAAAGCGGCTGAGCGCATTGTTGATGTTCTTTTTGCCGGTTAGTTTGTGCCTGAATTTAGGTGAAAAGGGATTGGATGCTATTTCAAAAAAACGACGCCATTAAGTAATACCATGGGATTTATAGGTCGTATGGGACTTATGGGACGTATAAGTCTCATACCCACTAACTGGGTTTAAAACATGAAACGATCGCAACCCAGAATTTTTTGTTGCAAAATTCAAACAAATGTTTTAATCATATGTATCAAACAACTGTTTACATACGAGGTATCTATGAACCCATCACAACTTTCAACCAGGGAAAGAATCCTTGAATATGCTGGCGACATGTTCGGGAAAAAAGGGTTTAAATCAACGACTATCCGAATGATTGCCCAGGAAGCCGGTGTGAATGTGGCTGCCGTCAATTACCATTTCAGGGACAAAGAAGGTCTGTATGCTGAGGTGATCGAGGATATCTTTTCCAAAGGATTTGCACGGTTCCCCTCCCTGGACCCGAAGTCTGATCCGGCCATGTCGGCTGAAGATAGATTGAAACTCTTTATTCGCGGAACCATATACAGGATCTTAAGCCCCGAAGGATGGGGGGGCTTGAATGGTAAGGGGCGTCTGATCGCACGGGAGATGATGGAGCCCACATCAGCCTTTACCCAGGTCATCGAAACGTATATACGGCCCCACAAGGACAGGCTGGTGGCGATTTTATGGGAAATTGTGGGAAAGGGGGCCCGGCAGGAAGATATCCTTCTGTCCGTGGTCAGTATTTTGGGTCAGTGCATTTATTATGTTTACGCAACATCTATTATTGAACGGGTTGCTCCGGAATACACACCGGTTGAAAATAATATTGATAAGATCATAGACCATGTGTTCCGTTTTTCTTTGGGTGGGTTGGAAAATATCAAAGCGGATAAGGAGATAGCATGAAAAAACGTCTGAGAATAATAATCCCCCTGGGGGTGATTGCCCTGGTGGTGTTGATCTATATCCTGGTTGTTCGTAAAAACCATAACGGTGATACGATTCGTGTTTCGGGTAATATCGAGGTGATTGAATCCCGTCTGGGTTTCAGAATTCCGGGTAGGCTTGAAAAACGCCTGGTGGATGAGGGGGATGACGTCGTAGAAGGCCAAGTCCTTGCCATTTTGGATTCATCGGATCAGCGGGCGGCCCTGGATCGGGCCCAGGCCAATTTCGCATACAGCGAGTCGGTCCTTGAGGAGCTTTCAACCGGCAGCAGGCCCCAGGAACTGGATAAGGCACAGGCCCGGAAGAATCAGGCCAGATATGCGTTGGATGAGTTGAAAAAAGGGAGCCGGACTCAGGATATTGAACGGGCTCGTGCTGAACTGGAACGGGCCACGGCCGCTTTGGGAACCGCCGAGGCCCAGCTTGCCCAGGCCAAATCGGATTTTGAACGATTTGAGGCCTTGTACACCAATGCGGGTATAAGTCAGCGGGAATATGAGCGATATAAGACACAGTACGAAACAGCAAAAAACCAGAACCTTGAAGCAGCGGCACGGGTGACCAATGCCCGGCAAGCCTTGAGTCTGAGTGAGGAAGGTCCACGGAAAGAAGAGATCAAGCGGGCTGAGTCCGCCTTGAAACAAGCAGAAGCCGAATTCGCTCTGGTGAAGATTGGACCCCGAAAAGAAACCCTGGATCAGGCCACGGCCCAGATGAATGCGGCCAAAGCCGCCTTGGAACAGGCCCGTCTGCAGCTTTCATATACAGAACTTCACTCTCCCATAAACGGGGTGGTACTGACCAAGGCCGCGGAAGTTGGGGAATATTTGAATCCAGGTTCTGCCGTGCTTGTGGTGGGAGATCTGGCCCATCCCTGGGTCAGGGCCTATATTCATGAGAAAGATTTGGGACGGCTTCGCCTTAAAGACAAAGCCCAGGTGAAAATTGATGCCTTTGAGAACAGGGTTTTCACGGGAATGGTGAGCTTTATCAGCAGCCAGGCTGAATTCACGCCCAAGGCGGTTCAGACCTTTGAAGAACGTGTCAAATTGATGTTTAGGATCAAAATTGATCTTGAAAATTCTGAGAATTACCTGAAGCCCGGTATGCCTGCCGATGCCTTGATTTTCTGCCCCAACAACTGGGCAGCCAGACCCTGACGGGAGTTTATGGATATGGACAGGACAAAGGCTGCCATACAGGCAATAGATCTTTGCAAAAAATTTGGAGATTTTGATGCTGTTTCCCATCTTAATCTTGAAGTGTATCCGGGTGAGATCTTCGGATTGGTGGGGCCGGACGGGGCAGGGAAGACAACGACCTTGCGCATGCTGTCGAGCATCATGGACCCCAGTTCGGGAACAGCGTCCATTGCAGGTTTTGATGTGGCCGGACAATCGGCGGAGGTCAAGGACCATCTTGCTTATATGAGCCAGCGTTTCAGTCTGTATTCAGATTTGACGGTCAATGAAAATATCGCGTTTTACGCAGATCTTTATGGGGTTCCGAAAAAAGGACGGTCCCAGCGCATCGACGAACTTCTGGATTTCAGTTCCATGGGGCCGTTTAAAAAAAGAAGGGCAGGAAACCTGTCCGGGGGTATGAAACAGAAATTACAGCTGGTCTGTGCCCTTGTGCATACCCCCAAGGTCCTTCTTTTAGATGAGCCGACCAATGGGGTGGATCCGGTGAGTCGAAGGGATTTCTGGCGGATTCTCTATCAGTTGCTCAAACAGGATGTGGCGATTCTGGTGACCACAGCCTATCTGGATGAGGCGGAACGCTGTAACCGGGTGGGGCTTTTGAACCAGGGCAAATTGATGGCCACGGGGACTCCCGGGGAGATCAAAACCCTGATGACCGGCGAGATTATTGCCATCAAAAGCCCGGATGCCTGGGCGATCACCCGTTTGATCCGTGATAATCTGGATTGCCAGAGTGTGAATGTGTTTGGCGATACGGTCCATGTGGTCTGCCAGAATCTGGAAAAGGTCTCGGCCATGTCCAGGGATTTGATCGAAACAGCCGGGTTTACTGTTGAGAGTATCCGGCCGGCACTACCCACCCTGGAAGACGTGTTTGTGAGTGTCCTTGGAACCAAAACTACGGGAAAAGAGGAGGATGATCATAAACGTCTGATGGCATCGGGCATGACCAGGGTCAAACACGGGAACGAAGGGGAGTTTGCGGTTCAGGTGACCGGTCTCACGCGTAGGTTTGGAGATTTTACAGCGGTGAATGCCTTGAGTTTCCAGGTGCCCCAGGGAGAAATTTTCGGTTTTCTCGGGCCCAACGGTGCGGGTAAAAGCACCACCATCCGTATGCTCTGCGGCCTTCTGGAGCCCAGCGAGGGCCAGGGCACCGTGGGGGGCTTTGATATCCGTAAAAACCCGGAATCCATCAAGCAGCATATCGGCTACATGAGTCAGAAATTTTCTTTGTACGAGGATCTGACCGTGGAGGAAAATATTCGATTTTACGGTGGAATTTACGGCCTTGAAGGGGCCAGGATCAAAGAACGGAAAGAATGGGCTGTGGCCATGTCCGGTCTTTCGGGTCACCAGAAAAATCTGACGCGAAATCTCAGCGGAGGCATCAAACAGCGGCTGGCTCTGGCCTGCGCCTTGCTGCACCAGCCGCCCATCATATTTCTGGACGAGCCCACCAGCGGTGTTGATCCTCTGAGCCGGCGGCGGTTCTGGGATTTGATCTACGCCATGGCAGATCTTGGAGTCACCGTGTTTGTGACCACCCATTACATGGAAGAGGCCGAGTACTGTGATCGGGTGGCTTTGATTTACGGGGGCAATATGATTGCCATGGGCACACCCCTTGAACTGAAAACAAAACGGATGACCGATACCATTCTGGATTTGAAATGTTCAAGGCCCCAGGACATTGCATCTGATCTTGCGGCCCTGCCCCAGGTGCGTGATGCAGCCATGTTTGGCGCCGGGCTTCATCTTGTGGTGGATGATGCACAGGCGGGGGAACAGGCTGTGCGTGAGAAACTTGGTGCTCTGGGAGTAAATATTTTAGGTCTTGAACAGGTGACGCCCAGCATGGAGGATGTGTTTATCTCCCTGATCGAGGAAGTGGATCGAAATGGGAAGAATACCTCAAACGGAGGCGTTTCATGATCAGTTCCGGACGATTGAGAGCCGTTGCCAGAAAGGAATTCATCCATGTGATACGGGACTGGCGAAGTTTGTTTCTGGCTTTGGCCATTCCCGTGATTCTTATCCTTTTGTTCGGCTATGCCCTGACCCTGGATTTGAAACATGTTCCCACCGTTGTCTGGGATCAGTCCCGGACATCGGAAAGCAGGGAGCTGATCAGTTTGTACAAGGGCTCACCCTATTTTTCTATTCTTGACTTCAAACAGTCTTATCCGGAGATCCAGGAAGCCCTGGACCGGGGACAGGCCATGGTGGCCCTTGTGATTCCTGGGGATTTTGCAGAAAAGATCCATGGAAACAAAACGGTGAGCATCCAGATTATCGTGGATGGAAGTGATGCCAATACCTCCCGTCTGGCCTCGGGATATGCCGAAAGCGTGGGCATGATCTATAATCTGAAACTTCGGGCCAGGCTGAACCATTTTAACCCAGGCTCTGATACGGACAATCCGGTGGAGCTGGTTTCACGGGCCTGGTATAATCAGGGGCTCAGGGGCCAGAACGTGCTTATTCCCGGCATCATCGCCATCGTGATGATCGTGATCGCAGCCATGCTCACCAGCGTTACCGTGGCCAGGGAGTGGGAAACAGGGACCATGGAACAGCTGATCAGCACGCCGCTTAGGGGACCTGAGCTGGTCTTCGGCAAGGTGATTCCCTATTTTCTCATCGGCATGACTGATGTGACCATTGCTGTGGCCTTGGGGAGAGTTCTTTTTGGAGTACATATTGTGGGAAATGCGGGGCTGTTGTTTGCCATGGCCGCTCTTTTTTTAACCGGGGCCCTGTTTTTCGGCATGACCTTGAGCATTGTCCTGAAATCACAGGTTCTGGCCAATCAGATCGCCATTATCTCTGGGTTTATACCCACCCTGGTGCTGAGCGGTTTTGTTTTTGCCATTGAAAATATGCCCGTGGTGATCCAGGGGATTACCTGTCTTGTTCCGGCCCGATATTTCATCGCTATCATGCGGGGGATTTACATGAAAGGTGTGGGGCTTGAAATCCTCTGGCTGGATGCGTTGCTTCTGACGGTGTACGCCGGTTTGATGGTGATACTTGCCAATCGGAAATTTAAATTCAAACTGGAGTAGCCCATGTTCAATCGAATCCGACATATGCTGATCAAGGAATTCCTTCAGATGTTCAGGGACCCCCGCATGCGGATGGTGGTCTTTGGCTTTCCGGTGATCCAGATGATGGTCATGGCCTTTGCCCTGAATACGGATGTCATGAACATCCGTACAGCGGTTCTGGACATGGACAAGAGTCCTGCGTCCAGGGAACTGATCGATACCTTTACGGCCGGGGGATATTTTAAGATTATCAAAGATACCGATTCCTGGACCGAGCTTCAGTCTTATCTCGATCAGGGCGATGTCCGGGTTCTGATCGCTATCCCTTCCGGGTATGCCCAGGACATTAAAAGCGGGCAAACCGCAAAGGTCCAGATTATCAGCGATGGAACAGACAACAATACATCGGCCATTGTTTCCGGGTATTCGGAGAGGATTATCCGGGAGTACTCGAACCGTCTGCTTAAAAACAGATTGAATGCAAAAGGGGTGACCCAGCCGCCCATCGCCATGGAAACCGTGACACGGGCCTTTTTCAACACCAATCAGGAAAGTCGTTATTACTATGTCCCGGCCCTGATTGCGGTGATGCTATTTATTTTCAGTATCATGTTGACAAGCATTGGTATTGTCAAGGAAAAGGAAATTGGAACCATTGAACAGGTGATGGTGACCCCCATTCGGAAAATCGAATTTATTTTAGGGAAAACATTGCCCTACATGTTCACCGGCTATTTCACCATGACCATGATGCTCATCGTTGCCCGGCTGATTTTCGGGGTCACGGTCAAGGGGAATTATCCCCTTCTTTATTTTCTTACCGGGATTTATCTGTGTGGCAACATGGGTGTGGCCCTGGTCATCAGTGCCAGTGCCACCACCCAGCAGCAGGCCCTTTTGACCAGTTTTCTTTTTATCATGCCGGGAGTCATGCTCAGCGGGTTCATGTTCCCGATCAACAACATGCCGGTGGTTATCCAATACCTGACGCACATCAATCCCATTCGCTGGTATCTGGAAATTTTAAGGGGAATCGTCATGAAGGGCGTTGGAATCGGAGTACTCTGGCATCAGGTGATGTGGCAGGCATCCCTGGCTGTTTTTTTTATATTTCTTGCTGCGAAACGGTTCAGGAAAACCTTGTCGTAATGAAGGGGGGGACTATGTTAAAGGAGATCGTATGCTAAAACAAATTGTGATGATGACAATGATCAGTGTGTCTATGGCATCCTGGGGATTTGGAGATGATGCGGGCGCGGTGAAAAAGGTATCCCTTGCAACGGCCATTCAGACCGCGCTTTTGAATAATTCGGCCATCAAGGCGGCACAGGGGGGAGAAAAGAGCGCTCTTGAAAACCTCAAGAGCAGCCGGGCGGATTTCCTGCCCAAAGCCACGGCCAGATACAGCTACACGCACCTTGAAGATGCGCCTTATCAAAATGTGGGCGGAATTCAGCGTACGGTGGGAGATACGGACAATTACCACTGGGATGTGACGGTGGTCCAACCTTTGTTTACCGGGTTTAGCCTCTGGTCAAGCTATGGTCTGTCCAAAGCCGATGCCGAGATTGGCCGACTTGAGCTGGAAAAGACGGTTCAGGATGTGATACGGGATGTGAAAACCGCTTATTTCGATGTGCTTTTGTCCGAACGTATCCAAAATGTGGCCATGGATAAGGTCAAAACACTGGATGCCCAGGAAAAGGATGCCACGAGTTTTTTTGACAATGGCATTATTCCCAAAAATGATCTTTTGAAATCCAGAATCGCACGGGCTGCAGCTGTTCAGGAGCTTGAAAAGGCGCGGGCCGATGCCATGATTGCCATGTCCCGTCTGAGTGTTATCATGGGGGATACTATCAATGCGGACATCGTCCTCGAACAGGTCCAACCCATGGTCGCGGATAAGGAAAGCATGGAGGTCCTGATTGAGGAAGCCTTACAAAACAGGCCGGAGCTTAGAATCATGGCCCAGGGGCTTGAAAAATTCAGCAGGAATATCCGCCTGAAACAAAGCGATTGTTATCCGGAGCTGTCCCTTGTGGGCCGTTATGAACAGAACGGGGATGATCCCGGGGCCACGGAAAATGAATTTTCCAATGACCACAACACCAGTGTGTCTGTCCAGGCCAACTGGACCTTTTTCGAATGGGGGAAATCCCGTGCGGATATTGCCAAGGTCCGTTATGATCAACGGGCATTCCGTGAGAATATCCGGTCCATGGAAGATCAGGTCCGCCTTGAAATCAAACAGGAATACCTGAATTTGAGTGTCCGGGAGAAAAATATCAAGACCGCCGAGGAAGCCCTGGAGCAGGCCCGGGAAAATTTTCGAATCACCAAGATCCAGTATCTTCAACATGTGACCACGTCAACGGAAGTTCTGGATGCCCAGAGTTATCTGAGCGGAGCTGAAAGTGATTACTACAAGGCCCTTTACGGTTACATGATCGCCCGTGCCCGGCTGGACCGTGCTGTTGGAAGGAAAGTTGTTGGGGGGGATTGATGGCCTCAATCTTCCAGAACCCTTCTTATCTTTAAGGCCAGGTCCATTTTTGCAAATGGCTTCTGGATGAAGTTGACGTGTTCATCCAGAACACCGTGGTGGGCGATGACGTCGGCTGTGTACCCGGACATGAACAGACATTTGAGATTCGGGTAAAGGGACAGGATGGACAGGGATAGCTCCCGGCCATTCATCTCGGGCATGATGACATCGGTCATCAGAAGATGAATTTCCCCGGTGTGTTTTTGGGCCAGGGTGACTGCCTCTTTTGGCGAGGATGCTGCCAGTAGGGTGTAACCCTGATTCTCAAGCATGATGGAGGTCATTTTAAGGATTGCGGGCTCATCTTCAACCAGCAGGATGGTTTCCTGCCCTTGCAGGCTTTCTGCCGTGGGTGGGGATATGCTGGCTGCATCGTCTTTGCCCTCATATCGGGGCAGATAAATCCTGAACGACGTGCCCTGGCCAGGTTCGCTTTCAACACGAATGAATCCGTTGTTCTGCTTGACAATGCCGTACACCGTGGCCAGCCCAAGGCCGGTGCCCTTGCCCATCTCCTTGGTGGTGAAAAAGGGTTCGAAAAGATGGCCCAGTGTTTCCTGGGTCATGCCCAGGCCATTGTCGCTGACGTTGAGCAGCACATAATCGCCTGGGACAACCTCGGAAAGATTTGAACAATAATCCTTATCAAAGGTTTCAGTTGAGGTTTCGATGGTGACTGTACCCACGTCTGTGATGGCATCCCTGGCGTTGACGCAGAAGTTCGCCAGAATCTGGTCTATCTGCCCGGGGTCCATTTTAACGGGCCACAGGCCCGTTCCCGGCAGCCAGGCCAGATCAATGTCTTCACCGATGAGGCGCCGCAACATCTTGAGCATTCCTTCCACGGTATCGTTTAAATCCAGGATTTTTGGGGCCACGGTCTGCTTGCGGGCAAAGGCCAGCAACTGTCGGGTAAAGTCGGCAGAGCGCATGGCCGCCTTTTGGATTTCCATCAGATCTGAATGCAGAGAAGACCCGAGATCCACCTGTTCCAGTGCAAGCTCGGTGTTGCCCAGGATCACCCCCAGCATATTGTTGAAATCATGGGCCACACCCCCGGCCAGGCGGCCCACATATTCCATTTTCTGGGCCTGGTTCAACTGGGCTTGAAGTGTCTCCTGTTCGGCTTCAGCCTGTTTGCGCCCGGTGATGTCCACCCGGGTCCCCATCATGTGAAGGGGCTTCCCGTCAGTATCGTGCTGGACAACGTAGCCCGACACATGCTGCCAACGATACGTTCCATCTGCATGTCTTAATCGCGCTTCATAGATATATTCGGAGTCTTTTCCTGACAGAATCCGTTCAATTTTTTCTTTTACGAGACCACGATCATCGGGATGGACCCTTTCCAACCAGACCTCCCGATCCGAAAAGTCCGGATCCGGGTTATATCCCAGAAGGGTGTGATAGTGAGGTGATGCATGCCATTGATCATTTTTTATCTCCCAATCCCATGTCGCGGTTTTTGTTGCTTCAAGGGTCATTCTCAGGCGTTCCTCGCTTTCTATGAGCGCTTCTTCAGCCTTTTTACGCTGGGTGATGTCTTTGGCCATGCTGATGACGGCGCGTCGTCCATCGGGGAACTGTCCCAGGGATGCCGAGCTGAAATCCCAGACAAGCACCATGCCGCTCTTTGTTCTCACCTGGTATTCACCTTCATCTTTTTTGCCCTTTAAATCATAGAGATCATCTATATCTTTTTGGACAATGGTCCTTCTTTCACCATAGGCCTTTTCAGTCCATTCAGCCGTGGTGGGGATATCCGAAAGGGTATAGCCGGTCAATTCAGACCATGTGGAATTGATCATTTCCACATGACCATCCTCTGCATGGATCATGATGGGAAATGGGGCATTATCAAGCGCGATGCGGAGACGGGCCTCGTTTTGAATCAGAGCCTCATCTGCCCGCTTGCGTTCCGCAAGTTCGAGGGCAAGCGCCTGGGTACGCTCTTCAACAAGGGCTTCCAGATGGTCGCTCTGCCACTGAATTTCCTGCCTCTGGCGGTCAATTTCAAGAAATACCCGGACCTTGGCAAGCAGCACTTCCGGTGCATAGGGTTTGATAATATAATCCACACCCCCGGCCTCGTATCCATTGAATATCTGTTGCTCATCCTGGTAGGCAGCGGTGACAAAGATAACGGGGAGCAATCCGGTCGATTTGTCCTTTCGTAAGTGCTCCGCCAGCTCGAATCCGTTCATCTCCGGCATCATGACATCCAGAATTGCCAGGGCAAAGGTGTGGTCAAGGGTCGCAGCCAGGGCATCGTTGCCATTGGTCGCTTCAATGATTTCGACATGGATACTCCGGAGGACCTGCTTGAGGGCCACAAGGTTCTCTTTCCTGTCATCGACAATCAGAATTTTCTGTGCTGGGGTCATTCCCTTCTCCGATGTATGCATCATTGATGCTGATTTGATTTTTGCCCAAGTGCCATGAGTTTATTCCCGATTTTTTCAGCTGTAAGAATATAATCCACAACGCCGGCATCAATGGCTGCCTGGGGCATCACGGGATACGCGGAACTGTTTGGATCCTGTGCCATGGTCAGGCCTCCGGCCGTCTTTATGGCTCCCATGCCGACGGTACCGTCCGCACTTGCCCCCGAGAGGATGATTCCAATCACCCGGTTTCCATAACAAAGGGCTGCGCTTTCAAAGAGCACGTCGATGGACGGTCGTGACCAGTTTACTTTTTCATCTGTGGATAGAGCGATGGTTTTGTTCATCTCCACGAGCATATGATAGTCTGCCGGTGCGGTATAAACGATCCCGGGTTCAATTGTTTGTTTGTCATATGGCTCGATCACAGGTATCTTCAAGGCGTTTGACAGGTGACGGGAGAACATGCCGTCATCATTGTGATGCAGATGCTGGACCAGTAGAATCGGCAGAGCATAATCCTTTGGCAATGACGAAAGGATGGCAATGAATGCCTTAAATCCTCCGGCTGAGCCGCCCATGACCACAGCATGATAGCTTACCTCACGACGTGGCTTGTGTTCTTTGTTATTCATTACTGGGTCGCCTTTTTTTATAAATGCGCGATTTTTTATCCACGACATCAAATGTGTCTTTGACATCGGTGAATCGGAGGCTCTCCTTGGTCCCCAGGCAAAGAAATCCGCCATGGATAAGACTCTCCGTGAAAAGATTCAAGGCTCGGTTCTGCAGGTCACGATTGAAATAGATCAAAACGTTACGGCAGAACACCAGGTGCATTTCTCCGAACACACTGTCTGATGCCAGGTTGTGGGTGGAAAAGACCACCCGCGTTCTTAGTGATGAGTCCATGGCCGCAGCGTTATACATGGCATGGTAATATTCCGAAAATGATCGTTTGCCCCCGGCCTGTTGATAGTTCCGGGTGGCATCCTGAAATTTTGCTGTTTCATAGATTCCCTCACGGGCTCGGTCCAGGGCGTCATCATTGAAGTCGGTGGCATAGATGGTCGAACGATCGTAGAGCCCTTCTTCCTTGAGCACGATGGCCAGGGAGTGAACCTCCTCGCCCGTGGCGCAACCGGCATGCCAGATTTTGACATGGGGCCAGGTTTTGAGCATGGGAACCACCTTTTCACGAACAGCACGATAAACCATTGGGTCGCGAAACATTTCGGTCACGGCAATGGAAAAATTCCTGGCCAGACGCGAGAAAAACGCTCTGTCATGGATGACTTTAGGAATCATCTCAGACACCGAATCACAGCCCGAACTCGACAGGAAATTCCTGACCCGACGATCAATGGATGCCCGGGCATAGGATCTGAAATCATACCCGTAGCGCCTGAAGATCGCTTCCAGCAGAAGGTCTATCTCCATGGTTTGGATCTGGGGTTTTAGATGTTCATTCTGGTCCATGATCAATGACCTATTCAAACTTTTTCTATGCTCCGGTTGGGGCGCGAGATTCGCATTTTCCCATTACCGTCAACAAAAAATTATCAATTCAACATCATCTGTTCAACCAAACCCGCATCATTGAAAACAAACGATCCTGATTCATGGGCTTGGGCAGATAATCATTGGCCCCGGCTGCCAGTGATTTTTCACGATCCTCGGGCATGGCTTTGGCCGTAAGCGCGATGATGGGAAGGTTGCGGAACCTGTCTTGTGCTCGAATTTTCTGCATGGTCTCGTAGCCGTCCATGACAGGCATCATGATATCCATCAGCACCAGATCCATATCAGGATTTTCGTCAAGAATTTTCAGTGCCCTTTCGCCGTGTTCAGCTTTCAGCGGTGTTATGCCGGCCTCAGCCAAAAGACGGGCAACGGCGAAGGTTGTACGCATATCATCGTCCACCACAAGTACTTTTTTGTTCTTGAAAATCGTATCTGTGTTATGGAGATCCTGAATCACTTTCCGGTTTTTCTCAGACATCCGGCTGACCACCCGGTGCAGGAAAAGAGACACGTCATCAAGCAGGCGTTCCTGGGACCTTACATCCTTGATGACGATGGATTCGGCATGTTCCCGAATGGTGGATTCCTCTTTTGGGGTCAGATCCCGTGCTGTGTAGACAACCACAGGGGGTAGTGAAACACCCTCACGCTCAAGAATTGACAAGAGTTCGTTTCCATCCATATCGGGTAGTCCAAGATCCAGAACAACGCAGTCATACAGGCCAGTTCGGAGGGCTGCAAGGGCCTGTTCGCCGCTTTCGGCTTCATCGGCCGTGACATCTCCGTTGCCGATCAATGCCACCGTGGCCCTGCGGATTGATGCATCGTCATCCACCACCAGCAGTCGTTTGGGTTTTCCCGCAGCCATCTGTTCCAGCTTCCGGAAGGCGTCTTCGAGATCCTCTTGTTTGACCGGCTTGGTCACATGGCCCACGGCACCTTTGCCCATGGCCCGTGTGGATGCATCTTCAGCGGAAATGATATGCACTGGAATATGCCGGGTTCGGATATTCTCTTTGAGGAAGCCCAGAACGGTCCAGCCATCCATTCCCGGAAGGCGTAAATCGAGAATCACCGCCTGGGGCACGTATCGAATTGCCAGCTCCAGCCCTGTTTCTCCTGTGACGGCGGCCAGGAATTTGAATCCCTTTTCATGACATTTTTTAGATAAGAGCCGTGCGAAAATAGGATCGTCTTCAATGACCAGCATCACCCGGTCCGACGGGTCAATGCTGTCCCGATCGTCGGGAATCTGGATGGCGGGCTCAAGGGTGGCCGGTTTCAGTTCAAACGGTTTGGGGACAGTGAGGTTCTCAATGGGTTTCATGGGGCCTTTCAGGGGCAGGTAAGCCGTGAAGGTCGAGCCCTTGCCCGTGTTACTTTCCAGATGGATTTTCCCACCGAGAAGGATCACCAGCTCACGGGATATGGAAAGTCCCAACCCCGTGCCGCCGTATTTTCTGGATATACCGCCATCGGCTTGTTGAAAGGCTTCAAAAATGAACTTGTGCAGTTCCGGGGAAATTCCGATACCTGTATCCTTGACCGAAATGGCCAGGCTGTCTTCAGGCGATAGTCCGCTTATTGAAAGATCTGTCCCAGGTGCGGGGCAGCCGATGGTGACGGTAATGCTTCCTGCTTCCGTGAATTTGAGTGAATTTGCGATCAGATTGCGGAGGACCTGTTCCAGCTTCTGCCGGTCGCTTGTGATCACCTCCGGGGTATCCTTATCCACACGGAATGTAAGCGCAATGCCCTTTTCATCGGCAAGATGCTGAAATGAGTCTTTCAGATTGTTTACAAGGTCAAGGACGTGAACTGTTCCGAAGGTGAGAGAAATTCGTCCTGCCTCAATTTTGGACAGATCCAGGATTTCATTGATCAGTGTCAGCAATTCACTGCCTCCGCCATAAATGATCCGAGCCGATTCAACCTGTTCCTCGGTCAGATTCCCCTCTTTGTTGCGGGTCAGTCCCAGGGCCAGCAGAAGCAGGCTGTTGAGGGGGCTGCGAAGTTCGTGGGACATGTTTGCCAGGAATTCTGACTTGTATTTGCTGGCCAGGGCCAGGGCCTCGGCCTTTTCTTCGATATTGCGACGGGCAAGCTCAATGTCCTTGTTCTGACGCTCCAACAGATCGCTTTTTTCTTCAAGCTCTTCATTGGTCACAACCAGCTCTTCCTGCTGGGCCTTGAGTTCCTCTTCGGATTGCTGCAGCTGCCGAGCTTGTTCCTCCAGTTCTTCGTTGGAAACCCGGAGCTCTTCCTGTTGTGACTGGAGTTTCAGGTTTTGTTCTTCGAGATTTTCCGAAAGGGCCTGTATACGCTGGAAAGCCAGCACCCCATTCATCCGATCCGTTAGTGTCATTAAAACCCCCTCCAGAAGCTGGACAGCTTCAGGGGTATACCCTTGGATACTTGAAAGAGAAAGCATGCCGGACGTCTCATGGTTCACGACCAGGGGCATGGTGATGATCTCTTTGGGCCTGAAATCCCCTCCCACCGTGGCAAAGGTGAATCGGGAATCTTCGGGGATATTGGTGACCCGTTGCATCTTTCCGGTGGCCAGGGCTGCACCGAACTCACCTTCAGCCTCCACAGCGGAAAACGCATTGCGTTTCCCAGGGCCTAATCCGATGGATTCAAAATGATCAAATATGGTTTTCTCAGGGTTCAGCAGATAAATGGCACCCATCTGTGAGTCTGTGAGGCGGAGGAGTACCTTGAGAAGTTCCCGGCAGAAGGAATGTGCTTCGGTTTCCCTGAGCATGATATTGCTGATTTGATCGGATTGTTCATTGATTCGCATCTGTTTTTCAAGGGCTTCAGCCATTTTGTTGAACATGTGGGAAAGGACACCGAATTCGTTTGCGGAAATATAATCGCACCGCACGTCCATATTCCCCTGGCCGAACTGATCGGCAGCCTGGGTCAATTGCCGGAGAGGGTTTTTGATACTTGCAAGCAGTCGCCAGGAAATGATCAGGCCTATCAGAAAAATGCTGCTGATAATGACGAACAGTTCCCGGTTTAATGAATTTTTTTGTTCCAAGGATTCCTGGTACAGGTGATCACCCATGTTTTGTGCGAAATCTTCCACATTCAGGATATGTCCCATCAACACGATTTTCTGGTCACCGCCAGGGCCACCGGTTTTGGTACGAGCCACTGCTTCTGAAGATTTTCCTGCCCTGAGCAGCCGAAGTGTTTCATCATGGATGGCATTCCATGTGACAAATTCGTCGACAAGCATGGAGATATCGCTTGGGGGACCCAAATAACGGTTATACAAGATGTCCAGCTGCCTGAATGCGTTGGTTTTTCGGGTTTCCATTTCCCGAACGGCCATTTCAATTTCCTGGGAGTTTTTTGCCAGAATCACATCTTTCATGGCCCGGTGAATGGTCAGAATGTCGGCTTCAAGGGCGCCAAGGGCAATGCGGACCTGGAGGGGATGATCATACATGGTCCTGGTGTTTGTCCATAGCAGGTCGGTCTGTTTCCAGGCCACCACGCCGAGGATCAGAACCAGTGACAAGCCGACACTCAATCCAAGGTTCAGCTGGATCCCGATGGGCATGTCGTTCAAGGTCCGGTACCATCGTCCCGATGCCGGGCCATGGAACATGGCAGTCATGACCAGGGCACACCCGATAAACAAAAAGGAAAACGAGCTTGACAAGGCCATGGGGGTGATCGAGCGTCCATAAAGTAAGGGTTTTCCCAGGCTGTAACCAATGAGGAAGAGTATCCCGGTTAACATGATGGCCAGGCCGGAATACCCTGATAAAGATAACCAGACTCCGGCGTGCCTTTTTCGTGGAATCCCCCGGATGAGGGAGAACAGGGAAAAACCGGAAAGCAGAAAAAGAAATCCTGTGACAGGAGACATGCCTCCTGTGCCATGGTCCCCCAGTGTTGCCATCTCTTTAAACAGAAGAATGTCGGGGCTTATGGGCAAACCTGTCAGCCACCCGGAGACCACAAGGAGTCCGTAGAGGGCAACCAGGCCACCGGAAATCATGGCCCATGGGTTTTCTGCCGGACCTTCCACGGGGCGAATTGTGATCAGCAAGGGCAGGGCGATAAGGATAAAGCAAATGGCAGTGCTCGGGGCCATGGGGATGAATTCTTTATGGTAATCCGCAAGGATCTGAACCCCGGTCACCCTGTCGAACAGGCTGAAAAAGGGCATTGTCATGGCTGCAGAAATCACTATCAATGAAATTCGTCGTGCATGGATGGTGGTTCCGCCTGAAACCGTTTGTGCCATGTGCCTGTTCCTTTTATTTTTTGCTGAATCTTAGGGTGTGCGATCCACGGAAACATGTATATAAATTACGTTAAAATAATTCTATCGTAAATTAATGGCCTTATAGCCAGTCATTTTGGAGGTTCCGGTGTAATCTTATAATCCTTACAAACCGCTGAGAAATGTATAGTTTTGCCTGAAAGACAGGTCGGAATATTGAAAGGTTTACAAAAAAATATTATCAGTTTTGGCGTACGATTTCAATTTTAAAAAGAAACAAGCCAAACACTGTAGCGCTGGATATGTTTTTTTTCGTCGCCATCAACGGTGATGCCCATAAGTCATATGAGTTATATAGGTCCTATATGCCCCAATTAAGTATGATTTTTTGTTTGTTACACTGTGCCCGGTCATGGTATACACATTGATCATTATTTCAATTGTTAAACGTTCGCCCCCTTTACCTAAACGCGTAACACAACACAGAGTACATGACCCAATCATAAGGAGAATCCCATGCATCGTGTGATGATACATCCAGCCACATACGCCAATTGTAGAAATGCAGTGGATCAGGCCTTTACTCTTTTCCCCATGGATATGAGGAATAAAAAGGTGTTGATCAAACCCAATGTGCTTCGTGCATCCAATGCAGATGAACATATCGTGACTCATCCGGCTTTGTTGAAGGCCGTTGTTGAAAAGATCGAAGGTCTGTCTCCGTCTCAGATTATGGTGGGGGACAATCCCGGTATATTCAGCTACGGTGACAATGAAAAAAGTTTTATAGAGACCGGTTTGATGCAGGCATGTAAGGGCTATTACCGGAATCTGGGCAATCATCCCCGGCATCTTGCCTTTAATCCGGAGTACATGGCTGAAGTTGCGGTTTCCGAAGAAATTTTAGACGCAGACATTGTCATCAGTCTGCCCAAGTTCAAGACCCATGGCCTTACCGTGATGACCGGGGCCATCAAAAACAGTTACGGCATCCTGCCCGGAGCCCAGAAGGCCCGATTGCACCAGATCGCCGGGACTCCGGAGCGGTTTCATGAGGTGATCGTGGATGTGTTTTGTCTGAGGGTTCCGGATTTATTTATTGTTGATGCGGTGATGGGTATGGAAGGAAATGGCCCGGCATCGCCTGACCTGAGAGAGATCGGACTGGTTCTGGCGGCGGATAACGCCGTGGCCTTGGATGGGGTCATCGCCACCATGATGGGCCTTGATCCCTCACGGCTGAAATTTCTCAGAAAAGCAAAGGACCTGGGTCTGGGAGATTATGATCCGGCCATGATCCGTATTGAGGGGGAGTTGACTGTCCTTGAAAATTTCAAGCTTCCCCCCCTGGGCGGCGAGGCCATTGCCGGAAATCCCATTATCCAGGAATTCATGGACAGCAAAGTGAAAGTAAGGCCCATGGCGGACAAGGATCTGTGTACCTCATGCGGTGCCTGCATTGATCATTGTCCGGTCAGCGCCCTTTCCATGAATGATGATGACCTGCCTGTTGTGGATATGGATCTGTGCGTTACTTGTTTCTGTTGCCAGGAGATCTGTCCGGAAAAAGCCATGCGGTTGGCCTGAGGATTAACCCGTGATTTTTAGTGGAATTTTTTAATGACGGCTGATACAGTTCATTTAATACTTGATCATCACGCGATTTATAATCGTATCTGATATTGGCAGATTGTATACATTGAATGACAGAGACATTTGTTATGAACAAGACGTTGAAAACCAAAGATTATATTTTACGCATCATCCTGGACAACCGGACAAAGCTTTCATTCTTCGGAGTCAAGAAAATTGGTCTTTTCGGTTCATTCGTACGTGGTGAACAGACATTCACAAGTGATGTGGATATTCTAATCGACTTCTTTCCTGAAAAACATACATTCGACAATTTTATGGATGTTTCTTTCTTTCTTGAAGATCTCCTTGGCTGTAAGGTCGATCTCGTCACTTCGAAGTCCCTGAGTCCCCATATAGGGCCATATATTCTAAAGGAGGTAGAGTTTGTCACTCTCGCCGCATGAATACATCCGTCACATACTCGATGAAATTGACTTCATTCACGACTATTTTGGTGTCGATTACACGATTGTGTGGGATGTAGCGACAACCAAGCTTCCTATCTTTCGTTCGGAACTTATCAAATTACTTGCTGTTCTTGAGGGCCATTCTTAAAATGGGGCCAATGGGTGAACGTTCACCCGATGATTATGTGATGAAAAATCCATGACGGATGGTGATGAATTTTAAGCAGATGAGTGCCGGATTGTCGGGCGGGATCCCGGCCTTCGTTATCGCATGGCAGGAGGGTATCGTTGTTCGATCAACACTTGCGCACCACACATTTTAAGGACACTGACTAAATCCTCATAGGATAAAAGGAGCTCGCCCTATGTTTTTTGAACTCAGGTTTTACCCGGTAAAACCGGGAAGGATGGATGAATGGGTTGATCGCATGGAAACGGTGGTCATCCCGTTTCAGGTCTTTAAGGGAATGACCTTTGTTGCAAGCTTCGTATCGCTGGATAATCCCGATGAATACATCTGGATCAGGCGTTTTGAAAGTGAAGAACAAAAAGAAGCCCTTTACAAGGCCGTTTACGATAGCCCAGAATGGAAAGAGACCATCGGCCTGAAAAACGGAGAGATGATCGATCGGGAAAAGATACGGGTCATTCGCATGGCAGCCACACCCAAATCGGTGATCCGTTGAGTTCTGGCTTATTACGACGCCATCACTATTGGAGGTAAATCATGACAAATACATACGATATTCTGAATACGCCGTTGAGTCTTCCCTGCGGTGCTGTGATCAAAAACAGGTTTATGAAATCCGCTATGAGCGAAATCCTTGGGACGCCTGCCTATGGCCCAAGCAAGGAACTGGCAACCCTTTACGGGACCTGGGCCCAAGGGGGAACCGGCCTTTTGATCACGGGAAATGTGATGATCGATCCCACGGCCCTGGGCGAACCCAAAAATGTTGTCATTGAAGATGAACGGCATCTTGGGGCACTGAGCAGGTGGGCAACGGCCGGGACAAAAAACGGAGCCCACATCTGGGTTCAGCTCAATCATCCGGGAAAGCAAAGCCCGAGAAATCTGTCACGCCAGCCGGTTGCGCCCTCAGCCATCGGGTTTGAGTCCGCACTGAAAAATTTTTTTGCCACACCAAAAGCCCTTGAAGAAAACGAAATCCAGGAGCTTATTCAGAAGTTCGCACGTTCCGCAGGGATTGTTAAAAAGGCCGGATTCACGGGCGTTCAGATCCATGCAGCCCATGGATATCTGGTGAGTCAGTTTCTCTCGCCCCTGCATAACCGGAGAGCTGACGCCTGGGGAGGTTCCATTGAAAACAGAATGCGTTTTGTCATGGAAATCTACAGGGCCATCAGGCAGGAAGTGGGGCCTGACTTCCCCGTCGGGATCAAGCTTAATTCCGCAGATTTTTTAAGGGGCGGGTTCACGGAAGAAGACGCTGCCGAGGTTGTGGCCGCCCTTGCCCATGAAGGCATTGATCTTGTTGAAATGTCCGGCGGAACCTATGAAGCCCCGGCCATGACCGGAAGCAGGAGGAGCCAAAGCGGAGAAGAGGCCTATTTCATGGGATTTGCCAGAAAAATCAGAAAGAATGTCCAGGTGCCCCTGGTGGTTACCGGCGGGTTTAGAACATCAGAGGCCATGGCCTCCGCCCTTGCAGGAGGTGAAATTGACATGGTGGGTCTTGCCAGACCCCTTGTGGTCGACCCGGATTTGCCTTCAAAGATTCTGTCAGGCCAAGAGTACAGAAGCTCTGTCAAACCCCTTACAACCGGGATTAAATTGATTGACCGGCTTGCCATGCTTGAAATCACCTGGTACGAAAACCAGATCGGACGAATCGGTCGAGGCAACAAAACACGGCCCAATGAAAATGTCTGGGTATCATTGATCAAGATGGCCACCCGGGGTGGCATGGAGCAGTTCCGGCGCAGACGGGCTTGAGGTAGGCGTATGGGTTTTATCCGAGTTGTTGGGATAATCAATCCCGAAGCACTGGACGCGCATTCTTCGCGCCCAGTGCTCCTTGGTTAGTGGGTGCTGTCCAGCACGTAATCTGTGACATCCTCATCCACCCAGATCGCACCGTCCTGATTGATCACACGGGTGAATTCAAGGTTTGCCGGGTGGTCTTCATCGATGACGATGGTGTTGTCCGATGGCCTGAATACAGGGAATAAATGGGGGAAATCCGAAGCAGACAGGCTGAGCCGCAGTCGGTGCCCCTTTTTGAATACATTGACCACGGGCCAGATTTCCACCACATACTTATACAGCTGGTCCTGCGTGATGGGGCTTGGGTTTCTATAGGAATGATCGTAAAAAGGATCAAAAGCCACATAATTGTCTGTGTCGAATTCATCGGGATTTCCCGGGTTATAGGGCCTGTTCTCCGCACTCAGCCAGCCCGATGTGATGTTTCGGGCACGGCCTGTTGGAAATACGTCATTGACTTCAACCACCCATTGAACATCTTTTTTGTCCATAAAGGGCCCGACGGATGTGCCTGAAAGGCCGTAATCTCCAAGGTTGGCAATGAGATCATCAACCTGTTTCTGGGCAAGGGGTTTGGTGAACTCTGTCTTTGCCCAGAATGTAAGTTTCATGGGACCGGCGATTTCCAGATCCTCGTTTAGTTCCGGTGTGGTGAAGGTCAGGCATCCCACTTCATCATTCCGTTCGTCTTCCCAGGACTTTTCGGCATCATTATCTATGTTGTCCTGAAATTTGGACATCTGGGAGCCCATGGCGGTAACACCCATGAGCCATCGTGTGGACGAACGTGATATGAGGCCGTGCAGAAGAAGCGGCCGATGTTTGAGAATGGGATCATCTTTGGGGGTATAGTATCGTTTGAAAAACCAGTACGAGTCATAATAATCCTTTTTTTCAGGATCGTTGACCAGGGAATAGTTGTTTTTACTGTTCCATGTTGAAAACCAGTCCTTGTCTATTTTGTCTGCCTTTTGCTTGGACAGGTAAAGGTTTTCTGTGCGGGTCCGATTCGGGGGAAGGGGCCATGCTTTTTCAGCACGCCATTTTTCTTCACCAAGAATGTAAAGCAATACCGGGTGGTCTTCCATGAAGGGATCTTCGATCCCCTTGATTTTCCAGTCGAACCATCGGGCCGGTATGTCACAGGACATGAGCCCGGGTAGGCCCAGTCCCATGGACCCGTCAATGTGATACCATGGACCGACGATTAGGGATTTATCCGCGTTGCTGTGATTTTTAAGGCCATATTCCCAGGTGTTTAGAGTTCCCCGGGTGAAAATATCAAACCAGCCTCCAATAAGAAAGGTGGAAAGTTTGGACGGTATCACTGTACTTCCGAGATTCGGAGGATATTCCGGTCCCAGGTCCCAGCCCCCTTCGGGTTTGTCCGGCCAGTAGAGCATGGTTGATTTGCTGTCATAAAAATTATTTTTGTTCACGTTGTTTTCCGAGAGAATCCAGTTGATGGTCTTAGGAATGTTGCTGGTGTGATCTCTCCAGATGTCGTCGGCTTCCTGGATGTTTTCCGGGCTGGGCTTGAGCAATGTGTCTTCACCTAAATAGAGCAGGGGGGGCAGGATACCCATGATGTCCACCATACCCAGCCACATGGGAATGAATTCCAGATCCAGGTTCCCCCCATGCATGACTATATCCCGGTAAACATCAGACATGGGAAGGATGGGGAAGAGGGCTTTTAAGTGAGTGGGCACCCCGTTTTCCGATTCGATTTGTCCTGCGGCCAGGATCTGGCCGATGGCCATGTATGAGGGGCCGATCATGCCGACGGTTTTGTCGGACCAGTCCTGCTGGGGAATGTAATGATCGATCACGTATCCAAGGTCATAATGCTCTTCGGGCGCAAAGGACAGCCAGTCTCCACCGGATGATCCGCTTCCACGGACATCAAAGCAAAGAATATTGTAATCATATTCCAACAGATTCATGTAGAGCATGATCATGAATTCACGCCGGTACGGTGTGGCGACAACGATGGTGGGTCGTCCATAAGGTCTGTCTTCGCAGTATGAGGGATCGGCCGGAGAGATATGCCGGAGAACCGTGGCAAAAAGTTCCACGCCTTTTATGCCGGTTTCGGGGTTGTCAGGAATGGAAATCCTGACATTCAAATCAAGGGCGACATCACCAAATTTTAAAACCGACATTTTTTCTAAAATCGGTTCCTGTGCCTGATTGCCAAGAACCCCTGCAAACAGATAGCCCGGAATCATCATGCAAAGCATGGCTCCATAGAAAATAGCTCGCTTCAGCATCTCTCCCTCCCGTATTTTTTAGATGTGTATTGGATTAAACGGTGTTTTTGTTACTAAACTGAGTTATTGACCCTATAATGTCACGATCGTTAAATAAATACAAGAGTATAAATTTAGAATAATAAATAACGTTCGGCATTGACAAATATTATTCCTGAGATCGGCTATCCACCCTTCTGCGGGGGATGATAACCAGGCTCCATACGTCCCATGGGTCCTATAAGTCCTATCTGTCCCATAAAATAATAGGCTCCACCGTTTCCCCACAGAGCATTCTAATCACCCTCACACCATTCATCTTGAACCCATAGACTGATCATGCTAAAGTTTTGTGCTTATTTTGTATTGATGTAAGACCACACCCTGTTTATCACACAAGGAAACGACATGAATGATCTGTTTAAAATGATTGATGAGATGATTGACAGATTGGGAGCCTCTTCTCCCCTGTTGATTTCATTTTATAAACTATTGGCTGCGGTTTTGGTTGCTATGGGGGCATGGGTTATTCTTCATTTTCTGATTTCATCCATTGAAAAAAAAATGGAGAAAACACGTTTTTCAGAAGTCAGTGGGGGCTTGGCTCTTCCCACACGTAAAATCGGGATGTTCGGTATTGTTTTGATTACGGGAACCTACGTGATCAGGGTCTTTCATGTGTCGATCCTTGAACATGTCTTTTATGCGGTGCTTCTCCTTCTGATGACACGCCCTGTGCTCGCTTATGTCAAAATCGTTCTTGAATTCCTTGAGAATAATGTTGCGGCACGGACTGAGACCCATCTTGATGATATTGTTTTTGAGTTGCTCAATCGATTTATCGGTGTGATCATCGGCCTGACCTCCGTGGTGCTTGCCCTGGATATTCTGGGGATCAATGTTATGCCATTCATTGCCGGTGCCGGGATTGTGGGTGTGGCCATTGGCTTTGCTGCCAAAGACACACTGTCCAACCTCATCGCAGGCATTCTTTTGATCATTGACCGGCCCTTTGAAGTAGGAGACCGCATTGAAGTCTGGAGCACGCCGGCCGGAAGTTCATCCTGGGGTGATGTGGTGGATATCGGTCTAAGGGCCACTAAGATCAGGACCACCGACAACATCATCGTGATCATTCCCAACAATGAAATCATGATGAGGGATATCGTGAATTATACTATCAACTCCGCTTCCATACGGGTTCGTGTCAATATCGGTGTGGCTTACGATACGAATATCGCCAAGGCCAAAGAGGTGATTGCATCGGTTGCCAGGGATGTTACGTGGGTGATGACGGATCCCCCACCCAAGGTGGTGGTCAGGAATTTCGGGGAATCATCCGTGGATCTTCAACTCCGGGTATGGATTTCTGATGCCCGGAAGCGGATGGATACCATTTCTGAAATAACAGACAGAGTCAAAGAGGCCTTTGACAATGCCGGTATCGAAATACCCTATCCCAAACGGGACATCACCATCACGCATAAAAATGAGGGTGTGTAAGTCAGTTTGCTTGTATTATCGCCTTCCATGTAATCCGGGCTTGATTTTCAGGGTGAACTGTGGTTCTTTTAGAGGTCAAATCGTTGAGCTTTAGAGCAAAACGCGTCAGTGAAAAAAAATCCGAGAAAAGGATGGATTGGGGAGGCTTTATGGGATACAAGTCTGGATTTTCCATGGTGGGTATTGCCTTGCTTTTTATGAGTATCACCCTTTGGGGATGCGCCCGCTATCCGGCACGTCAGACCCCTGACGAAAGAGTCCTGCTCAAGGCACCCCTGGCACCCGGAGAACATATCGTCCTTGCAAACAGTTGCTCAAAAGTTGATCGTGCCGATTTTCTGGGTGGAGGCACCGCCGTGTTTGGTTCCTGCTTTCTGACGAACCTCAGGTTGATCTATGAGGAGTCCAAATGGGCGAAAAATCTGGCTGCCATCGGTAAAGCAGTGCCGACCCAAGGAGACTTCGGGATCAAACATATCCTCAAAGGGGCCTATGAACTTTTCAACGCTAATTATCTGATTGAGGTGGGCAATCGCGGGGATCTCCATCTGGTGGTCAGGGAGGGTCAGGTCATCATTCCCCTTTCGGATATCACATCCATGGAATTGAGTGGAACCAGGTTTTCGTCGGCAAGTCCCTCTGATATCAGCATGTCTCGGTGGGTGACCATTACCACGCGGGACAGTTCCTCATTTGTATTTGAAATTTATAATCTGCCCCCTGATAACACCGGCTGGATGCCCGTGTATGAAAGCGGGCACTGGAAAAAAGAAATCGAACGTGTCCGTGCATCGTCTTTTCATTGAAATGAATCTTTTATAATCGGTCTGAGCCCTGACATGGAGGTGGCGTTTGGCGTTTGTGAATCTTAAAAAAAGAGAAATGCAGGCCAAGATAGTTTATTACGGTCCTGGGCGCTGCGGAAAGACATCCAACCTGCAGTATATTTTTTCGAGAATGCGTGACCAGATCAAATCCAATATGGTCAGTGTGAAAACAGAAGGAGACTGCACACTTTTTTTTGATTACATGCCCTTGGATATTGGCAAGATCAAAGGATTTGATGTGAAAATTCAGCTTTACACGGTGCCTGGGCAGGTTATGTATGAGTCCACCCGAAAACTGGTTCTTAAAGGAGCGGATGGTGTTGTTTTTGTGGCAGATTCCAGGGAAGAACGGCGCCAGAAAAACCGGATATCCCTGAAGAGCCTCCAGGACAATCTTAAGTTTTACGGTAAAAGTATTTTCAAGGTTCCTCTGGTCATACAATACAATAAACGAGATCTGGCAGGCAGTGATATTCCTGTTCTTGATATCGACAGCCTTGAGAATGATTTGAACCGGCAGTTGAAGGTCCCCTATTTTGAAGCAAGCGCTGTCTCCGGAGACATGGTGATCCCAACATTAAAAAAAATCATGGGGATGACCATGGCATCCCTTGAGGATGAATTCTCTTAAGATTCTATATCAGAGATTGACATATTCGATGGGTTTCATATAAACCATGCGTGGCACTATCTGTGCGATCATTTTTCTGTGCCTCATAGAAGGCGTTCATTATTTATATAACAGACATCCGAAATCTGAATTATGTGGAAAATCTCTTACAGTGATATAACAAGGCTGGTGTGTTTGCTTATTTTAGCAGGGGCTCTCCTTATTGTATGTGCCTGTAAGGGGTATGACACCAAAAAAGAACGTGTCATCTCCCCATGGCAGGTGTCTTATATCCAAACCCCGGATAAGGACGTGGCTCTCCAGGACGCCTCCTGGACTCCAATTGAACTCCCCTCACTGTTTTGCCCTCCCCGTAGCGCGAAAAAAGATGTCACCCATGCCTGGCTGAAATCGGACGTGGAGATTGACAATCCAGAGAATTTATATGGGATATCTCTTGGAAGAATCTATTTTTCAGACAGGGTTTATGTCAATGATAAGCTTTGCGGAGAGCATGGAAATGACGGTATCCGGGAATTCCACTTTCCCAGAAATTATATTTTACCCCAGGATTCCCTGAAAAAAGGAAAGAACCGGATCATGGTTTATCTGGGGATTTACGGCCGTGAATATGGTGGAATTCATGGCCATGTAAGTCTGCTTTCAAAAGATCTGTTTGTAAAAAATGCCATACTTGAAAATATGTTGTTTCTTCAGATCCCTCTGGGGGTCATCATTCTTTATGGGGGGATGATCATCCTGGTGGCTTTGAGCTACGAAAAAGGGAAGAACGGGCCCCCGGTGGTCATCCTCATGGGCATCATCTGTGTCTGGTTGACCCATCTTTTTATGATCTATTCGCCCTACCAGCCCGTTGGTATGGAATTTCGCGTTAATTGTCTCTGGCTATGCACCTACATCAATTCGATATTTTTTATAGCGTTCATCCAGTATAATTTTCGCTATTTCTTTACGTCACTGAATCGGATTATTTTTCCTCTCATCGGTTTTTTCGCATTGGTCACATTGCTTTTCAACAATACAACGGCCCCATTCTATCCGGGACGGATTTTCGGCGTATTGAATCTTTTGCTGACGAATCTTGTCAGTGTCTATATGCTTTTGTTTCTGCAAAAGATAAGAAGGAGCACTTCAACCCGCCTGTTTTGGCTTTTCGGCTATCTCCCAAGTCTGGCCATCAGTATGGATATTTTGAATTATCTGTATGGATCCCATGTGCCGCCTCTTTATCATGTCTATGTCATTCCGCTGATG
Organism: Pseudomonadota bacterium; assembly: GCA_018818835.1. Lineage (GTDB taxonomy): Bacteria > Desulfobacterota > Desulfobacteria > Desulfobacterales > Desulfolunaceae > JAHIRD01. The sequence goes on from JAHIRD010000006.1 coordinate 33,507, forward strand.
AATATTCTGGTTATTCTTCTTTATCGCCAGCAGATTATTTTTTATAGAACCAGGCTGAAAAAACTCAGTGAACAAATAACTGTATCACCTGTCCAGAATAAACATGACCGGGACAAGTTCGTTCCCACAGTCCAGTTGGAGTCAAAGCTCCAGGCCCTCAAAGAGCATATTGACACGAATTTCAGGTCGCCATTGACCCGCGAAATCCTTGCGGAAAAAATGGATTTGAATCCCGATTATATGGGCCGGATGTTCAAGGTCCATGTTGGAGTTAAAATTAACAATTATATAAATGACTTGCGTGTTGATGCGGCCTGCAGAATGCTCCAGGAGACAAACAGCAAGATCATTGATATCGCCTTTGCCGTGGGATTTGAAAGCCTGGCGACGTTCAATCGGGTCTTTATCAAAAAGACCGGGATTTCACCCTCGGAATATCGCATGCCTTATACTTACAATGATCAGGACCCTTCATTCGAGTGACATTCATTATATTTCGCATTAAATAAGACGGACATAATTGGCAGGACAGTTACGGATTTTTTGCCAACATCGTTTGTCCGTTATGGCCTGTTTAAAGGACCACGCATGGGGCAATTGCCATCCCAAGTCCTCCCTGTCTTATTTTGACCATGACCCATGAAAAAATATGGTTTTTTTAAAATGAGTTCCACAGACCCTGATATCAGGCTCATGGACTCCTTGGGACCATGGAATTTCCGGAATTGGCGTAATCATTTTCAGTAAAGTCTTTTTTTGAAAGGAGCAGATTCTTGTCCCATGGTAGTCACAACAAGACTCAAACAAGGGCCGCCTCGTTTGGTGGGGTAAGATTTATGATTTATGGTTTTCTTGTGGCTCTGGGAATGCCTGTTTATGGGGGGTAAGTGGTTTAAGATGGAACAGAAGAATGTTTTGATTACGGGTGGTGGCGGGTTTCTTGGCCAGGTTATTTCAAAAAAATGTGTGGAACGGGGAGACAGGGTTTGGAGTTTTTCAAGACGAAATCACTCGAACCTTTCAGGGATGGGGGTCACACAGATTCAAGGTGACGTGGCCGATGAAAATGCCATAAATAAGGCGTGTGAAGGAAAGGATCTTGTCTTTCATCTGGCGGCCCGGATGGGTTTGTGGGGCCGATTTTCAACCTACTATAAAACCAATGTCAAAGGAACACGAAACGTCATTGCCGCATGCAAAATGGCCGGGGTTCCTGTGTTGGTATACACCAGCAGCACCAGTGTTATCATGGATAATACAGGCCACTATCTGCCCATAGGTGGGAGGTATCCTGAAAAATTCGGGTCCAATTACGCCATGTCCAAGGCCTTTGCAGAACAGGCCGTGATCAGAGCCGCAGACCAGGATTTGCGTTGCGCGATCCTTCGGCCTCATATGATCTGGGGGCCGGGAGACATGTCCGGGGGGCCTTCTTTTTTAAGAGAGCGCCGATGGATTGTCAAAATCGGAAATGGAATGAACAGTGTCAGCGGAATATACATTGATAATGCCGCCCACGCCCACCTTCTGGCTGCTGATAAAGTGGCTTTGGACCCGTCCCTGTCCGGGAAGACGTTTTTTCTGGCCCAGGATGATCCCTTTCTACTTTGGGACTTTATTGAACGGATCCAACAATGGTCAGGGCAAAAAAGAATCATAGGCGCTATCCCTTATACGGTGGCCATGAACATCAGCGGGATGATGGAATGGGTTTATAAGAGTTCCTGCATAAAAAGCACTCCTTTTTTGACGAGAAATCTGGTGGGGGAACTTTCGGGTTTCCACGTGTTTGACACAAAGGCGTTGAACAATGAATTGGGCTTTTCTCCCGAGATATCCGTGGACACAGGTCTTGAGATTTATCAAAAATGGCTGAAAAAGGAATACCCGGCCATGGGGAAAAGGGGGGCAGCATGACCATGAAAACCTATGGATTGATCATGTGTGTGTTTCTTCTCATTGTTTTTTTCATGGCAGGGTGCAGTTCCATGGGACTGGGGTCAATACCCCTTGATACCTTGAAGAAAAAATACGCTGTCACGGAAAAGGATTTTATGCGGGTCCAGGGGATCGATATTCATTTTCAAGATGAAGGAACGGGGCCGGTCCTGGTTCTTTTTCATGGGATCTGCGCCTCTCTATATACCTGGGATGGTTGGGCCGAAGCATTGAAGGGCAAATACCGGATCATCCGGCTGGATCTTCCGGGCTGGGGGCTGACCGGGCCTGTGGGAGAAGACGCCTATGACCTGGACAAAATGACCTCGGTTATGGAAGAGTTTTTTGAGATTTTGGGCATTGATTCCTTTTACCTTGCAGGTAATTCCCTGGGGGGCTATTTTGCCTGGAACTATGCCTTGAAGCATCCCGAGCAGGTCAAAAGAATGATTTTGCTTGATCCGGTCTGTTATCCCCAGGATCCCCCCTGGTTTATTGGTTTGGCCAAATACCCCCTGCTCAGTTTTTTACCACGGTACATGCTCCCGAGGTGGATGATTACCATGAATGTTAAAGCGGTTTACGGGGACAGAAAACGGATTGATGAGAAGCTCTATGACCTTTATTTTGACCTGGCCATGAGAAAGGGGAACAAAGGATCCTATATGGACGTCTTCCGCTTCATGGCCGAAGAATGTCATAAAGACAATCTGTCCAAGGGTGTTTCGGATATTAAGACGCCGGTTCTTCTCATGTATGGGGCCAAGGACAAGTGGGTGCCACCCGAACAGGGAGACCTTTGGAAACAGGACCTCCCTGGTGTGGAATGTATTATTTATGAGGGGGTGGGTCATGTGCCCATGGAAGAAATCCCCGTTCAGACAGCACAGGATGCAGACCTGTTTTTTAACCGGTCCTGATTCATGGGAGATTTAAGGAAGCCCCTGAGCCCAATTGCCCGCAACCCGCTGAAAGGCTGCTTCCTTTGCTCCATCGTTTGATGACATATATCCCTTTGTCCTCAAGGAACGCGGCAAATCGGTGAACGTCTTTGTCATGGGTGTGATCATGGGGAAACCCGTGGGTTTTGTTCAGGGGAATCAGGTTGAGTCGCACAGGCAAAGGCGCAAGAAACTCAGCCAGTTCCCGGGCATGGGTTTCAGAATCATTCAGGCCGTTGATCAGGACGTATTCTATCAGAAAAAGCCCTTTTTTCCGTAAGGGATATGAGATCAGGGCTTTTTTTAATTCAGCCATGGGATATCGCTTGTTGACAGGCATGAGATAAGAACGGATCTCATCGTTGGGGGCATTTAAAGACAGGGCCAGGTTGATACGGGGCCAGTTCAGTTTCCCCAGGCGGGTGATCCCCTCAATAAGTCCGGCTGTGGACACGGTGATTCTACGGTGGGCAAAATCAAAGCCTCTCTGGTCACTCAGAACCTCTATGGCCTGTCGGACCTGTTCGAAATTGTCAAAAGGCTCTCCCATGCCCATGAAAACAAGATTGCGGATCTCTTTCTTCAGGATAAAGCGGGCAGCAAAAACCTGACCCACAATTTCCGATGCCGAGAGATGACGTTTGAAACCCATGTTCCCGGTTTCGCAAAAGCGACAGCCCATTTTGCACCCGATCTGGGATGAGATGCAGAGGGTGTTGTGCCTCTGCATGGGTATAATCACGGATTCCGATTCCAGCGAGTCCTTGAAACGGCACAGAAATTTGATGGTGCTGTTTTCACTGACACAGCGGCTGACTTCAGGAATGGGGATTTCAAGATCCATGGTCAACTGTCTGGTCAGTTTCTGCGATTGCCTGAATTCCGGGGCATTATGCCAGTTTACGTTTCCGGACTTGAGGATTTCGCGCATGAGGACCTTTGCATGAAAGGGGCCTTTGCCATAAACAGAGCCCAGCTGTTCAGAGAGTTCATGAAATGTCAGTGTAAAAATATCCAAAACGACCCTATATCCCACTCCATATCGTAAAAAAGTCGACATGCCCACCATACATGAAATAACGTTTAATATCAAAGCCCTTCATATCCGGCACCTTTGAATTGTATTTACAAAGATAGTGAATGTGTTAGAATATCATACTGATAATCGTGCATAACAAGACGAGGACCGAATGATCAAAGGTAGACGACGATTCTGGACGGCAGTGTTACTGACCATTTTTTGTGTTTTTCATAGCAACCCATCTTCGGGGTTGACCGTCAACGAAGAGAATGAAATTTCCCGGGAATTCATGACTTATATTTTCACCAATTATGAATTGGTGACTGATCCTGAAATTGCCAGCTATATCCAACGAATCGGGGACCGGATTTTGGCCAACTATCCTCCGCAGCCCTTTAAATATCAGTTTTACGTGATCAAAAATGATACCTATAATGCCTTTGCCGGGCCAGGTGCCCAGATTTTTATCCATACGGGGCTTTTTGAAGCCCTTGATACTGAAGACCAGCTGGCAGGGATTATCGGTCACGAGATTTCTCATTCAGTCTGCAGGCATATTTCCGAAAATATCGCCCGATCAGGGAAAATTGGCCTGGGAACACTTGCCGGTGTGGCTGCGGGTATTTTTATGAGTATTTACGGTGATCCGGCAGCAGGAAGTGCCCTGACCGTGGGTTCCATTGCCGGGTCCCAGAGCGTTGCCCTGTCTTACAGCCGTGACGATGAACTCCAGGCAGATCAGATGGGGCTTCAGTTTTTGACAAAGGCAGGATACAGTGCCAAAGGGCTGATTGAGGCACTGAATATCATTCGTAGCAAACAATGGTATGGCAAGGAACAGATTCCTGCGTATCTGACCACCCATCCTGCCCTGGAGGATCGTATCGGTTTCATCAAGAACTGGATGGATGGTCATCCGGAAAAACAGATCCCCAAGGAACCTGCCAGTGATTTTGGCTTTAATTTGATCCATACAAAAGTTTTGGCGTTATACGGGGATATCAATGCCGCAAAGGCACAGTTCAATGGCATTCTTGAAAAGGATCCGGACAATCTGTTTGGCCTTTACGGTATGGGGCTGGTTCTTGCCCGATCAGGGAAAATGGATGAGGCCATTGTCAACCTCAAAAAGGCCCTGGAAAAGAGAGCGTTCAATGTGGTCCTTTTGAAAACCCTTGGGGAAGTTTATTTCAATACCGGCCGGTATGCCAATGCGCAAAATGTTTTCGAAGGGGCATTAAGCCTTGTTCCCCGTGACTATGAGTGCAACCTTTATCTCGGGCGTATTATGGCTGAGTCCGGGAAGTATGAACAGGCCATAGGGCTTTTGCTGCCCTTTGCCAATGAAGAAAAGGGAAAAACCTGGGCTTATTACTACCTGGGAGATATATACGCCCGTCAAGGCGAAATGATGGAGTCCTATTATCACCTTGGGCTTTATTACCGGAATAAAAAGGATGTGAAAAATGCCCTGATACAGTTTGAACGGGCATTTAAACTGGCCGAAAAACCTGAGATGAAAGAAAAAATAAAGGCGAATATTGATGAGCTGAAAGGCCAGGGCAAAAAGGATAAGAAAAAGGAAGAGCAGGGAAAATCTCTCCTTTTTGAGTGAGGTTTGATTCAGGCACCCATGGAGATGTGATGATAAATCAGTTGCTGACCAGGCAGAAAATTCTCATCGTTGATGATATGTCCTCCAATATCAAAGTTCTCGGGGAAGCCCTTAGGGATTTGTATGATATCTGCTTTGCCCGGAGCGGAAAAGAAGCTTTGACGATTGTTGAAGACAATCCGCCGGATCTGATCCTTCTGGATATCATGATGCCTGGTATTGATGGGTATGACGTGTGCAAGAGCCTGAGAAATGAGCAGAAAAACAGAGAAATTCCAATTATTTTTATCACAGCCCGGGATGATGCGGGGGACGAAACCAAGGGGTTTCTTCTGGGTGCCGTGGATTATATCATCAAACCGTTTAATCCGGATATTGTCAGGGCAAGGGTCAAGACCCATCTGGAATTGAAACGCCATCGGGATAACTTGAGTGAACTGGTCAAAGAACGAACACGCCAGTTGATCCATTCGGATCGTTTGGCCACCTTGGGTACAATTTCCGCTGCCGTGGCCCATGAAATAAAAAATCCTTTGTTTTTTATCAGTGGTAATGTTGAACTGGTTCAGCAGTATTTCAAACAGGGAAAATACGACGATATCCCCCCAAAGTTGGATAAAATTCTTGAAGGGACACGGCGCATTGATCGATTGATCGAGAATCTTCGGGGTTATTCACAGAACAAGGACGGTGGACGGCTGGTCTGTCGGGTGTCGGACATTGTTACGGATGCCCTTGATTTGGTCAGTTACCGTTTAAAACAATGCCGGGTCAAGGTCTTATTGGAAGATATCCCCAATGACCTGAAAATTTTATGCGATATCCAAAAGATATCCCAGGTATTTGTTAATTTGATCACAAATGCTTTGGATGCCATCGGTGATAAAGAAGGAAGAATCATTATCACGGGTGAGCGTGACGGTCATCATGTGATGGTGCGGGTCAGGGACACGGGGACGGGGATAGAGCCAGGGAAAATGGAAACGATCTTTGATCCCTTTGTCACATCCAAATCCTCGGAACAGGGAACAGGGCTTGGATTATTTATCGTGAAGCACCTGATCGAAGAGCATGATGGACAGATCACTCTTTCAAAAAATAACAAGGATGGCGCAGAGTTTACAATTTGCCTTCCGGAGGCAAGCTCATAATATTTATATATTTTCACCCTTCACTTAAAATAAATCACACCGCCATTTTTTCAATCTGACTATCAAACGCCACATTGATGCCTTCTTTGGCTACGGTGGCTATGTGCCCTTTGGCTTTAATCTGCCGACCGTCTGACCTGTGCTCAAAGGTAAGCGTTATGCTCTCCCCTGTGCAAAAAAGTTCAGTGGTTTCTATGAACATCCCATAGGACGTAATTGAACGGCCAATTCCTTTGCAGAAACGCTTGTCCACGGAAAACACGACTTCGACCATGGCTTCACCCCGTGAACCATTCAAGGGGTTGTTGTACTTTTTCTCGACAAGATGAAGGGTTTCCATGATTTCCTTGGGCGGCATTTGCAGAATCAGGCTTATCAATGTTGATGTGGCCTTTGAAACGGATAGTTTGTTTTTATTTACTGTGGAAATCATAATTACCCCCGGCTCATGGTTCGGATAAAAACCCCAAAAACTAAAGGGTTTACTTTACCAATAGTGTATTTCAAAGGTTGTGCCACTGCACTGTGAATGACGTTTAAGGAATATAATAAATGATTAAAGTAAGCTATTTATTTATAAGTATAATGCTCATATTCACATTATAATTATCTGTAATAATTAAATAATAATAATTATTTCATACTATTTAGGTAATAAATTTTTATGTATATATCTGTAAAAAATATTTTTGATCGGTTTTTTATTGAACCAATTGAAATGGGTATAATTTTTTAATAAGCTGATAATATAGGTTTAAATTAATTATTAAATTAAAGATATATGGTATGCCCCATGTGCACTGATGTCGTCTTATGCACTATAATGTTCGAATTTAATATCTTGTCATCTTAGGTTAAATATATAAATTAAAGTAACATTAGGCGGGCGGAAAGGATCATGATATCTCCGTGTGCGCGCCTAATATTCCGAACAGTGTTTAATATTTATAACGTTTTCCGTAAATTTTTTCAGGTTGTTAAGATAATTTTATGTGTGGAAGATTTGGTTATGCTTTGGATCACATGAGCCAAATCTTATGAAGGCCTGGCGCGACGTTCTTCGGATGACTCATTTCTATTTCGATCTGTGGTGAAATATCAGATAAATGATTATATGCCGATAGGATAGGATGGGATTTCACTAAAGGATGATTGACCATTTCATTTTATTTGTATATAGAGAGATAAAGATAACGATTTAATCCCTTACCCAATGATATTTTAACCCTGTTGAAGGCCGCTATAATATAATTACGAGCGGTTAATGTTTTGATAATAGGGTGTTACCTTTTTCGGTGTATCTGACGAACGTTAGGAAGGGGTTATTTGTTGGATCCTGGCATAGTAATTGCTCCATGGAAATGGTAGTTATACTATCTCGTAAAAAGTCGCTTTATGATCGATCGGATGTCCATCCTCCCCATCCCCCCCCCCACCGGATGTCTGCAAAGAGATTAAAGTGACTTTTTACGAATCCTTACTTCATAGCAGTTTTACCGCTTTACCGATAATCCTGTGTTGAAGATTTCAAGAGGGGATCGTATTTTGGAAAAAGTATGTATCAAGTATTATTTCCTGCTTGAAAACGGGACCCAAAAAAGTTTTGCCTTCCAGTTTGAACCTTTCAATACAGAACTTCCCGAAAACATTTCGAAAAAAATTCCTTCATGGACACGGTTGGATTTTTATCAGTGTTCCAATTGCCCCTATACGAATATGGATCGGATTTATTGCCCCCTTGCCGTTAATTTGGTGGATATTATCAAGCGTTTTGATGGCCTGTTATCCTATGAAAAGGTTTATCTGAAGGTGGTTACGGAAGAGAGGGACGTGTCCAGATACACCACGGTTCAACATGGAATGAGTTCTTTAATGGGACTTGCCATTGCCGCCAGCGGGTGCCCGCATACATCTTTTTTTGCGCCCATGGCCCATTTCCACATGCCCCTTGCCAGTGTTCAGGAAACGGTTTTTCGTGCGGTGACATCCTATCTTTTGTCCCAGTATTTTTTAAAGCAGGATGGGCAATGGGCGGACTTTGATCTGGAGGGCCTGACAGATATCTATAAGAATCTTCAAGTGGTCAATATTGCTACAGCCAACAGGTTGCGTTCGGCCACGGAAAGTGATTCCACGGTCAATGCCATTATTCTGCTGGATACCTTTGCCCAGGCCCTTCCTATTGTTATGGAAACAGCCTTGGAAGAAATCAAGAAAATGTATGCACCCTACTATGCGAGCTGCTTGAAGTTGCCTGAGAAAAAAGCTCCCCATTTACCGGATGACAAGGCAAGGTCCCTGGGACGTTTGGATCAACCCATTTCCGGATAGACGCGAACTCGTGTCAAAGGACTTGTGATCTGTCCGAATCACGCCTTATTTTTTCGCCGCCGATGTTTCCCACGCGCCATGCTTCGAATAATTCTTCCTGCTCGTCAAGAATATCTTTCAGGACGTCAATGGTTGTGAGCGGATTCATGAGAACGCATCGAAGCACCACGATTTTTCCGGGAGGAAATCCGGGGAAAATATTTTCCTGTTCAAGGACTGTTCTTGAGACGAAACTGTTTCCTGCTTCCCGTTGAACCTGCTGGAGGGTCCGGTTCAGTTCATTAAGCTCGTCATTGATGGCGATAATTCGTTCCGAACCGGCTGTTTCAAACTCATCACGGAGATTTTTCGGGCAGAGACGATAGGTCAGAATATTGAGTTCCGGTTCGGTAATCAGCTGGAAATTTTCACGAGTTTTGATTTCCTCGGAAAAATTGTAAGCAAGCTCGATTCCATGTTCGATGAGCATGCCGTAACCCCTTGTTCCCATGATTTTTAGTGCACTGTCCAGAATCAGGGAGTTGGCCTCACGTGATCCGGCAAGGGTTTTGATGCCCAGGTCCACGCTTCCTTTTCTGTTCACGTAATTTGCATGGTAGGAAATAGCATCAAGGCTTCTGGGGTTTCTGAAATAAATCATACCGCAGCTCATGGGCATATAAAACTGTTTGTGCCCGTCAATGGTCACGGAATCGGCCAACTGGATTCCGTCGAGCAGGTGTTTGTATGTCTCGCTCATCAGGGTGGGGCCACCCCATGCCGCATCTGCATGGAAATGGATTTTTTCCCGGGCACAGATCTCCGCGATGCGTAACAGGGGGTCCACGGTCCCTGTTTCAGTTGTTCCTGCAATCCCTACAATGGCGATGACCTTTGTTCGTTTGTTTTTATTAATTTCAGCAAGGCATCGTTCCAGATCATCAATGTCCATTTTATTTCGTTGGTCCACATCCACGGAAATAATGTTTTCATTGCCTATTCCGAGAATGCCCCCTGACTTCCTGAACGAGTAATGGCCCCGCCGTGAGACCATAACCACGCATCGGTCGATGTCATAGGCTTTATAGGCAGCAAAAAGACCTTCCTTTTCAATGCCCCTGAAACCGTTTTTGGGTTTAAGCGCTGTATTCCTGGCCACCCAGAGGGCCGTGAGATTGGCTGTGGTGCCACCTTCCATAAAAGAGCCAAGGGATGTTTCCGTGTTTTGAACATGCTCCTGATAGAAGGCATTACTGAGCCCGTATATCAATCGGTGGATTTTGGAAATGACCTGTTTTTCAAGAATGGAAACAACTTTGGAGGTTTCAAGCTTGACCACATTCTGATTCAGTGCAGCGACAATGGCTTTCAGGTGAACCATAAAAAAGGGTATGGCCGCTGTCATATGACCCACAAAATAGGGGGATGCCACATTCACAGCATGGGGGGCAATGGTTTCGAACACGCCGGTGACCACCTCGGCCAGTTTTTTTTCCGGGAATTTATTGATGATCGTGTCCGTAAAATCATTGGAGAGTTCCTTCAAACTTATTTCTTCGGTGATGCCCACATTTTTGATCAGAAAATCATGGAGTTCGAAAAGGATCTGTTTCATATGGCCGATGAGGGTTGCCCTGGTTTCTGCATCCGCTGGGCACGTAAATACTTCAATCAAACCGATCCAGTCTTTGACCAGTTCAAAATTGTCGGTAGAATGGTTGTTTTCCATGATCTATCCTGAAAAGCCGAAAATTGTGAAAAATACAAATTAACATATAAAAGCCTCATTATATAAACGCCTTTGATAAAAAAAACAATAGAATATCGGGCATTAATCAATATCAAAATGCAGATGGCGTTTCCTTGTTTAACAATCAACCGGCTTTGGGAAATTTAGACAGGGCCGGAAGCTTATACCGGGGTGTATTCAGGGTTGGTTTTATAAGTTACTAATATATTGATCTAATATATACTTAAGTGATGGATGATTCAATAAATAATATGCTTGTCTTGACATATAGCCTGTTTTAGCCTAAATTTTGCTGGTCTCGGGCCATGCTAAGGACATACAAGACGTCTTGATTCAACGGAAGATGAAAAAAAGATGACCAAAAAAACACTCAGAAATTCTCTGTGGGCCATTCTGGCTCTTTGTGCGTGTGTGGTGATCGTTGTCTATATGGTCGGGGGTGATAGGGCTGAAATGGATGACATGGGTGTTCCCCCGGGAAATAGTAACCGGTATACCGTAGAATCTCCTGTCTATCTGTATTTTCAAGACCGAAAGCTGGCCTTATTATGCCCGGAAGAACGGTTAATCGCTCACCCGGAAACCCCGGTTGAGTTTGCCCGGACAATTATTGAATGGTTGATCAGGGGGCCTCGGCAGGGTCTGGTGCGGACTCTTCCTGGGGAATCCGTTTTGAGGGCCCTTTATATTCATGAAGAAACGGCTTTTGTGGATTTATCCCAGGAGACGTGTGACAATCATCCCGGGGGCGTTCAAACGGAGTATTTGACCATTGTGTCCATCGCAAATTCGTTGATTTTGAATATTCCGGAAATTAAAAGGGTTAAAATTATCATTGAAGGCCGGGAATGCGAAACCCTTGCCGGGCATATCGATATAAGCCAGCCTTTTTCTGCAAATATGCTGCTCGTAAGATAGTGTGATTTATCAGGAACCATATGTGATATTATGAAAAAAATTAAAACGGAACAGATCAGAAACATAGGCATTATGGCCCATATCGATGCAGGAAAAACCACCGTGACAGAACGGGTCCTGTATTATACCGGCCGATCATACAAACTCGGTGAAGTCCATGACGGTGAAGCGGTGATGGACTGGATGGTCGACGAACAGGAACGGGGCATCACCATCACATCCGCTGTCACCACCTGCCACTGGAAAGATAACCAGATTCAGATTATCGACACACCCGGACACGTGGATTTTACCATTGAGGTGGAGCGGTCTTTACGGGTTCTGGACGGTGCCATTGGCGTATTCTGTGCCGTTGGCGGAGTGGAGCCCCAGTCTGAAACCGTGTGGCGACAGGCTGATAAATATCATGTCCCCCGTATTGCCTTTGTGAACAAGATGGATCGTGTGGGGGCTGATTATCTGAACACCATTCAGATGATGAGAGATAGACTCCATGCAAGGCCACTGCTCCTTCAAATTCCGGTGGGGATTGAAGAACACTTTAAAGGTGTGGTGGATTTGATTCAGATGCAACAAATTCTCTGGGATAATGAAGGCCTGGGTGCAGCCTATACCCTGTCGGATATTCCCGAGGACATGCGTGCCGAGGCTGAATCATACCGGGACAAACTGATTGAGACCCTTTCGGATCATGATGATACAATCATGGAGGCCTATCTGGCCGAAGAGCCTGTTTCAAACACCGACCTGATGGCAGCCATCCGCAAGGCAACCATTGATTTGAAACTGGTTCCGGTTTTTTGCGGTAGTGCATTGAAAAATAAAGGCATCCAACCCTTACTGGATGCCATTGGCAATTATCTGCCCAGCCCCCTGGATGTTCCGCCAGCCCATGGAGTCCATCCGGAAACAGGGGAACCTGTCAGTTTTGAGCCCAAGGATGGAGCGCCTCTTTCAGCATTGATTTTTAAAGTGTCCATGATTGAAGGACGGAAATTATCCTTTGCCAGGGTTTACAGTGGAAAACTGAAAGTGGGAGATGATGTCTACAACCCGGTGCTTAAGCGCAAGGAAAAACTTGCCCGTATTCTCAATATGCATGCCAACAAACGGGAGCGTGTTGAAGAAGCTGGCGTGGGGAGCATCGTGGGCGTGGTTGGTCTCAAGGATTCATCAACGGGAGATACCCTCTGCAATGCGGCCCATCCTATTCTCCTGGAACGCATGGAGTTTTACGAGCCGGTGATTTCCATCGCGGTGGAGCCAAAAACCGTGACCGATCAGGACAAGCTCCAGTCTGTTCTGGAAAAATTTGTTTCCGAAGATCCCACCCTCAAAGTCCGAATCGATGAAGACACGGGCCAGACTCTTTTATCCGGCATGGGCGAGCTTCATCTTGAAATTATTATTAGTCGTATGCTTAGGGAATTCAACACCTTAGTGAATGTTGGAAAGCCTCAGGTTGTTTATCGAGAGACCATTGCAAAAATATCAACCGCCACCGCATCCTTTGAACGGGACATCGCCGGTCAGAAACACTTTGCCGAAGTATCACTCAAAATGATTCCTCTGGACCGTGGATCCGGGAGTAGTTTCAGGTCTGAGGTGACAGCGGAACAAATCCCGGACATGTATATTCCTTCCATTAAAAAAGGCGTCATGGACCTCTTTGAAAGCGGAACACTGATGGGGTACCCGGTTGTGGATGTGGAAGCGGTTCTCGTGGGTGGTTCTTTCAAGGAGACCCTGGGCTCGGATTTGGGCTATACGGTGTGCTCGTCCATGGCTGCCCGGGAAGCCCTTGAAGCCGGGGAACCTTTTTTGCTGGAGCCCATCATGAATGTTGAGATTTTTGTTCCCGATGCATTTATGGGTGAGGTGATAGGTGACTTGAACAGCAGGGGCGGTAAAGTGGAATCCATCAATCCCAAAGCAGGGATTCAAACCATCCATGCTTCGGTGGCCCTTTCCAGGATGTTCGGTTATTCCACATCCATTCGATCAGCCACCCAGGGACGCGGAACCTTTACCATGCAGTTTTCGCATTTTGATAAAGCTGCGGCTAAAAAGAACCATTGATCGTATTTAGGAGTTAACACAAGGATCACTGGCGCGGAGAATGAGCGTTCAGTGCATCCGTTAGTTGGGATTTAGTTTCTTCTGGATCGAAATCGAAATTGATTGCGGTCCCCACCCGCATGGGGGGGCAGAGTCTATAGCATGGCCTGTATGGCCTCACAGACCCCTTCATGATTGTTCGATGCCACCACTGAAAAACGTTTTTTCATGTCCGGCGGACTGTTTGCCACAACAAAGGCCTGGCCGACCCACTCAAGAAGATCCTCATCATTGTAATCATTCCCCACAGCCACAATGTCATTCCGGTCAATCTTCAGTTGGTTGGACAGCCACGTTGCCGCCTTACTTTTGGACACCGATTTTGGAAAAATTTCAATCCACATTGTTTTACCATCAAAGGGAGAGGACGAGTTGATGACAGTATACGCGTGAAGTGTACGTCTCAAACAGTCCAGTGTTTCCTTGCCATTCCCCCCAGGAATCATGGCAAGGAATTGGGATGATGGGCCAAGATCCATTATGTTGGGGCTAATGGCCCGGTAATGGCCCTTGTAAAAGTCGAGCCGGGTGTTAAAGTCGCTGTTTTCCCTGCCAAAATGACGAAAGGCAAAGGCATGATTGTCCGGGACCGGATCCTGGATCATATAGTCCACACCAAGGTTTTCAAGGAGGGATGCGATTGTTTTTGTGTCCTCGTGGGAAAGGGTTTCTGTTTTGAGGGTATGCTTATGGGGGTCAGGATAGCTGGCCACACCCAGGCCTGTTGAAAAAATCAGGTAATCCACAGGCAGGTGAAAGGGGATGGAGCGCTTTAGGGAAAATAGGGACCGACCAGTGGCAAGAACCCGGATGACACCCAGCGAACCCAATTTTTCAAGCATATCCAGATCGTTTTTTGAAAAGCTGTGGTCTGACCGGAACAAAGTTCCATCAAGGTCGGTGATAAACATTTTCATACGGTCCACCCCTTTGGTTGAAATGGTATGGCCGAGGCCCTGGTTGACGTCGCCCTTTTTTTTTCGTATCATTTTCTCATCCGGATCGATTATGATCATGATAAGGATTTTTTGTTTTATCACCATATCGGGGACGTATACAAAGGAAAAAATCGTATGACAATGACCAGAGTGTGTTTCATAGTATTAGTGCTTCTTTGTTTTCAGGGCTGTTTTTCAGCCCGCTGGGAAATCAGACAGATTGAAACAACATTTGTCAACCAGGAAAACAACCAGGAATATGTTCAAAAAAACGCTGTTCTTGTTAATGGGCATACCGGGCAGACCTGGGTGTTTTCAAGTGATCGGGACAGCCACTACTATTGGATTGAAATGCCGGTTCTGGATCGGGAATCGGGCAACCTCACACCTTTGAATGAAAACGAATAACAGGTTTATCACATGGAATTTGACAGTGTTGAAACGCATATTGAGTCCCTTGGGGAGGCAAAAATTGACTCTCCCTTCATGAAGAACGATCACGGCCGGAAAAATTCAATTTTTATTGAAGACGATATGAGGGTTCTGATTCATGTGAATGAAAAACATATCACCCGGATGATTGACCAGGGGAAAAAACCACCAGCCTTTGAAATAGCAGGACCCAGGAAAAAGATTTTTTTTGATCCCAGTAAACTTCGATGTGCCCTGGTGACCTGTGGGGGTCTGTGTCCGGGTTTGAATGACATTATCCGTTCAGTGGTTCTTGAATTGTACCACCGTTACGGCGTTAAACAGATTTATGGGATGAAATACGGTCTACAGGGGTTTATCCCCGAATACGGCCATGATGTGATTGAGCTGGACCCCGAGTCCGTGGTCAGGATTCTTGAACGCGGAGGCTCCATTCTGGGCTCGTCCCGGGGGCCCCAGGATATTGAGGCCATTGTGGATTCCCTGGAGCGAATGAACATTGGCATTGTGTTCATGATTGGCGGGGATGGTACGTTGATGGCTGCAACACGCATAACCGAGGCGATTCGCAAACGGAAGCTCAAGATCAGTGTGATCGGGATTCCAAAAACAATTGATAACGATGTGTATCTTGTGGCCCGGTCCTTTGGATTTGACACGGCTGTGGAGATTTCCACCCAGGCCATCCGGGGTGCCCATAACGAGGCCGAAGGGTATCCCAAGGGAATCGGTTTGATCAAGCTCATGGGGAGGCATTCGGGCTTTCTGGCTGCAACGGCAGCCCTGGCCCAGCAGGATGTCAATTTTGTTCTGATCCCAGAAGTGGATTTTGATCTGGATGGTGAAAATGGGCTTCTGGCATGCCTTGAAAAACGTTTGCAAAACCGTATGCATGCGGTCATCCTGGTGGCCGAAGGAGCTGGACAGAAATTCTTCGGAGACGAAAAAACCGAGCATGATCCATCGGGAAATGTGAAACTTAAAGATATCGGTATTTATATCAAAGAAAAGATCGTCGATTATTTCAAGGCTAAAAACATACCCATTTCATTGAAATACATTGATCCCAGCTATATGATTCGGAGCCTGCCTGCCAATTCCAATGACCATGTGTTCTGCAGTTTTCTGGGCAGGGATGCTGTCCATGCAGGCATGGCAGGGAAAACAAATATGCTGGTGGGACACTGGAACAACCACTTTGTCCATGTCCCCATGGAAGCCTCGGCAGGCAAACGCAAACAGGTCTCTCCCCATGGAAAACTATGGGTGTCTGTCCTTGAAGCCACCGGGCAAAGCTCCTTGAAAAATAAGGCTAACCATGAAACACAGGAAGAAGGCTAAAAAAGAGGCCTCCGGCAGCCCTGTAACTTGATCTTCTTCGTCCTCTTCGTGTTCTTCAGAGAGCGTAGCGAACGGGTGGTGGATAAAAAAGAAAACAACATTTCAATCCCAGGCGTTGCCTGGGATTGAAACAAAAACGGTTTTACCATGGAGTACATGAAGGCCATGAAGAAAAACGATTAAATAGTTTAACCACCCGCTCCCTTTGGTCGCCCAAGAGCACGAAGAAAAACATGCCACCGGCGGCCAGATCCCAGCTTCCACCGGGACAAGCTTTAGAAATCTGGACCGGTCTTCGCAAAGGCTTCGCCCCGACACGCAAATGGGTGGGGGTGTTTGGTGTGTAAGAATATGTTAAATATGAAGCATTCGAAGAAAAGCAATATATGTTTATCAAACTTTTCAAAAGTTTGGCCCCCGGCAGGGCTGCCAGGGGCACAATTTTTCCGTGAGAGACGAGGTTTTTTGGTTGTGGTTTTGCCGCGTTGTGGTCTCCTGATGCCATAAAAAAAGCCCTCGTTGCATTGAGCAGCAAGGGCTTTTAAAATGACAGGAACGTCTTTTATTTATAAGCGTTCATAATGGCTTTGACTGCGGCGATTTTCCGTTTGGCCATCTGTTTTTCCTCGGGGCTCTGTGCGCAATCAAGGGCCTGATTGAGTTTGCAGGAAATGGCATTGAAATCAGGCGATCCAGGCTGTTTTTTCAAATCGTCTGCCTGTCCCATATAGTAAGAGAAAAGAAGGGGGAGGACCGCTTCTTTTGTATAAACATCTTTAATCTCTGCAGGTGCCAGCTTCCCCGGGATTTTGGCGATCAAGGTTTTCCCCATTGGGGCAAAGGACCCTTGGTACACCATCGTGGCACCCTGTTTTGACGAAACATAGTAATTGGATGTGTTTCTGATGCTTAAAAGGGTCAGGACAAACACAAGAATAGCAATGCCTGCGGCAATGGGGACCATATTGATGGACGGTCTGGGAGCCTTGAGCATTTCAACTCTGTTGACAGATTCTGAAGGGGATGCCTGAGCCTCTGTTGTTTCTGCTTCAGCTTTTGCCTTAGCCTCTGCTTCAGCCTTTGCCTTAGCTTCTGCTTCAGCCTTTGCCTTAGCTTCTGCTTCAGCCTTTGCCTTAGCTTCTGCTTCAGCCTTTGCCTTAGCTTCTGCTTCAGCCTTTGCCTTAGCTTCTGCTTCAGCCTTTGCCTTAGCCTCTGCTTCAGCTTTTGCCTTAGCCTCTGCTTCAGCTTTTGCCTTAGCTTCTGCTTCAGCTTTTGCCTTAGCCTCTGCTTCAGCTTTTGCCTTAGCCTCTGCTTCGGCTTTTGCCTTAGCCTCTGCTTCGGCTTTTGCTTTAGCTTCTGCTTCGGCTTTTGCCTTAGCCTCTGCTTCGGCTTTTGCTTTAGCTTCTGCTTCGGCTTTTGCCTTAGCCTCTGCTTCGGCTTTTGCTTTAGCCTCTGCTTCGGCTTTTGCCTTAGCCTCTGCTTCGGCTTTTGCTTTAGCCTCTGCTTCGGCTTTTGCTTTAGCCTCTGCTTCGGCTTTTGCTTTAGCTTCTGCTTCGGCTTTTGCCTTAGCCTCTGCTTCGGCTTTTGCCTTAGCTTCTGCTTCGGCTTTTGCTTTAGCTTCTGCTTCAGCCTTTGCCTTAGCTTCTGCCTCTTTTTTGATCATGGCTTCTTTTTTGGCAGAATCATCTGTTTGCTTTGCTGGAGTGCTTTTACTTGCTGCAGGTTTTTGTGCAGTTTTTTTTGCAGCTGATTTTTTGGGGGTTGTTTCCTTTTTCGTTGATTTCTTCTTATCTTTGGCCATGTGAATCCCCTTTGAACTTATATTGAATTTAGCTTATAATGCGTAAAATAAAAATCGATTCTTGGGCTAACCGCAACAACATATATAATGTTGAAGGATAATTGTAAACCATTTTTGAAAGATTTTAGGCCTAACTAATGAAAAATAATGATGTTTCCGGAAAAATGGATGCTTTAAAATCCATCATTCAAAGTCTGGGCCCCATGTCCGTGGCATTTTCCGGTGGTGTTGACAGCACCTTTCTCTTGGCCTTTGCCCATGAAATTATCGGGGAAAAGGTCCAGGCCATCATCGCCAGGAGCCCGGTTTTTCCAAAGGATGAGGATGATGCAGCACATGTATTCCTCAAAAAAAAAGGGATTTGCTATCATGTTGTTGAGCCTGAGTTGATGACGAACGACGAATTTATCCGTAATGATAAAAACAGGTGCTATGTCTGCAAGAAAATTTTATTCAAGGAAATTTTTCAAACAGCGTTAAAAACAGGAAAAAACGTCGTGGTCCACGGGGTTAATATCGATGACTTTAAGGATTATCGGCCTGGTTTGAAGGCAGCGGATGAAATGGGTGTCCTGAGTCCGCTTGTGGATGCGGGATTCACAAAACAGGATATTCGTGATGCCTCGCGGATGATGGGACTCCCCACGGCAGATAAACCGTCCATGGCCTGCCTTGCCAGCAGGATTCCATATGGGGATGTTTTAAGCCTTGAAATGTTAGGCCGTGTGGAACGATCCGAGGCATTGCTCACAAAGCTGGGCTTTATTGGGGTAAGGGCACGGCATCACGGGGTTCTTGTCAGGCTTGAAATCCCCGGGAAGGACTTTGGAAGACTCCTTGGGGAAGACATCAGGAAGACCGTGGTAAGCGGTCTGAAAGAGCTGGGGTATCTCCATATTGCATTGGATCTGGAAGGGTATACTCAAGGCAGCATGAACCGCATGCTTTCCCTGTGATGGCGTCGTAAAAAGTCCCCTATGCGGCGGCGTTATCGTGTTTGGCCTATGGACCTTTTCCATAGCCATCCACCGACTTTTTACGAGTTCATCACTAAAAAAGCGTCAAGCAGAACGGTGATGGTTTTGCATGACGCTTTTTAAGGGTTCATCAAGATTAAAGTTTTGCTTGAAGCTCGTTGCTCCATTTGGTGAAAAAGGGACTGTCCGTTTTAAACGTGGAAAGTATCTGACGCGCTTCTTCCTTATTCTTTTTGCCGCCCAGATCAATCAGAAGTTCGGAAATATAGACGAAACTTTCAGGCTCCTTGCCGAAGAATTCAGTGGACTGGAATTCTCTGTAGTATTCCAGTGCTTTTTTCTTCTTGGCCAGGGGCCAGGGAAGAACAGACCAGAAACGGCCCATTCCAAGAACCGCTCCGGAATTATCGTAGTTTTTGTCAAGCTCAAGAACCTTTTCAAAACTGGTCTGGGTTTTATCTTTCAGCCCTTCTTTGAGTGCCGTCAGAATGCTGACTCCGTCAGCATAAATTCCCACATTTAATGCGAAATAATAATAACCATCGGGTTGATCCGGCTTCATGTCAATGGCTTTCTGAGCATAGGTCATGCCTTCTTTCCCTATTTGGGCACAGATTTTTTTCCAGCCATCCACGCTATTTTTCTGGGCTGTATATGCATAAAATCGCAAGGCCTTGGCACATTTCCAGGTGGCATCGTAATTGTCCGGTTCAGTTTCAAGGATCTGCTTATAAATGTTGGCAGCGGCAAGATAGTCGTCCATACTCCCGCTTTTGGACTTGGACAAACCATCGGCCTGGCTCATCAACTCAGCCGTATCTGCATGGACAGATGAAAGGCTGAGTAACAGGAAAGAGAATACAAATAGGTAAATGATTTTTTTCAAGGTGACCTCCTTACATGAACGTTAAGTAGAACGTTTGTGCTGACCGTGGCCTTCATGATTGCCGCCCATCCGCGATTTTTGACATTATGGGGGTATATAGAAGGTTTATAGATGTGTACGCAATCTATGCATATGATCGTTGTTCAATATCATAGAATGGTATTTTTGCAATTATTTTTTACAGGGAAGTCCCCGTTCAAATGACATAGGTCCCATAGGTCTTATGAGTCCCATACGTCCTATGGGACCTATAAGTCCTATTATTCCCATCGTATCAAAGACCTTTTTCAAGCCTTCTTTTGGAAAATATGTCATCGGCAAGGTTCTGATTGAATGCAACCTGGCTGATGGTGATGTCTGTTTTGTGAACAACGTCATCACCGCGTTTTTTGATTACCTTGATGCTCAGGCTGACCCATATCCCTTCAATTTTCTGAAGATCATCAAAATCAATTAGCTTGATATAATCTCCTTCGGTTGTCCAGGCTTTAATCCGGGTGACCATATAATTGTCCTGCCTGATAGCATAAATGGATTTTTTGTACCCTGTTTCATCCATGACTTTTTCGGAACGGGGCGTGGATTCAATCAACCAACACTGGGCTCCTTTAAGATCAAGTTCCTTGAGGAGTTTGAAATCGTAGTCCGGCAACTCACGGGAACTCATATCCGAATAGTTCATGTCCGAACCCATGAAACTTCCATTCTTGTCATTGGATGCAATGCGCTTGGATTTTCCCAGGGCTGGCAGGTAAAGGAACTGGTCGTCATCTTTTGTGGGGTCATCATAATCAAGGGTGAGAAATCCTGTGTTTTTGATACTGGGCGGATCCACGATGAACATGATGGTATGGGTGTCCTTGCCATGGTCCTTGGAAAAAATTTTGAAATATTTTTTTCTCTCATCGTTGTTCTTATCGATGAGGACCATAAGCATGTCATTGGTGCGATTGTCGCCATTATCCCTGTCGTCGACCTTCTGCATGATCTCACGGGCTTTGGGATCATCGGCAAAAGAGAAGGCAGGGGTAATCAGGGTCATGGTGATCATGAGGATGAAAAGGGTGGCCAGATGTTTTTGCATACAAGGTCTCCAATGTGAATGTGTTGCCGGTCCAAAGATCTGTCTGATAGCTTTTTTTTATTGATGCCAAGGGTGTTTCGGGTTCGTGTCTGTTTGAACCAGATGTTAAACTCTTGGGTAGAATTATGGTGGATGGGGGAAAATGTCAAGTTCAACCTGGGTTTAGGGAATCTATGAGGAGTTAATTTTGTGTTTGAAAATGTCTGTGTACAGCCTTAATAAAGATTTTATGTATTCATCAAAAAAAACCGGGTTCCCAAGGGGGATGGGAACCCGGATAATCGGCAAGCTAAGGCAGCCCTGCTACCATGTCTCTATACACTTTCCAGGATTTACAAACTATTCTTTCGAGATCATTATTTTTTTTACGTTGATGTTAGATGAATCTGCCTTGTTTATTAACAAAACGATTCGTTTAAAATCGATCTCTACTTAAATTAAACCCGAACGTTAATGTTATAAAGGGTTAGGCCAGTGGCTTTGCGTCCCACTCTTTCGGGTGGTTTGCTTTTAGCTTGATTCCATTATAATGGGCTTCTTTGGGGAAATCAAGAGAAATTGTCAATAAAACTTTGTTCTTTTTAAGGGACAAAGTCTCGAAGGGGTATCGTGATTTAAGGTTATGTATTTGCACGAAAATATAAAGATAATCCGGGAATGAGCCGTTTGGTGACACAGAGGCTGAACAGATGCGAAAACTTATAGAGTCCTTCATGGGTGAGATTGAAACGGCTTTTTCGCAAATCATGGCAGCCCACAGGAATCTCCATAATACGTTTTTCATCGTGATAGGCACTGAAAAGAATCAGAACCACATAAAAGGTATGGCTGTCCAAAAAAGGGAGATAGGGGAGAATGGCCGATTTTCGGTAAGCTTTGGCTGCAATGGAATAGTCACTGTATGAAATCCCCAGCAGAACTTCTGCAGAGTAGATAAAGATTCGGCTGGCGGCTTTCCGGAGGAGTGATCGCTTCTGGTTCCCGTTTTTCTTTGACCCCACCACCACATGGACACGGGACAGGAGATGATAGGCTGTTTCAATAAATGAAAGGTCAATGGAAAGATCCATATCCACCGTGATGATACGGTCGAAACTGGCGATTTTTACACCCAGAGCAAAGGCACGGCCAACGCCTTTCCGGGGAAGGTGGAAAAATCGGACATAAGGTCGTTTTTTTTCAAGTGATTCAAGGATAGCGCACGTACGGTCCGTTGATCCGTTGCTTCCGATGATGATTTCAAAGGGAAGACCCAGGGTTTCAAGGTGGGTTGCCAGGATTTGGATATGGCTTTCTATAAGGGATTCTTCATTGAAAACCGGAATAAAGATAGATAAGCCGGGTATCTGGGTCATGGTTGTCTGCTTTCGTGTAAACGGGCCAGGGCTTCCGGAGCCCAAGGGCTCTGAAAATAATCCCGGGCAAGTTGTCTGAAATACGTCATGGCCATGGTTTCATCTCCGGATTTTTGACAGCATAATCCCATGTGGAAGAGGGCTTCGGCAGATCGTCTGCTTTCTGGGTAGTCCAGGACAAGGTCTTTAAAAACTCTGAGACTTTGATCCCATTCCCCGACATTAAAATAACACAAGGCAAGATGAAAGCACGCGTCATCGGAAATCATGGTTTCAGGATACCGTGTGACCACATCCTTAAACATGGATTTTGCCTGGGTATAATCCTTTTCGGAAAAAAGTTTCAGGGCTTTGATGTACTGGGGAACAGGATAGGACGGCGGCAGAAAAAAAAGAGCCGTAAGTAGCATAACAAGACTTGATGACCCCACGACCAGAACGCAAATCCAGCCGGGGGCTTGGGCCGAATCAGGCCTCAAGAGGTCAGTTTTTCGTCCTGCTGTGAAAAATAAAAGGATGGGTATCAGGCAAAGGCTCAGGATGGAGACGATCAGGCCCGTATGCTCAATCATGGAGGCTTCATAATAAAGACGAACCGTGGATGATGTGGGATAAACCAGCATGAAGCCGGGTGATGCCAGGTAGATTTTATCCGCGCCTCTAACGTGCCAGTTGGGATGATAAGACACCTTGACAAGTAAGGGCTGGCCAGGGGTGGCCTGATCAATAAGGATCTCATCCTGGGATAAGCGGGCCGAGATTTTTTTCAGTGCCTTGTCCAGGGCAATGGGCCGGAGATGCTCGATTTTGGTAGGGTCAATGGGTGTCATACGCTCCAGATCTATGGGATCAGGATGGGTGGTATACACCAGGGGAATGGACAGGTTGCCTTTTCTGAACCAGGTGAAGAACAGACGTCTGAAATCTCCTTGGACCAAAAGGGCAGGTTTGAATGGCAGAGCCTCCACATACCCGCTCCCTATATCCGCAAGATCGAACACCATAAAGGGGCCGGATTGATATCCAAGGGTATAGGCTGGGTTTTCAAGGGCTGCCTTCTGGGTTCCGGGCTCTGTCAGTATAATCTGTCCCACATGAAAAAGGCGAAGATGTTGAATCGCACGATTGAGATCCAGGCCAGGGTAGACATAATCCGCAAAGGGCGTGGAGGGATGGGCCGATATTTCCGCCTGGATGTAATAAATATAGGGAGACAGAAGGCTTGCCTGGATGTATAGGCCTTCTAAGGTGCTTCTGCCGCTGAAGAAGGGCAAGGACTCAAAGGCCCTTATACTGCCTGCCTTTTCATAGAGGGGGCTGTGCTCATAGACGACCCTTGGATCGTTCTCAGAGCCCTTCAGATAGCTTGTTACAGCAAGAAAATCTCCATAAAGGGGCATGTTCTCGAACCCTTTGAAATTGTGCATGGACCAGTCCCTGATATGCACTTCCCGGCTATGAATCCAGGCAAAGGTCGAGAACAGAAAAAAGACCATAAAACAGGCCGATGACGTTTTTTCCCATGGCAGATGTTTGAACACAAAGGCCCCGGAAATGATCAGGAAAAATTGAAAAAAAGGCAGGAAACGCACATCCACAAGATTAAAACGGTAGCCCAGGGCATAGAGCAAAAGACCCGTTAGGGCCAGATAAGCAACAAAAAAGGGGGCGGCATCCAAGGGTTTTTGCCTGTCCCCAGGGCTGAGACGTCGGATAAAAATGGATATGACCGGGGCGGCAAGGGACAAAAGCATAAAGGGCCGGATCAGGACTGGGAAAACCTGGTCCAGGACCTGGTTCAGGTCCGAAAAAATCCAGATAAATCCGAATTTTGTGGTCAAGGGCATGTGTGCCATAAGGGGAAAGAGCCAGAAGGCCATGAGGCCTATGGCCAAACCGTGGATCAGGATCAGATCAATGAGGTGTCTGATGAACCGTCCGGGTGTAAGCAAAAAGTACAGGGATCCGAATCCTGCAAAAAGAAGGGCGTAGCCATGGCTGAACCCCGTGAGGCATAAAAGCAGGGCGCATGATACATAACGGGGTTTTTCATGGAAATGATTGTACAAGACGCCAAGAAACAGGACAGCCAGGGAAAAGCCCAGGGCATAACAAAAGGTGCCGGAAAGGGTGGACAGGATATTGCCGCCCCAGATGGACTGGCCTTCCATGAAAAGAAACGCAAGGCTTGAAATTGCTCCGGCCAGGCAGACCGCCTTGGTTTGTTTCAGTTGATGGAAAAAGAACCATGTGGCCCATGGCAGGGTGAGAACGCCTATAATCGTAACCAGCTTGAATGCGATGGTCAGAGGTAGGAACCATGAGAGTCCTGCCATGATAAGGAAGGGCAGGAAAAAATAATTTTGAAGCATGGAAAAACCACCCAGATTTCCCATGCACCATCCGGTCAGGTTTCCTTTGGGCAGAAGCTGGTGTTTGAGATACCATGCCGTGAAAACATGGGATGCCGTGTCTCCTCCGGTTTCGGTGCTGTTCAAAAATACAAGGGAGGGGGTGAGAAAATAAAGAGTGAACCCGGATATCATGACGAGAACGATGCAATCAAAAAGGCGGTTGGTCCATGTGGCTGGGGTCGTGGCCATGGAGAATATGAAATCCTAACTTGAAATTTTAATCTGCAGCTGATATTATTCTAAAAAAAATGACTCATCAGTTATCCAATCCCTTATTATTCCATTGTTACACATGATTTTCAATTGATTTCCCAGGATGTCCTGACCCAAGGGCACATTCGGCAAACAAATAACGCAGCCGAAATCATAGCCAGGGGATATTCCCAAACAGTATGGGGGCGCATTGTGAACACAAAGATCATATCTGAGATGGCGGCAACGTATTTCTTGGTGAGCATGATGGTTGCGTTGGCCTTGCCTGTCCAGGCTGAACAGGGCGGTCTGGGTATGAATTATTTTGTGGATGGCCTTGAGGCCTATGACAATGGGGATTATGATACGGCCTTGAACGCCTTTGGTCAGGCCATTGAAATGGACG
Source organism: Pseudomonadota bacterium (assembly GCA_018818835.1). Lineage (GTDB taxonomy): Bacteria > Desulfobacterota > Desulfobacteria > Desulfobacterales > Desulfolunaceae > JAHIRD01. Next base: position 59,095 of record JAHIRD010000006.1, read on the forward strand.
GTGGGAATCTTCAGTTTCAGTATTATTCGGCCCTGGCTTACAGCAAAATGGGAAAAGAAAAAGAGGCCGGTTCAATTTTTTCCGCCATTGTGGCCAGGGAACCCCAGGCCTACAACCATGTGTTTTTTGATCTTGCAGGGATCTATATCCGCCAGAAAGACTATGACAGGGCCAGAAAAACACTCGACGATGCAGAACGGGCAGTCCCTGACAATCCGAGGGCCTCTATGGAAAAAGGATATCTGGCAAGGGCCATGAAGGATTTCAAAGGGGCCGAGGTGAATTTCAAACGGGCCATGGAACTGAATTCACAGCTGGCCCAGGTTGTGTACTATGAGATGGGGTTGATCCACCTTGAAATCAGGCAGTTCGATTCGGCAAAGGACATGTTTCGGAAGGCTGTGGCCCTTGGGCCGGATTCGGACATAGCACGTGCGGCAAAGCAAGCCCTTGAAAACATCGGAGGTATGAAACGGTCAGCCAAACCCTGGCATCTTGTTTCGTCACTGGGTTGGGCCTATGACAGCAATATCCCCAACGATCCCTTGGATCTTCCGGGAATTTCAACCACACCGGCCACGGACCTGGGAGACCAATACCAGACTTTTGCGCTGAACGGGTATTATCGTATCGCATTTAAAAACGCCATGACACTGGATACAGGATACCTTTTCTCCTATCTGAATTACAGTGACCCGGACAATGAGTCATCCATGGGAAATAGTCCCTATGTCCGGTTGAGTTACTCGAAGAAAAATTGGACTGGGGATCTCAGATACAGTTATGGGTATTATTCCGCTGACGGTCATAGTAAGCAGATGCAGCATGCCCTGGCTCCCACGATTGTTTTTTTTGAGCCCTGGGACATGCAGACTGTTTGTGGTCTGGTCTATCAAGACAAGGACTATCTGGATGACGGACTGACCCCCGATGCCACCCACCTGGCCCTTAAAATCAAACAAGGATTCAAAATTCCTGGTAAAGCCATCACCCCCATGATCGGCGTCACCTTTGGAGATGAAAATGCCGATACCGACGCCTCGTCATACCGTTATTTCGAAACCATGGCAGGGGTCTCCCTGGCTTTGCCCTATGGAATCGGTGGGGATTTTTCCTTTACCGATATCCGTTCAACCTATGATGTGACCTATGGGTCCAGTAAAAGAAAAGACACGGGTTATATGATTTCAGCCCTGTTTTCAAAGAAGGTGGTGGATGCTGTGACAGCCCGTTTATTTTATCTTTACGTGAAAAACGATTCCAATGTGATGACCTCGTCAATGGCCCCGGATTATGATCCTTATGAGTATGAAAAGCATATTGTGCAGATCCAGATGGAGGTGACCCTGTGATGAGATCACGGACAGTTATAATTGGAATTAGTCATATGGCAATGATGGTGGCTTTTGTTTTGATGCTTAGTCTTGCCCTGATACAAACGGCCGAAGCAGTCGTGGTGATTGGAAAGATTACCCGCATCAAAGGTGAGGTTGATGTGCTTCGCGAGGGCTTGCCCCGGGTGATTAAAGGGGTGATGGGAATGGATCTGTTCCCGAACGATCGAATCACCACAAAGGCCAAGGCCTATTTGCGTTTTCAGATGGCTGACGGCAGCATTATGACCCTGGGTGAAAAGGGGGAATTGCGCCTTGATGAATTTACATACAAGCCCAAGGAAGAAAAGCGGGTGGCTTATTTCAGCCTGGTTATCGGAAAAATCAGGGTCTTTGCCAATGAGATGCTCAAATTCAGGGATAACCGGTTTAATATAAAGACACCCACGGCCGTGGCCGGGGTTCGGGGGACTGTCTTTGTGGTCTGGGTTGAATCGCCCACCGTCACCCAGGTGGCCTGCCTGGACCGGGCCGTTGATGTGACCAGTGTTCTTTATCCCAAAGAGCCGGTTGTCTTGACCAAAAATATCGTTACCCGTGTTACCGGAAAAAATAAGCCCAGCCCTCCGGAACTGATGACCGTGGATCAGTTCAAGGCCTTTCAGCAGGGTTTTGGGGAAGATATTCGTCCGGGTAAAGAGGAAACAAATCAAGGTCCCGGTAAGGACGGCCCCGGGTCTGCAGATCGGTCCGTGCCCAGGGCAACATTGGCACAGCCTGATGTTTCAAGGGTGGTGGCGGATTCAAGCACAACGACCACCGTACCTACCACCACCACAACAAGTACAACGACAACAACAAGTACCACCACCACGAGTACAACGACGACGACCACCCTACCTGCCATGCTGCCTGATCCGCCGGGTCTGCCCCAATGATAAACGTATCCATGGGTGATGGCGAACCAAGGATGATCATCAGGAGATGCCCCATGAAAGAAAAAAACAGATCTAAAATAATAGGATTGGGAATCATTCGGATACTTCTTTTATTGTGTATGGTGATTTTTTCATGGACCCCGGTCTTTGCCGTGGATTATTATCTTGATGTTGCCACGGGGAATGATTCAAATACGGGTTTGTCTTCAGGCCAGGCCTGGTTGACCCTGTCCCATGCCATATCGGAGATCAATCTTCTTGATCTTACATCTGACAGCGCAACCCTCTATGCGGCTCCTGGAAATTATGGGGTGCCCAACGAGCCGGATTCGGCCTCGGCGTTTATGATTTCAAACTCCAATATTGCCATCAAAGGGGCTGATAATACAACAACCATCATCAATGGTTCGGGACTTTCTGCCTGGACAGACGGACTCACGATTCAGGAAGGCATGGCAAATGTCACCATCACGGGTGTGCGGTTTTACGGGTTTTCGAACTCGGGTGTTCGCATCAATCCCAGTGTGAATGTTAAAATAATAAATTGTTATTTTGAATCCAATGGCTATGGAATTTTCATGGAGAACTATTCCACCATAGACAACTCCCCTGAAATTGTTCGCAACACCATTGACAGCAGCTTTTATGATGGAATCCGCATGGCCAATGACAGCAGTACAGCAGACGTTTCCCCGAGAATTGCCGATAACATCATAAGCGGCAGTGCCTCCAACGGAATTTCCATGAATGCCATGTCATCGACTCTGTCAGCCCAGATCCTCAAAAATAACATCAGTGGAAGTGGGTATGCAGGAATTTACATGTATGGGGATATGGGAGACGCCACACCCTTGGTCAAGGGAAACAGGATTTATACATGCCCCACGGGGATTTATATCTCAAATTATAATGGCACAAGCTCTCCGTTCATCAAGAATAATCTGATCACCAACCCCACTGCTGCCGCCCATGATTATGCCATAAGCATCTCTGCCCCCATGGCAGGTTCTGTGAACCCTGAAATTCTTTATAACACCATAGATGGGGGCGGCACCACCAACGTGGGGATCAATATCGGGGGCAGCATGAACATGGCCCCTGTGATTCGCTACAACATCGTCACTCGCTTTGCTCAATATGGCATTCAGAAAGACATCAACCTTTTGACGGCTATTAATGCGGATTACAACAATGCCTATGGCAACCTGATAAATGATTTTGAGAACGTGACCATCAGCGACGGGGCAAATAATAAATCCTTTGACCCTGTGTACGAACCGGATTTCAGCATCCCGCAGAATTCGCCCTGCGTGGATGCCATTCCCCAGTCCGTTGGCAATGCCGACGGTGTGGACGATGATATCATGGCAACATCACGGCCAAGGGCCTCGACGTCCGGGGGAGCCATGGATTATGACATGGGGTGTTATGAATATCCTTTTCAGGAATATACCTTTGTCATGCCCACGGGCACAGGGCTTGCCACGGATTATCGCCTGATGGCCATGCCCATGGCTCTGGACAACCCTCTGGCAATTCTGTTCGAGGGGGCCTTTGGGACCTATGATGCTGAAATCTGGCGTTTGTTTGCCTATAATGCCCAGGGTGCACCGGACATTTATCTGGAGATGAACGATCCTATCTTTGGAGAAATGTTTTCCGATTATCAGGGCAAAGCCTTCTGGGTGATCAGCCGGACAGCCTCACTGCCACAGGCCGCCCATACCTTTGCAGGCAGTCTGGTTGGAAACAGGGCGCCTTATTATATGTATATGGATCAGGGCTGGAAACTGATTTCTCTTCCCTGGCCCAATAACCCGGGTAATCCTGAAAACATTTTGCTCGGAAACATCATTGTGGATGACGGGGTCGGGACGTATCCCTTGACAGATCCTTCGAATAGCGCCACCCAGAACGGTCTCTGGGATTATACAGCCGCCGGTTATGTTCAGTTGATTTTGCCCACAGATGCGATGATACCTGGGAAAGGGTACTTTTTTTACGTGGAATCGAACAATGTGAAGCTATGGATACCCCCGGATAATGCAGGCACCTATTTCACGGTGGCAAAGGCAAATGTCAGAAAACATGCAAAGAATGTCAATGAATTGACTCCACCTGCACCTCCGGGTTCAGGCCTGAGGGCCCAAGGAGGCAACGGCTGTTTTATCGGGGCTTTGTTTTCGGGATTGTGAAAAGCTGTTCATACATCCTGAACATTCCACCAAGGCATTTGTATACCGGATGCCACAATTTTAGGAAATAATGTTCGCTAATTTAAATTTTGATTTTTACATATCACGTCAAATCATCAGGCCTGTCAAAGGTGGATTTTAATAAGGCCCCTCTCGGAATTATGGTATAATCATTGCATGCTTTTTTGTATGTTAGGATTGCATGTGATAATTATATTTCATGGCCGTGGTAGGGTGTACCATAAAAAACTTTTCATTTGCGTCGTATTTTGTTAAAAAACGCGTGGAAAAAGGCCAGAATGGAGATAAGGCAAATCATGGAGAGCGAAAAAGAAAAACAGGATCGACGGAGACATTTGCGTTATAAGGTCAGTGAAGGCGCATACGCCGCTCTAAGCCCGGATTCAGCGAAAATGGGCCAGATTATTGATATCAGTCGGGGAGGTTTGTGTTTCCGATATATCGTTCAGATGGATCAGGTGGAAGATTGTTCAGAAACTCATGTTTTTGTGGGGGATGAAGGTATTTACCTGGAGAAAATGCCCAACAAGGTCATTGAGGATATTCCCGTGGAAAACGGAGATTTCCCCAGTTCAATAATGATGGGGCCCAGAGTCATGCGGATGATCAGGCAGAGGCGTGTCTGCTTTGGTGAGCTTACGGGCAATCAGGTTGCCCAGCTTGAATATTTCATTATGAACCGCACCATGGGCAGAGCCTGATCCCCGGATCTTATCTGATCAACAACCCCAAAAAACAGAGTGTGCGTCACGCCCCCTTGTATCGTTGTTCGAAAAACCAATCACAAGGTTTTTTAATGGACCTGTCCGCAAAATTCCCGTCTTCCGATGAACATCACGCCATAAATAAAGACCACTGCCACTCATAGGCCCCATAGGTCCCATAAGTCCCATAAAATAATTGGCTGGCGCTATGCCCCAATCAAATCAAGGACAGCCTGGAGAGCCTGGTCCAGGTTCTCAGGCTTTGAACCTCCGGCCTGTGCCATGTCGGGTCGTCCACCACCGCCACCGCCCACTATAGCTGCGGTCTTCTTCACAAGATCCCCGGCCTTGAAACGATTCGTGAGGTCCTTGGTAACAATGGCGATCAACAGGGCCTTGCCCTCGGATTCGGCACCCAGAAACACAATCCCTGACTGGAGTTTGTCTTTAAAGCGGTCCGCCAGTTCACGCAACTGGGCTGGGTTTTCAACCGTGACCTTTTGCACGATTACCTTGACGCCGTTGATGGTTTGAATCATGTCATCCAGGTTGTCCACGGCTTTTCCGGCAAGGGAGCTCTTCAGCTTTTGCAGTTCTTTTTCAAGTTTTTTGTTTTCAGCAAGAATTTTTTCAATCCGGTCCGGAAGCTGTTCGGCATTGGATTTCAAAAAACCCGATGACTTCTGGAGAATGGCAAAAGAACTGTGAACAAATCCAAGGGCTTCAGAACCTGTCAGGGCTTCGATTCTGCGGATACCCGCAGCAATCCCGGCATCACTGATGATTTTGAAAAGACCGATATCCCCGGTCTGCTTTGTATGGGTGCCACCGCAGAATTCCTTGCTGAAATCCCCCATGGCCACCACGCGGATCTGATCTCCGTATTTTTCTTCAAAAAGGGCTGTGGCCCCAGTTTTAAAAGCCTCTTCCGCAGCCATTTCCTGGGTGTCCACCAGGGAGTTCTCCCGGATTTTTCCGTTGACAAAGGACTCAATGTCATCCAGGGTTGCCCGGTCCACCGGCGAGAAATGGGAAAAGTCAAAACGTAGTCTTTCCGGTGAAACCAGGGACCCGGCCTGTTTGACATGGTCCCCCAGAATGGTTCGAAGGGCGGTGTGGAGAATGTGGGTGGCCGAGTGGTTCAACGCGGTTTTTTTCCGTGCATCGCCATCCACGGTAAGGGTCAATGCATCACCTTTTTTAACTGTTCCGTGGGTCACGGTGCATTTATGGATGAACAGACCGGTGGGATCTTTCAAAGTGTCTTGGACCATGAGTTCAAAACCCTGGCCGGTGAGGGTGCCACGATCACCCACCTGGCCGCCGGATTCACCATAAAAGGAGGTCTGTTCGGAAATGAGATCAACGGTTGATCCAGTTGCCGCCTGGGCAATTTCATGGCCGTCACTGGCAAGCACAAGGACCTTGGACCGGGTCTCAAGGCTTTGATATCCGGTAAATGTCGTTTTGATTCCCTGGGCCGACAGGTTTTTAAAGGCTTCGCCCAGATTTGAAAAACGGATATCCGAACGGGATTTTTCACGTTGTTCATCCATGGCCCGGTTGAATCCATCCATGTCCAGATCAATGGAATTTCCTTTGACCACATCCCGGATGATATCCACAGGGAATCCATAGGTGTCGTACAGTTTGAATATCACATCGCCTGGGATGGTTGATTCCCCCGATTTGTTCATATGGGAAAGCTCGTCATTCAGCAGCCTGAGACCGTTGTCCAGGGTCACGGAAAAACTCTGTTCCTCGTTTTTGATCACATTGGTGATAAAGGCGGCATTTTCAGTAAGATCAGGGTAGGCATCCTTCATGACCTCGAACACAGTCCGGGCGGTTTCATGGAGAAAGGGCCGTGTCAGCCCGATGTTTCGTCCGTAACGGATGGCACGGCGCATGATGCGTCGGAGCACATACCCCCGGCCTTCGTTGGAAGGCATGATTCCATCGCCGATCAGAAAGGCCGCAGCCCGGCTATGGTCGGCAATGACTTTCATGGCAACCGAAACCGATTCGGAATCCTTAAGTTTTTTTCCGGACAGGTCTTCCACTTTACGGATAATGGGAATAAACAGGTCCGTGTCGTAATTGGTGTCTGCATTCTGCATCACAGACAGGATGCGCTCAAGGCCCATGCCTGTATCGATGCTGGGTTTGGGCAGGGGAGTGAGCTCGCCTTTTTCGTTGCGGTCGAACTGCATGAATACCAGGTTCCAGATTTCAAGGAACCGATCACAGTCGCAGCCCACTGCACAATCTGCTTTCCCGCACCCGTGTTTGACTCCCCGGTCAATATGGATTTCCGTGCAGGGACCACAGGGGCCCGTGTCACCCATGGCCCAGAAATTATCTTTTTCACCCAGACGGATAATCCGGTCAGCCGGAACTCCGATTTTCTTGTGCCAGATCTCAAACGCTTCATCGTCATCCAGGAAAATGGACACCCAGAGTTTGTCCACAGGCAGCTTGTAGCCCTTGGTCAAAAGGTCCCAGGCAAAAAAAATGGCCTGATCTTTGAAATAATCCCCAAAGGAAAAATTACCCAGCATTTCGAAAAAGGTATGGTGACGCGCAGTATAACCGACATTTTCAAGGTCGTTGTGCTTGCCTCCGGCCCTGACGCATTTCTGGGATGTCGTCGCAGTCTGGTACTCCCGTTTTTCCTCTCCGATAAAGGTCCGTTTAAATTGAACCATGCCTGCATTTACAAACAAAAGAGTGGGGTCATCGGAGGGGACCAGTGAGGAACTCCTCACAAGGCGGTGGTTGTGTTTCTTGAAATAATCCAAAAACAGGGCGCGTGCTTCGTTGCCGGTCATTTTCTGCTCCATGTGATGTCTATCAATAAACAACCGGAACACAAGGCGAACCTTATGTTCCGGCAAACGTATTCATGAGATCAATCGGGTGGGTGCTTACAGTTCTTCTTCCACCTCGGATTTGACCTTGCTGTCTTTTTTTGCGGGAACCACGGTCGAATCTCTCAATTTCTGGTAGATTTCCTCATAGGTGGCCGGATTTTCGGCCAGGAATTTTTTGACATTTTCACGGCCCTGGCCAATGCGTTCGCCATTGTAAGAATACCAAGCCCCGCTTTTTTCAATGAAGTTCGCTTCCACACCCATGTCCAGAACCTCACCGGTTTTGGAAATTCCTTCCCCGTACATCATATCGAATTCCGCTTCCCGGAAGGGGGGAGCCATTTTATTCTTGACCACTTTGACTTTGATTCGGTTGCCCATGACCTCTGTGCCATCCTTGATGGCCGTGCTTCGACGTATTTCAAGCCGGACAGAGGCATAGAATTTCAGGGCGTTACCCCCTGTGGTGGTTTCGGGGTTACCGAATACCACACCGATTTTCATACGGATCTGGTTGATGAAAATCACGGTGGTGTTGGTGCGGCCGATGGTGGCCGTGAGTTTTCGCAAGGCCTGTGACATGAGTCTGGCCTGGAGTCCCATGTGGGCGTCGCCCATTTCTCCTTCGATTTCAGCACGGGGAACCAGGGCTGCAACCGAGTCGATGACCAGAATGTCAATGGCACCGCTTCGAACCAGCATGTCGACGATTTCAAGGGCCTGTTCACCGGTATCGGGTTGGGACACAAGAAGTTCGTCGCAGTTGACACCCAGCCGCCGTGCATAGTTCACGTCAAGGGCGTGTTCCGCATCGATAAAGGCAGCAATGCCGCCTTTTTTCTGGGCCTCGGCCACCGCATGGAGGGTGAGTGTGGTTTTACCCGAGGATTCCGGACCATAGATCTCAACCACACGGCCCCTGGGGATTCCGCCAATGCCCAGCGCTTTGTCCAAAGCAAGGGATCCCGTGGAAATGACAGGGACAGCCACCACTTCCCGGCCGCCGAGTTTCATGATCGATCCTTTGCCGAATTGGCGTTCAATCTGGCTGATTGCGGATTCAACCGCTTTTTCCCTGTCTATATTTTTGCTCATAAAAATCCTCCGTTCGTTATGGGTCCGCTCTGGTTGATCCAAGTGAAAACCGGGTGTATATGATGATTATCCGAAAACGGCAAGAAGCATCCTTAAACATATGTTGGCCATGATTCCCGCGGCCACATCATCTAAAACAACGCCGGCTCCTCCGGGGATGTTTTCTTCAAGATATTTCACCGGAAAAGGTTTTAAAATATCAAAAAATCTGAAAAGCAAAAAGGCAAAAATTACGGATTGAAGTGTAAACCCAATGCCGATCATGGTCACCACAAAACCCGCAATCTCATCAATGACCACGCACCCGGGATCTTCAACCTGAAGAATGGTGACGGCCTGATCTGCAATCCAGATGGCGAAAATGATCAAAGCGATTGTCACAAGGCAAAGATAGGGCAGAAGGGTGGGGGTGTTTAAAAATGACAGAATAAAGTAAAGGGGAATCCCCACCAAGGTCCCGAATGTGCCCGGGGCCACCTTGGCCTTTCCGGCGTAAGCGCCTGTTGCAAAAAATAATATTCTTTTTTCTCGTAAATTCATGACTGTTTTTTATATTCTGACCGGGTCAATGTCAAGCTTATATACACGGGTAAACCCAGTAAAAATGATGGCGATGGGACTTATACGTCTCATGAGTCCTATGGGTCCTATACGTCCCATTAATATTCAACATAGCAGCACAAAGGCCTTACTTCAACCTAATCACCTTTATGCACCGGCGTCTTTTTAGCATTTAATGCCACCTCCTCGTAGACCTGATACAAGGGGATGTTTTTCAATCGTGCAATATTCCTGCATGCATCGTATTCAGGCGTGACCTGTCTGGAGCCGTCGGGCCGGGTGATCTGCTTGGCAGGGACATTCCCGAATCGGGTTGGGACTGTGATAGATGCACGTTCAAGAATCGTCCGATTCGCCTGATAATAGCGGACCCCCGTGGTTGAGCTTTCCAGGAGAATCCGCTGGGTCAGGATCTCCTGCTGTTCTTTTTTGCACAAAACAGACAAAAGGGTACCGGGCCTGTTTTTTTTCATAAATACCGGTTGAAGCGTCACATCCAGGGCCCCGTCTTCAAAAAGCCGTTCCATAAGAAACCCGAAAAACTCGGGATTCATATCATCAATGGTGCTTTCCAGGATAACGATGGTGTCCGGTTTTTCCACAGGGGCTGAAAATTTACCGGCAAGGACCCTCAAGAGGTTCGGCTGTTCAGCCAGATCCCGTTTGCCCGAGCCATAAGCCGTGCGGGTGATGGTCATGGGCGGCATGTCCCCAAAGGATCGGGCAATACTGGTGATGATGGCAGCACCCGTTGGAGTGACCAGTTCTTTTTTGATGGACGATCCGTAGACCGGGACATTTTTCAGGATTTCAGTGGTGGCCGGCGCCGGAATGGGAATGGTCCCGTGGGCGCAGGTCGTAAACCCGGACCCCAGGGGGATGGCCGAGGCATGTACGGACCGGATGTCAAGGTATTCCATGCACAAAGCCGTTCCCACGATGTCCACCATGGCATCAATGCCGCCCACCTCATGGAAATGAACCTTTTCCTTGATGCATCCATGGATTCTTGATTCAGCCTCTGCAATTTTTTCGAAAATGGAAAGGCTCAGGGCTTTAACCCGTGAGGACAACTGTGAATCCTCGATCAGGGACTTGATCCGGGTGTAATTCATGGCATGGACATGGGTATCTTCATGAACCGTGAGATTCATGGCGTGGATTCCATGTTTGGATGTTGGGGTCACCGTGATGTCAAAACCCGTCAAGGGCAGCCGCGTGATTTCATTTTTGAGAAAGGTCACCGGTACGCCCAGGTCCACAAAGGCACCCAGGGTCATATCCCCGCTGATTCCTGAAAAGCAGTCAAAATAAAGATCCATGCATTGTCCTTAGGCCGAGTAGGCTTCGCTGTGACGACGGATACATGCAAGCAGCAGCGTCGTTGTATTGACCATATCATCAAGGGCAATGGATTCTTCAAGGGTATGGGCTGCTGTCATGCCTGTACCCAGAACACCCGTGATCAGACCTTTGCCTGTGAAAATATTGGCATCGGCTCCACCCCCGCTGGTTTTGGTCTGAAGATCAATGCCCATGCTTTTAGCCGCATCCACGGCCAGGCGGATTACGGGATGGTCATCCGGGATATGGGTTCCGGGAAAATCCAGGTCAGCGGCCATGTCAAACTGGGGCCGTCCAGGGGCGGGCGAGTTTTTCACCGCCTCGTTGATCACTGTCTCAAAGGCCGCTCGGATACCGCTTACAATGTCATCCATTTTCTGTTTGCTGTGGCTTCGGACCTCACCGGTCACCCGAGCTTCTTCGGCCACGATATTGGTGGCCACGCCCCCTGAAATCTTACCCACATTGCAGGTGGTTTGGGGATCGATGCGTCCCCAGGGCACAGAGGCCAGGGCCTTTGCCGCCAGAAGAATGGCACTCACCCCCTTTTCCGGTTCTGCACCGGCGTGGGCCGCTTTTCCCAGAACCGTGATGTCAAAATGGGTGCTGTAGGGCGCCCGGGTCACAATGCCCTTCCTGTCCGTTGAATCAAGGATATAACCAAAGCTTGAATCCATAAGACTGAAATCGAAATGCTTGGCCCCCAGAAGTCCGATTTCTTCGCAGATGGTGAACACCACTTCGATGGGGCCATGGGGCAGCGTGTTTTCCCGGATCACGTTCATCACTTCAATGATGATGGCCAGGGCGCTTTTATCATCAGCACCCAGAATGGTGTTTCCCTTGCTTGTGAATACCCCGTTTTCAAACACAGGGACAATGCCCCGACCCGGCTCCACCGTATCCATGTGGCCGCAAAGCATCATAGCTGGCGCATCCACCGTGCCCTTGAATTTTGCCACCAGATTCCCCGTGTCCCCGCCCACGGCGTCTCCGGCTTTATCTATATAAATTTCTGCTCCAAGCTCCTTTAATATCACCTGGAGATACTCGGATATGGTTTTTTCTTCCCGTGATATGCTGTCGATTTTGACAAGATCGCAAAAGCTTTTGGAAAGCCTGTCTTTATTGATCATAGGTGTATCCTCACCATGTACTGCCTTTGAGGTTTTTGTATTGTCCTGATGTGAAACACAAAATCCCACCATATCCCAGAATCACATCCGTGTTCAATCTTAAAAAAACAATTCTTCGTTGCAAATGTGTTGACAAACACCTATATTCTTTATTATTGACTGACCTTTCCTTTAATGGAAGTGCGCAGCGTTCTGGTGATGCTCCCGGACTTCAAATCCGGTGTGAGGCGTTAATACCGTCTCGGGTGGGTTCGATTCCCATGCACTTCCGCCACATTTTATCATTTTTGTAAGCACTATGCCTTGCCTATGGACCTTTTCCCATAGCCATCCGTCGATTTTTTGTGAGTTCATCAGAATTGACCGTTCTATGGATGCACCCTGGCCAGGATTATCTGTTACATTACTAACGACGTCAGTATGAGCACCGCACAGGGCAGGACCCACCCATGAAGTTCAGGCTTACATCCCGGCATATGCCTTCACACAGTCAATCGAGGACCTGAATGGGCCTGGCTGTATGGTCTTGATAAAAACATGTATATGTTGACCCTCAAAATCGATCCTATGTGTTTTATTATTTAATTGATTTTTTCAATTAGCCTGATTTTAGATTCTTCTTCTGCCATTGCATTATGATAGGTCTCCATATCCGGATTCTTTTTTGTTATGGAAAGAATGGCGTGATATACATCTCTTTTAACATGTGCTTCGGTATGTTTTGCGAGCATAAGTATCTACAGATACATAGTATCTCACGATGCTACAGATCCGATACTCGGTGTGGGTGGTTCATGTTGGAACGATGTCTGCTTGACTCACACAGGAGCATCGCTTTATATTGATGATGTCCTGTTTGGTAGCAACACAACAAATGGGACTCCGGCTGTTACTATGATGTGCCTCGGGTACGATATTTGACCGGATCATTGTGTCAAGGGATACGGGTGCCTCTCTCTATTCGTTATGTAAGGATGAAGGGATTAATTGATGAAGAAAATAAATATTTTTCTGCTGTTGTTTTTTATATCACCAGCATACGCAACCTGGGATAGGGTCCCGACAAATATCAATAAAACCACATATTCCCAAAATCTTCATGCTGTGAGAAACCATGATGCGCTTTTACGCATAGGATCCACTATATTTGCGCTTACTCCTTATCATAGCACCCAGGAGGCATTGTGGAAAAGTACAGATGAAGGTGCTACTTGGACATTATGGTGGAATAGTTTTACCAACCGTGCATCATCGTTAATGCGCGGTGCGAACGATCAGCTATATTTGTTCTATCGATCCGGGGTAAATATTTTCATGCTAAAGTATGAGGTGGATAACATAACTCCTCCGACACCTGTTGTAATCAGCACAACAGGAGAGACAAACTATGGTGCGTATTTCATGTTGTCATCCACCGTTGACGAGGCTGGTCGTTTATATGTTTTCTGGCACGAGCCTGATGACGTCATTTCTGGCTCAGACCAGATTTCAATGGTGATCTCAGCCGATGAGGGTGCAACTTGGGGCACAAAACAAATTGTGATGGCTGCCGACAGTGATGATGGGTGGTATAATGCACATGCTGCCGTGTCCGCTGATGACCAGCTTTATGTGACACTATCCTCGTTCCAGGATAATCCGCGTGAGGTCAGGGTTCTACGATCCGATGATCATGGAGATACATGGGCCGGTAACTCATTGTTGTACAGCGGAGTGATGACAAACCCACACATCATTACGAAAGGTAATAATGATGTGTGGGTTTTTACCCAGTGCGAGGATGATTTATCACCAAGCCCAGGACGAGGGTTACAGGGTATCTGGTCAACAGACTCAGGCGCAACCTGGGGCTCTTGGCAGCTAATTGACAGGTCATGCAACTATGCTGATCCTACAGCTGCAATTACATCAACAGGTGGAATTGTTATAGCCTACAGAAATGATCATGAATTAGGAGTGATTGGGACGCCATGTGGTGAATCGTGTTATCACACGATCATTACATCCGATGACGATGGATCAACATGGATTGAACGTCAATGGCTTAACACTATGGAACAGACGGGGACACGATCCCGGTTGCGTTATCAGACCTGGCATACAGGTGGGGGGGTATTGGAATGGTCATGGATGAATTATGATGATGGGGGGACAGCAACTCCTATTTTCTACTCACAAAATTCAGATATAACTATTGCCTCACAAGCAGAAACAAACCCAACAGTGACCGTCACCTCATCGTTAACAACAGAGTCTTCCCCGGCCACATTATCAGTTTCAGCTATTCCTATCGACGGAGAAACGATTTTATCCGTCACTTGGATCAATTCGACAACGAATAGTTCAGGTTCGTTATCGAGCCTTGGCGGTACAGAATGGTCTGGGACAGTTCCTGTCGTTAAAGACGGTAATGAAATGTCTATCACGATAACTCAATCAGATTTTGCATCAACCGTGATATATAGGACCATATCATATACATTATCAACCAAATCGGTCTCCGGAGAATCTTCATGTTTTTTTTCTGGTTTGGTACATTAATATCATTGAAAATATCAATAAAATAGATGAGGGTGCCAAAGATTTGGCATGCTTAGCATAAAATAAAAAATTGGTAATAATTAATAATTGATATTATCACTACCATAAATTACTATCATTTTAGTGACGGTATCCTTTTGTTAGGTTGTTTTAGTAGTGAATGCTATTTATGATAGTTTAATTAAACAAGGTGGTTGTATGAAAAAAATAGTTCTTATTCTGATATTGGTGGCGTCTGTGGCCCATGGCGAAATTTATAAATGGACCGATAACAAGGGTGCTCATTTTGTCGGTTCAATTGAAGAAGTTCCTGCTGAATACCGAAGCAGCGCTCAGGCTATGAAGATGTATTCCGACGAATCGACAGTTGATGATAAGGCCATTTCAAAACATGTCCCTGATATGAATGGTGGGGATCTGAAAGACAGGATGATGAATGATCAGGGGATCATGGATCTCATTCGTGAGATGCAGTTCGATAAGGATATGCAGGCTCTTTTGAATGATTCCGCGATAATGAGTGCGATTCAGGCTGGAGACATTAACACCCTGCAAAATAATCCTGATTTTCTTAAAATCCTTGATAATCCAAGGGTCAAAGAAATTTTGAACAGAATGAATCCAGGCGAAATAAAAAAGTAAAAAGCCCTTACCTGCGGATCGGTTTGGCACTGGTGTTTTGGCCATGTATGAAAAGCAAATTTTTCTCCCCAAAATTAGATCCACTATCATGAGGTTTTTTATGAACATGCCCATAATTCATAACCCTATAGAAAATCGTTTTGAGTATAGCGCTGCAGGTGACATTGCTGTCTGTGAGTACACGGTGGTTGGTGATGTATGGTATTTTCATCACACGTCAGTGCCGGATTCCATGCGCGGCCAGGGGGTTGCGGCACGGTTGGTTGAAACAGCACTCAATTATGTTGATGCGCAGCATGGCAAGGTCGTGCCGAGGTGCTCATACGTGGCAGCTTATATACAAAAACATACGGATTTTGCCCATCTTCTTACGTCTGAATAAGATATTACCTTGAATTACAGGGGCACACGAAAAACGATGCCCCGTTGTATAATTTGCCTGTCCCTATTTACATGACTTGCTTATGTTTCATGGAGTACAGTTTCCATTTTCATGAGTCCCTCCCTATTCTGCAACAGATGCATGGTTTTGGATTTTCCCCGCAGTAAATATCGAAACGTCCTTCATTTGATTTTGAAAAATCACCTTTGACAAGGGGATAGACATAGGTAACCGGATAAAGGGGATGAATCCATTTGGATTCATCGACGTTGCAGATTGCATTGAATAGCCCTATGTGGGTCAAAGAAGGTCTGGTATTTTCAATCGATGCTGAAATATGTTGCATCCCTCCTTTTGTTGAATTTTTTTAACCGAACCTCTGTTCCAGAAACCTTTCAGAACTCCGGAAAATCATGATGGCCGCTTATAATTTTCACCAAGCCATCATAGTAAAACGCAAATTTCGGAAAAAAGCACCTTAAACGAACCAATTCTAACAAAGGTAACATTTTTTTTATACTCTCCTAAAAGAGTAGGGAATCTTTCACACATAAAATGAGTATTTTTTGAAGAATAGAGTTGCTTTATTTAAAATGATCGTGATATACGAATTTTACTAATGTAAAAATAATATACCGGTTACGACTTAACCGTTCTTTGTTCTGCGATGGATTCAACCCGTTTCGTTATTTAATTCCATTTCAGAGACATAGCTCGTATTGCTACGCTCTTTTTTGGGGTCAATAAGTGCCAATAAACCGAATTGCAAGTTAAGGAGGAAGGATTACACATGGAAAAATATCAGATGTTCATTGATGGAAAATTTGTTGACGCCTCTACGGGTGAGACCCGGCCAACATACAATCCTGCGACAGAGGAACCCATTGCTGAAATACCTGTGGGGACTGAAGCTGATGCTAAAATGGCCATTGAGGCTGCACGTAAATCCTTTGACTCCGGTGTGTGGTCCAGCATGCGGCCCAAAGAAAGAGCTGCGCGGCTTATGAAGGCTATATCATTGATCGAGGAAAAGGAAGGTGAACTTGCCCTGTTGGAAACCATGGATGCTGGCGCCACAATCCGTAAAACAACATTGCAGGATATTCCTTACAGTATTGAGCACTTTAAAAACATCGTTGAAATGGGAGAACGAATCCCTGAGTATGAACCCCTTCCCTGGATTGAATTCCCGACGGTCTCATGGAATTTTGTAAACCGCGAGCCCCTTGGCGTTTGTGTCGGTATTATTCCTTGGAATTTTCCTATGTTAATGGCAGTCTGGAAAACGGCCCCGGCACTTATCATGGGCAACAGTCTGGTCTTAAAACCGGCCACTCCCACCCCACTCACGGCTCTCGAACTGGCCAAGATCATGGCCCAATGCGATATCCCGCCCGGAGTGTTCAATGTTTTGACCGGTCCGGGATCGAAACTGGGAAATGAACTGTGCACCAATCCCATGGTGGACAAGATCGGCCTGACAGGGTCAACCCAGACCGGACGCCAGGTAATGCGGCTGGCGAGTGACACAGTGAAAAAGGTCACTCTGGAGCTAGGTGGAAAAAGCCCAACGATTATCCTTGAAGATGCTGACCTTGAAGTCGCGGTGGATGGGGCTCTTTTCGGCAGCTTTTTCCATGCTGGGCAAGTCTGTGAATCCGGAACCCGTTGCTTTGTTCCCAGTTCGATCTATGATGAATTCATGAATCGAATGAAAGAAAGAGTAACCAAAATTCATGTGGGAGACCCCATGGATATCGAAACAACCATGGGGCCCGTGATTTCGGAAACCCAGCTTAAAACCATCTTAAAATATATCGAAATCGGAAAAAAAGAAGGGGCTCAATGTACCGTTGGAGGAAAACAGCCCGCCCATCTAAAAAAAGGGTACTTTATTGAACCCACGATTTTTGAAGGGGTTACCAATGACATGACCATCGCCCGGGAAGAAATTTTCGGCCCCGTGCTTTCCGTGATCAAATACGATTCCGTTGATGAAGCGATCTCCATGGCCAACGACAGTATTTACGGTCTCGGAGGTTCCATTTTTACCCGTGACATCCCGTATGCCATCCAGATAGCCAAGCGTTTGAGAACCGGTACGGTCTGGATCAATGATTATCACCTTCTCAATGCCAAAGCGCCGTTCGGTGGCTATAAGCAGTCCGGTGTGGGCCGTGAACTGGGTCTTCATGGCCTCTTGGAATTCACCCATACCAAACATATTCATGTGGATCTGGGGCTGGATCGATCGCAAAAATTCTGGTTTGATTTTCTTTTTAACGACTAGAACATGATTTTCACGGTGCCCCCGGTGTTCCTGATGTTAACATATCAGGGCCCCGGAGGAATATTCTCTTCGTGTTTGCAGCCCCCTTTTATAAGAGTTTCTCAGGGATTTTTATCTTGAATTATATAGAAATTCAAGATCTATTGCTAATTCATTTTGTCCTTTATCGTGGATTTTTCTGCCCTTGCTTGCATCTCGATAGCGGCCATTTGAATCATCACTGATTGATAAAGAAATGCGGTAACGAAAAACGGGGACAGGCAAATTGTGCCTTAATTTTTAAGTCATAGAGCCGTTGCTTTTTTAAAAAAACGACAATTCAAACGACAATGTCGGTCTAAATTATTTAAAGCAGATATGTTCGTTTGAGTTCATTAAATACATTAAAAAATGAGGCGCTTTATTATGATCAAGTCAAAACTGATGTCTATCGTGTCAGTATGTGGGAGTATGGGGGGGGCTATCGTCTATGACTAAACGCAGGGACGTCAATGTATCGCCCGTAGCGATGTCATTCCGGGCGGCCTCTGCGAGACTCAAAGCTTTTCTTTTTGAATAACGATAACCACCGGTAGCTGCGACTCACTATGAACGTTCAAGACCTTAACGAGTTCGGAGTATTGTTATTTCTCGCAGAGGCGCAGGGGACGCAGAGGAAAAGAAAAAATAAATTTACCACACGAAGAGGACGAAGGAATTGCCTCCGGCGGTCGGGTTTAGTTGCTCTCCAAGAACATCAGCCGCACTCTTTGTTGTCGAGGATGGTGGATACTGAGAGCAGCCGGCTTGTGTAGCTCAACTGCTTTTCAAGATCCTCAATAAGAGAGGCGCAGAGTTCGGGGTTGTCCATAAACGTAAACATCTCATAGATATTTTTGAGCGCATTCATCCCAAGGGTTGCCAGACTGTCGTTGTTATAAACGTAGGTGATCAAGCTTGTAGCCAATTCGGGATTAAAGGCCAATCCATGAAGGCCTTTCAATGCCGTGTTGTTGCTGATCAAAATAGCCACTGTCTCGGTCAAGATACCAAAACAATCGACATCCTGAAGAATCGAATTTCCAGTCACATTGATTGAGTACCATACGGTAGCAAGGGAGGACAATCCTGAAAGGCTGGTCAGGGTATCATTGGAATCAATCAGCACATTAAAATACATGTAGATATACCTTGATATATTACAAGCATCAGCATATACTATGGTATATGACGTATATTGTGTCCGTGTAAAAGAGAGGGACACAAGGAAACACGCTGTATCTAAACAAAAAATTTGGAGACAATACGATACTGAGGTGAGATACCATGAGACACACCGCAAAATTATTCATGAATGGCCGTAGCCAGGCTGTTCGTCTACCTGTCAACTATCGGTTTGATTGTGACGAGGTGTATATTCGAAAAGATCCTGAAACGGGTGATGTGATCATATCCAAGAAACCCGGTTCCTGGTATGATTTTTTTAAAATGATGGATTCTGTTGATGTTCCTGAAGATTTTATGGCAGATCGCGACAATGAACTCCCACAGGATCGGGATTTGTTCTAATGGAAAATCAACGTTATCTGCTTGATACGAATACGGCCAGCTATATCATCAAGGGTCAGCCCGCCGTTATAAGAGATCATTTGCTTTATGTGCCTATGGCAAGTGTGTGCATTTCCGCGATCACTGAAGCCGAATTACTATTAGGCGTGGCTAAAAAGCCTGAAGCCAAAAGGCTTCCTATAGCTGTTAAAGAATTTTTGTTACGAGTAGAAATTCTTCCCTGGGATTCTGATGCTGCAAAAGCCTATGCACAATTAAGAACAGCCTGTGAAAATGAGGGTAAGCCTCTGGGTACGATGGATATGCTTATTGCAGCCCATTCTATTGCTGCGGGAGCTGTCTTAATTACCAATGACAAGGCATTTTATAACGTGAAAAACCATCTGGTACTTGATGACTGGACAAAACCTATTGGGCCTTATCAAGGAAGGCAGCAAGATGCTCACCGAAGAGAATTCCGGCCACAAGCTGTATGGAAGTGATATCGCCGAAACCTCAGACGGAGGTTATGTGCTCTGCGGCATGAGTGATGGGCAGTTCTGGATACGTAAAGTCAACAATCTGGGGAATCTGAATGACTGATCAATCCAGGTTACGATAAGGCAGGGTGACTGTGCCCCCTGCTTTGATGATTTCCCGGTTGCAATATCATGGTATTAAAGGATTGAACTACATAAAAAAAATCATGCCCGATAAAGCAGGTATGGGATATGTCGTTTATTCGGGAATCCGTGAGCATGATGGGGATGCTTTCAGAGTGATCAACTACGAGAACACCCGGATCATCGTTGAATGATAGATGGGCCAAACACTATAACGCCGCATATGGGACTTTTTTGGACGCCATCAAAAAAAGGAGGCTGAGCCAGAAGGCTCAACCTCCTTTTTTAAGAGGTTTGTCAGGGGTTTATATCTTGAATTGTCAAGAAATCCAAGGGCCTGAACCGATTAGATTATTTGGTAAAATAATATATATCCGTGACGTCCGGCCTGCCGGAAGAATCGATGTAATGAGAAAAGGTTGTCACCATCAATCTGTTGACTTCGACAATCTCAAGTGACTGATTCCTTACAACAAACCCCGGATTCCAGCTGACGTTAAGAATGTCGTCCTGGGCATCTTCCACAGGTGTGATTTGTGTTCCCCAATCACAATCAACAGGTAAGCAGGCCCCCCACTCATGAACACGAAGATCTGAGCCGTTTAAAACAATCTCAACCCGTGTAATCCCACCTGTTTCCGGATCTTCATTCAACCAATTCCCTATAAATGAACAGATCGTGACTGAATTGGATGTGTATTCATGTTCGCATGCCCTGTCATTTAGGACGATATACACAGATTCAGGCGGCATCTGGGTTTTGGGAAGTGCAAACCAGATGGAATTGAGATTTTCTGATGATTCAAGGGCGCAAAATCCGTAAAGGCGAACATTATCGTTATTGTATATATCCACCCATGTCCGTGCAGAATTCTCATTCAAGCCGCATGGCGGAAGATCAGGCGAAGACGCAAACAGTTCATTGGGGAATGATGCATAATTTGAAACTTCGAGCTTATACCGGGTATATTCCGTGCTCAGGTCTATCTCCGCGCATTGAATGCAAGGCTCCTTATCCTGGGTATGTATTTTATGTCAGTATTTAATGAATAATTATTCATAAAATTGTGAACTAATTTTCTTAATTTTCATGGCCATTTCCAGCGATAAATTCCGGTGAACAGCTAAATCAGGCAATGACAAATAGACCAATTATAAAACACTGCACTAACCGATCACTCGATTGGAAGAATATTACAGTCCTTTTTTGCACAGATTTGAGAGAATTATTTTAACCAATAACCCCAGTTGTTTTTATACCAGTATGAAACAATCATGATATGCTGAACGCTTATTCATTGGAATAAACTATACATTTGGTAAAAAAACAGATAAGACATGATTTGAACATAGTTTATGACAAAAAATTGTTGTGGGGATAGACGAGTATTTCATAACAGACTAAAAAAGAAAAAGGTAAAAAAGGATGGCAAGCAGAGGGTCAATTATAGGTTTTGGTTATCATTTAACGGCATATCTGGCAATCAATGCCGTATTACTATGGATAAATTTCGATACGACACCCGATTATTTATGGGCAACATGGCCCATTGCAGGTTGGGGTATAGGCATCGCTTTCCATGGATTGAGCGTTGTTTTATCCTCGAATAAATTCAACAAGGGGTTTTTATACCATCTGGGTGCATTTGCTATGGTTAATGCATTTTTGGTTTTTGTAAATTTCAGAACGAGCCCTGACTATTTATGGTTTAAATTTCCTTTGGTTGCCTGGTCAGCAATGATCTTATTCCATGGTTGGTTCATGCTATCAAAAAATAACACGTCACATAAAACATCCTAACCTTCCTGGGGTAAAGGCTGAATGATGCCTGATGGAATAAATCATTCTGCCTTTGCCCTTCTTCGTGCTTTTTCTCGATTCCTTCATTCGCCAAAATCTTAATCGAAAAAACCAGGGGCGAAAATACCATAGGACTTATGGGACGTATGGGACTTACAGCGCCATCAATGGGGCCCTATGCTCTTCGAGTCCGTGAGCAAAGGAGGGGGGATAAAAAATAGTGAGACGTGACCCACGCAAGTGGCTGGTAAAAAAAGAAAAAACCAGGTATAAATAATGACAATAACGGCACTTCAGATGAAGATGTTTCGCAGATTTGAAATAAAACAACACATAATATCACAAAAGGATTGGGCGATGAGAATGGTTTATCGGTTGATACTGTTATGTTTGATTGGTTTTATTGTCGCTGTGGGCTGCAGTGACAAACCCCAACGGCAACTGTACGAAAAAGAGGGCGCCTTTTCTTATGACCCGCCAGCAGGATGGAACGTGGTTGAATTCCCAGGATTAAAATACCGTATTGCCCATGGCCCTAAGGAAAACAATTTTGCACCGAATATCAATGTCGTTGATGAGATATTTCAAGGGTCACTGGATGACTATGTTGATGCAAATCTTAAAAACATGGAAGAATTAATGGTTGATTTTGAAATTATCAAACGTAAGAATTTCAAGACGATGGATAATGTTGATGCAGTTTTTTTTGTGTCTGAAAACAAGCAGCAGGATGTTATGATTCGGCAGCACTTTTTTATTATCGAATCAGGGAAAAGGAAGTATGTTGTTACGCTTAGCACACGTGCCGACGGGGGTGATGTTTTGGATGATGTTTTTGAGAAGAGCATGAGTACGTTCCGATTTCATTAGAAACTATCTCAAAAAAGTCTTTTGTCCCAAACTCTGCGTTGGTCCGAGTTGAAAATCCTCGACATACTAAAAGGTATGCCTCCGGTTTGAAACTCGGACGCGCCTTCCGCCGTCGCCTTTGGCTATGGCGGACACGTGATTTTGAACCAAAATCTTTTTTTTGAGATAGCTTCTATCCATTTTTACCATAAACCCAAGATCAGGGATGGATATGAAAATAATTTTATCCGGTGTTGATCAACTAAGTTGGGTGATTGTTTTGTTGTTATGTGTGACCATCGGTCTTGCGCCATTTTCACCACCCCATATCATTGAAAAATTGACCATGCTGATCACAGGGACTTTAACACAACCACTGGACATATTTGACCTGTGCTTCCATGGGTTTCCATGGATTATTCTCATATTAAAACTGTTTGTGACGTATAATCGGGAAAAAAAACAAATCTAAAATAATGTTATCCAGCAGAAGATGTTGCACTTTTTACCCCGATGCCTTCGTTTAAATCAATGACTTACTTAGGTGGTCTGCCATTAGCTCTGAATCATTTTGAATGAATGACCCATAGGATCTTCTTTTCTCTTCTGTGCCGAAAGAGGGCAGACTGAACCGGGACATTCCTTGTTTTTGTGCTGCTGGCGGCAGACCAGGGTGTGATCTGCTTTGAGGGCAAAGGGCAGTATACCTCCGGATAATTCAGCGATTTTAGTCAGGGCGATCCATCCGTCCCTTTGGCAGCACCTGGCTGCATTCAGGTCCGCAATCTCCTTGAGGACTTTTTGGACCAGGGTTTGGACGGTTTGCCGCTCCGACGCCTTGACCGGGTTGGCTTCCAGAAGGATGCTGAAGGCGATGCCCACGCCCACGGCCGCACCGCAGATCCCCATAAATCCGCAGTATCCACCCGCAACAGTACTTCCCCGGGTAATGCCGGATTCAATGTTGTCATGGGTGACGGTGCCGCCCTGGTTTTTGTGACAGGCCAGGATGATGCCGGGGATCATGGCATGGTATTCAGGGCCGTGGACCGGAACGGACGGATGATTTCGTATCTTCTCGAACAGGCGCACCATATCCGTTTCCCGAGTGCTGACGCAGATGTGACGGATCAGGGAAAGGGCATCCTGGGCATGGCAGGCGTCACAGACAAAATGGCCTTTTTCACAGATACTTTGGCTTGAAAATTCCAGGCCACAGTACTGGCAGGACATGTCTGTTTGTTTTGCATGGTAACTTAGGGACGCTCCGCAGACCATACAGCCTGAATTGTGTTTGAGGGGTAGAATTGTTGCTGATGCCGGGACCGGCTTTGTATCCGGGGGCTGATAACAGGCGCAGGTGTTTTGGGCCTCGATGTTCACTACCAGCCCGTGCTTGTCCATCACGAACACCTGGTCTCCCAGGATTTCAGCATCCTGGGCGCTGGTCGAAACACGTTTGCCACGGGGCAGGAGAATCCCCGAAGGGGCGGTTATTCGTGACAAGGGCCCCCGGTACATGACGTTGACCATCTCTGAAGCTCTGGGTTTCACGGCCTGGTATGTCAGGGAATAAAAATCATGGCCCCCTACATTCCTGTAAGGAAAGCGTTTGATCAGGCTGATGGCGGAGAACCCGGCGTTTTCGAGGATTGCCATGAGTCGGGATTCGGTCAACGCCCCTGCAATGCATTCCCCTTTGAGGGTTTCATTGTTTCGTATGATAGGGGCAGGCTCGGTCTCGCAGACCACATCGGAGATGACAAGCTTGCCGCCAGGACGCAGGATCCGGAATATCTCCTGGTATGCCTTGCGTTTGTTAACGGACAGATTCATTACGCAGTTGGACAGGACAATGTCAGTGGATATATCGGGCAGGGGTAACGATTCCAGATAGCCCTTTTCAAAAGCGAGGGTCTGATAACCCAGGTTTTTTTCAACGTCAATACGACCTTTTTCAGCCAGGGACAGCATGGGCTCGAGCATGTCCACACCTGTGACACGGCCTTTTTTTCCACTCAGTCGGGCTGCGATAAAACATTCAACCCCGCTGCCGCAACCCAAGTCCACCACATGATCACCGTCCTTGATATGGGCATCCAGAACCGGACTGCCGCAGCCGTATCCTCTGAAGCGGTACATATCGGGGATATGGGAAAGCAGTTCCGGATCATAGCAGACCGGATTGAGAATGTCTGTTTTTGAGTCCCCAACGGCTGCGGAATAAAAGTTCTTGACCGTGGTCAGGCTGTCATTCTGGGAGGTGGCAAGCAGACAGTTTGAATGGACAAAGGCAATGTCTCCGTGGGCGCCGCAGCTGGTCAGGATATCTCCCATTTGGACGAGTACGCTGGGCCGTGAGCCCGAGTGTGTATTTTTTGCTTCCTGTGCGATCATCCAGAGCAACAGTTTTTCATGGAGATCAAGATAGGGATCATGGCCCATGAATGTTTTGTTGTTCATATAACTCTGGTCCATGTCTCCGCCTCCCAGCATGAAACGGAATATGGACTCCTGGCTGGTGATACTGCATTCCCGGATGGTTTTGAGAACGGGGCTGTCACGCCAGGTTCTGATTAGACTCCGGGTGATGTCGCTTCCCAGTTCGGGCAGGCCAACCAAGGCTGCCGAAGGGTACAGGCGGCCATCCGGCCCCACAGCCAGGGACTCCCAGCCGGCCGTACACCCGTCATGGATGGTGCCCGGAGGTGAAAATACTTGCGTTTTTAAGGCTTCCAGGTTGTCAATGGTGATGTTGCGTGCCTCGGCTCTGCCTGAGGCCTGGACCATGTATTCATAGATTAAGCCCATGTCAGGCGCACCATCGCCCAGGCCACGGCCACGGATAAAATACCACATGAAATGGACGTTTGCCGCCCCAATGTCAGCGGCAAAGTCTATGAATCCGGCCATGTCCTTAACGTTGTCTTTGTTGACACACATGGACAAGGTCACGGGGTAGCCCCGCTCACGGATTTTTTCAAGATTGGCAGACAGTTTCCGAAAGGTGCCCTTGGAGCGGATCCTGTCATGGTTTTCTTCCAGGCCGTCCACGCTGATCTGAATATGAAAATAGTCAGGATCAAGAGAATGGAACTCGA
This sequence comes from Pseudomonadota bacterium, assembly GCA_018818835.1. Lineage (GTDB taxonomy): Bacteria > Desulfobacterota > Desulfobacteria > Desulfobacterales > Desulfolunaceae > JAHIRD01. Next base: position 85,052 of record JAHIRD010000006.1, read on the forward strand.
GAAAGGGTAGAAGGGTCATGCCGTTGGTCAGGACCACCACATGAGTCCCTTTCCATCCAAGAAGGGTCGTGATGATGGCGTCGATGTCCGGATGGACAAAGGGCTCTCCTCCGGTCAGTGCAAAGAGTCTGCATCCTGCTTCATAGGCTTCTTCCGCAATTTCGATAATACGTTTTCCCGACAGTTCCTGAGCATCAGAGGGAGATGATGAAAACAGGCAATGGGTGCAGGACAGGTTGCAGCGATTGGTCACATGGAACCAGAGTTCACTCAAGGAATCGGGTTCTAAAATTTTGGATCGTCCTTTGTAATGTGCGGACCTGCTTTGGGGCAGGCTTGATAAAAACATAGGAACGTCCGGATTCAGTGCTTCATCCCCCAGGGCTTTGCCGGATCTCAACATAGCGTCACCCAAGGGATTGGGAACAAACCAGTTGGCTTCCAGTGTACTGATATAAATGGCTGTTCCCTCATGGTCGAACCGTTGCCATGAGGATATATAGTCTTTGATCTTCGTTGTATTCATCATCGTATTGGTTTCCTGTAAAAAACTTAAAAAGGGCACTAAGAAGTGTCTAACAGGTCAGTATTAGACGAATCTTACCGCCTTCTAACACATAACGAAAGTCAAAAACAATTTTTTCATGGGGGCCGGCTTCTCATTACAGATATTACTGTCAATCACGGTGCCAATTCTGAAACCCTTGGGGATGAACGGAGTACCTTTACTCTTGAAGGGCCGGATTTTGCAACCAAGGTTCAATTCAATGTTGTTTATCCAACGGCTGTCCACAATTCATACATCAATGGGATTCCCTTTGAAGCCGGGGAGGATGTCTATGTTCTTATGTTTTTGTTTCCGTATAGCAGTTCCCCGATTCGTTATTATAATGTAACGCTGACCGGAAAACTTGTGACTACCGTATTGTAACAAAGGGAAGTCTTTGCTGGACAGGTGCATTCTGTTATGATGAAGTATTAAGCTGTCTGATCGACAGAACAGAGCCGGAAGGCCCTATCCAATACATAGACTTCTATATAAATAATAAACAAAGGAGATAAACCATGAATGTATCCGATGCCCTTAAAAAAAGGGTTTCCGTTCGCGCATTCCTTGATAAACCGGTACCTGATGACATTCTCAGGAAATTATTTGACAATGCCCAGCACTCGCCTTCAAACTGCAATGTTCAGCCCTGGCAGGTCTATGTGGTATCCGGAGAAAAAAAAGACGTGCTAAAAGAGGCTCTTGTCGCGGCTGTGATGACTGGCAAGGAGCCAAACCCTGACTTTGCCTGGAAGATTAAATATGAGGGCATTCACCGGGACCGGCAGTTCGGGTCGGCCAATGCCCTTTACAGCTCCATGGGCATTGAGCGCCATGACAAACAAGGCCGGATGATGTCCATGCTCCGTAACTGGACGTTTTTTGACGCGCCTCATGCTGCGTTCTTTACCATGGAAACGTACCTGAACATCATGGGGGCGGTGGACCTTGGGATATATGCACAGTCCCTTTCCCTTCTCATGGCTGAACAAGGTATTTCAAGCTGCATGCAGGGCGCCCTGGGGCAATTCCCTGATCCTGTGCGTAAGGTGTTGAATATTCCGCCCGAGAGGGGCATTCTCTTTGGCATGTCATTTGGCTATGCGGATGAAAACGCCCCTGTGAACACAACGAGGACAGAGCGAGAGCCCCTGGATCAGTCCGTGGTTTTTTTTTCCTGAACTCTAAATTTTATCCAATGGGAACCGTTTTCGGATATAATCCGAAACCACATCCCGGGCATAGTCGAGAATTTGTTCCGGTGAATCATCGGGTTCGCAAAAATCAGGTGTTTCGATAATGTCATTCACCATCTCCGCCCACCAGGGCTGGCCGAGCAGGTATGTGACTCCGGCAGGATTCAGGCCCGCATTGACCATATCATCTTTACCTGGTCTGTCAAACGTAATACGGATCGAACGTTCGGCCTCTTCTGAAGAGCGTTCCACCCGTTTTCTCAGATAATCGATTATCGCCCGGAGTTCTTCAGGTGTCATTGGTTTATCTCCAGTCACGGTTTATGTATTCAGGACACAAGTCCCATCCATTGCACGTTTTTATAGATATGAAAACCACACGGTAAGTTTTCTGTCAATCACAATTAAGCCCTCATACCGACACTGACATAAACACGTGTCACCTCAATGCTGTCCCTATATGCTAAGAATAAAATAATTTAAGAAAATGTTTTGTCTTGTCGATGAACATTGTAATATAAAAAAAGCTGCTACAAGTCACTTATTATAATTTAAAATCCGAAAATATTTAGACAATAAACAATGTTATTAAAATGTTAGCGTAAAAAACGTGATCTATTTACAACAAGGTAACTTATTTTTTTTATGCGGACAGTCTGATAATTATAGAATTCTTACGGTGCTCGTGTCTTGATGTTGCGGTGGTTGATGAATTGATTGTCTTGTAACGAACAGATTCTTGCCGTTTAACTTTAAACCCCGAAACATTACCATAGGAATACAGCCTGGGACGATTAAGGTTGATGGCGTCGTAAAAAGTCCCATCTGCTGACTTTTTACGAGTTCATCAAGGTTCTTGGAAATATATCTTTTTGCCAACGGCATACTCCATAAAAATAATCATTTAATATGACAGGAGATAATTCAAATGGCTTTACAGGTAAAGATTGATCCCATCACACGTATCGAGGGCCATTTGGCGATCCATCTCTCCATCAAAGGGACGAGCGTTGAACATGCGGAATGTGTTGGTGAAATGTTCAGGGGATTTGAAATTATTCTTAAAGGAAGAGATCCCCTTGATGCCCAACAGATAACACAGAGAATCTGCGGAGTTTGTCCGGTTTCCCATGGTATAGCCTCTGTTCTGGCCCAGGACAAAGCCTATGGAATTATGCCGACGGACAACGGAAGGTTGATGAGGAATATTATTCTTGCGTCAAATTTTTTGCAGTCCCATATCGTACATTTTTATCAATTATCTGCCCTTGATTTTGTAGATATTACCGCAATCTTGAACTATAATGGCAAGGACAGTGATCTTGTCCAATTGAAACGCTGGGTTAACCAGGAATTGAAATCAAAGAAACTATTCCCCGCCGCCCCATTTCTTCCCAGATATGAAGGAGATTATCTAAAAAGTATTTCTTCAATCAAAAATTATATGACCGCATTGGAAATCAGGCAACAGGCGCATCAGTGCGGCGCTGTATTCGGGGGGAAGATGCCCCATGCCGCATCCCTTATCCCCGGAGGCGTGACAGAAAAAATCAGCAGCAAAAAAATCGTCCAAAGCTTTTCACTGTTAAAAAATATTAAATCGTTTATCGATAATGCCTACACCGATGATATTATCGCAGTTGCCCAACATTTCCCGGACTATTTCAGAGCAGGTAAAGGGCCAGGTAATTTTCTTTGCTACGGTGCTTTTCAGGAAACAAATGATGACAGCAAAAAACTTTTTCCATCCGGTGTTATCATAGGGGGGGAACTGCAGGAATTTAATGTTGATAACATTACTGAAGATATTAAGTACTCCTATTATTCATCACAGTCAGGTCTTAAACCCCTTGATGGCGAAACGACGCCTCAACCCGATAAAGACGGAGCCTATTCCTGGCTAAAGGCCCCACGTTACAAGGGGGCTGCTATGGAGGTAGGCCCCCTTTCAAGGGTCATGGTCTCGTACATGAAGAAAGATAATGTTGCCCTGAATCAGCTTGTTGATCAAATGCTTCATACCTTGAACCTCGCTCCATCCGATCTGGTATCTGTGTTAGGGAGACACGCCGCACGGCTTATTGAATGCAAAATAATTGCAGACCGGTGCCTGGAATGGATCGATATGCTTGATCCGTCCAAGCCTGTATGCACTGATTTTACGATCCCAAACAAAGGCAGTGGGATAGGGCTCACCGAAGCCCCCCGGGGTGCACTGGGTCATTTTTTAGTATTGAATAATAGAAAGATTCAATCGTATCAGTGCGTTGTGCCGACAACATGGAACTGTTCTCCAAGAGATAACAGGGGCACGCCAGGTCCGGTTGAGCAGGCCTTGGTCGGCACGGAAATAAAAGACAGTGAAAATCCCATTGAAGCCACGCGAATTGTCAGATCGTTTGATCCCTGTATTGCTTGTGCTGTTCATTAAAATTGGAATATCACCTGGAGGCGAATATGACCGGTTTTACTCGAAGAGATTTTTTAAAAATCAGTTCCAGGCTTGCCGTTCTCTTAGGGCTTGGAAGTACGGCGGTAGCAGACTTGGCCCAAGGGCTTGAGAGCCTGGTTGCAGGCCAAATTCCCGTGGCATGGATACAAGCCCAAAGCTGTTCAGGATGTTCTGTTTCTTTTCTAAATTCAACGAACCCGGGACCTGTGGACCTTCTTACACGCTATATTTCTTTGGTGTTTCACAACACCCTATCCACGGCCACCGGTGATATGTTTATGAATGTTGTGGAAAAAAATATCCATACCGATAATTTTTTGCTTGTTGTGGAAGGAAGTATTCCTTCATTAATGCCAAAAGCTTGTATGATGGGCGGGAAACCTGTCGAAGACATAATTTTAACAGCAGCCAGGAATGCAAAAGCTGTCATTGCAATAGGAACGTGTGCAAGCTTTGGGGGTATACCGTCCGCAGAAAATAATCCCACAGGTGCCTTAAGCGTTTCAGAACTGTTAAAACGTAAGAATATCGATAAACCCGTGATCAATATTCCGGGATGTCCGTCGCATCCTGACTGGATTGTGGGGACCCTGGTCCATGTTTTAAAATTTGGGATGCCGGAGCGTGACAGCATGCTCAGGCCAAAGATGTTTTTCTCACGACTCAACCACGATAACTGTCCACGGTATTCGGACTATGAAAGAGAAAAGTATGCAGAAAAATTTTCTGATAATGGCTGCCTTTTTAAGTTGGGTTGTCTTGGCGTAAGAAATTATTCAGACTGCTCCATGAGGCTTTGGAACTCTGGAATAAACTCATGTCTAAGGGCAGGGGCTCCTTGCATTGGGTGTGCATCGGATTTCTTTGCTAAAAAAAAGGATTTTCCTTTTTACAGAAAAAATGAGGGGGAGCCTGCATGACTATCCATACTAAATTTATATTATCACTCCTTGTCGGCATACTTTCTGTTGTTCTGACCACCCAGGTTATTCAATTTTCCATTGTTTCTTATCAGCTTGAAGAACTATTCACAAACAGCCGGAACTTGCTTCAAAAAAATGAAGAAGATTATGCAAAAAACATTAATCATACCATGGAACGAGCCATTGCAGGATCATTGAAACGTGGTGAAATGGAGAAATTTTCTGATCTTATTAAAGATATGAAGAATATTGGAGGTCTTGTCGAGTTTTCGCTGTTTAATGCAAACGGCACAGCAAGGTATTCATCTCACGATGAGTTTCTCAATAAAGAATTCTCTGATACGATAAAAGGGCAATTGGCGGATAGCAAAAATACTATTATGAACTGGGGAAGCGAAACAATAGATATCTATACTCCCCAGTTGATAGACAGTGACTGTATACGATGCCATATGGAGTATAAACCCGGCGATTCAATCGGTACAACACTTTTCAGGTTTTCAACACTGAAACTCAAGCAGGTCAGTAACCAATCTGAAGAGGCAATTTACAGAACAAAAAGAACATTGATGATGACCGCAGTGGCAACTGTTTTTGTTCTTATTATCATCCTGTCATTTTCAGTGTTTTTTCTTGTTAAAAAATTTATTCTGGCCCCCCTTGATAGGGTAGGACGCAGTATAAACACAATCATGTCAGCCGGGGGTAATTTTGACCTTACGGTTCGGTTGAAGGAAAATGATAATGATAAAATCGGAGAATTAAGTAAATTCGTCAATCTTCTGTTAAAAAAACTTCATGAGATGATCTCCCAAACCGTGTCACATGTGGCAATTTTGAAAGAGTCTTCATCGGAATTGTCGAGTGTCTCAGAAGTATTGTTGTCAAGTGCAGACGGGACCGTCGAAAAATCGTCCGATACTATGATGAGGGCTGATAAAATGGCAGGTATCATGATGTCCATCCGGGATTCCATGGAATCAGCGTCTTCAAATATTCATCTGGTCGCCATTGCTGCAACTGAAATGTCCTCGACCATCTCAGCCATTGCGAAAAACACCTCCCAGGCCAATGTGATATCACAAGATGCCCTTGTGACTTCAAATAAAGCCTCAGCCCAGGTTGCCCAACTCAAAAAAATCACCGATGAAATTTCCAAATTTACTGAAACGATCACTGAAATTTCCGAGCAGACAAATCTTCTTGCTTTAAACGCCACCATTGAAGCGGCCCGTGCAGGAGATGCAGGAAAAGGGTTTGCCGTTGTGGCCGGTGAAATAAAAGAGCTTGCCACACAGACAGCAAAAGCCACCCAGGAAATTAAGAATAAAATTGGAGGCATTCAAGACTCAACAAGCCAGACTGTTGAGGATATCAGTCATTTTCTAAAGGTTGTCACCGATGTTAACGAAATCGTATCCGATATAGCGTCAGCTGTTGAAAAACAATCTGTTTCAACCACTGAAATTGCTGAAAATATGAGCCAGGCTGCCTCAAATATTGAGGCTGTAACCCAGGAAATAAATAGGGGTACTGACACGGCCCGGGAAATCTCAGGCAATATCACATCCGTCAATGAAGCGGCAAATGGGATGTCACAAAAAAGCAATCAGGTGAATATGAGTGCGGAAAAGTTATTCCAGCTGGCTGAAGAGCAGGTTAAAATAGTGGCAAAATTTAAAATTTAAATAGGAGTTATGAGTCGCCGTCACTGCTATCATGGGTGGCTGAAAATCGCCAGGCGATTTCTTCAAGCCCCAATGATTGGATCACCTCATTCAGTCTCTCGGTGGGGCGGCGGCGTGGCAGGTCTTTGTAAGATGCAATGATCAGTTCATTTTTCATGGAATGTTCCCAGCCCACAAGTTCGGTCACATTGACCTGGTAGCCGTGGGACTCCAGTTGAAGACAACGCAGCACATTTGTGACGATACTGCCGAATTCGCGAGTGTGCAGGGGATGCCGCCAGATCTCGGTCAGACTGTTTTGGGCCAGTGCCTTGCCCTTGTTTTTCTTAAGGATCGCAGCTACCTCGGCCTGGCAACAGGGCACCAATACGATGAATTTGGCCTTTTTTGTCAAGGCAAAACGAATGGCATCGTCTGTGGCTGTGTTGCAGGCATGAAGTGCGGTCACAACATCAACCCGGGGTGGCAAAGAATCAGATTCAATAGACTCGGCCACAGACTGTTTTAGGAAGACCATACCTGGAAAGTCAAGGCGCTTTGCCAGGTCACGGGATTTTTCCACCAGTTCATCCCGGGTTTCTATGCCGAAGATCCGGGATGAGCAATCCTGATGTTTGAAAAAAAGGTCATAGAGGATGAATCCAAGATACGATTTCCCTGCGCCATGGTCGACAAGGCAGACATTGGGGTGCTCCTTCTGGACGTCCTTCAGAAGGGGTTCGATGAATTGATAGAGATGATTGACCTGTTTGAGTTTGCGCCTGCTATCCTGGTTCATGCGCCCGTCGCGGGTCAGGATGTGCAACTCTTTGAGTAATTCCAAGGACTGCCCCGGTTTTATGTCATGTTTTTCCGGCATTTAAAAACATTCCCTTCATTTTTTGCAGTATTCAACGTGTATCAGCCATGCTGATTGCATCATTTTTTCAGTCTCCTTTGAATAAGCAGAACGGCCTTACAGCGTGAATCTTATAACACCATTTAATGGCTGTTTATATAATCTTTTTTGACTGAAATAGGAATTTTTTGTTAGGGAGTATGATTGGCACAAAGCCTCTCCCCCATTGGCAGGCGCCCGGGGAGAGACTTTGATAAAAAATAGGATTAATCCAGATTATTGTTAATGCTGATATTCCCGTCGATCCCGTCCCGTGAAAGGACCTGATCTCTTAACGCTTCTGCCTCTGAAGCGGGCAGACTTGCGTTGTTAGTGATATAAAACGAATCCCCAACGTAAGACAGGCTTTCCATCTCCGAAAGGGATGACAAATTGATATTGGATGAAATACTCAAACCTCCTCCCACATATACAAGGTTGTTCAAGCCTTCAAGATTGAGGATGTTATCTTTTTGGTAGATCCAGAAAGACCCTCCGATTTTTTGAAGGTCTTCAAGACCCTGAAGGCTCTCCAGGCTCTGGTCTTCAACCATTCCCAAAAAAGGAATATAGTAGGAACTGGTCATGATTCTCACATCACCGGTGATGATATTGATACCGCTAATAGCGTCAATATCCGACTTGGTGTAGATATCATAGTTCCCAAAATAAGGTGTACCGGGAAATGAGTCGTCATAATTCCCCTGGATTTCGATGGGGCCGCCGATACCTCCTTCATTTTGTATCTGATCTCTGAGATCTTCGACCAGGCTCATGGGAAGAGACAGGTTCCATATGACTGTGAAGTCGTTCCCCACGGTATATAGAGACTCAAATCCAAGGGTTGTCAGGGACTCGCAGCTGATGATATGGAGATCTCCGCCGATGCGTGTCACATTGGAAAAGGTATCCATGCTTTTGATCTGATTAGGTCCGGATATGTTCAGATCCCCGGAGATTGTGGTCAGATTCTTGAAGCCGTCCATGGATGTAAGCGCGGGAAGACCTTTCAATACGATATCTCCGCCAATTGAGGTCAGATTTTTCAAACCATCTAAGCTTTCTAACGTCGTCACATACTTTATGGTAAGACTCCCTCCGATCTCGGTGAGACTTTCAAGGGCAGACAAGGAACTGATCCGTGTGGGAATTGGAACCGTACCTTCGCCGGTTGACACAGTGGCATGGGTGATCAGAAGATTGCCGGTCACGGAGGTATACCCGGACAGTTCATTTAAATCTGTTCGGTTATTGATCTCGTAGTCGCCTTCCCAGGCACCTTTTTCATCGCAACTGATCAGCATCAGGCATGAGCACAAAATAAAAATAGCTACAGAAATTTTTTTAAACATGTTCTTCTCCTTGCTCACGTTAGGGACACATTTTTTTCGGCAGACGAATCACCGGGTAGTTCTGTGATCCACCTGGTTAACCTAATCGTTCTGGAAAATTTATTATATACGTAATCTGTATTAAATATGATACTTAACCACATTCAAACCGTATTTTTCAACTATTGGACTAATGTACAATTGTAATTTGTTTATAGTATATCCTGTATAAATAGCAACTGATTTTTTTAAATTTTGTCTGATAAAATTTGAGTTGATCGTGGGAATTATGTTTCTGTCCTGATCTATTGTCTTCTTGTCAGGCCATGGAACATTTTAGGGTGTAGTCTTCTTCGGTGAGCTTGGAGGCAATACGGAGCCATCTTTGCTAAAGATGGTTCAGTTAAGATGCCATCAGTGGTGCATGATATGTCCCAACCCGGCTCAGCCTAAGATCGCCTGGGCTTTGTTAAATCCCAGATCGATCATCGCTTCCGCACGGTCGAATTCTAACATGCCACAGGCGTTTCTGGGGATTTCGATGATTTTGTCCGGAGGGTAGGCTGCCAGCTTTTGGCGTGCAATGGTGCTCTGCATTGCGTCAAATGCCTGATTGGCAATGTCATAGACACTCCAATCCTGAACCCCGCTGGTCTTTACAGAGCGCTTCAGCCGATTGACAAAGCGGTTGATGGTCGATTTCATGGGGGACTCGTCTCCGTTGTCCTGGGGCAGGGGCTCGGGTTCTTTGATAAGAAGTTCCACAGGGCCGCCCAGGTTCACGGCAATGGTCATATCGGTTTGATCGCCAAAGGTCGGGGCAATGGGCACTGGATTGAGGACTCCACCGTCGATCAAATCGACGCCATTGTAAGGAAACGGAGTGAAAATCAGGGGCAGGGAAATGGATGCACGGATGGCATCGAAAAGACACCCGGATTGTATCCAGATTTCCTTTTCTTTTTTCACATCGGCGGCAACTGCCGTGAAAGGGATGGGCAGGTCTTCAATGCATTTTTCACCCACCAGATTCACCAGGGTTCGGATAATCTTTTCACCCTTGACCAGACCTTTGTTTCCCCAGGAAAGATCCAACAGCGTTACCATGTCCATGCGCGTTATGGACCGCACCCATTGTTCGAAATCATCCAGTTTTCCGGCCGCATAAATGCCTCCGACCAGGGCTCCAATGGAACAGCCTGAAATGGAGGCAATATCGTAGTTGTTGGCTTCAAGCCAGCGAATGACCCCAATGTGCGCCAGGCCACGGGCTCCGCCACTTCCAAGAACCAGGGAGACTGTTTTTTTGTCCTGTGTTGATTCTATTTCCATATGAATTCCAGGCTTTGCCTTTCATGATCGTTGTGGTTAAATCGTTTTTGTTTCGTTCCCCGGATATGCCTGGTTTTTAATCACCATGAAGGCCATGAAGTTTGGGGTGGGGCTGTTTTCCCCTTTTTTCGTTGTGTTTTAAACCTTTATTCAATTTTGATTGGTGATGACGGTCCGGTTGATGTTCCAATACCGAGTTTTCCAAAGGAATTATCTCCCCATGCATAGAGGCTTCCATCGGTCTTTATGGCGATTGTAAATCCTTGCCCGACTGAAACAGATATCCAGCTCAAAGGAATTTGACTGCTACTGTTTCCATGACACCCACTTGTACCAGCCAGCAATATCATGATGGAAAGGCAAATAAATACAGCCAAAAGATTGCAGAATAGTTTGAATGAGGCATTTTTCAGGAGCATTTAATAGTTTTCCTTTTAATTCGGATGGATTCCTTCAAATTGAACGATTCCCATTTTTTAAACATTAAAGAAAATGAATGTATGGATATACGCTCTACCAGGTATATCGGTTCACAGCAATTCCCGGTGAAATTTAAACGATGCCAATTTCAACCTTTTCCAGAATTAATTCATTCCATTTTTCGTAAAGTTTTTTCTTCTTATTGCAACGCTTCTCAGCCAAATCTTTATAAACTATTTTATAACCTATTGAA
>JAHIRD010000256.1 GCA_018818835.1 Pseudomonadota bacterium
CTCATGGAGACCGGCAGGTAAAGAACTTTCAAAACGTGCATGGGAAGGCAACATAACCCAAAAATCAGTCTTAACATCTACTGTAGACATCCACTCGCAATATTCAACTCGGTTGCACGAGACGGCGTCAAAAACAGGGTCATTTGCATAGATATCTAGGTGCTCTAACAAAGGAACGGTCAATAGTTCATCGGGACACAGACGTACCACTCGAAGAGCCCCTTCTAGGTGACAACAGTGAAATAATGCATTATTTATGGCACGAAAGTCTATAACTTCCGGAGACTGATTCACCTCAGTCCGATAAACTATATCAGCTAGAGACAATAATGTCTCCACACTATCAGATCCGGTATCTAACGCAATCCATTTAAGATCCTTTATATTATCTCGAAACCCTTCTAATAGGAAATCCTCATCACGTACAAGGGTTCCTACAACAAACGTATTCAAGCGATCTACCTTCTTTCGTAATGAAGTCCCGAACTAGATATTGAAGACTTCAGTATTCCTCGACTAGACACTATAGGACAGCTATCGGTACAACCCCGGTCAAATGTTTGATCAACAATAGACTTACGTAATGCATTAAACTCGTCACCTTCCCAAACCTCCTCAAAAGTTTGAGGCGGAACGTGTCCGAGGGGGCGTACATTGTAGCAACACACATGTACGGTACCACCCGTCGAGATCATCATCCGGAGCCAAGGAATATGACATGCCGCATCATCTGGTTTTTCAACAACGCTCATAAAACCCCCGGGTGAGTATGTTTAAACTCAATGTTAAGTGAATTCGCTAACTCGGAAGCGGAAAGAAAAAATTCACGTTCCAGTCCAGGAACATTCTTGCATTGCCATTCATTCATAAACACTGTATGGGTCACCAGCGGAGTCACAGTTATTGCTGCAACTCGTAGATACCATGCAAGTTTAACTAGTAAAGGCAACTCTGAAACATTATCCACCATACTTACAAATAGGAATCGGAAACGAATTGGAGGTAAAGAAAGTAAGGAACGTTGAAACTGTAACTCTTGTATTCCTCTAATAATTTCGTCCAACTTCACGCCTACACGTATCTTCTCTAACGTTCGAGAAGTTGCTCCGTCAATCGAGATAATCATTTCTCCTAGATTTGCTCGGGCAAGAACAGGAGCAAACTCCGCTAGCCTTCTCCCGTTTGTTGAAAACAAGTGAGTAGGTTGTGGGAGCAACAAAATGAACTCAAGAAGCTTTTCAATGTCCGAGTACATAAACGGCTCGCCATCGCCCCACCAACTGATTGAGGCAACTCTAGATAGATAGTCCTTCCAACCCTCTATAAGGGGGAAAGAAACTTCTGAGGAAGTGTCTCTACCATCGGAACTGTTCCTCCAACACATTCTACAAGACGCGTTGCATTTCTTCGTAATATCTATGGATATCTCACTGGCAAAATCATAGTTGGGCATATTTACTCCGGAATCTTCATGAAGCAAAAAGTATCCTTCACTGGAAAGTGAGAGAAATTGTAAAAATTATCTGAACATACAATCTGTCTAACTCCAACAGTCAAAAACAGGCGGCACCAAGTGGAACGAGACAATACACAAATATGTTCAGGCGGGTTGTTATATTCATAATCTGCAACCCAAAGACTTAAGTCAGTTAATAATGCTAACTGCTTAACAACAGGGAGGCAAGAAAAATGGTTCAGATACAACTCAACCTGGTGTTGGTGTATAATCTTCGTCACGGGCACTTTAACCACTACATACGTTGCTGCAACTCTACAAAGCTCGGAAACTATAAATTCTGCACGTACGGGATCTAGATGCTCCAGAATATCAAAAGCTACTACTAAACCGAACGAAGAGGATGGATAAGGAAGAGGTGAAGTGTTTAAATCAACTAAGTCGACACTTCCGGGGGCTTTACTATTCTCGACTGCATAGAGAGCTCCATCTAATCCACGAGCATCAATCCCTTCATCTAAAGCAGCTTGTACAAGACTTCCGAGACCACATCCGATATCAAGGAACGAAGTAAAGGAAAACTCCTCCATCAACAATCGAAAACGTTGAGCCCAGAAAGGGGAGTCATTCCAAAAAGCTTCAGTATACACATTATCTGTGAAATATACTTTATCGTACATTGACAGGTTCAAACTTAGCCTCCTTCGCGACGGTAACGAGCATCTATAATGCAATTAACCAATCGTTTGCACATGAGTTCCCGAGAGAATCGAGTTCGAATGAACTCTGACGAGTACTTCGATGTACTATTTAAAGTAGCTCGTTCTTGATATAAACGCTTCAGCCACTTAACAAGAGACTCCACTGACGGTAAACGGAAGGAGCCTGGACGAGAGATAGGAAATACATTTTCTGCAGGAACTGAAAAATCGGCCATCTCTATAAACCGAGTATTCCGAGAATCTAATAATCCTCTAAACACTGGAATCCTACTAACGAGTACTGGAAGTCCCGTAGCAAGTGCCTCATACACAGTCAAACCAAAACCTTCTGCAAGCGACGGAGACACTAAACAATGTGCGTTCGAAAGCATCGACGGAACATCGCCTCTCGGGATATCCTCGTTAACGAACTTTATCCGTGGATCATTTACTGAGTATGTCTGCATCCAATCAATCCACGAGGTCCAGTGCTTCACTATCAACTTTACCTCTTCATTAGTAAACGCACGTAAAAATGCATCTAACAACAATCGGGTACCTTTACGAGGTTGAACTACTCCGTAATGCAATATAGTAAAAGGAGAAGACTCGAAGTCTCTCTCTATAAACTGGAACAACGACGTGTCAATCCCTAAAGGAACTACATGCATTGGCTTATCAATAGGAGCAAACAAAAAGGCACGTTGTGCTTCCTCCGAGGGAAATGTGAGTAGATCACACTTCATAC
>JAHIRD010000206.1 GCA_018818835.1 Pseudomonadota bacterium
ATACAGATCTCTGGTGTCTGTTCTTCTACATACTTCAGAGCCAAACCAGTCTGTTTAACAGCAGCCATACAGATCTCTGGTGTCTGTTCTTCTACATACTCAAGAGACCAACCATTCTGTGTTACAGCAGCTATACAGATATCTGGTGTCTGTTTTTCCACATACTTCAGAGCCAAACCAGTCTGTGTAACAGCAGCCAAATCAGACAAGGGTTTATCTGTTCTTCTCTCTAACTCATTCTGTATAATTGTTTTCAATTCCATTTTAAATCTCCTCCTAACAGTAACAAGTAATAACCTGACACCACAACTCCCCTTTTACACTCTTTTTCTGAAAATTGCAATAAAATTGTGCTAAAAAGATTGACACTATCCCAAAAATGAAATACTGTGGTTTAAATAAGGACAGGACATTGAACATAACTTTCCTTAATTAACTTAATATACATATTTACCTGTAAAGGAAATTAGGTATCAATTTAAAAATGCAGTTTGGCTCACTAAACACCAAAAGAGGATTAAAATGACTACTTATTGTAAAGCATGTAGAACCCCTACCCCAAATTCCAACTTGATAGAAGGCGTATGTACTATTTGCCGCAACGCTGAAGGTATCTGTAAAGCAGAAGATAAGCAGATTTTTGATGAGCTTGTAAGTAAAGAGAATGCTATAGAGGTAAAAACCTCGGAGGCTCAGACTTTCAACATAAAAGACAGGAAGAAATTTCCGATCAGCGGTTTAAATACAAAATTTCCAAAGATTCTATCTGAACAAGAATGTAGGGATATTGTTCTGTCTCCTGTAGATAAGAAAAATCCAGAATACTCTGAAGGAATACATAAAGACAAAGTAAAGCGTGAATTAGAACCCGTTAACTTTGAGGAGCACGAATGGGTAGAATACAATGGGAGTAAGATACCAGATGGAACAGTAGTAGAAGTAGTAATTCGCCATTGCAACCCTTATCTTACTGATCTTAATATTGAAGACGAAACAGGGGTGGGACACTTTGGTGATGATGGATTCTATTTTGAAGACGGGGGAGAGTTATCCTTTATTAATTGGAACATAATAAAATGGAGGATACACGAACCTAAAGTAAAATATCCCTGCCTTGAGGAAACGGGTGACCTAATAGACGATATTATGCTGTGTGGTGATATTTCAGAGCCCGTGCAAAGAAAGGGTCCGATCCCTGAAGAAGTGAATTGGGATCATGTTAATATTGATCACCTGACTACAATGGGGACATTGCCAGAACCAAGACTCCCTGAGAAGGTTAAGTTTGAGATGCCAAAGTCAAAATAGACTCTACAACGGAGAGCGTCTTTATCACTGCATATGTGGTTGTGATGTTTTTAAGCGTGGAACCCACGGTGAAATGGCTCAAGAGTTCCACTGTGGTGAATGTGGAGTAGACCACATGGCTATTCGTCCATCATGGAGGTTCTTCTATGAATATAAATAACAGTCCATGTCTTATAGTTCATGGTTTTCATGCCTCTGCTTACTGTCCAAGGTGCCGAGAGGAAGGAAGAATGTTTTCTCCCATGCACTTTATTAAGTTAGAATACCCTCCTGATACCTTTTTCAGTCATGACACCACAAGTATCTATGAATGCTATCATGGGCACAGGGTGGAGTTGAATAAAAACGGGCAGGATCGTAGGTTTGATAGGTTTAATTCAAGATTTCAAGGAGATCTGATCTCCTATGTCTATTCTCCCTATATCCCTAAGTGTGTAGCCAATAAAAAGTAAACTTTGAAAGATTGAGGAAAGTAAAACATGGAAAAAACTAAAAAAAACGATTCAAGATATCCTTATACCTACGCATGTGATTTTATACGATCTATTGCTGGGTACAATCAAGATGGAACTAAATTATCTAGGTCTGATGCTTCAGCAATAAGAAGCACCATAGCAGAAATTGCTGGAATAAATGACACACATCTTGCCATTTTGCTTGCGGACAAGGAATTGTCTAAGACAGAGGAGGAACATAAGTCATCTGCGATAGAAGCAGCGAATTCCATATTTGGGAAATAAGCAAGCAATAGCCGCCCACATAAATAACAATGAGTGCTTGATAGATAAGTTGCTTTAAAGCTTATTGCTGAAAAAAGTGTCCCTAGGTAGTTCTCTCAAAGGCATGACCCATAGCGACACTCAAGAGAATATTAATAAGAGGAAACACTATGACAAAACAAATAAAACACATAAAGGAAAATGCTACAGCCCCTAAAATGAAAGCTTCAGATAATAGAGTTATACATTTAGATCATAAATGGTGCTGCATCCCAATTTCTATAGCTACAAAGTATAAAGAAAATTACCGCAGATACCATAACGAATATTGGGCAGTTACAGAAAACGATGAAATAATATTCTTTAAACGAGGATACCAACTATGTGCACAAAGCAACATTAATAAACAAATAACAGACACTATAGCTCCTAAAGTAAACCCCTATTATCATAAAACAGTGCTAATAGCAGATGTCTACATTAAAGATGATCTATAACATACCAATATTAAAATAAAAACTTGCAGTCTCCCACAGAAGAAAGGTAGGCGACAAATGATCTGTATCAATAGAAGATGTCCAAATTTTAAAATTTTTGTCAACAACTTAAATTGTGAAATCTATGATGAAACGACACATAAGGATTGTAAAGATTTTGTTAATAATTTAAACTATTGGAGGCATGATCAGGTATTGACAAATGCTGAACTAACATCATTCGTTTACATTCTTATGGACGAAAATAAACTAATCAAAGAACAATTAGCTAAAATAAAATTGTCTGAGTAAGGGTAACAAAATAAAAGGAAAAGGATTATTTAAAATGGATTTAAAACAACAAATACAAACAGAATTAGAAAAAAGAACAAATGAACCCCAGTCTGATTTGGAGGCTGTTAAACAGAATGGTAGGGCTCTTAAGTATGTGAAAAAACAGACACCAGAGATCTGTATAGCTGCTGTTACACAGAACTGGAGGGCTCTACAGTTTGTAGAAAACAAAACACTAGAGATCCGTATGGCTGCGGTTACACAGAACTGGAGGGCTCTTCTGTATGTAAAAA
>JAHIRD010000093.1 GCA_018818835.1 Pseudomonadota bacterium
CAGATAGACAGCCAGAAGATATGTTTATCCTCGTCTTCAAAAGCCTTCGACACCGTTACCTCTCCCCGTTATAATTACGCCATTGATTTACGAGGCACCCCATGGCAAACATGGGAGGAACTCAAGAAATCTTTTCCTGAGGCAGAGACCGGTGCAATCATGAATGAGGGAAGAGCCTGGCTCATTGTCCCTGTGGCCTACGACAATCAACCCCACATGGAAGCCTTGACCCATGTTCTCATGGAATCCATGGACCTTGCCTACCCCAGCACCATGGTGTTTGATTTTAAACCCTACTCAACGGGCACCAGCCAAGGCCTTGAATTCGGGTATAAGGACGGGGAATACTCATACAGAATAGACATCATTGCCGGACAGAAGCAGGCCCTCCTTTTCTGTGCCTGGACTTGGGATGGCTCATCCCCTGACCCCCTCTACACCCATGTACGTTCCCGTTTGGTCCTCAGCCATGGAGCCAATCCTCCTGACTCCGAATCATTCTCAAAACAGGAGAAAAAAAATCAGGCCACCCACATGAACCGTTTCGGACTGTTTTATTATGACACAAAGCAATATGAAAAAAGTTTTACTTACTTTAAAACAGCCCATGACCAATTTCCTGAAAATGAAAGCTATTTTCTTAACTGCCTGAAAACGTTAAACCAATTGAATGACTACGCCCAAGGGCTGAAAATGATGGAGTCCTGTCTGCCGGGGCTTGATCAAAAACCAGTCTTTTTATCCTGGCATGCGTGGTTCCTTCAAAACACCGGCCAGACCGATAAAGCCCTATCAGTCTATCAGAAAATGTTTGCCAAGGATTACAGAGATGACATTGATTTCATTGAGTATATCAATTTACTACAGGAGTTCAAGCATTGGAATGAGGCTGAGACTGCCTTTGAGCATTATTTTCAAAAAGGTGACTCCATTGAACTTCGCATGGAGCACGCCCGTTGTCTCAGCAGACAGAAAAAATACGATGAGGCCATCACCATCCTGAACACCCTGCAAAAAAACATTTCCTTCAATTCAGCCATTGCCTACGCCCTGATTAAAAACTACACCCAGTCAAACCAGCTGACAAAGGCATTCAATTTGTGTGGGGAGTTAATCTCACAGGGCTATGATTCAGCCAATGCATACTATACAAAAGGTGATATCGAATACGAACTCAAACGATACAGGGAAGCCAAAATCTCATTGGAAAAAGCCTTGACGTATTCACCGGAAGACAAGGATATCAAAGACTATATCCAGCATATCGCCGCCCTGTTGGGTGAAGGGAATAACAGCTCAATCAAACAACCCATAGACCCTGTTCCCTTGCCCGATTTTATACAAAAAACCATCTCAACTCTGAGCCCAGCCCCCCGGGATAATGGTTACGATGCCTATTATATTCATATGATTGAGGGCTTTGCCTTTATCCGAGGAAAAGAACTGAAACGGACGATCTACAAAAAAATCAAAGTCCTGAACACAGGCGGTGTGGACAAATTCAGTTCCATGGAATTCGATTTTAACCCCTTGACAGAAACCGTCTATGTCAACACGCTGGATGTTCTTGACAAGCAAGGCAACATCATTGCCAAAGGCAAACCCTCGGATTATTACGTCATTGACAAACAGGCCAACAGTATGGCTACCTTTGATCAGACGCTGAATATCACAGTCCCAAACCTTTCTCCGGGCAATATCATTTCCCTTGTCGTGACCATCAACAAAAAAGGCAGCAGGGACACCCTTCCATTTTACGAAAGAGCCCTTGCTTCTTCGCGGCCGGTTCTGTATTCCTGTATTTTTTATTCAGGCAGTCTTGAAGATATCAGGTTCCAGGAATCTCATTTAAACGGGCACATTAAAACCGACTCCGGCATGGCCTGGTTCATCGATAAACCGGCCCCATATCACTTTGAGCCCCTCCAGGTCGATTATGAACAGATCGTTCCACTCCTCAAATTCACCGATGCATCCAACACCTGGGAAACCGAAGGCAGGAATTATCTGAAAGACATTGACGGTAAGCTCTGTTCATCCCCACAAACAACAGCACTTTCAAAAACCCTGACAAAAACCTGCAAAACCCGTAAAGAAAAAATTGATGCTCTTGTCAGCCACATTCAGAAAAACTATACATACAAAGCCATTGAATTCGGACGCAGGGCATGGTCACCCAATACGCCGTCTACCATTATGAACAACAAATATGGCGATTGTAAGGACCATGCCGTGCTGCTTCACCAATTATTAACAGACATCCATATCCCCAGCCACCTGGCTCTTGTGAGCACGGATACCATCACTGATGACTCGCTGCCCTCCATGGACCAGTTCAACCACATGATCGTCCACATTCCTGTGAAGAATGGAGCCGGGCTTTTTATTGATACAACAGACAAGGACATTGACCCGAATATCCCTGTGCCCCAGGGAATAGGTGGACACATGGCTCTGGTCCTTGATGCTAAAGACATTCGTCTTGAAAAAATCCCCAATTATGCCCTGGGAAGCAGTTCGGTTCGTAACCGATGCGACATTCGAGTTGCAAACGACGGGAAATCCATGCAAATCAACGATACCTTGACATTATCCGGTTACAGCGCCGATTTCATGCGAAGCCATTTGAAGGCCATCGAAGAAATCAAACAACCCCGATGGGCAAAAAACATTCTTACGGGTTATCTCAAAGAAGATGCCGAACTTTTATCGTTTTACGTTGAGAATCTGTATACCAATACCCATGATTTAATTCTTAAACTGTCCTATAAAATGACATGTCAGGCATGGGAAAAAAAAGGATTTCAATTTGATATCCCCGCACCCTGGGAGAGCTATTATCTTGAAACGCGACCTGTGAATACCAGGCAGACACCTTTCCAGATTCACTACCCCTTTGATATGACGCGTGAAATTACAGTGACAAGCCTCTCGGGCATGGCACCTGGCCTTGACATGGCCGGTGATCGGAAAAAATCACATGATTTTGGAACATGGGAAACACGTGCCTCCCGGACTGACAGCTCCTTTGGCATGGCCTTCAATCTCAGATTTAATCCGGGGATATATCCTGCGGAACGCTATCAGGATTACTGCAAAATGGTCAATGAGGCCATTAAGACCCTTGAAACAAAAGTCACGTTCACGCCGCAGGTCGCCCTATAATCAAAATCAGATTCAATCCTTATTATTGATGGCTATTTATGATTCTGAACGATACCGGAAAGCCCTACACACAATCACTGGAGGTTCGGATTCAATCGCTGCCCTTTAAGCGCATCAGCATCTTTCAGCCGTCTTTGTTGCTTGGAAAAAGGGAGACGTTCCGATTGGGTGAGAGATTGGGCTCTTTGATTTTACCTGTTTTGAGTCTTATTCCATGGATACGTCGGTACCGCCCGATCCCCGGCAACCGAGTGTACAGGTAAGCCAGCAACCCGGACCTTCACTGGAATGGTTCCGGTTGGATGACATATTTCATTGATCGAATGCGAGGATTCCGTATATAGTCCCAGAGAACTCATGGGATCTGGGCACGATGCGTCGTGCCCTTGCCCGCATCGCGACAGCGTTGAGTTGAAAGCGAATGGTATCACATCTTGATTCTGACATTCTAAATCTTTTAAACGTTTATCAGCCGAAAATCTCAGCGTATTTGTGTTCAATCGATTGAATTTCATGATCCGAAAGTTTTTTAAACTCTTTTTCCTTTGCCCGTTTTGAAAGCTTTCCGTTATTATGATTCAAAAAGCGTAGAAGCAAAGCGACGAGCTTATCCGGCATATCCAAATAGTTTGTTATGAATTCGTTAAATAAATCATATTTTTTCACGTAATTAATCTCATCAGGAAGCGTTTTGTCAACGGTTTCGGCAACGCATTCAAAGAAAAACTCGGCCAGTTTTGTTGCATCAAAAAAACGATAGAGATCTATGGTCTCATTCAAAACCTGAACATTGTTTTTCTCTGTCGGCCGCCATTCAATAAGATCAAGGCGGGGTTTTGAGAAATGTTCAAGTATTTTCCGGTATTCACCGATTCGTTCCAGAATGACGGAAGATACCGGGAATACCATCCCTTTTGGAACAAAACATTTTTCAGCCAGAACATGGTGAAACAAATACCTGTGAATCCGTCCATTTCCATCTTCAAACGGATGGATAAATACAAAACCAAAGGCAATGATGGTTGCCATTAAAACAGCATCAAAATCATCCTGACAAAGAAGCTCATATGTTTCAATGAGCCCATTCACAAGCGTTTTCAAATCATCCGGCCTGGCGGAAATGTGACCCGGCATAGGCATGCCTGATCTGCGGTCATGGTTGCCCACAAAGCCGCCTTCCGTGCGTAAACCGGGTTCGATGAAACGGTTATCTGAAATAACAAGGTATTGCAGGTATTCCAATTCAGAGATGCTGAGTTTACGTTGACCGGCTTCCCCTATGATTCTTCCCCATCTTTCGATTCTGTTGTGTGGCGGGGTTTCTCCTTCGATCGTGTAAGATGCTTTTGAGTCTTTAAGTAAGAGAAAAGCAGCAGCCCGGTTCAGTAGATCGGGATGAATCTGACCGATATTTCCAATGGCCTTCTCTGATAGTTTTTTACCGATATACTGTTCAAGCTTTTCCGTTTTTCGGATCAACGGACAAAAATGTATTGTCCCAGGAAGATTGTTGCGAACCCGATGGCGTTTTGATGGATATGATATTCCTTCATATTGCAACGTGCTATTGATAAGTGAAACAAAATTACCTGTTGTTGCATCGTCAATATTAAGTGGTTCTTCACGTAGCCATTCCCACAAAAACCATATTTTGCGGCAGTACATTCCGGTTGGCTTTGAGCGGATGATTGCTTCTATTTCACTGACTTCAATGACATGAAATAATGCATTGAGAATGGACAGATCAATGCCTTCATATTTCAAGGCAAAGGTTAAGTGACCATACAATGTTTCTTCAGGTCTATGACGTGGTGTAAACATTCGCCAGCGCCCATTGTCGTATTTTTTATGCTTTGTACCAATGGCACAGAGATAATCCGGTATCGGAACTTTCAGATCATGGCCTTGAATGAGTGCGGAATATCCGGATAGACCGGTGCCTTTTTCCAAAACCAGGAATCCCTGAAAAATAATTATGGATCGTGAATTTTGATTATATTTTACCATTGTTGTGAATTGCCTTTTTAAAGATGTCATTCATCTTGGCATGAAATACACGTATTGTCTATGAATTTTGGTTATATGATGGGATATTTGTGAAAAATAGTTACAATACAACTCTCATGTGGACGAATTTTATTCGGTAATGGTCCGATTTAAGAGGTCACATCATAAACGAACGTTTTTCAAGGTTTCCCTTTTTCGAGGGGAACGAACTGGACGGAAAGGCATTGATTCCCTTTTCCACCCATCAATGAATTGATCAATTGTTTTTGGAGGATATCCTTCTCCTGCCCGCGGCCAAACCTATAAGCCCAGCGCCCAAAAGGAACATGAAAGTCAAACAAAATATGCATCCTTTTGATGAACACTAAACATGTATTTTTTGTGAAAATAGTTTCGATAATATTGTTTACATAAATAAATGAAACGTGTATTTTAACCATTCAGAAGGAACATGCCACGAGACGTCTGAAAAACAACAGGAAATCGTTACAGAAGATAACTTAAGATCCGACTCGCGACGAGCCGTCGTGAATTGGTGATGCCGCCATAAAAAGTTCCATATGTGCCATCGACTTCTTACGAGGTCATCAATGTTTTTGTGTTGAAACCCGGTCCCAATCCCTGTGCCATTTATTCGAGTTTTTTCGCTTTCTACCTATCGTTCCCATCGGGCTTCCTTGTTCCTGAATCGTTCTGTCTGATCAAATATAATGAACGATTGTAATTCTTATATGAGTGTAACGGGGTAAACAAATGCGGTTTATTTTTTTCGCAAGGAGGCTCACCAAATAAAATAATAAGGAGGTGATCTAACGAGGCAACTCCCAGGTATTTTATGGGCATAAATTCAACAATTAAAAAATGGAGGACTGTTAAATGAGCAAGAAAAATTATTTGTTTATGGCCGTAATTAGCATCTTCATTGTGTTACTATTGAGTTCCATTTCCACGGTTGCATCTGCAGAAATGAAGGCGGTTATTTCCAGCTACGGACCGACGAACCAGACCGAGACCTTTGACCAAATCAAGGCCGGGCGCATGGCGGTGAAAGGTGAACGTGCCAAACGTCAAAAGGCGTTGTTAAACTCTCGATATGACCTTACGACGAAGACAACGACGAAGGTCGTCATGTCAGGGGGGAAACCCATTCCCACAGGTCCTACAGCTAAGCTTAATGGGACAAACTGGATGGAGCTTGATAAAATGACCCCGGAACAAATAAAAGGGAAGGGGGTGTTTCCTTACAAACCCCTTCCTTTTTCTGACCACGCTGAGGGCGGCATGCTTTTTCCGGAGATGATCACCAAGCTTTTACCACGTCTGATTCGATTTGACCTTGATTTTGACCTGCCGGAGCATATTCTACCGGACCCTGCCCCAGCAATGTTTCTAACGACCCGACCTGACCTTGGCGATGTGGCAAAGGGACGCCTTATTACCATCGACAATTACTATGAGATTTTTAATGGTATTCTAAATCCGAAACAGCTCGAAGGCTTGCGACTTCTCTTGACTCAGTTCCCCCAACAGCAATTTAATGCAACGGAGGATCGACGAACCGACCGGCCAAGCTTGGGCGTCACCTGCTTTGACTGTCATGCCAATGGACACACCAATGGGGCGAATCATCTTGTCGGCGACATTCGGCCTCAGGAATTCAGACATCGTATTGAAACCCCTAGCCTAAGGGGCGTAAATATCCAGAGACTTTTTGGTTCCCAGCGGGCGCTCAAAACTGTGGAGGACTTTACCGAATTCGAACAACGAGCTGCCTATTTCGATGGCGACATCTGTATGGCTGCTAAAAAAGGGGTGAACATCCTTGAACGGGGAAGCCAAGTTCATTTTATGGCTGAATTTTTATCAATCCTTGATTTCCCTCCGGCCCCCCATCTTGATATTTACGGAGAACTCCATCAGGCTAAGGCCAATACTAGCGAATCTCGTGGTCAGGCGATATTTAATGGAAAGGCTCGATGCGACTCATGCCACCCGGCCCCTTACTACACGGATAACAGTATGCATGACCTTAAGGCTGAGCGTTTTTATAAAATGGAAATGGCCAATGGAATGATGATGGCCCATGATGGTCCGATTAAAACATTTCCATTGAGAGGTATCAAGGATTCCCCACCCTATATGCATGACGGGAGGTGTTTCACCCTTGAGGACATTGTGGAATATTTCAATCTTATTCAGCAGCTTCATTTGGAAGATAAGGAAAAAACAGATCTTGTTGCTTTCTTACGCATTTTATAGGGGATGTTTTTCGGATCATCAAATGAGGGAAACTTCGGTTTTCCTCATTTTTTCTCCCGGAAAGCGATTTCACGGTATGGGGCATGAACGCTCAAGGAAATACAATATGACCCACGGTGCCACCATGGCCCTGCTGACCTTGCTCCGAAGTGATCGAATCATCTAAGAGCGGAACGTTTGATCAATTATTTTTGGAGGATATCTTTCTCCTACCCGCGGCCAAACCAATAAGCCCAGCACCCAAAAGGAACATGGTTGCAGGTTCGGGTACCGGTGCATTTCCCACCGCAATATTGTCGCCTTCAAAGGCAAAATTCAAACTGGTCATCATAAAACTGTCAAAAGCAGGAAGATCAAAAAAATTCACGTATAAATTTGTGCTTGGAGCGGTTTGATTTCCGTTGGCAGCATTGGGTGAGGTAATGGATACGGCACAAGCAGAACGTGTTATTCCAAAAACCATTAAAAACATGCTGCATAAAACAATAAACTTTTTCATTCTTTCTCCTGAAGACATCAATTTCAAAAAACGTTCGTTAATAATAACGGTGTTCTCTTTAGCAAAAACCATGCAAACGCTGCAATTTTTTTAAAAGCAATAAATACAGATAGTTGAAAATTTCACTGTATTAAATATATGTATACTATGAAATAAATGACATAGGTTTATTGGGATATTATTAGGATACGGATATTCTCACGTGCAACACATACAGCGGTGAGCTCAATGGTGTGCAATTAAACGTGATCGCCTTTAACATCCCAAGGGAATTTTGATGAACTCGTAAAAAGTCGATGGATGGCTATGGAAAAAGGTTCATAGGCAAGGCATAGTGTTTGGCTGTGGTTTCTGCATACATGAGCGTATGGCGAACGTCCCGCTAAACACTATAACGCCGCATATGGGACTTTTTCGACGCCATCATTTTTAGTGGCGGGGTTTGTCTCGCCTTAGTTCATTGAAATACTCATCATACTTGCCGCTGTCTTTTAACTGGCGCAAGCCCTTGTTAAATAATTTAATCAGCCGTATGTTCCGTTCATGTTTTTTGGACAAAAGCAATTGTTCTTTGTGTTTACCAAAAGGGGTGGGATGATGGGTAAACAAATTAACCGTTTGGGCATCATAGGATGCATTTAATTGATAGTAACCCACATCGATTAATTGGGGAAAAATATCAAAACGCCCTGCCATTAATTTTCTAAACCCTTGTTGATCCGATGTTGCCCCCCGGTCCACAGAGATTTTACCCGAACGCTCAGCGTCAAGGAACTCCTTGGTGTACATGTAGCCAAGGGTCGCACCGATGCGAACATCTTTAAGATCATCAAATGCCTTCCAATCAAAGGTATTCTTTTTCATATAAAAGAATACCCAGGGGGTTTCCCAGACATCATCACTGGCATAAAGATCTTGTTCCCGCTCGGCATTGATTTCCCAGCCCACAGCCCCGTCCCATGATCCGTTTTCGGCCAATTTCAATCCCCGTGACCAGGGGAAGAAACCGTATATGACCGTGATTCCCTCCAAGGCAAATGCCTCGGTCACAATGCGTGATCCCACACCGTAATATTCCAGATTCTCGGAAAAGTAGGGAGCCCATTCTCCATTTGTCAGACGGATTGTTTCTTCAGAGGAACTTACATTCACCTGAGACAATAAAAGACACCCAACGAGGCTCCAAACTCTCATCTGCATTTTCATAGAAATCATTTCCCGGATAAAGGTGAGTGCAATCATTTTTCAGAATTCAGGAAGGATAGAAACAGAATCAATTTATATTTTTGCAGGAAAACCATAAAAAATCAAATGAATTATTGATTGACAGAATTGATTTCTGCGTCGCAGTGCATCATGGGATTGGGTAACATCCAGAGCCGTTTAACATGTCATGAATCCCTTTTTCATAACGATGAAACCTATTTTATTTTACAACTGTATCTGGTACTATAAGTACATGGTCTCTTTTCCGGATTTGTTAAGTCCACGTCAATCATTGCCGACCTGCTTATGAACCAGACTCTATGACAAAAATTTCATTCGAACATCCTGTGAGTAACTCTATGATATAGGTGATTCCCATGAAAAAACTCATTGTTTTTTCACTTTTTACATGCCTCGTGATATCCTCAGTCTTCTGCTTTGCCGACAAAGCAAAGGTTCTTGTGATCGAGAGCTATGATCCACGACTTGAATGGACAGCCCAATGCGAAAAAGGAATTGCCTCTGTTCTTGAAGACCAGGCGGCCCTTAGCTATTTTTACATGGATACCAAACGCATCCCCGAAACCGAATTCCCTGTACAGGCGAATATGGCCTGGGACCTGTATCTTAAGGAGAAACCGGATCTGGTCATGATCGGAGATGACAACGGCCTTAGGCTCCTTGGCCCACGATTTGCTCAAACGGCGACGCCGGTGGTTTATTTTGGAATCAACAACAACCCCCGACATTATTTCGAAACCATGCCCGAGAACATCACAGGCCTTCTGGAACGAACTCCTGTGATTCCCTGGCTGAGGTATTTAAAACGCATCATGCCCCGGGCGGATTCGGCCCTGGTCCTGATGGACAGCAGCCCCACCACCCAGGCCATTGTTGAGGTTACCTTCCAAGGAAAAACCCACCTCAATGTCGGGGGCATCCAGGCAGAATACCATATCGCCGATAACTGGGATCAGTGGCGGGACTATATCACCAATTCTGGGAAATACAGCCTTCTTCTCTTGCCCACCTTCCATGCTGTAAAAGACAAAGATGGCCATCATATGAGCGTCAAGGACGTCATTGAATGGACTTCCGCCCATAGCCCATCCCCTCTTTTTACCAACCAGGACTACACTGTTTCCGATACCGGTGTTGCAGGAGCCTATGTCATTT
Organism: Pseudomonadota bacterium; assembly: GCA_018818835.1. Classification (GTDB taxonomy): domain Bacteria; phylum Desulfobacterota; class Desulfobacteria; order Desulfobacterales; family Desulfolunaceae; genus JAHIRD01. Next base: position 10,313 of record JAHIRD010000093.1, read on the forward strand.
TCGGCGAATCCCATGGGAAACAGGCGGCTGAAATCGCCCGGGACATTCTTCTGGGCAAACAGCGTGTGGGACAAATCCCCCCAAAAACGGACAGGACCGGGAAGTTTTACTTTAACAAAAAGCAGATGGGACGATTCAA
>JAHIRD010000094.1 GCA_018818835.1 Pseudomonadota bacterium
GATAACCCGATCCATGCCGTTTCCGGATGGCTGACAGAACATCACGGGCCCTATTTTTTCGGCCAATGACAACGACACTCCGATAATTATAACCGTTTTTCCTTATTTTTTCGAGGATGTGATACACGGTCATCTTACTTGCAATCAAAAAAAACAAATCAAGAAACACAAAGATCATCAACATCATCCGGCTGACATTAACAATTTTGAAAAGATACATGCACATGGTCAAAATTAAAAAGCTGACACCCACGGCTTTGAAAACATCCATGATAATTTTATCCCGGCTTTGTCTCCGGAAGGAGTTATAGATATCAAATGAATAAAACGTGGCGTACCAGATGATGATCACAAGAAGAAGCACTATGTAATAATTCGGTGATGTTGCCAGACCGCCTAAGGTTTCGGGCAGCAGGTATTTCTTGACGAAATATGAACCAATAAACGCACCAACGGTCAAAGCCAAATCCTGCAAACGGTGGAGCTGTACCAGCAGTCTTCCTTGTTCTCTCAACATCCTGTCACCTACATGTTTCTAATTGATCGTTCGGATATTTTATTTATATATGAATGAGTTAATGCGTTACCACCTGTGAATGGCAAAGTCAACCCAATATATCAAGAGACAAGAATAAAAAATAATGGCCCCTGTGAACAAAAATCCTAAGCCAATTCCGTAGGGAGCCGAATAAGCCGGCCGAATACCATTATTGATCATTTTTTTTTGCAAGAGCAGAAATGAGGCGCTGAGCCTGACGGTTACCGGGTTCAGTGGTCAGAGCTTTCCTGTATTCCTCTATTGCCCGATAAGGGATCCCCAGTCTTTCATACATTTTCCCCGCCTGAATCCTCAATTGGGTATTGTCGGGAAGATAGGTAAGACCCAGGTTAATCATATCAAGGGCACCCTGATTATCGTTTTGTTCGATCTTTTTTTTGTAGATCCGTGAGAACATCCAGGCAAAAACCTTTTCTTCATGACCAATATAGGCCAGTGCATCATTTTCAATTTTACTGGCCCGGACAAGATCACCTTTTTTCAACAGGTAATCAGCAAGCGCATAGCGGGGTTTCAACCGTTCAGGCAGCCCAGTGATCATGTCATCGGGCGAAAGGCCACTGTCCACCATGATAGCAATGCAGTCATTGATGTTTTTGGAATCGCCGTTGATTTCAAGGGCGCGTTTCAAGGTGGCCTGTCCTTTTTTTATGTCCCCGCTGTGCAGGAGAACAGCTCCGAAATGTTTATAATACTCAACATCGCTTTTTCCGAGAAGGAGGCCGGCCTCCATGAGCCGGGCCGCTGTTTCCAGTTCCCCTTTATAAAAAAATGAACGCCCCACCCTCTGGACAATGTCGCCTTGGGCAGGGGCCAGGGCCAGTGCCTTCCCATAGGAATCCATGGCGTCCTTATCACGACCGCTGTAATCATAGGCAAGTGCGCAGGCCATATGGTAACGGGCCTCAAGGGGATCTGCACCCACCGCTGAAAGGGCAGCGGCCAGAATGTACCGGAGATCCTCCTCGGGCATTCGCCCTGTCAGCTCCCTGTTTTCAACATCCATAAAACGGTAAGCACCCAGAAGCCCACCCCCATTAAACCAGAGACTTCCTGAAAAAAGCACCAATAAAGCCGGAATCATTAAGCACATGGCCCTTTTTCCGACAGGATCAAGCCGGGTTGTCCCCTTTAGGTGAAAGCGTGTGTTTACAGCAGAAACAAGCAGTCCTGCCATGAAAAAGACGTACAGGGCATTGGCACCGCTGTAAAAATTAAAGTCGGACACGCTGTGCAGGAGGATGGCCAGAATGCCTGAAAATGCCCCCCAGAAAAGATAAATCGCATAGACATCTTTTCTTTTTCCCAGAGCCTTAAATACATGCACAAACAAAGCGATCCAGAACCATAACACAAGAGCAATACCAATCACTCCACCAGTGACCGCAAGTTCCACATAATCATTATGGGCATGGTCAACGATACTGTCTCCGGGAAAGGTTCTGAAAGCAGGATAAATTGATCCAAAGGTGCCGAACCCACTTCCAAAAAGTGGGAAATCACGGATGATATTCAGGCTATCATTCCAGAAAATCATGCGTCCATTCAGATTGATGGTGTCCTGGGACAGGACCTCTCCAAATCGGGATACAAGAGCATCCCAGCCAAACCAGCTGACGGATAAAAGTAAAAGAAAAACAAAAAAAAGGGCTGACACGCCGTTATGATTCATTTTTTTCCCTTGCCTGATCATCAGGACAAAAACCATGGATGACAGACTCAGGCAGACCACGCCGCCCCGTGAAAGGCTTATAAACTGGGATGTCCCAAGAATAAGGGCTGAAAAGCCAAGAAGTATATGCCTGTTGGCCTTGGGCAAGGTGAACACCTCAATCACGCTCTCCTTGAAAGAGTTATAACTAAACATGGGCTTATAGTAGAAAAAAAGCGCCAGAACCAATGGGAAAATCATCTCCACAAATCCGGCGTAATGATTCTTATACACATAGGGTCCAATGTGGGTATTCCCCTCGGGAATCGTGAACAACCAGTAAATTTTCCCATTTGAGAAAAACCGTTCAATCAAGGCATAAACCCCTATACCCGCCCCAAGAAAGGCCAGAACCAGGAGTGTTTTCTTCAAACGCCGTCCGGACGCGAGAATCTGGATCGTGAGAATGTAAAGACATATACATGCCGAGAAACGGAACAATTCCCTGACCGTGGATTTAATATCAATGCTCAGTGGCATGAAATCAAGTGAACCCACCACCCCAGCGCTTTGGTTGTAGATATCATATGCAGCGGGAGATATCACCCGGACCAGATCTCCGGGAAGGGGTATGACCTGAAAAATAATATAACTCTGAAGGCATAAAAGAGCAGGCCAGCCAGGGACGTGATAGAAGGTTTGACGGTTTTTAATCCCTGTCACACACAAAGAAAAAACGCCCATAAAGCACAACGCTTCCATCAGTCCCAGAGAGAGCATACCCCGTGTACCCAGAGCAAGGGGAGAAAAAACCAGAACCGTGAGGAAGACTCCAAAAGGGAAAGCTCTCATATGTATTTAATTCCATTCTTGATTTTGTTCACATACCCTGTCCAGAGACATAGTATTACCCTTATAGAAACAACGTTTTCATTTTACAGGACCGATCACATTCAATGCTTTTAAAGGAATAACAAAATATATTTAGATAGTTGAACCGCAAACCATCTGAGAAAAATTCCAAGGCGTTCCCCTAAAGCGGCTCTATGGAATATTTTTGATTCAGTAATTTATTTGAAGAACTCGAGTGAGGTGTTTATAAACGTTTTTTTAAAAAAAATCAAACGGCATTTTATCCCGTCATTACTGCATCCCCGAAAAATCAGTCTGTATTTATGGAAAAAAATTGAGGCGATTCCTCATTTTTTGTCAAACTATTACTTGACCACCCCATCATTTTTTTGATACGGAACGACTTATCTTTATTTATTTATGATTTTTTCTTCATCCATATTGTCGTGAATGGTTGATGTTTGTTACCATCAAAGGATAACCACTGTTAACTGAATATAAAGGCGAGATTCATGATAAAACGATCGATTCACTCTCGAATAAATGCATTCTTTTTCTTGATCTTCTTTATGTCAGTCTCCGTTGTTAACCCTGCTTTTTCCGGAGACCCCGACTGGTTCAAAGCCCTGCAAAACAGCCTCAATTCCGGGGCCAAGGGAGAAAGCGGATCCGGGCTGGAAGAGGTTGTGGGCATGGCCATCAAATCAGGTGTCCAGATTTACGTCATTCTTCAAACCGCCGTGGCCATGGACAGCAATGCCGTTGACCAGGTTCTCAAGGCAAGCACCCTGGCTACCCGTGATCCGAACAGGGTTGTCAAGGCAGCCATTATTGCCAACATTGATCCGGCCCAGATTCTGAAATCCGTGTTATCGGTCAGCCCGGATACTGAAACGGTCATTTCCGCCTGTATCAATGCCGGGGCGGATATCAATACCGTTATCAACGGATGCCTGGCCGCCGGTTCTGATCCTGTCACCATCGTTGCAGCATCCATGGCCGCAAGTCAGAATACGTCAGGAGTCATTGAGGCTGCTGTCAAGGCCCAGATACCACCCAGTGCCATTCTCCAGGCTGCGTTTTCAAGGGATCATAAAGACCTTGGCCCTGTGGTATCTGCCAGCATCAACGCCGGAGGCGATGCATATGAAACCACCGCCTCCGCCATTAATATGGGTTCGGACTGGCGTGGCATACTCATTTCCGCCCTTGGTTCCACCAATGATTACTATCCGGTGGTCAAAGCCACTCTTGACCAGAATGTGACCGGAGATGATATCATGGCCTGTGCTGCCACAGATCCATCAGTGGACCAGGACGCTGTGGCAAATGCCATTGAAACGGCCCAAGCAGCCCTGGCCTATACTCCTGCGTCTTCCCGGAGAAGACAGCAGCGGCGTGATGCCATGCGTCACCGCCATAGAAGACATAATGTGAGTCCTTATTGATGGATCGCAGCACGACCACCTTCCTTCAACTATGAAATTGCGGTGGAATCGTTGTAGCCATCATGACCCTAACCCCCTGTAATGCAAAAAAAGAGATTGCCACAATGCAATCTTACAAAAGGTGACCCCAGTGACCCGCCCTCTAATAAACAGATTCCTTTATTCATCAGTTGTTGTTCTGTGCCTCTTGTGTCTGCCCTGTACCGTTCTGGCGAGTGATCTCGATTTCAGCAGCCTGTTCGGAGACGGAAATCATATCCATCCCTTCATCACCCTTGAGACCACCTGGTCGGATAATATTTTCAAAACCAAGGATGACACAAAAAGTGATACTGTTATTTACACTAGCCCCGGAATCTGGTTTGCCCTTCCAGGTGCCGAGACCAAAGCCATCTCCGTGGAAACCGCCAGTGAATCCCCAGGCGGTGCCAGCCTGACCCGGTTTAACGACATGGATATGATTCGCTATCAGACTTATTTTCTGTACAATCCCGAATTCGAAACCTATCTGGACAATACGGATCAAAACGATGTGAATCATAAAGCAGAAGGCTATTTCCTCTACAATTTTGCAGGTGGGCTTTCCATAGAACTTCTGGATCAGTTTATCGCGTCACACGATGACATTGCCCTGGGCCTGGACAATGTCAATTACAACAACAATTATCTATGCGGCACCCTGTCCTATGATGTCACGGAAAAACTCCGTCTGCGCATGGACTACACCCAGTACGACGTAAATTATGAAAGTCTGGCCAACTACAAGGATCGCGTGGACAACACTCTGTCCTCATACATTTTTTTCAAGATTCAGCCCAAAACGTCCATCTTCTTCCAGTACTACAACACCGACATCAATTATGACATGGACACGGATCCCTTGAAATCCATTGACAGTACGGAAAACGGTTATCTTGCAGGCGTAAGGTGGAACATCACGAACAAAACATCAGGAACATTCAAGGCCGGGTATCAGACCAAGGACTTTGACCGCGCTTCCTTTGCAGATGTGAGCACCCTGAAGTTTGAATTGAACGCCAATTACGAGATCAGCGGTCACAGTTCATTGTCCCTGACCGCAAAAGATGAACTTTCGGAAACCGATACGGATGATGCATATTATATCCAGGCAGACAGCCTGCTTGCTGTTTATGAACAGGCCCTAACGGAAAGGTTCACAGGATTTATGAGTGCCAATTATCTCCGGGAAGACTATGGGGATATTGACCGAACAGATACAACCCTTGACGTTTCCCCTTCCCTTTCGTATGTATTCAATAATCGTTTGACATTCAATGCAGCATACACCTATGAACATGTGAGTTCCTCAGGTTCTGACGCTGTGGATGATTATACCAAGAACACGATTCTATTGAGTGCATCGGCATCGTTTTAAGTAAACGTAATAATCCATTGATTTAATAAGAAAGCCGGGAGCTTTATCCCGGCTTTCCAAGGTTTAAGGCAACAGTGAATAAAACAATCTTTAGCGTCATTCTTATTATCGTTCTTTTTATAGCAGCCCCTATCTCAGGTCAGGACTTCAAAGTTGGCAGCGGTGACCGTCTGACGATCACCGTCTATGACCATGACGACCTGTCCATGACCGTCAGAATCAGTGAAGAAGGAACCATAAAAGTCCCCTTCCTGGGTAATGTTTCGGTTGCCGGTCTAACCACAGCTGAGATCGCCAAAAAACTGACCATGGAATTTGTCACGCAGGAATACCTGGTCAACCCACAGATCACCGTATATATTGACGAATATAAAAGCCGTAAAGCAAGTATTTTAGGTGAGGTCAACAGACCGGGCCGGTATGAGCTTGAAGAGGATACCACCATCATGATTCTTGTGACCATGGCCTCGGGTTTTTCCCCCAAAGCATCCAAAAAATGCGCCAACATTATACGGAAAGTCGATGGAAAGAAAGTGATCTTTGAAAAAGTTGCCATGGATGAACTCGTTCTCCCCGGAGACATTGTGGTTATACCTGAGAGTTTTTTCTGATCCATATAAACCAAATCTGATTCTGGATATGTTATGCAAGAAAAAGAAATACATCTAAGAGATTATATCAGGGTGCTTCGCAAACGGAAGCAAACTGTTTTCACCTTTTTCATCATCACCGTGACACTGGTCCTAATCGGGGTACTGACAACGTCCCAGGAGCCCATGTACCAGGCATCCACCCGGGTTCTGGTGGAGAAAAGCGACCCAAGTTCCCTTATTGAAGGCAGCTCATCTTATTACCGGTCATGGGACCCCGAATTCCTTGAAACCCAGGCCCAGATCATCACAAGCTCATCCGTCGCACTGAAAGTGGTCAAGACCCTGTCCCTGGATACCACCTACAAACATTTATTCTTTGAGGATGAAGAAGAGGGACATAACTCTTTTTCCATGGTCTCCACGGTCATAAACTGGGTCCGGTCTCTGACCCGTCCTGATCCGCCCGAAGAAACCGACTCGGCCGCCCCCATGTTTGAAAAAAATCAGGAAACAAGCCCGGCTGAAATCATTGCCCAAATGATCAGTCAAGGTATTGAGCTGACACCGGTCCGAGACACCCGCATCCTGGACATCTCGTTTCAATTCAAAAATCCTGTCATTGCCGAAATGATCGTCAATACCCTGGTCAAGGCCTACATTGAAGAGCTTCTGGACATGCGGATGCAGTCCTCCACCTACGCCATTCAATGGATGAGCCAGAAAGCCGATGAAGAACGGATCAAACTTGAAAAAGCGGAAAGTGAACTCTCCGCTTACATGCGTGCAAAGGACATCATTACCATTGAAGACAAAATAACCATTGTCCCTCAAAAAATAACGGCCTTGAGTGATGAGCTCACCAAAGCGGAGACACGACGGAAAGAACTTGAAGCCATCATCGAGCAGCTGCGACGAGTATCCGTGGATGAAGCCGAAACCATTCCCGAAATATCCCAGCGGAAAACCCTCCAGGATATGAGAAAGGATTTGATCAAAGCGGAGCAGACCGTCACGGAATATTCAAAGAAATACGGTCGAAGGCATCCCCTGATGATCCGATCACTAAATGCCCTGAAAGTCATCCAGGAAAACCGTGTGCAGGAGCTCAAACGCCTGACCAAGGAGATTGCAAACGACTACGATCTGGCAAAGACCCGTGAAACCGATCTGACCCATCTGTTAAGCCAGGCCAAGGCCGAAGCCATCAACCTCAATGAAAAATACATCCAATATAAAATCCTGAAACGGGATGTGGAGACCAACCGGAGCCTGTACAATGCCCTGATATCAAAAATCAAGGAACAGGCCGTATCCGAAAAGGTTCAAACCGTCAATGTGTGGACCATCGAAGCTGCCAAAACACCTGATATCCCCGTGAGCAGCCACAAAAAACGCAAACTCCTCCTGGGCCTTATTCTTGGGCTATTCGGCGGCATTGGCCTGGCTTTCTTTATCGAGTATCTGGACAATACCATCAAATCCGTGGAAGAAACGGAACAGCGCTTAGGCACTCCGGTTCTGGGTGTCATCTCCCTGCTTAAGGGAAATACCGATCAAATCGAACATGTGGTTACAAACGAACCCCTTTCCGCCATTTCTGAAAACTACAAAGCCATTCGGACATCCATACTCCTGTCCTCGGCCGATCGTCCCCCAGCCTGCCTGCTTGTGACCAGCATGGCCCCCAGAGAGGGTAAAACCACAACCGTTTCAAATCTGGCCTCGGCCCTGGCCCAGTCCGGAAAAAAAGTCGTGATTATTGATGGTGACCTGAGACGTCCCCGGATTCACAAGGTGTTTAACATTGCCAACACATCGGGTCTGAGCACACATCTTGCCGGAAGTGACAGCCCCATCATTGTGGGAAAAAATCTCCCGGACGGTATCCTTGTTATCCCCTCGGGCCCCATTCCGCCGGACCCCTCGGAGCTCCTGGGATCGGCCCGTCTTAACACCCTGATCTCGAATCTCAAAAAGAACGTGGATATCATCCTCATTGATTCACCGCCTCTTTTATCCGTATCCGACGGCTTGATCCTGAGTACCCAGACCGACGGTGTCCTGATCGTTACAAGGGCCGGAATGACCACCTATGAAATAGCCGGAAAAGGCCTCAAACAACTCAAGGATGTCAACGCCCACATCACCGGCCTTATCATCAATGGGGCAAACATCACGAAAAACAGCTATGATTATTATGGCTACGGCTACTATGCCTATGACACCAAGGAATAATCACTTTCCTTCACAGAGTAAATCATACATGTTTCCCAGGCTGTAGCCTGGGAACATCGTTTTTTATTAACCACCCGCTCCCGGTGGGCGCTGAAGCACACCAAAAGCACAGCGCGGCAAAGCCACAACCACAATACCATGGGACTTATGGGACTAATGAGACTTATGGGGATATATATATTTTGCTAAATGAACTCAAAACATGAAACAATAGCAACGAATACAAAACATATTTGACTGTCCCGTCATAGCCTTGCAGCTGTTAGATCTTTATATTTAGCGACACAGTGCTCTTCATGGTTAAACCCCGGCCCCGTTTTCATCCTGATAAACAACATACCGGTTTCGTCCTTGGTTTTTGGCTTGGTACAAGGCCTTGTCGGCATTGGCAATAAGAAATTCAACGGTGGTCTCCTTAGCTGGGATAAGACAGGAAACCCCCATGCTGAAGGTAATCCGTGAATCAACTTTGGAGCCGGAATGCTTAATTTTCATTTCATTAACCATATAATGCATGCGCTGGGCAATGATTTCAGCCCCCTTTTGATCCGTATTCGGAAGAAGAACAATAAATTCTTCGCCCCCGTATCGCGCAATAACATCGGCAGGACGGTTTAAACTGTTTTTCAATGCCGTTGCAAACATCTTAAGGCATTTATCCCCGCGCTGGTGCCCGTAAATATCATTGAATGATTTAAAATAATCAATATCTGCTAAAAGAATTGCAATACTGGCCTTGTTCCGCAGTGAAACTTTAAATTCCCTACGAATATGCATTTGAAAATACCGCCTGTTTGCGACACCGGTAAGGCTATCAATGGTTGCCAATTCTTTCAAAAGCCTGTTCGCACCTTGAAGTTTACTGTTTGACGACTCAAGCAGGGTCGTCATTTTCTTCAGATCTTTTTCACGGGCTTTTCTGACCTCCATCTCTTTTTTCAGATTAAGGGCAGAATTCACCCGGGGAATCAGTTCAATTTTATTATCAAGGGGTTTACTGATATAGTCAGATACACCGACTTCAAAGGCAATCAGCATACTTTCCATGCTTAAGGTGTCAGCCACAGCAATCAGAGGGATATCCTTAAGGTGAGAAACGGATTTTATTTTTTCACAGGCGAGAAGGCCATTCCCTCCCTCCATAAATATATCTATAATAATGAGGTCATAGGATTGACTAACCATATCCTTTCTCATATCAATACCCAACAGCTTGAAGGCTTTTGATATGGAATCAACACTAAACAGCTCAAAATGTCCACCAAGATTGAGGAGAAACTTAAGTTGCTCCCGATCCTCTGGTGAGTCATCAATAATCAGGATATTCATCTAAATTATACCTTCCATAACTGGGGGTTGCTCAAATCACGTGCAATCATAGAATAACATAAAATAATAAATAGGGAATTTTTTTTCCCATTACGACTCCTGTAAAAAGCATTTCTGTTTTAAAAGACGTTCACACAGGAACTCCATGTTCCACTTTTCTATTGCAATTGAAACGGTTAGAGAATAAAACCTCTTTAATAAACTCATGATCCTTGAATCTCTTCCTTAAAAACTATGGATCCGGACAACCCATGACAATACCTGTAAAAAAAGTTCTGATCGCCTCAATCAGCAGTGAGGACATCAAAATGGTAGTCCAGTGCCTGGACAGCCAGATTCAGACAGATGTGGCCTACAGCTATTTGGAATGCCTGGATGCGTTTGCCCGGTGCCGCTATGATTTTTCTTTTATCGACCTGAGGCTGATCAACGGAACGGGCGAACCAGGTATTGAAAAAAACTACCAGGCCTTTCTTGAGCCTTTTTACCGGATTTTCCCTGGGGCGGATCTGATCATCATGAGTCCACAGGATCGAATCAGAGATGCGGTTTATCTGGTCAAGGCTGGAGCCAGTGACTACCTGACCTACCCCGTGAATCCATCGGAAATCGCGTTTATCACTGAACGGGTTTATGAACGAAACCGTGAAAAAATTGAGCTGGATTATCTGAGAAACCGCATTGCCGATGACAGTGCAGTGGTCTTGGAAAAGTCCCGGAGCCCCCTGATGCGAGAGGTTTATAATAAAATCCTTTCGGTTGCCGTGACCCAAACCACCGTCATGCTCCATGGTGAAACCGGAACCGGGAAGACCATGGTGGCTGGCCTGATCCACAACCACAGCACACGCAAAAACCGCCAGTTCATCAATGTCCACTGCGGGGCCATGCCTGACTCCCTGATCGAAAGTGAACTTTTCGGTCATGAGAAGGGAGCTTTTACCGGTGCGGTTAAACGAAAAATGGGCAAATTTGAAATCGCGGATCAGGGAACGATTTTTCTTGATGAAATCGGAACCATCACGCCCACGGTCCAAATCAAACTGCTCAAGGTCATGCAGGACAAGACCTTCCAGAAAGTAGGCGGAGAAATGGATATTTACAGTGATGTGCGGATCATCGCCGCCGCCAATGACGATCTTCAAGGCATGGTCAATAAAGGTGAATTCCGAAAAGATCTCTATTACCGGTTCAATGTCTTTCCCATTGAAATACCGCCTTTACGACATCGTATCGAAGACATTCCCATCCTGTGCCGAACCTTTGTGGACAAGCTCAACGCCCAGTACCAGAAAGGAATTACCAAACTCCACCCCCTTGTCATGGATGCCTTTAGGGAGTACCTCTGGCCTGGTAACATCAGGGAACTTGAAAATCTCATCGAAAGGGCATACATCCTTGAAAACACAGAGGTCCTTCTTCCATCGAGCTTTCCTGCAGAATTATTTAATAAGCCGGGTTCAGATATGACCCATACCCCCCTGACCATTTCCATGTCTATTTCTGAGGTCAGAAAGAAGACTGTGGCCAACATGGAACGACGATATTTAAAAGAACTGCTCACCTTTTACAAGGGGCGCATGAACATATCGGCGGAAAAGGCAGGAATCACACCCAGACAGTTGCACAAACTCATGAAAAAATATCAATTTTCCAAAAACGATTTCAAATAAACCTGTTTTTAAAATTTGGACGGATCAGTTAAAACCATTGGAAGGGGCTCTCATTGGCCTGGCATGAAACTCTCCAAGAATGAGCGGCTAATGCATCCGTTTGTTTGTATTTAGTTCCTTCGGGATCGAAATCGATTTCGATTATCCCAACGAGAACTCAGAGTTCCTATCTAAAATAAGCGGTCATAAAAGTTCCGCTTTTCATTCTGACACATGTAACGTATAAGCATGCCCTTTTTACGGTCCTTTTAGAGATAATATGGCATCACTTTACACGGTGAACACCTTCCTTGCATTCCTAATATCCCAATTTATATAAAATAAAGGAACATACAGTTCCGATACGTATGATTCATATCCCAGGCATGCCTGATTTTATTAACAAATATGCTCTGGCACATGTTTTGCTCATAACTGGCCTAACATGAGTGCGGGTGGTATGACGTCTTGTTCGTACACCCTGTGGAGCCTGATCAAATTCGGTCAGAGCAACCGGTTAATATGATTGGATTACTAATAAAGTGAGATTTATAAAAAGGGGATGTTGCGATGAAAATGTTGAAATGGAGTCTTCTTGTGGTTGTTCTTGTGGTTGTCATGGGCCTGGTTTCCGGTTCAACCTGCAAAGCCAGCGATGCGAAAAGTCCCGATGACACCGTAATGACCGATGATGAAGCGACTTCCGGTTCAGGTGATTATGTTGAAGATGACAGCTCTGACGAAGAGAACTATACAGGAAGCGGCGATCTTTATGAAGAAAATGATGCCAGCCCCAATGACGACTTAAAAGAAGAAGAGTCGCCCGAGCCTGAATCAGGTGACATGAACGAATAACAAACGCGGACCGGATATCACCAAGGCGGTCCCGGTTATATCCGGATTTCCTTGAACGGTTTTTCCATGACAGTCAAGGACAGATTCAACAGATAAAGGCCGAACACGGTATAAGCGTGTCCGGCCTTCGCTATTTGGTGACCATCCATAAATTCCAGGTATTTATTTACGGGGGACTCTCGTCTATGACAAGACACAGAGACGTCAATGTCTCGCCCCTATCTATGTCATTCCGGGCGCCTCTGATTTTATCCGACGTTTGCATTGTCCACGCTGGTGTGTTGCAAAAATCCCGGTGACATCGGACCATTATTTTTCCCCTGGGCTCCACAGGTTCATGACCCGGTCATGCCAATCCAATGTATTCCAAAAGGGAAGATCAATATTTTATCTTGCCCATTCATACCTTTCCTGATAATTTTGAAAGTTTAATAGAGTGTGATTTTTTGATGATCTCGTAAAAAGTCCACAAATGGCTATGGAAAAAGGTCCATAGGCAAGGCATAGTGTTTGGCCGGGCGTGAAGGCATACTTGGTGCGTATGTCGAACGTCCGGCTAAACACTATAACGCCGCATATGGGACTTTTTACGACGCCATCTTTTTTATAAACAGTTATGGGAAGGCCCCAATGGATTTTAAAAGTGTTTTGGATGTGCAGGAGCGGCTCGAAGGGGTGCAGTATATCTCTTCAAAAGAAATATCAACAGTGGTTTTTCTGGCCCAGGCTACAAAAAAGCCCATCCTGGTTGAAGGCCCTGCCGGTGTGGGTAAGACCGAGCTGGCCAAGAGTGTGGCCAAATGCCTGGACCGGGAGATGATACGCATGCAGTGCTATGAAGGGCTTGACGAATCCAAAGCGCTGTACGAATGGGAATATGCCAAACAACTTCTATACACACAGATGGTCAAAGAAAAAATCCATGATGTGATTTCCGAAACGGCCACCTTGAAAGAAGCCGTTGACCAGATTGCAGACCATGAAGACGCTTTTTTCTCGGAACGTTTTATCCAGACCCGTCCCCTGCTCCAGGCCATTCGTTCTGAAAAACCTGTGGTTCTTCTGATCGATGAGGTGGACAAGTCCGATCCTGAATTCGAAGCTTTTCTTCTGGAACTTTTAAGTGATTTCCAGGTGTCCATCCCGGAAATCGGTACCATCAAAGCTGTCACCCATCCTTTTGTGGTTCTCACTTCCAACAATTACAGAGACATGAGTGATGCCTTGAAGCGACGGTGTATCCACCTTTATATCGATTACCCGGCCATTGAGACCGAAATGCATATTGTTAAAATGAAACTGCCCGGTATGGATGAGGCTCTTCTGGCCAGACTGGTCAGCATGGTCGCTCGGATCAGGGACCTGGACTTGAAAAAACGACCCTGTATTTCCGAAACCTTGGACTGGGCACGTTCCCTGATGGTCCTTCAGATTGACGAGCTGTCCGCTGAAAGCGTGGCCCAAACTCTGAATACCATCTGCAAGCACAAGTCCGATTATGAGATCGTGAAAAAAAACATTCTCAACGTGATCAAACAGGGCTGATTTATGGTTAACCTGACCTTGAAATTTGTCTCCTGCTGCAGGGCCGCCGACCTGAGGATATCCACGGCTGAGGTTCTGGACTGCGTCAGCCAGCTGTCCCTGGTCAACCCCCTGGAAGAGGATGAATTCAAACTGGTGCTTCGGTCCAATTTTGCCAAGAGTCGGCGGGAGCAAAGCCGTTTTGATCAGATGTATCACCTGTTCTTTCATGAAATGAAATCAGATCTTTCCCAGGTGTCCCAGAGCCCTGAAACCGAACAGATCAAAAACTTCCTTGACCAGCTCATGGAAAACGACACCCTTGATACCCTGGAAAAAGCCCTGGCGGATTTTCTTGCAGGGAAACCCATGGCCTATATCCAGGAGGTGCACAAAATTCACACCCAGGAGGAGCAAGAAGCCAGAGCCCTTAAATCCAATATGAGCCAGCTTGCCAGCAGACTCCAGGTCATGCTCAAAATCAACCAGATAAAAAGCAAGGTCTTGCGTTTTCTTGGGGATAATCACGCTGCCGTGGATGAGGCCCTTAAAAAGAAAATCACAGGGGATCTGAATGACCGACTGGATCATGCCATGGGCCTTCTGAACAACGAGCCCCGACCTGACAATTACGGGCTCAAAGAAGTGAAAAACCATGAGACCCATTACAACCATATCGGTGAAATCCCCTTTGCATCCCTGGGCCAGGAGGAAATCGAAGAAGTCCGAGATGTGATTCGAAAACTGGTCAAAAAGCTTGAAGAAATCGCCACCCTCCGATACTCGGTGAGCAGCCGAGGTGTCATCGATATTAAAAAGACCCTGAGAAAATCCGGCAAATATCTGGGGGTCCCCATGGAGATCATCTTTAAGGACCGGCCCTTACGCAAAGGTAAAATAGTCGCCCTCTGCGATGTATCCGGTTCGGTCTGGTCCACGGCACGCTTCATGCTGAACATCCTTTATTCTCTTCAGGAATGTTTCAGCAAGGTCAAAAGTTATATTTTTGTGTCCGATCTCATGGACGTCACGGATTTTTTTAAAGACCATGACGTAAACAATGCTGTTGAGAAAATCATGAAAGATACCCATATCAACTATTATGCCCCCACGGATTACGGCATGGCCTTTCAACATTTTAAGAACAGACATATCCAGGAACTGGACAAGAAAACCACCCTGTTGATCATCGGTGATGCCCGTTCCAACCATATGAACCCCCAGGACCTTGTTCTGAAACGTATGCGCGAGCGATGCAGGCGTGTGATCTGGCTCAACCCTGAACAAGAGAAATTCTGGGGTTCCGGAGACAGTGAGATGTACACATACAAAGCCCATTGTCATGAAGTCAGGCCCTGCGGAAACCTGAACCAACTCATAGATTTTATTGAAGAGTTGATCCTTTAAGGAATTTTTACCATGGCAACTGCACTTTCACAGGATGCTCTGATATTAGGTCGAAATGTTTCGAATTTTGCTCAAAAGAACATTGCTCCCCTTTCAACCCTTCACCGGGAAAACCGTTTTCCCATGGATATCTGGCAAGCCATGGGCCGTGAAGGCTTTCTTGGGCTGTCAATATCCAAAGCCTATGGGGGCAAAGGAAGGTCTGCCCTTGATGTTTCCATTGCTGCCCACAGCCTTGTCAAAGAAGGGCACAATCTGGGCATGGCCCTTTCATTTTTGATTCACCAGATCATCGCCCATCATGTCGTCGAAACCTGGGCCAGTGAAAATCAGAAAAAACGTTATCTTCCCAACCTGGCATCGGGAAAAATCACTGCCTGCCTGGCCGTATCAGAGCCCAAAATCGGGGCACATCCCAAACACATCACAAGCACAGTGGTAAAGACCCAGGAAGGATACACATTAAACGGTGAAAAAAGTTATCTGACCAATGGCCCCATTGCAGATCTGTTTGTTTTTATTGCGGTGTCAAACTCTGACTCTGTTTTAAAACGTTTTTCTGCCTTTATGGTTCCCAGAAACACACCTGGGCTTGAGGTTCTTGCACCCATGGACATCCCTTTTTTCAAACCCGCACCCCATGGCAGTATACGCCTTAGCAATTGCAAGGTTCCTGCCGAGGCCCTTCTGGGGCCGGAAGACTCGGCCTATGAGGATATTGTCCTGCCTGTACGCGCCGTGGAAGATGCTCTGATGATGGGGGCTGTGACAGGTGCCCTTGAAAAACAAGCCATTTGCCTTGCCGAGGCCTTGCAGAAAAAAGGCCAGCTTTCGGATGAGTTTCTTAAAATCGATCTGGGCAAACTCAAGTCCATGCTGGATACTGCGAAAATACTGTCCTATGAATCTGCCAGCATGGTTGACAGCGGCGTTTTTCACCCGGACCAAAACTCCCTCAACCTTTATTTCAGACACCTTGCCAGGGATTACCATATTCAGCTTGAAATTATCCTCAAAAACGCCCGTATTGATAAAACAGGACTCCTTGAAGCCATCACCAATGACCTGGCGGCGTCTGCCAGAATCGGGGGGCAACTGGCAAAAATAAGACAGATGAGACTCGGTGCCGCCTTTTTCCTAAACGGTGAAAAGGACTAATTCAAAGCCCATGGAATTCATCGACGTACTTTCCGTTGAGGGAGAAAAAACAGGTCGAATCGAAACCCGGGAAATGATCCACGCAAAGGGCCTCTGGCACCGGACCGTCCATATCTGGATCCTAAGCAAAAACAACGATATCCTCCTCCAGAAAAGGGCCCAGGAAAAACAGACCCATCCGGGTTTATGGGACATGGCCTGTGCCGGCCATATCAGCTCAGGGGAAACACGTCTGGGCGCAGCCATGAAAGAAATCCATGAAGAACTGGGGATAACGCTTTCCCCGGACGAATTGAATTTTCTATTCACCGATAAAAGCGAAGTTTTTCACTGTCATGGCACATACATCGACCGGGAGTTCCATGATATCTTTCTTGTCCGGAAATCCATCCCACTAAACGCTTTCTCCCTCCAGAAAAACGAAGTGGCAGCCCTGATGTACCTTCCCTTCGGGGATTTTCTCCTCAAGGTCAAACAAAAAGATCCGAGCCTTGTTCCCCATTTCGAAGAATACTCTCGCATCACGGACTACATCACATCCGCATAATTGTCCCGTCCTTAAACCTCAGCCCTTTTCCCCAATAAATCAATTGACAAGTCCAGGCCAAGCGGATAGAGACATAAGAGGGGTATAGCATGCAATGCTGCATGTGAATAAGGGATAATACATTCATTTCATAATTTGATACAGTTGGCATTCGAAGGGGTGACAGGATTTTATTATGTTCCTGTCTGATTGACACTTTCACAAACACCGGAGGCGCCTCTACCTGTTTTGGTAATCGCTCTTGTGACCAGCCAAAGGTATTGATTTATTTGGAGAGTTCGTGTTGATGAAAGTTCGAGGGTCTGTCTCTGTTGTTAAAGCACTTGAAGATGAAGGGGTTCGATATACATTCGGAATACCCGGAAGCCACAACATCGAACTCTATGATGCCCTCGAAGACTCAAAGCAAATCCAGGCGATTCTTGTGACCGACGAACAATGCGCATCATTCATGGCCGATGCGGTTTCCCGCACATCGAGCAGCATCGGGGTAGTCAACACCGTCCCCGGCGCAGGCGTCACCCATGCCCTTTCCGGCATTGCCGAAGCATACATGGACAACATCCCCCTTCTTGTTCTGACCTGCGGAATACGTAATGATACGGGCAAGTCTTATCAACTCCATGATATTGATCAACTGGCCATCTTAAAACCTGTGTGCAAGGAAGTGTTCCATGTGGTGTCTCCCGAGGATATCTACCATGTGATACGAAACGCCATCCACATCGCAAACTCACGCACACCCGGACCCGTTGCGGTTGAGATTCCCATGAATCATTATCTGCACACCTGCAACATCCCGGGATTTGAATACAACAAACCACCCTATGTACCGTCCTCCCCCACGTCCGAAGATCTTTACCGTGCCGCAGAAATGCTCAATGAAGCCAAACGGCCGGCCATCTATGCCGGTAACGGGGCCAAACACACACCGTTTCTCCTCTATGAACTGGCGGAAAAACTTTGCGCCCCCGTGGTCACCACCATCCAGGGGAAAGGGGTGTTTCCCGAATCCCATGAGCTGTTTCTCTGGAACGGATTCGGCAAATCAGCCCCGCCATTTGTCCAGAGGATTATGGACCGGTGCGATTGCCTGCTGGCCATTGGATGCCGGTTCGGAGAAGTTGCCACGGCAAGTTACGGAATCAATCCTCCTGAAAACATGATCCATGTGGACATCAACCCGGAGGTACACAACGCCAACTACCATGCCCGCCTGCCCATTGTCTCGGATTCCGGCAGTTTTTTAAGGGCTTTGGCACCACTGACGGAACGCCATGATAAAAATCCTTTTTTAATTACCGAAATATCAACCGGCCATAAAAAAGTCATTCAACAATGGGAAAGCCAGAAAAGCAAAAAAGGGGTTTCGCCCTGGCATTTTTTCTCCACACTTCAAAAATACACTGCCGAAGACACTATTTATACCACAGACAGCGGAAACGGCACCTTTCTGAGTATGGAAATGCTGCGGCTTGAAAAACCGGGCCTCATGATCGGCCCCATTGATTATTCCTGCATGGGCTACTCTGTACCTGCAGCCATTGGCGCCAAAATGTGCAACCCTGACCGGGACGTAATCGCTCTAACAGGTGACGGAGCACTGCTGATGACAGGAATGGAACTTCTCACAGCCTCAAACATGAATGTGGCCCCCGTGGTTTTTGTCCTCCGGGACAGAAACCTGAGCCAGATTTCCCAGCTTCAGAAATTCACCTATTCCAGATCAACCTGTACCATTCTGCCGGATTACAGTACACGGGCCTTTGCCAACGCGGTGAACAGCAAGTACTTTTACATCTCTTCGGATGCCTATGTGGAAAAAACCATTCCCCAGGCCCTCCAGGCAGCCAACGATGGACGCCCTGTGGTGGTGGAAGTGGCCATTGATTACGCGTTTAAGACATGGTTTACCAAAGGCGTTTTAAAAACCAATTTCTTGCGCCTTCCATGGAGCGAACGTGTCCGAATGACCATGCGAGCCAGCAAACGAAGAATTTCCAAAGGTCAGTTCTGGGTATAAGGGTCCCGGTTAAAAATACAAACCCACAGTGTCCGAATGTTTTTGTTCAACCGATTGACCCCGGAATCCATATCATAAAATCCAAAAAAGAACGTCCGGCCAAACACTATAACGCCGCATATGGGACTTTTTACGACGTCATCATCGTTGGATGATAAAATCTTCATACGTCCTATATGTCTTATAGGTCCCATAAGACATATAGGACCCATAGAACTTATGTCATTTTCTCCCGGAATTTATTTGGGTATTGATTTCAAACCGAATGTATGAATTACTGCTATTTAACGAGAGTTAAATAACAGCCTTATTATTCCGGTATTATATCATGTCATTCCATTGATATATAGGCCAAAACACCTGTGGAGAGTTATGCATGAGTCTGTTTAAAAAATTCATCCCGGCAGATCCGTCTCGAATTAGTATCACAGCCCATCTCACCGGATATTCCTGGTACGCCAGGAACATGTCCCATGAGTCCCTGGTGACACGACGGGGGAGGCTCCTCTATTATCTCTTTTTGCCCTGGATGTGGATTGGCCGAAAAGTATTCGGACTGTCTGATCTGATTTCAGGACTTGAGCAGAGGCACCTGATTATAGACTGCCTTTTAGAAAAAGCCGTTCGTGAAAATGGAGTCAGACAGATCGTGGAGCTTGCCTGCGGCTTTTCCCCCCGGGGCTACCGTTTCATGGAGAACCATCAGGACATGGGCATTACCTATATCGAAGCAGACCTTCCCAACATGGCCAATCGAAAATACAATGTCCTTAAAAAAGCAGGCCTTTTGTCCAAGGGTCATAAAATCATTCCCTGCAATATCCTGATTGATGAGGGGGAGCTTTGCCTGAAAAACCTGGCAGCCAAGTATCTGGACCCCACTGTTCCCACCGTGGTGATCACAGAAGGCATTATCAATTATTTTGATCCGAAAACCATAAAAGGGGTATGGCGACGCATCGGTGAGATCTTCAATGAAGGATCAGGTGGGATATACCTGACGGACAACCTACCCTTACAAAAAGAGCATGCATGCTTTGTCCTTCTGGATATGTTTATAAAGATCATGGGGGTGTTGTCCCGGGGCAAGCTTTTTTATCATTTTCAGTCCGACGATGAGGCTAAGGCGACATTTAAAAGCCTTGACTTCAGCACGATCAACACCTACAGGCCCGAATATTTCTATAAAACCCTTCCCATACCCCAAAGCCGTCTCCCCGGTTTCATCCGGGTCATCGAAGCAAGCATCTGACCCCTATGACCTTGGACTATAAGCTGTCTCAAAATCAATTTGTTTTTAGATAACCGGTCATATTTTTATAGCCTACCTATTTCCCGGCATCCAGTGCCGAACGGATGGCGTCTGCCAGATCCTTTCCGGGAACCGGTTTGATCAGGATATCCACAATGCCAATGTCCCGGGTTCTCTGGTCCGGGAGATAGGTGTTGTAGCCTGTACAAAGAATCACCGGGAGATCCGGGCGGTTGGCATAAATCTGTTCGGCAAGTCGCTCGCCCGAAATATGGGGCATGGTCAGGTCAGTGACCACGATATCGAAATCCTGGGGGTTTTCAAGAAACAGCCCCAGTGCCATCTGGCCATCGTTGGCAATGCTGACCGTGTAACCCAACTCACCCAGAATTTCCTCGGCCAATTCAGTGATATCCTCATCATCATCCACAAAAAGAATACGCTCCTTGCCCCTGGCCGAGATTATATCACGGTCATCATCAATATTTTTTACCGGGTTTTCCGCGGCAGGAAGAATAATTTCAAAGCAGGTGCCCTTGCCCAGTGTACTTTTGACCTTGATCTTGCCCCCACAACTCAAGACAATGCCATGGACCACAGCGAGCCCCATTCCCGTGCCCTTGCCAACGTCTTTGGTCGTAAAATAAGGATCAAAGATCTTGTCCAGAATATTCTTATCCATTCCGCTACCTGAGTCTTCAACGGTCAAACGGATATAGATGCCCGGAGGCAGGTTCATGGCTTGTGCATTGGCGAGATCCAGAGGATACCTTGAAAGACCGATTCGGCATTCCCCGCCCGTGCTTTCCATGGCATGGGCCGCATTGGAGCACAGATTGATAATCACCTGATGGATCTGGACAGGGTCTGCCATCACCGAGGGGACATTGTCTTGGAACTCGGGGATAAGGCGAATATCCGAAGGCAGGGTCACCTTCAAAAGGTTCAATGCCTCCATGATAATGGGAGCCATTTGAAGCGACAACTTGTTATAATCGTTCTGCCTGCTGAAGGCCAGAATCTGGGCAACCATTCCCTTGGCCCTGAAACTGGCCTTTTCAATGCGTGACAGTTTTTCATGGGCCTGGGTGTTTTCCTCGGTGATATAAAGCCTGGCCAGTTGCGCATATCCCAGGATGGCCATCAGAATATTGTTAAAATCGTGGGCAATCCCTCCTGCCAGAACTCCGATGGATTCCATTTTCTGGGCCTGCATCAGTTTGGCTTCCAGATTTTTTTTCTCTATTTCGGCTTTTTTCCTCTCCGTGATATCCCTGGATACACCGATCAGACTTAAGGGGCCCTGTTCGCTGTTCAGCAGATGGGACGAGACTTCCACCCACACATGGGTGCCGTCTTTACGGATATGCTCCAGTTCCATGGTCAGGGGTGTATCCATGTTCAACAGTTGGTCATTACCCAGAACATTGATTCTAACTTTTTTAATGAACTCAAATGATTCCTGGGTCAACAACTGCTCTACGCTCATGTGCATAATCTCCCGAACCGTGTATCCCAGAAGACCTTTTACCGATGGGCTCATATAACTGAATGTCAACTCGTTTATCCACAGCACCCAGATGGTGTCCTTGACATTATCCGCCAGTAGTTTGTATTGTTCACGGCTTTTCTTGATCGTCTCTTCAGCCTTCTTCCTCTCGGAAATCTCCTCGGACAGTTTCAGGGTTTTATCCTCCAGCAAATCCTTGAGGGCTGAAATATCTCTGAAAACCATGGCATTGTACAAGGAGATGGAAACGATACCCGACAAGCGATCGATAAAACGGACTTCGGAATTGGTCATCAGGCGATTCAGGTATTCATCCTTGAGGAAAGCGATACTCAAAAGCCGTTCGTGCTGGGCCAGGGGAACCAGATACTGGGCATTCTGCTGATCAAAAAGGGCTGTCAGCTCTTCTTTCATGGCATCGAACCGGGGATGGGTTTCAACCATATTGCGGTCAATCATATGATTATCGGCCAGAAGCCATGTTCCCAGAGTTAAGGACAAGGACAGGCGTTGGCCCTTTGCATTTTCAAAAGCCCCTTTATCTTCACCGGGAAGAAAAAAGTCCACATCACTGAAGGCCAGATACGTGATCATAAGACTGCGAAACTCGTCGATGAGGTCTTTGACATTTTTTAAAAAAAGAAAACTCTTGAAAAATGATGTTTCCATTTTTTTCAAATCATATCCGTCTGCATTTAGAGCCCGGCCCACCAATGTCTGAATTTTCAGCACAAACTGAAAATTCAAAATAAACCATGCCATAAGGCCTACAAACGCCCAGGGGGTTGAAAGGACTCCCAGATGGGTTCGAATAATCACAAATAAAATAATGTTGGGCAGAATGGTCAGAATAAAAACCGTAAACCAGATAATGGCGATGTGAAACATGGACCGGATGCCCAAAATCCGGTACCGGAGTAAACCGTAACCCAGAAAACCCAAGGGAATGAAAATGAAATAGCCCGGAGGGTAAACATCATATCCCATCATGGGAAGAACGGATAACATGGTGATCACAGCCGAGGAAACATAGGCAAAACGGGTATATCTGATCTTCATTGCAAGAACCAGATTGCCCTCCTTTTTCAATCGGGAGGCCACCAGATAGATCACATAAAAAACCGTTGCAAGTGCAAAGAGTAGAAAAACAAAAAAAAGAGGGCCGGCCTGAGCGAAATACCCCCAGTCGTATTTTTTCACTCCCGTGATATAGAGCCTTGAAAAAACGCTAAGTGAAAAAATGACGCTAAGAAAGACCGTGCCCAGAACCATTTTTCTTTGCTTGAGCCCGAGAACCCTGTGAAAAAAAAGTATATGGACCAGGGGTAGATACACAATAAAAAAATGGGTTATACGCTCCAGCATTAAAATCCTGCCCTCATCCTCAATGAAATGCTGGACCACATAACTCATGGAAAGCACAGCCCATGATAAGCAGATCAAGGCCATCAAGACATTTTCCAATTTCAGACGAACCCGAAAAATACCCATGGCAGCAATATAGACCGCAGAGACGATACTTATAATCGGACAAATTAAATATATGGGTGAAAAATCATTCATAAGGATTGTTTTCTTGTTGGGAAGGTCATTTATATTCTATTAGAATGTCAACAATACCAGTATCATACAAGTAAATCGAACATATCTTATATGCGTCATACAAATCATACATCATATCGGTAAAACCTGCATTTTTCTTTAGAACTGCGTCCTCAGGAATTATTATCAGTGCCTCAAATGGCAAGAAACAAGACATCCTGACAATGATTTAAGCTCCGGCACCTGGGATTTGCAGATGGTTTCCGCTTCCGGGCAACGTGGATGAAAAGGGCACCCCGAAGGAGGTGACATCGGCGAAGGGGTTTCACCTTTGATAACCCGTTTTTTCCCCTGTTTCCCCGGAACAGGAACCGCGTCAATCAGGGCCTGGGTATACGGGTGAAGAGGGGTATGGATGATGGCGGATACAGATCCGTATTCAACCACTTTTCCCAGATACATCACCGCAATATGATCGGCAATATGACTGACCACCGACAGATCATGGGAGATAAACAGATAGGACTGCCCATATTTCTCCTGGAGATCAATCAAAAGGTTCACCACCTGGGCCTGGACCGACACATCCAGGGCGCTGACCGCCTCATCACAGACAATAAAGTCCGGTCTCATGGACAAGGCCCTTGCGATGCTGATCCTCTGGCACTGCCCGCCTGAAAATTCATGGGGATAGCGGAACAGGGCGTCCCCGGACAATCCCACTTCCTTGAGAAGTGAAAGCCCTTTCTCATCGCACTCCCTGGCGTTTGAAAGCTGAAAGGCTTTCATACCCTCGGTGACGCTGTCCAGAACGGACATCCGGGGGTTCAATGAGGATAAGGGATCCTGGAACACCATCTGCATTCGACGTCGGACATCCCTCAAGACGTTCCCCGTGAGACCATGCAGATTCGTTCCATCAAAAAAAATCTCACCGCCATGGATACGTTCAAGGCCCAGAAGGCTCCGACCCAGGGTGGTCTTACCGCAGCCGGACTCCCCTACAAGGCCCAGTGTTTCACCTTTTCCGATCACCAGGGACACTCCGTCCACGGCTTTGACATGGCCCACAGTTCTGGACAGGATCCCGCGCTTGACCGGAAACCAGGTTTCAAGGTTTCGGATATCCAGTAATTTATTTTCAACCATGGTGCTTTGTTTCCGCTGTTCAGAGGCCATGGGTCCCCTCCTTTTGCTCGGGTACCAGAAGAAAACAGGATGCCCGGTGGGTCTTTGAAAGATGAACCGATTCCGGAGACTCTTTTTCACACCGGTCAAAGGCATGGGGGCAGCGATCATTAAACCGGCAACCCTTTGGATAATCAAGGGCCGAGGGAACCTGTCCCCGGATAGAAGGCAACCGCTTGCCCGTTCCTGCACCCAGGCTGGGAATGGATTTTAAAAGACCCTCGGTATAGGGATGGGCCGGATGGGAAAAAATCTCATCCTTCAGGCCCTCCTCCACCAACTGGGAGGCATACATCACCAGGACCCTGTCACACATTTCCCAAACCACCCCCATATCATGGGTAATCAAAAGCATGGCACTGTCGTTCTTTTTCATGTCCCTGATAAGATTAAAAACCTGGGCCTGGATGGTCACATCAAGGGCTGTTGTGGGTTCGTCCGCAATCATCAGATCCGGCTCCTGAATCAGGGCCATGGCGATCATGACCCTCTGCTGCATGCCCCCGGAAAGCTGGTGGGGATACACGAACATCCTCTCTTTGGCATCGGGGATTTTCACGTTGGCAAGCCAGGATTCTGCTGTGGCCCATGCCTCCTTGAAAGAAAGGTTCCGGTGCATCCGAAGGGCCTCCACCAGCTGATTGCCCACCCGATGAAGGGGGGAAAGGGCAGTTCCGGGATCCTGGAAAATCACCCCGATTTCCTTGCCCCGGATCTTTCTCATGTCCCGGATATTCATTTTTAAAAGATCCCTGCCTTTGAAACGGATCTCACCGTGTTCGACCTGTGACGGTGGCGATGGAACAAGGCGGGGAATACTCATGGCTGTTACGGATTTTCCGGCCCCGGATTCACCCACAAGCCCCACGGTTTCCCCGTAATCAACCGAAAAAGACAGGTCATCCACAGCAAGGACTCGCCCATCATCCGTCTTGAAGGTCACGGTCAGATTTTTTATGTCGAGGAGCTTTTCCGTCATAATCATCGTTGCTTCATGATAAATTTGTTTTCATTTTTATGGATGTTATTGGAACTTATTAGTCCCATAGGTCCTATAGGTCCCATATCATTTCAAGTATTTTATATATGCCCCCTCATTCCAACCGAGCATACTGCTTCGGATCATAGGCATTTCTTAGCCCTTCACCGATGAACACGCCCAGAAGCATCACGATGAACAAGGCCAGAGACGGGTAGAGAATCAACCACCAGGCCCATCGGTACTGTTGGGCCTGGGCCAGCAGCTCGCCCCAGCTGGGTGTGGGGGGCGGCAGTCCGAACCCCAGATAATCCAGTGCAGCCAGGGACCCGATGGCACCCACCAGGGAAAAGGGAAAAAAGGTAATCACCGGCACCATGGCATTGGGCATGATGTGCTTGAAAATAATTTTCCGGGACGGGATTCCAAGACATTTGGCAGCCTCCACAAAGGATAGCTTTCTCAAACGAAAAAACTCGGCCCGAACATAGTAGGAAATGCCTATCCAGTTAAAAATTCCGTAACAGACCAGTAAAAGTCCAAAACTCCTCCCGTAAACCGAGCCCATGAGAATCATGACGTACAAAAAAGGCATGGCATTCCAGATTTCAATCATACGCTGGGCCGAGATATCCACAAGTCCGCCGTAATAGCCCTGAATGGCCCCGGCTGAAATTCCAAGGGCCATGGAACAGATGACCAGCACCAGCCCAAAGGTGAGGGAGATACGAAGGCCATAAATAATGCGTGCAAGGACATCACGGCCGGCCTCGTCTATGCCCAGAAAATGATCTTTGACCGGGGGAAAGGGAAATCGAATATCCATTTTTTCAAAATCCGCCCGGTAAAGGCTCTGGCCTATATCCAGCATGAGTGAATCCACCGGACGTTCATATCTCAGAGATAATTTTTCAATCAACGTTTCACGGGATTCCCGGACAAGGTTCTGCCAGATCACAGGTTCCTGGCCTTTGACATTCAGGCCCTTGTCAAAAAATATGGTCACGGCATCCTGTTTCGGCCCCTTCTCTTCCCGGACATTCAGACGAACGGTTTTGGGAGCGGCACTCCTCGGTTCATAGGCTGGCAGGGATACCCTGATCCGTAGGCCATCCAAAAGTGATAACTGACATTCAAACGCATCTTGTTTTGTGTTTCCAAAGCGGGAAGAAACGGCCGACTTCAAATTTTCCGGTACGGGTATCCACGTTGTTACCGGCATATCCCGAACATCGTTTTCATCACGATCCACAAATATTCCAAAAGAGGCGGAACGGGAAATCGTATAATCCTTACGGATGTTCACCGTGGCCATTCGGGTCACAGGACTCAAGACCAGGGACACCTCCTGCCCCGAGACCAGATCCGAGGGAGTCACACTCTCGTATGGGCCGTATTTCAGCAAGGGGAAAATCATAAAATTGGATGGATTGTCCCGGAACGCAGGCAGATTTACCATGGTCTTGTAATCGGGACGGGTCAGTTTTCCGTTTCCAAGAAAGGTGTCTTCCGGGTAATACCGAAACACCGGAACATAGGATTCACCGTTAAACCGTAAGAAAAGGGGATCGCTGTTGCAGACCAGCTCAGCCCCCAGGCTGACCAGATAAAGGATACTCAGCGCCCAAAAGGAAAAACGGGCAAGACGCTGCTGCCTGAATCTCTTCAGCCTCCGTTTTGTTTCGGGATTTCCTATGGAAAATAGTTTTTTTATGCTTATATGCATTAGTGATGAACTCGTAAAAAGTCGACAGATGGCTACTGAAGAAAGCACCCAATCCGTTTGCCCAGCTTTTTAAAGCTTGTCCCCGCGAAGGCGGGGAGCTGGCCGCCGAAGGCATGTTTTTCTTCGTGCTCTTGTAAACTTGTTTTTCTTTTTTTAACCACCCGTTCGCTGCGCTCTCTGAAGGACACGAAGAGCACGAAGAAGGGCAAAGATTAGGCCTCCGGCGGCCCGGCCGGGGGCCAAACTTTTGAAAAGTTTGACAAACAACTTTTTCTTGCCGCTAATGACGCTAATTTACGCTAATTTTTAAAATCAAATCCTGTTTTTTTACTCATCAAACACCATAACCCATTTGCCCAGCTTTTTAAGCTTGTCCCCCCGAAGGCGGGGAAGCTGGCCGCCGGAGGCATGCTTTTCTTCGTGCTCTTCGTGTTCTTGAGCGACCAAAGGGAGCGGGTGGTTTAAATCTTTAATCGTTTTTCTTCATGACCTTCATGTACTTCATGGTAAAAATTGCTTTTTATTTTTTTCTAAAAATGCACGTCAGTATAATCTTTTAATCGCATAGACATCACCCGTTAGGAATCCCGGAAATTAATCCGGGGATCAATGAGTACATAACAGAAATCCGACAGGATGTTTCCCACCAGTCCCAAAAGTGAGGTCAGGGATAAAATCCCCATGAATACGGGATAATCTCTGCCCACGATGGCTTCCAGACTTAAGCGGCCCATGCCGGGAATCTCGAATACCTGCTCAATGATCACGGATCCGGCAAACATCACGGTGAGAATGGACCCAAAGCCCGTGGCAATGGGAATCAGGGAATTTCTAAAGGCATGACCCCAGACAGCCCGTGAAAAGCTGGCACCTTTGGCCACCACACAGCGCATGTAATCTTTATTGATCTGTTCCAGAAGTGAATTTTTCATCAAGAGGGTCAACACGGCAAAACTGCCGATCATATAACAGCATAAGGGCAGAAACATGTGCATGAAGATATCTTTGACCTTCAAGGCAAAGGGAAGTGTATCAAACATATCCGAAGTAAAGCCCGAGGACGGAAATATATCAAACAAACTTTCCACGCTACCACACAACAGCATCTTTAAAATCATACCAAAGGCAAACACCGGAATGGCATAACCCACAAACACAATGATGCTGGATGCAAAATCAAACAAGCGGTTGTGGTACAGAGCCTTGACAATACCCAGGGGAATACAGACCAGATAGCTTAAAAGAAAACCGGAAATCCCGAAAATCAGGGATACCCGGAATC
Source organism: Pseudomonadota bacterium (assembly GCA_018818835.1). Lineage (GTDB taxonomy): Bacteria > Desulfobacterota > Desulfobacteria > Desulfobacterales > Desulfolunaceae > JAHIRD01. The sequence goes on from JAHIRD010000094.1 coordinate 28,709, forward strand.
GTTCACTGATCAGCTGCCAGGCATTCTTATTGGGGAAACTGTAGGACTCCATGCGCATGCCGAGTCTTTCCGTAACCAGCCATTTGTAATACCGTTTATGAAAGGGTTGATCAAAACCAAAATGGGCCTCGATCTCTTTACGCTGGGCATCGGAAATCGATGCGGCATTGGTCGACACTGACGCAGGGCCTGAGGACCCCACACCTTTCATCATCATAATGGCCTGCTCCACCGGCCCACCGGGAACGAACTGGATCAGGAGGAAACAGATCAGGGTAATCCCGATAAAGGTGGGAATCACAAGGAGAAACCGTCGTATGAAATAGTCGATACGTTCCATAGGCATCAAGGACACTTGCTAAGAAAAGGTTATGGGTTCGTTATCTCATGAACAATAAAAGGAAAAGGTCACAGCACTATCTATAGTGCATTTAAAGCGTCAGGGCAAGCCATAAGCAGATGTTAGACGAGTTTGTTGATGGCATTTGCTGCGAGAAATCCCGTTGAAAATGCCGCCTGGATGTTGTACCCCCCTGTGTCTCCGTCAATATCCATAAGCTCCCCTGCAAAATAAAGCCCCTCGACCAGCCGGGATTGCATTGTTTTGGGTGACACCTCTTTCAAATGGATGCCTCCGGTGGTGGCCATGGCCACTTGAAAACTTCCGATCTTTCCGATGACAAAGGGATGATTGCAGAACTGGTCAACAATCTGATTTCTCATCTGTTTTGTGAGGCAGGCAAGGGTAATACTCACATCCATGTTCATCCCTTCAAGCACGGCTTTAATGAGACTTTCGGGGAGATCATATTTTTTTAGAAAATTTTTAACAGACATTTTACCGTTTTTTTCATTGGCCAGAATCAGGTTATCACGAAGTGTATCCAAAGGCAGGTCAATCATATTGATTTTCAACATGTCACCCGTTAAAAAATACCTTGAAAAATCAAGAATCCCCGGGCCTGAAAGTCCTTTGTGGGTAAACCCGATATCGCCATGGTATTCCCGGATTTTTTTACCGTTCCGATACAGATGAATCGGCCGGTTTGTCAACGACACTCCGGAAATACCCGCAAACATATACTCTTTTATAAAGACAGGCGAAAGTGACGGTCTTGGTTCAACAATGGCATGCCCAAAGGCTTTTACAAATTTATATCCATCCCCGGTAGACCCGGTTGCCGGATAGGATTTTCCTCCGGTTGCTATGATCACCTGACGGGTCAGGTACGTATTTTTTTCTGTTAAAACCAAAAATCCATCATCGGTTTTTCTTATGGATAAAACCGCAGCACCTGTCTTTATAAGCACACCTCTTTTCCTACATTCAGTGATCAGGGTATCTATGATGTCCACGGCTTTTTCGCTTTTGGGAAAAACCTTTCCATTCGCGTCACAGATGGTGTCGACCCCCCGGGTATTGAAAAATGAAATCAGGTCAAGGTTTGTAAATGAAAGAAGAGCGTTTCTTAGGAAACGACCATTATCGCCGTATTTTGAAATAAAATCCATGATCGGCCCTGTGTGGGTGATATTGCATCTGCCCGAGCCTGCGATGTTCAGCTTTTCCCCGAGATTGATATTTTTCTCCAGAAGCACGATCTTTGACCCTTTGTGAAGATGACTGGCCGCAAAAAGCCCTGCAGGCCCTCCTCCGATCACCAGGGTATCGCAATGTTCCATGGCTCGTTCTCCAAAAATTTTATAGTTACAGGGATGTTTTTTTTATAAGAAAGTCCATGGCCTCATCACGATTCCGGAACACGGATATGTTCAATCCCCGGTTCCTGCATACCGTCTCGAAGAACTGGACCTCTTCCTTGGCTTTGGGAGAGGTGGGGAGGATCACAGCCACTTTGAGTCTACTGTCAATGTTCAGATCTGCATACCGCTGGGGCATGTCATAAATATCACGTATTCCAACAGTCCGTTCCAGCTTGGAATCATCCACGAGAACAAGAGTCGTGTCCTTTTCTCTGGCTAAATCAAAGGTTGTGACAGCCGCTTTGATCAAATCATCGACCCTAAGGAAGCCCATGGCCTTGCACTCGACAAATCGATGATCCGAATGATATTCCACAGTCCATGACATGGATTTATCCTCCTTAAAATCCGATAACCGGGGTGCAAACGTATCGTTGAATTCTTGGAATTATGCCCCATTAATTTTTGATTTGCAAGACCTGTCACGAGGTGGTTACCGTCAATGAACACATGACCAGATCCATTCCGTTGATTTATTCCTTGACGGGGTCAAAGGGATTGTGAATCACTCCAATATCATCCACTTTGAACCTTTCGGTCCTTTTTTTTCGAAATATGATCAGATAAACCGCAAAAAACTATGTGAGGCAGAAGGTTTTTCCACCACGTTTTCCATGCTCTGCCCCTTGGAAATTCAATATCTTCCACTTTGCATCCACTTTAGTTAACACCAATAAATCATTAAAAAAAATAACACTGTCTGTATTTTTGACTTGACTCTTTTTGAGAATTCTGTAGTTTAGTATCAATAGAGTGGAGTAATGTGGGGCAATAGGGAGTAAGGAACCATTTTTATGTTTCGTGGAAGTTCATCCCATACATGTGACCCGAAAGGAAGGCTGATCGTGCCTTCTCGCTTTCGTGATGTCATCAGAGCCAGTGGTGGTGACGGCATGATCATCACCACGGGGATGACCCATTCCTTGTCTGCCTACACATACGATGGGTGGAAGGTTGTGGAAGAACGGATTCTTGCATCAAGAAGCCCAAACAACAGCTCCATCCGGCGTTTTTTCCTCGGCAATGCCCAGGATTGTGCCTGCGACAAGCAGGGACGAATCCTGATCCCAAAGAATCTGAGGACATACGGCGGGCTTGATAAAGACATCATCCTGGTGGGTCTTGTGGACCACTTCGAAATATGGGCTCTTGATCGCTGGGAATCTGAAAATCAGCAGACCATTTCCGCCCTCCAGTCCGGCGAGTTCAAAAACGAACTGGCCGACCTGGGACTCTAAGGCATGGCCTTCAAGCACATCTCTGCCATGCCAGGAGAAGTCCTGTCTTTTCTGGATCCCCAGAAAGACGGAATCTATGTGGACGGAACACTGGGCGGTGCAGGTCATGCACGCGCCATCATGGATAGGGTCGGCTCGGATGGCATGGTCATTGGAATCGACCAGGATATGGACGCCATCCGGCATGCACGGGAAACATTAGGCGCGGATAATATCAGGCTCGTTCACGGCAATTTTGCCGATCTTCCCCAAATCCTGCAGGAACTGGGGATTGATGCTGTCAACGGCATCCTGATCGATATCGGCCTTTCCCAGAACCAACTTGAACAAAGTGGCCGGGGCTTCAGCTTCATGAAGGACGAACCCCTGGACATGCGCATGGATACCGAGTCCGGAACACGGGCAGAGGACCTGATCAACGGATTAGATGAGAAAGAACTGGCTGATCTTTTTTTCACCTTGGGGGAAGAAAGATTCTCACGGCCCATTGCACGGTCCATTGTTCGAGAACGGCAGCAGGCTCCCATCACAACCAGCTTAAGGCTGGCAAACATTGTGAGCCGGGCCGTACCGAGAAAAGCCTCCGCAGGCCAGAAAATTCACCCGGCGACCCGTGTTTTTCAAGCCTTACGGATTTCAGTAAACAATGAACTCGGACGGCTGCAGGAATTTCTTGATCATTTTGTGGATTGTTTAAAACCCGGCGGAAGACTCTGTGTGTTGTCCTTCCATTCACTGGAAGATCGTCTGGTCAAGGAAAAGATCAGGGAACTTGAAGGCACCTGCACATGCCCAAAAGATTTCCCGGTCTGTGTTTGCGGTAAAACAAGGAGGGTAAAATCTCTGACCCGGAAAGTGGTCAGACCCTCTGAGCAGGAAACAATGATAAATCCCATGGCCCGGAGCACACGACTCAGGGCCTGCGAAAAAATATGAAAACAAACTCAAAACAAACTCAACGTGGCAGCACCCTTGTCTGGGTGTTCTTCCTGGTGGTTTTAACGGCTGAGTTGTTTGTGTTCACATGGAGCAGGGTCCAGTGTACGGCCACAGGCTATGCGCTGACACACCAGCAGGACGAGCACAAGCGTTTGCTTTCATTGGAAAAAAAGTTACGAATCGAACGGGCGCATTTGATGTCCCCGGATCGGATCGCGGCTTTTGCTGCCCAAAAAATCGGGCTGCAAATGCCAGAACAAAACCAGATTCTTACAATCAGGTAGGGCATGATGACAAAGGGAACCAAGACAATAAAAAACAAAGAACTGTTTGTAGGGCTCGTATTCAGCCTGATTTTCCTTGTTATTGCCGGTCGAGCCGTTCAACTCCATGTCATTCAAACCAAATGGCTCACGGCAAAGGCTGAATCCCAGTATAACAAATATCTGGTGACCTGCGGAAAACGGGGGACCATTTATGATGCCAATCTAAAGGAACTGGCTGTGAGTCTTGAGGTCATGTCCATCGGCGCATTCCCTGGCCGCATGGAAGACATCTCACAAAACGGGAAAAAGATGGCCAAAATCCTTGGCCTTAATTCCAAAAAACTGACAAAAACGCTAAAAAGCGGAAAATCCTTTGTCTGGGTCAAACGGAAAGTCGCTCCCAACGATGTGGAAAAAATCAAAAATCTGGACGTAAAGGGCCTGGAATTCATTCCGGAACACAACCGGTTCTATCCGAATATGGGCTTGGCTGCCCAGGTGATCGGTTTTACAGGAACCGATGAAAAGGGCCTGGAGGGCCTGGAATTTCAATACAACAGAGAGCTGGAAGCCGCATCCGACAAATTCATCGTAACCAAAGATGCTCTGGGCCGACGATTCAACAGCAGCGGCAGCAGTGTTACCGGATTCAGCGGCAACGATCTGGTTCTGACCATTGACAAACGTATTCAGTTCATTGCCGAGAACGCTTTGAAAGAAGCTTCAGAAGAATTCCAGGCTGTAAGTGGAACCGCTGTGGTCATGCAGCCCGATACCGGAGCACTTCTTGCGGTGGCCCATTTCCCGGAATTCAACCCCAACATCTTCAAACAGTATGATCGGAATGTGTGGCGAAACCGTGCGGTCACCGACCCCTTTGAACCCGGGTCCACCCTGAAGGTTTTCCTGGCAGCGGCTGCCATTGAGTCCAATGTCTGCACCCCCAATTCCATTTTTTTCTGTGAAAACGGAACATACAGAATCGGGAGAAACAAGGTCAACGACACCCACCCCTATCAGTGGCTGTCGCTTCAGCAGATTGTAAAATTTTCCAGTAACATCGGTGCAGTCAAAGTTTCGGAGATCACAGGGAAAAAACTTCTTTACAAGACCCTCACCAATTTCGGATTCGGCAAACAGACCGGCATTGACTGCCCGGGTGAGACCTCAGGTATCCTGTCCAATTACAACACCTGGTCATCCATTGACACCGGAGCCATCTCCTTTGGTCAGGGCATTTCCGTTTCGGCTGTCCAGCTGCTCGCCGGCGTGTCAGCCATCGCCAATGGCGGGAAACTTGTCAAACCATACATTGTCAAATCCATCATCTCCCCGGATGGCACCATCGTCCGGGAATGCGGAAAAACAAAAGGCCGACAAGTGATCAGCCCTGAGACCGCTGAAAAAATCAAAGTAATTATGTCCACCGTTGTCACAGACGGAGGCACCGGTGTGAATGCAGCCCTTTCCCGCTACACAGTCTGCGGAAAAACCGGAACCGCCCAGAAAATAGACAAGGGTGGCAGCTATTCAAACGATCAGTTCACGGCATCCTTTGTGGGATTTGCCCCTCAACAGCACCCCGCAGTGGCCGTGCTGGTGATTCTGGACGATCCCAAAGTCAACCATTACGGCGGAGTCGTTGCTGCTCCGGCGTTCAAGCAGATTGTCCACGAGACCCTGAATTATCTCAATGTGGAACCGGAAACAGACAGTAACGACGAAACCATTCTCCTTGCGCAACGAATCGAGGCAAAACGGTGAAACTATCAACACTTCTCCAGAGCATACAGGCCCTGATAAGGCCGGAAGGGATGCAACATCCCCAGGGAGAGGATCGGTCTATCACCTCCATCCACTACGATTCAAGACAGGTTAAACCCGGAGGTCTTTTTGTCGCCATCAAGGGCTTGAAGGTTGACGGCCACGATTTTATTTCCCATGCCCTGGACCAAGGCGCAGCAGCACTGGTCATGGAAAAACCCATGACGGCCCCCTGCACTGTTCCTGTTATCCGGGTCAATCAACCACGCAAGGCCCTGGCCCTTTTGGGTGCGTCATTTTATGACAATCCCTCTTCCAAGCTTCATCTCACAGGCATTACAGGCACCAATGGTAAAACCAGCACCAGTTATCTTCTGGAAGCCATTTTTAATGAGGCAGGACATGCCACAGGCGTCATCGGGACCATCAACTACAGATACGGCAACAAGGTTTTTGCAAATCCCATGACCACTCCGGAATCACTGGATATTCAACAAATTCTCGCAGATATGGTCAAAGAGGGAATCACCCATGTGATCATGGAAATATCCTCCCATGCCGTTGATCTTGACCGGATTTTCGGCCTTTGTTTTGATACCGGTGTTTTCACCAACCTCAGTCAGGACCATCTGGATTACCACCAGACCATGGACCATTATTTTGACTGTAAAAAACGTTTTTTCACCGAAGGTCTTGAGCACGGACAATCCCAAGGCAAAACGGTCCGGGCCGTGATCAACGGAAACGACGATAAAGGTCTTGAAATAAAGAGCCTTTTAACCATTCCATTTTACACCACCGGAAGTGAGACAGCCCATATTCGTCTTAGGAATGCCTCTCTGGATATTCTTGGCATCCAGGGAACCCTGATCTGCCCTGACGGTCAGATAGACATACGGTCCGATGCCATCGGAGCCCACAACCTTGAAAATATTCTCAATGCCGCAGGGGCTGCCCTGTGTGCAGGTGTTTCCCTTACTGCGATCAAAAAAGGGGTTGAAGCGTTCACGGTTCCGGGCCGATTAGAGCGTGTGCCCACGGATCTGGGTTTTTATGTGTTTGTGGATTACGCACACACGCCGGATGGTCTTTTGAACGTTCTTCAAACCCTGAAGCCCCTTACCCCGGGCCGCCTGATCACCGTGTTCGGATGCGGTGGAGACCGTGACAAAGGCAAACGTCCGAAGATGGGACAGATTGCCGAAACATTTTCAGATCTGTGCATTGTGACCTCGGACAACCCCAGGAGTGAAGAACCGGATCAAATCATTGACCAGATACGTGAGGGAATGAAAAACAAACACCATTGTGTGGAACCCGACCGGCGTAAAGCCATTGGCCAGGCCATTGACTGCGCAAAAAAAGGAGATTGCATCCTGATTGCCGGGAAAGGCCATGAAACCTATCAGATTCTCAAAACCCGGACCATTGATTTCGATGACCGGACGGAGGCTCGAAAAGCCCTTGAAACCCATGGACTCTGACATCAGGCCCATTTCCTGGACCCTTGAACGATTGCTGACCGCCACAGGCGGCATCTGCATGTCCGGGTCAGAGGGACAGGTGTTTGAAGGGGTGTCCATTGACTCCAGAAGCATCAAAAAAACCGATCTTTTTGTGGCCATCACGGGGCAGAACCATGATGGCCATGGTTTTGTCGAACATGTTCTGAGCCTGGGCGTCCGGGGGTTTGTGTTGAACAGCAAGAACGTTGATGCCATCGCCTGTGTGACAAATAAAGGATGTGTCTGCGTGGCTGTGGAGGACACCACACGGGCCTTGGGTGCCATGGCGTCCTTACAACGAAAAGAATCAGGGGTTAAACTTGTGGCTATCACCGGCTCCAACGGGAAAACCTCCACCCGCGCCATGACAGCGGCCATCCTTGAAAAACGATTCACCACCTTGTCCACCCAGGGAAATTTCAACAATGAGATCGGCTTGCCCCTCACCCTTCTCCGTCTTTCAACAGAACATCAATGGGCCGTGGTGGAAATGGGTATGAACGCACCGGGTGAAATCTCCCGGCTTGCAGGAATCGCAAAACCCGATCTGGGCATTATCACCAATGTGGCCCCTGCCCATCTGGAAGGATTGGGTTCCATTGAAAACGTGGCCCGGGCCAAAGCCGAACTTCTGGATGCCCTGGATCCTGACAAACGGGCTCTTCTGAACATGGGTTCCCCTTTGTTTGAGGCACTTGCAACCCATTGCAGATGCAAACTCTTCACCTTCGGATTATCGGATAATGCACAAATCCGAGCCAGTGACATTCGGTCAGAAACGAGAAACGTCGTATTTAACCTGCACGCACTGGGGAAAAGCATTCCGGTGGTCTTGAACACGCCTGGCCGGTTTATGGTGGAAAACGCCCTTGCCGCAGCCGGTGTGGGCATTCTGGCCGGAATGGACCTTGAAACAATCAAACGGGGTCTTGGGGCCTTTAAACCTGTTCATGGCCGGATGCAGATACATAAAAGTTCCCGGGGTTTTTTTGTAATTGATGACACATACAACGCCAACCCCCATTCCATGATGGCAGCCATTGATGTTCTCTGTGATCTCAAAGGGGATGCCAAGGGGATTCTGGTGGCAGGCGACATGGGTGAGCTGGGAACATCCACCGACGAGCTGCATCGAAGCGTGGGTAAATTCGCCGTACGAAAAAGGGTGGATGAAATTTACCTTGTCGGTGAAAAGGCACGGCTGATTGGTAACGCTGCCATAAGTGACGGTTTTAACAAAAATTCGGTCTTTACGGGTTCAAAAAAAGAGATTATAGGAACGCTTTCCAAAAATCTGGAGCATGGGAACTGGGTTCTGGTCAAAGGTTCCCGATTTATGGCCATGGAAGATATTGTCAATGACATTATGGTTTTGAACGGAGATTAGATAATCACATGTTTTACCATTTATTGTATTCACTTCATACGGAAATATCATTCTTCAATGTATTCCGTTACATCACCTTCAGAACCATCTATGCCACGGTCACGGCCTTTTTGATCTGCTTTATCCTGGGTCCCTGGGTAATCCGGACCCTTCAGAAAAAGCAGATCGGACAATACATCAGAAAAGAAGGGCCCCAGAGTCATTTTGACAAAGCCGGAACCCCCACCATGGGCGGCGTGATGATCATATCATCCATCATGATTTCCACACTCCTGTGGGCAGATCTTTCCAACCGATATATTTGGATTGCGCTGTTATCCACCTTTGGCTTTACACTGATCGGCTTTACCGATGATTACCTGATGCAAATCAAAAAACGAAGCAAAGGCCTGGGCGCACGATCAAAAATTCTGCTGCAGATCCTGTTGGGCCTGATCATCGGATGGTTGACCTACACCACCCCGAATTTTTCCACCCAGATCACCATACCGTTTTTAAAGAGCGTGTCCCCGGATCTTGGTTTTGGATATATTTTCTTTGCAGCATTCGTCATCGTGGGCACCTCCAACGCCGTGAATCTCACGGATGGCCTTGACGGCCTGGCCATCGGGCCGGTGATTATCAGTGCGGTCACCTACATGCTCTTTGCCTATGTCACCGGCCATGTCAAGCTCGCCGAGTACCTCCAGATCTCTTATGTTCCCAACGGGGGCGAGATCACCGTGATCTGTGGCGTCATTGCCGGTGCCGGTGTGGGCTTTCTCTGGTTTAACGCCTATCCTGCCCAGGTCTTTATGGGAGATACCGGTTCCCTTCCCCTGGGAGGCATTCTGGGCACCATCGCCGTGATCACCAAGCAGGAAATCCTTCTTGTCATCGTGGGAGGCCTGTTTGTGATTGAAGCCATGTCGGTGATCCTCCAGGTCAGTTATTTCAAGATCACCAAGGGGCAGCGGATTTTCCGCATGGCACCCCTGCACCACCATTTTGAACTCAAAGGATGGCCGGAACCCAAAGTCATCGTAAGGTTCTGGATTGTATCCATCATGCTCGCCCTTCTTGCGGTGAGTACTCTCAAAATAAGGTAAGGCACAATGATGATGAAATTAAGCGGGAAACGTATCCTTGTTGTGGGTCTTGCACGGTCCGGTGCTGCCATCGCCCGTTTTCTCAATGCGCGGGGGGCACAGGTCACAGTGACGGACAAAGCCCAGGCTTTGGATCTGGGCCAGCGGCCCATGGAGATGGAGGCGCTGGGCATTGCCACCGAACTGGGTGTTCATAATCCGGATAGTTTCTTAAAAACGGATCTCATCGTCCTGAGCCCTGGCGTACCGCACACCCTGCCCCAGATCAAGCAGGCCATGGATTTTTCAGTCCCTGTCATGGGAGAGATCGAGCTTGCATCCATGTTTATCAAGGAGCCCATCATCGCTGTCACAGGGACCAATGGCAAAACCACGACCACCACGTTGATCTCCTTGATGCTTGAAGAATCGGGGTTCAAGGTCTTTACCGGCGGCAATATCGGCAACCCCTTGACCGAATATATTGAATTGGAAACACCCTCGGACCTGGTGGTGGTGGAATTGAGCAGTTTCCAGCTTGACACCATCAAACGGTTCAGGCCGAAAATTGCCGTTCTACTGAACATCACCGAAGATCATCTGGACCGATACGCCAGCTTCGAGGCCTATACCCGCTCCAAGGGCCGGATCTTTGAAAACCAGGAAATGGATGATATTGCCATCATTAATGGTGATGATCCCACCTCCCTTTCCATGGGGAAAATTCTTCAGAACAGAAAGTACACCTTCGGTGCGGGTGGATCGGGCTACAGCGCAGTGATCAGCCGTAAAAAAATCACCCTGAACCTGCCGGGCTGCGACACCATGGTTCTGGATCTTTCCCAGGCCAAACTCATGGGCAACCATAACCGTGAAAATATCGCAGCAGCTGCATTGGCAACCCTTTCGGCCGGAGGAAAACTTGAAAGCATCCAAACCGTTGTGGACACCTTTGAAGGCCTGCCCCACCGTATCCAGCATATCGGAACCATCCGTGGCATCGACTGGTACAATGATTCCAAGGCCACCAACATGGATGCGGTTGTACGCGCCCTTGACGCCTTTGACTCACCCCTGATCCTGATTCTTGGAGGACGAAACAAAGGCGGTTCCTTTCTTGCGTTAAAAGACGGGATTCTCAAATCAACCCGAACCGTGGTGGCCATGGGAGAATCAGCCAAGGAAATCAAAAACACATTGAGCCCCTTTATCAAGGTCATCGAAGCACAAAACATGGAGGAGGCTGTGGCCCTTTCCTATGGGGAAGCCAAAGAAGGAGACAAGGTTCTGTTCTCCCCGGCCTGTTCCAGTTTTGACATGTTCACAAATTACGAACACCGTGGTCATGTGTTTGCCGACGCCGTCAAACAACTAAAGGAGGACATCCATGCCTGATTGCAATCAAAGCGCCTTTTCCCAGGACACATCCCACGCCAAACTTCTCATGTGTGCCCTCCTGATCAGCGGGGCCGATCGTGAGATCAAGGACAACCTGGTGCATTCAAAAGGGATATCCTCTGAAAAACCCGTGGAAGACGCTGTACTCCGGGCATACCATACTCTGACACAGTCTTCCATGGAAACAAAAACAGCACGATTCAGGATAACAAGGACGTAAAATTATCATGGCACAGGCACGACAAACAACTGATGTCATCACAGGATTCGACACCCCCCTTCTCCTGTCCGTTCTCTTTCTGACCGGTGTGGGAATCGTGATGATATACAGTGCCAGCTCGGCCATTGCCAACAACACCTATGGCAACGGATATTTTTTCCTGAGAAAACAAACGATTTTTTCGGTTATAGGTGGCTTGGTCCTTTTTCTGTCGTCCATGATCCCTTACCGAATGTACAGGGCTTTTGCCTATATTCTACTGGCTGTGTCAGCCCTGCTTCTGGTATTCACCCAGATCCCCGGGTATGGCCATGCGGCAGGTGGGGCAGCCAGATGGATCCGCATCGGAGGCTTTACCTTTCAGCCCTCGGAATTCGCCCGACTGTCCATGATCATTTATCTGGCCTATTCTCTGTCCAAGAAGCAGGAGCGGATCCGTGAATTTTCCATCGGTTTTCTTCCCCATGTGATCGTCATGATGCTCCTGGCCATTTTGATCATGATTCAGCCTGATTTTGGATCCGTGGTGATCCTGGGAATTCTCTGCTGGATCATGATGTTTATGGGGGGCGTTCCCATAAAATACCTGGGTGGAGCACTTCTGGGTCTTCTGCCCCTGGCTGGCCTTGTTATGATGAGCGCCAGTTACCGGGTTGAACGCCTGATGAGTTTCCTGGACCCCTGGAAGCACCAGACCGATGAAGGTTACCAGATCGTCCATTCCCTCATGGCCTTCGGCTCCGGTGGATTCTGGGGCAAGGGCCTTGGCAACGGTCACCAGAAACTCTTTTATCTTCCCGAGCCCCATACGGATTTCATCTTTTCCGTGATCGGTGAAGAACTGGGGCTATGGGGTGTTTTATTAATTCTGACACTTTTTTTTGTGGTCATCTGGCGGGGTATCATCATTGCCATGCGCACAGAGGATCTTTTTGGTTCGCTTCTGGCCGCAGGGCTTACCATAGGGATCAGTCTTCAGACATGCGTCAATATGGGTGTGGCCATGGGCCTTCTACCCACCAAAGGGTTAACCCTTCCCTTTTTAAGTTATGGAGGCAGCTCCCTTTTGATTAACATGGTGGCTGTGGGTATTATCATCAACATCGGAAAAACGAGGCCCCATGGACGAACCTAAGGTCAACATACTTATCGCCGGAGGAGGAACAGGGGGCCATCTGTTCCCCGGAATAGCCATTGCACGGGCCTTTCTTGAAAAGAACCCGGAAAACCGTATTCTCTTTGTGGGCACCGACCGCCCCTTTGAAAAAAACATCCTGGCCGAAGAGGGTTTTGATCATCTGGCCATTCGTGCATCGGGCATCAAGGGCCTTGGACTTTTCCGAAAACTCAAGGCCACGTTCAAAATACCCGGAGCCCTTGTCCAGTCGTCAAAAATCATCAAGGACTTCAATCCCGATCTGATCATCGGCGTGGGTGGATACTCGTCCGGCCCTGTGGCCCTTGTGGGCTATCTCAAAGGGATAACCGTGGTACTCCAGGAGCAGAACATCATTCCGGGTGTCACCAACCGGATTCTCAGCCGTTTTGCCACACGAATCCATGTCTCCTTTGGTGAGAGCCTGGATTATTTCAAAATCAACAAAACCTTGCTAACCGGAAACCCGGTCCGTCAGAGTATCCTTCTGGCAAAGGAAAGACGCGACCTGACCATGGAAAATGCATCGGAAAAATTCACGGTCATGGTGGCTGGCGGAAGCCAGGGAGCCCATAACATCAACATGGCCCTGATTCATGCCGTTGAACATCTGAACGAAAAAGGCACCTGGCACTTTATCCATCAAACCGGTGTTGCAGATGAAGCCATGGTCAAAAACGCCTATGAGAGAAATGGGATATCCGCACAGGTACAGGCCTTTTACAATGACATGGACCGCTGCTACGAAAAAGCGGATCTGATCGTTTGCCGTGCCGGAGCCACCAGCATCTCGGAAATCACCGTGATGGGGCTTGCCCCCATCCTGATTCCCTTTCCCTTTGCCACAGACGATCATCAGGTGAAAAATGCCATAAGTCTTGTCAAAAAAGGCGCAGCGGAAATGATTACCGAAGATAGCTTAAACGGAAGCATGCTGGCCCAGCGGATGGAATTTTACAGGGAAAACAAGGATGAACGTTTAATGATGGCCGAAAACTCAGAAGTATACGGCAAGCCCCGGGCAGCATGGAACATCGTCGACGATTGTTATGAACTCATAAAGGGTCAGAATGAAAGGCCCATAGGATAGCGAATGTATCAAAAGGAATACCATATCTTTTTTGTGGGAATCGGAGGAATCGGCATGAGCGGAATTGCAGAAATCCTTCTCAAGCTGGGGTACCGGGTTTCCGGATCGGATCTGAAGGCCACAGACATCACCCGCCGCCTGGAAAGCCTGGGCTGCACTGTATATGAAGGCCACCTTGCCGAACAGATACGGGATGCCAATGTCATCGTCACATCCACTGCCGTCAAAAAGGACAATCCCGAAGTGGTGGCTGCCCGAAAGGCAGGTATTCCAATCATTCCCAGGGCGGAAATGCTGGCCGAACTGATGCGCCTCAAATACAGCATTGCCGTGGCCGGTGCCCATGGGAAAACATCCACCACCTCTATCACGGCGGCAGTTCTTGAAAAAGCCGGCCTTGATCCCACGGTGGTCATCGGTGGCGTCCTTAAGAGTGTGGGTTCAAACGCCATGCACGGCATGGGGGATTTCATCGTGGCAGAAGCCGATGAAAGCGACGGTTCTTTTTTGAAATTTTCCCCGTCCATGGCCATTGTGACCAATATTGACCGGGAACATCTGGATTATTACGACAGCCTGAACGCCATCAAAAAAGCCTTTGTGAATTTCATTGCCAGGGTTCCCTTTTACGGCTTGTCAATCCTTTGCCTGGACAGTGAATCCGTTCAGGACATCCTCCCGGAAATCAAAGGGCGATATACAACCTATGGCCTGAACACACGGGCAGACGTCCAGGCGCGGAACATCAGCTTTGAAGGCAGCAAAAGCCATTTCACTGTTTTCCATCTGGATGAAAAGCTGGGAGACATCACCTTGAATCTTCCGGGTGTACACAATGTCACCAACTGCCTGGCCAGCATTTCCGTTGGCCTGGAGCTGGACATTCCTTTCAAAACCATCAAATGCGCCCTTGAAACCATTGAGGGTGTTAAGCGGCGACTGGAGCTCAAAGGCGAGGTGGGCGGGGTCACGGTCATTGATGATTATGGTCATCACCCCACGGAAATCAAGGCCACCTTGCTGGCGGTTCGTGAGAGCTGGCCTGACAAGCGTATTGTGGCTGTTTTCCAGCCCCATCGCTACACACGGACAAAAGCCCTGTTCGACGAATTCACACGGGCCTTTTACAATGCCGACGACCTTCTGATCCTGCCCATTTATGCAGCTGGAGAAAGTCCCATAGAAGGCGTGGACAGCATGAGTCTCTGCGATAAAATCGTTGAGCGGGGCCATGAGAACACCCGTTATGTGGACAGCCTGGAGACGGCGGTGAATCTTTTAATTGAAGAACTTGGCCAGGATGATCTTTTGCTGACACTGGGGGCGGGAAACGTACTCACTGTTGGCGAGGACTTTCTACTCCAAAAAACACCCGGCAAAAAGAAAAAGGGATAACCATGCCGTTGACCGAGGACCTCAAAAACATCTTCGGCCGTCAGTTCAAGGACCGTGTGTCCTTTGACGAGCCCATGAGCCGCCACACCTCCTTCAAGGTGGGTGGACCGGCCCAGGTGTTTGCACGTCCCCGGAGCATGGAAGAAGCCGTTTCTCTGATTCAATTTTCCAGATCTGAGAGTCTGCCCTTGTTGGTCGTTGGAGACGGGACAAACCTTATTGTCAGGGACGGGGGCATCCAGGGCATGGTTCTTTCACTCTCGGGCATGGCCCAGGACATCCGCTGGGACGAACAAGACGACGAAACCATTCGGGTTCATGCCCATGCCGGCATAAAAACAAAAGACCTTTGCAAACAGGCCTGGAAAAAAGGATATGCCGGTTTAAATTTCGCCCTTGGAATTCCCGGAACACTTGGTGGAAACATCGCCATGAATGCCGGCACCCAGATGGGAGCCATGGACCAGGTGCTTTTGAACCTTGGGGTTCTGAACGGCAGCGGCCGCATGAAAACCATCGGCCGCAGCGATTTGCATTTTTCCTATCGGCATCTTGGTTGGCCCCAGGGCATGGATGAGCCTGTGATCCTTTCGGCCACCCTCTGCCTCTCAAAAGGCGACCCCGAGGCACTGGCGCAGGAAGCCCGAAGGATTCTTAAAGCACGGACAAAAAATCAACCGGTGTCCTTGCCCAATGCCGGATGCATATTCAAGAACCCGGAGAATCACGAACCAGCAGGGAAACTAATCGACATGGCTGGACTCAAGGGTTTTTCCATGGGTGGTGCACGGATATCGGAAAAGCACGCCAACTTCATCGTCAATGAAAACAAGGCCAGGGCCACGGACATCCTTGCCCTGGTAAAAAAAATAAAGGACACGGTCTTCGCCCGCTGGGGCGTGGATCTTGAAACCGAGGTGACCATTGTCGGCAAAGACTAAACCTATACGGAAAAACACGTATAAGGTCAAAAAAAACCGGAAAAAAAACAGAAGGCCATGGAGAATCAAGACCTTTTTGAATGTATCAGGCCTGATTCTGACCTTGGGGATTTTGTCTTTCTCTCTGGTGATCTCCTACAGTGCCCTGATGCGTACAAAGATCTTCAGTGCAAAACGCATCGGAGTAACCGGCCAACTAAGACTCAGTGAGACAGAGATTCTCAGACAAGCCGGCCTGCATAAGGGAGACAACATCTTTGCAGTCAATCTCAATGTGGCACGGCAACGTCTCATGGCCCACCCATGGATCAGCAAGGCCGAAGTGATCCGGGAGATGCCCGACGGAATCCTGATCAGGATCAAAGAACATAAAGCCCTTGCCATTGTCGAATTAGGCAAACGTTATCTTATGAATACCGAGGGAGACATCTTTAAACATTTTTCAGGGGAAACCGAACCCTTTCCGGAAATCACCGGACTTTCCCCCGAAGACATCCATGTTGCTGGGAGGCATCCGATGAAGCATGAAACCAATCCTCACAAAGCGGTCATGAACATTATCAAACTTGCACAGGAACCTGATAGCCGTATCCCTTTGAGCCAGATTAAAGAAATTCTGGTGGACAGGGAAATCGGCTTGACCCTGCTTGCAAACGGCCCGTTTAAGCACATCAAACTCGGTTATGGTGACTATGATAAAAAAATCAACCGTCTCATCGAAGTGTCAACGTACTTGAAAAAAAAGGCCGACCTGGTGGATTTGGACAGCATCGACCTTCATCAGATCAATCGTATTGTTGTTAAACCCACGGCCCAAGAGGCTAGCGTTTAATATTTCCTGAGAGGAAAAGGAGGGTTCATGCAGTCCCAAGAAGACATCATCGTCGGGCTTGATATCGGCACAACCAAAATATGCGCGGTGGTTGGTGAACGATCAGGAAATAAAATCAACATCATCGGTACAGGCACCCACCCTTCCATCGGCCTCAAAAAAGGGGTGGTTATCGACATCGAATCCACGGTGGATTCCATCAAGAAAGCCATCGAGGAAGCCGAACTTATGGCCGGATGTGAGATTTCAACTGTGTATGCAGGCATTGCCGGAGGTCATATTACCGGGTTCAACAGCCATGGCATCATCGCCATCAAAGGCAAAGAAGTGGCCCAGAGCGATGTGGACCGGGTCATTGAAGCAGCCCGTGCCGTGGCCATCCCCATGGACCGTGAAGTGATCCATGTTCTTCCACAGGAATTCATCGTGGATGATCAGCGTGGTATCCAGAATCCCGTGGGTATGGCCGGGGTCCGCCTGGAGGCCAACATCCACATTGTCACCGGTGCCGTGGCCTCGGCCCACAACATCATCAAATGTGCCAACAAAGCCGGTCTTGATGTGGCGGACGTGGTTCTTGAATCATTGGCCAGCGGTGAAGCGGTTCTTTCCGCTGAAGAAAAAGAACTGGGCACCGCCCTCATTGACATTGGCGGCGGCACCACGGATCTGGCCATCTTTGCGGCCAACAACATCCGTCACACCTTTGTGCTGGCCATTGGCGGTCATCAGCTGACCAACGATGTCTCCGTGGGACTCCGTGCCACCAAACTTGATGCGGAAAAAATCAAAATCAAATACGGAAGCTGCCTGTCCGAAGGCATTTCACCCAACGAGACCATTGAAATTCCGGGTATGGGCGGCCGGGAACCCCGAACCATGCCACGGCAGGTGCTGGGTGAAATTCTGGAACCCCGGGTGGAAGAAATCTTCACCCTGATCAAACGGGAAATCTTTAAAATCGGACTGGAAAATTCCATCAGCGCCGGTGTGGTGGTCACAGGGGGCTCTTCCCTTCTTCATGGACTCACCGATGTGGCCGAATCCGTATTCAACCTGCCCACACGATTGGGCAAGCCCCAGAACATCGGCGGACTGGTGGATGTGGTAAACAATCCCATGTATGCCACCGGTGTGGGCCTGGTTCTTTTCGGAGCAAAAAATCAGTCTGAAAACAAATTCAGAATCAGGGATGAAAATATCTTCAACCGGGTGATCAAACGGATGAAGAAATGGTTCAGCGATGTGATTTAACACCCCGGGTCCGTTGATGGAACCCGGGTAGCCATAAAAAAGAGTAGAGAGCCATCCAAGGCGTTGGATGGTTTATTGACGAACATCTTGTTTTTTGAGGCGTTCACAAATCAATTCAATTCGGAGGTGGGAAATGAGTTTTTCGTTCGTGGAAGCTGAAAAATCAGCAAAAATAAAAGTGATCGGTATTGGCGGAGCAGGTGGAAACGCAGTCAACAACATGATCGCCGCCAACTTGGTCGGAGTCAAATTCATCGCAGCCAACACAGATGCCCAGGCCCTTGAACATTCAAGGGCTGAAACCAAAATTCAGATCGGATGCAAGATCACCGAAGGACTGGGAGCAGGAGCCGACCCTTCCGTGGGTAAAGATGCGGCCCTTGAAAACATCCAGGCCATCAGGGATGCCCTGGAAGGCTGCCACATGGTGTTTATCACGGCCGGACTGGGGGGCGGAACCGGAACCGGTGCGGCCCCTGTGGTGGCTGAAGTCTGCAAGGAAATGGGTATCCTCACTGTGGCCGTGGTGTCCAAACCCTTCTCATTTGAAGGGAAAAAACGTATGGCCCAGGCAGAACAAGGACTCAATGCCCTCAGAGCCCATACTGACACCGTGATCACCATCCCCAACGATCGTCTCCGGAGCCTGGCCCAGAAAAAAGCAACCATGATCGACATGTTCCGCAAAGCCGATGAAATTCTTCACCACTCTGTCAAGGGCATCACCGATCTGATCATGCGGCCCGGCCTGGTCAACCTGGACTTTGCAGACGTTCGCACCACCATGTCCAAAGCCGGCATGGCCATCATGGGTATCGGTATTGCCACCGGTGAAAACCGTGCCAAGGAAGCGGCTGAAAAAGCCATTTCCCATCCCCTTCTGGAGGATATCTCCATTGCCGGAGCCAAGGGCGTTCTCATGAACATCACCAGCGGCAGCGATCTGACCCTGGAAGAAATGACCGAGGCCTCGGATCTGATTTACCAGGAAGTGGGTGATGACGCGGAAATCATCTGGGGTCAAGCCATTGACGACACCATCGGTGATGAAATGCGTGTCACGGTCATTGCCACAGGCATTGGTGAAAAACTTAAAGCTAAAACCCTTCACAGCATGAATGACCGTTCCATTCGTGGTGTTGTCAGGGATCTGACCCTTGCTGAAATCAATTCCGGAGCCATGGACGAACCGACATACATCCGGCGGAACATTGCCGTAGGGGAAATGGGGGGCACCACACACAGGGGTATCAAAGGCATCACGCTCCATGAAGATGACCTGGAAATCCCAACATTTTTAAGAAAAAAAGCCGATTAGTCGTATCACGTAATCTTTCCGGAACGCGTGTGAGAAGCCACCGGCCGGATTAGTGATACCTGATTTGCTTGAACGGTTGATATGAGCCAACATTCGGGCGCAGAGTCATTTGACTCTGAAATAGGAGCCATCCGGAAGCAATGGACCGGACGGGTCAGTATTGCCCTGGTCTACCCGAACCGCTATGCCGTGGGCATGGCCAATCTGGGTTTCCAGAGCGTGTACCGCCTGTTGAATGAATATGATGGGCTGGTCTGTGAACGCGTCTTTCTTCCTGAGCCGGGAAAACGCGGGCAAGCAGATCGGACGCCCCGGATTCAGAGCGTGGAATCCGGCCGTCCCTTAAAGGATTTTCAGGTTGTCGCCTTTTCAATATCCTTTGAAAACGATTTTGCCCATGTCCTGAGCCTCATTGACCATGCGGGCCTCCCCCTGCGATCAAACGCCAGAGGAGATTCCCACCCCCTCATGATCGCGGGGGGGGTCGCCTGCCTGTTGAATCCGGAGCCCCTCGCCCCCATCATCGATTGTTTTCTGATTGGTGAGGGCGAGGCTCTGTTTTCAGCCTTTGCTCCCCTTCTGTGTCAAAACCTAGACAAAAAAGACCTTCTTCCCCGTCTGGCCCGGGACGTTCCCGGAGCCTATGTCCCTTCTTTTTACACGGCACACTATCATCCGGACGGAACCATGGCATCCTTTGGTCCGAACCGGGACAATGTCCCCGAAACCATCAAACGAACCTATCTGCCGGATCTGTCCGAGACACCGTCCTCCACAGCCATTGTCTCCCCGGCTTCGGCCTTTGATGCCTCTTTTCTCACCGAGGTGAGCCGGGGTTGCGCCCATGGATGCCGTTTCTGCAGCGCGGGCTACATTTACCGGCCACCCCGGTTCAGGTCCCCTGACTGTCTGAAAACTGAATTTGATAAAGGTGCCGCCCTAACGGACCGGATCGGCCTTGTGGGAACGGCCATCTCCGACTACAAAGGCATCGGAAAGCTCTGTGCTTCACCTGAATATGCATCCATTCGTTTTTCCTATTCGTCCCTGAGGGCCGATGCCATCACAGCCGATCATCTGAATGTCCTTACCCAGAGCGGTACAAAAACCGCCACCATCGCCCCGGACGGCGGCTCCGAACGTCTTCGCCGGGTGATCAACAAAGGCATTACCGAAGAGCACATCCTTTCCGCCACACGGTCCCTGATAAAGGCAGGTATCCCCAACATCAAAGCCTATTTTATGATTGGTCTTCCCGGAGAAACCCCGGACGATATGGACGAAACCATTGCCCTTTGTAAAAAGATCAAGGAGGTGTTTCTTGATGCCAGCCGTGAAAAAGGGCGCATGGGCCAGATCACGGTGGGGGTTAGCAGCTTCGTTCCAAAAGCCTTTACACCCTTTCAATGGGCAGCCATGGACACAGTGGCCATGCTCAAAAAGAAAATCCAGGCCTTAAAAAACGGCCTCAACCGCATCCCCAATCTCACGGTCAATGCCGACAGCCCCCGGGGTGCCATTATCCAGGCCCTCTTGTCCCGTGGTGACAGAAAGGTGGGTGAACTGCTTCTTTCCGTTCACCAGAACCAGGGTAACTGGGTCCAAAGCATCAAAGAATCCGCTCTTGATCCCGCCACTTATATCCACCGTGAACGGGGCAAAGACGAACTCTTCCCCTGGGATTTCATTGACCACGGCATCTCCAAATCTTTTTTAAGAAAAGAATACGAGCTTGCCCTGTCCGCCAAAACCTCCCCCCCCTGCCCCATGGTCAACTGCAATCGCTGCGGGGTTTGCACGATTCAAGGTAAGTAAAAAACAGTTTTAACCATGAAAGCAATGATCATCTTGGGTGATTCCCATTTTGGCAAGGTTTTGTCAAACAAAATGGAGGTCCAAATCCTTACCCAAGGCATCCGCTGCTTTTTGTAGAGTTTGGAGGGTAACCGACTGGGCTGGATCAAGCAAGCGATCAAGGGATGCTCGGCTGGTATTCATTTTTTTTGCCAAGGAAGTTTTGGTGAGATTCTGTTGCCTCATGAGGTCTTGCAACTGGACAATGACGCGTCGTTTAATGGCTAAACCAGAAGTGTCCTGTGAGGCTGCCTTTTTTATTGAACGTAAATCATAGATGACCTTTAAATAATCTGCCAGCGGGTAAGGAGTTTTACGGGCAAATTCAAAATAATCGGGTTGTTTTTCTTTGTCCATGGCATGGGCTAAAACATTGTAAAACTCCTCATCCTCTTGGGTTTCCAGAATCGCATTATCAAGAAAATAGTGACCGACCGAAAGGGCCTCCGTATATCGGGGATGGTCCTTATCGTTCTGGATGATAAGAAGAAACGGAAAAAAACGTTCCCTTCGGTTTTTATCGTGATAACGAGTTAACCGGTTTAGTTTAGTCAGGTATTTTTGTTTGATGTTTTTGGTATGCATCTTTAAATAAATCCCAGTTCAATTTATACTGTTCCGGATTACCGATCCAGTATGAAGAGGCTTCAGCATACAACTGTTCCAGAATATCCAGGCTTTGATCTTCAAGCACATCTGACAATACAATATCATCGATATCCCGAGCCAGGCCCCGACTTATCTTACTAATTGAAAGGTCATATGGCCCAAGACATAGAACGCTCACATTGCCTTTTTGTGTTATATGCTCAACCCGCTCAAGATAGTCCGGATGCAAATTGACGATGGCATCGGAAACCACATGATAACCGAGTTGGCTCAATAAAGAGCCAAGTCCGCCAATCCGGTTGATGGATAAACCAATATCCATAATATCGATATCACGGGTTGCACGCTTTAAATTATATCTGACGATCAAAGAAGCCGCCCCAATAAGAATCAGGTAGATCCTTTGACCTATATTCTTTTTTTGTAACGCCTCATTTAAAACGTCGACTGCTTTATCGATTTCTTTTCTTGAAAACTTTTTCATGGTTAATATGTATCATTTTTGGTACTGGTTATCAATATTTATATAACGTTCATAAAAAATAGCATCATTCCAATACTGAACAATTGTTGTAGTATGATTTCAATAATTCGAGGGTACGTGCTGATGCATTAATTGGAGCCTCGGCAGTCATAAAGCAATTACCGTACATATTTAAAAAGGGAGCAGAGGCGCCCTTAAACATCGAGCCCTCCCCAGGTTTGCCTCTGCTCCATAATTCATGCGATGAATCTAAGCCCAGGCGATCATAGTGCCCCGGGCTTTTTTCAAATCAGGCATCTCAGAGAGATTCAGCCTTTAATTCTTTTTTAAGGATTTTGCCCGTGGCTGTCATGGGTAAAGAATCCCGGATTTCAACGATTCGCGGATACTTGTAGTTGGCCATTTGTTTTTTTGACCAGTCGAGGATCTCCTGTTCGGAAATTGTTTGACCTGGCTTGGGAACGATAAATGCCTTGATTTCATCTCCATGCTTCTCACTGGGCACTCCGATGACCGAGGCAAGTGACACGGCCGGATGGGTCAAAAGAACTTCCTCGATTTCCCTGGGATAGACATTGAATCCCCCCCGGATGATCATATCCTTGACCCGGTCAATGATATAAAGATATCCCTCGTCATCTTTTTTCCCAAGATCCCCGGTGTGAAACCAGGATGTGGATTGAAAGGCTTCTGCCGTGGCTTCGGGTTTTTTATAATACCCTTTCATGACATTGTGTCCCTGGATAACGATTTCACCCACCTCACCCTGGGGCACTTCCTTGTTTTCCTTGTCAAAAAGCTTTATGGAGATACCCCATATGGGTGTTCCCACCGACCCTGGTTTTCTCTTTTTGTTAACATGGTTGAATGCCGCAACAGGACAGGTCTCTGAAAGACCATATCCCTCTACAATGGGGATATTGTATTTTTTCTCAATGCCCTTGATGATCTCGATGGGCAGCGATGAAGCGCCTGATACGCCAATACGAAGATTTTTGGAAATAAGGTCCAGATCAAACTCGTTTTCCTTGTCTTCATAGTTTAACAAGGCCCAGTACATGGTTGGGACGCCTGCAAAAACAGTGACTTTTTCTTTTTGCATGGCTCTAAGAACAAGGCCCGGTTCAAATCGTGGGATCAGCACCAGGGTGCCACCGGACATAAATCCGGCATTCATCTGACAGGTCTGACCAAAGGAATGGAACAAAGGCAAGGTCACCAAATGGATATCCTCATCTGTCTGCCCGATGATTTCTTTAGACCCCACAGCATTCATGATCATGTTGGAGTGGGAAAGCTCGGCCCCCTTGGGGAAACCGGTCGTTCCGGATGTATAGAGAATGACAGCCGTATCTTCAGGGTTTGTCTGGATGGTATCAAACGTAGCAGACTGTTTTCCCATCATCTGTCCCAGGGTCATGGTTCCCTCTATGGGCGATGGGGCAGAGGGATCCGGTGTGATGATATAGAAATTTTCGCAGGTGGCCGTGTCATTAAATCCGACAAATCCTTCCTGGGCCATGGGAAGATCCGGCGTTCCCTGAAAACAAAAATAGGCCTTGGCCTCACTGTCTTTCAGGTGATAGGCGATCTCCCGACCCTTGAGCAGGACATTCACAGGCACAACAACGGCCCCTGCTTTCAGGATTCCATAATATATAACAGGAAAATAAGGCAAATTGGGACAACTCAAAGCCACCTTGTCACCCGGGGTGATACCTGCATGTTTTAATCCATTGGCAACCTGGTTTGATAAGGCATTGACCTGGCCATAGCTGAATGTTTTATCGCCAAATACAATGGCTGTTTTTTCTGGAATCGATTGGGCGCTGTATTCTAAAACCGACACTAAATTTAACATGCTTTTTCCTTAATAATTTAAAAATTAATTTTTTTCAGGCATCTGGGACATGATATATTCGGATAATGCTGTAATCGTCAGACTGGGATTGACACCCAGATTAGCCGGAACCACAGACCCGTCTGCAACAAACAGGTTTGGATACCCGAACAATTCACCGTTTTTCCCCACAACACCTTTGTCAGGAGAGTCTCCCATGCAGCAACCGCCCAGGATATGGGCTGTGGACCCAGTATTTATGGTGGCTTCAGGCAAAAAACTTAAGGGAATGCCATCCATTTTTTTGGACAGTCTCTCGGTCACATCGTTTGCAATGGGAATATAGGCTTTCATGCCTTTCTCACCTTCAGGTATCACCGAATTCATGCTGTACCCGCCAAGGCGCCACCATCGCGGCTTGTATTCGAGCTTAAGATAATTGTCATCTGTCTGCATGACCAGGACAACGGTGGTGGAGGATGCCATACCAAAGGGCCACAGCAATTGGACAAACCGCACAGGATGCCTGAGAACAGTGCCCATAAATCTGAAAATACGGGGAACATGACCGCCGCCGCCGGTCATCAGGGTAAACAGGTTAAGCAGAACATCAGACCCCTTGTTATAGCGGACCATTTCAACATGGGTGGTCTCATCAGGATAAATGCCCGAGGTAATGGCAATCTGATCATTCCAGTCGGTGGTTTTATCACGGGACTTTACACCCAAAAGGGCTTCGGAATTCGTACGGACCAGGTTTCCCAGTTGCCCGGATAATTTTGGCAAAAGACCCTGCTGTTTGCATTTCATCAACAGCTTAACAGATCCCAGAACACCGCCACTGAAAACCGCCCCCTTGGTTCTGTATGTTTTTTTGGATTTTAAAAGCCCTGTGGACTTTCTGGTAAAGATGTCATATCCGCCATTGGCCGGGGTCACACCAAGGACTTCCGTTTCCGGGATAATATCCACACCCAGTTTTTCCGCAAGATACAGATAATTTTTATCCAGGGTATTTTTGGCTCCGCTGGGACAACCCACCATACAGGATCCGCAAAAATCACAGCCCACCCGATCCGGACCTTGACCGTCAAAATAGGGGTCCGGCACCGATTCTTTCGGAGTGCCAAAGAAGATACCCACATCGTTTTTATGGAAGGTATCCTTCCCCCTGATATCCTTTCCCACCTCCTGAAGGCATTTATCGGCTGCTCCGATGGAGGGACTGGGATTGGCTCCCAGCATTTTTTTGGCCTCCGCATAGTGGGGCATCATTTTTTCCTTACAGTTTTCTATTCCCCATTCCGGCTTTTCAAACACCTCGTCAGGGGGAACCAACAACTGATTTGCATACACAAGGCTGCCTCCGCCCACACCACCCCCGTGAAAAATCAGGACATGCTTCAACTGGGTCAGCATCTGGAAACCGTAACAGCCCAGTTGGGGCAGCCACATGTATTTTCTCGTGTTCCAGTTCGTTTTGGGGAAATCCTTATTTTCCCATCGTTTTCCTTTTTCAAGAACCGCGACCTTATATCCTTTCTGAGCAAGTCTGAGGGCGGAGACACTGCCGCCAAAACCCGAGCCGATAACGATGAAATCATAATCAAACGCCTTTCCATGCCCCATAGCCTGTTCTCCTTTTTGAAGTGATCGAACGGATTGATATAAAAGTATTGAGCAACAGTCATGCCAAGCCTGGAAAAGGTCGTGGTCCATGGATTGACCGGGTTATTTTAATATCATGGGGTTTATCAGATGTGAAAATGGGATACAAATAATGCCATTATGGCACTATCAATCAGAAAACAAACAAAAAGCCTTTAAAACAGTGCGAGCATAGGAGAATAGCGCCAAAGTGGCACTAATCCTGCCGAATCAAACCATATTTTTTTATTTTTCTGAAAAAGGTCCGCCTGGGGATACCCAGCTGCATTAATGCCTTTTCCCGATGCCACTGTGTTTTTTCAAGGGCGCGGGTGATCAGATGCCTTTCATAGGTGTCCATGGCGTCCTGAAACCCGTTGATTTCGTCGGCAGGAAACGATGTTTCCTGTGTATCGGCCTTTGAATGAACCTGCCCCGGACCGCCGGAAATATCAATTTTCTTGAGGGTCAAATACCGGTGGAGCACGTTCTGAAGCTCTCTGACATTGCCGGGCCAATTGTATTTGAGCAGTGCTTCGATCATTTTCCCGTCAATGGGGTCCGTGATGGCCCCGTCTCTATATAGTGTGAGAAAATGCTCAATTAAAAGCGGAATATCCTCCTTGCGCTCCCTCAAGGGCGGCAGGTGGATAGGAATGACATGGATCCGATAATAAAAGTCCTCCCGGATCAGTCCTTTTCTGACATATTCCTGCAGGTTCCGGTTGGTTGCAGCGATAATGCGTATATTTGATTTTTTTATTTCTTTCCCGCCCACAGGGACATAGCCGTTTCCCTCGATCACCCTCAAAAGTTTAACCTGCAAATTAAGGCTTATTTCGCCGAGTTCATCCAAAAAAAGAGTCCCGCCCTCGGCCACATCCAAATATCCGGCTGTATCCGTGTGGGCACCGGTAAATGCCCCTTTTTTATAGCCAAAAAATTCACTTTCCAAAAGGTTTTCCGGGATGGCGCCGCAGTTGACCGGGACAAATCGCTTTTTCCTTCGGTCGCTCTGGTCATGGATCGCCCGTGCCACAATCTCCTTGCCCGTGCCTGACTCCCCGTAAATGATGGTGGTGGCCGTGGTCACCGATGCCCTCAGAATCAATTCATACACTTCCTGCATGGGTGCACTTTTACCAATGATTCCGGCAAATTTATAACGGTCTCTGATCCCTGTCCGAAGACGGATATTCTCTTCTTTCAGGGCTTCGGTGGCCTCCTTTTGCTCGGTAATATCCGAAAAAATTCCTTCGAACAGACGAAGCTTACCCCTGGAATCGTAAACGGCCCGGGCGTAGAGAGCCACCCATATCCGTGTTTTATCCTTTCTGTAAAATTCAAGTTCAAACCCCGAGACCACTTTTTTTCCCTCGATTGAGGCAATAAAGGCTCTTCCTTTTCCCTTTGAAACATATAACTGGGTTTCAATATCGGTCAGGCTTTTAATCAGGTCTTCGGGAGAAGCATAACCAAGAATCCGTGCCGCAGCCGGGTTGGTACTGACAAACTGCCCCTGGGGTGTGATCTGGAAAATACCCTCGGCAGAATTTTCAAAAAGCCCCCTGTATTTTTCTTCGCTTCTGTAAAGGGCTTCTTCAACCTTTTTTATCTGGGTAAGATCAATTCCCACCCCCATCATATAGGGCTTATCATCGATGGTCATGGAAACGCCCGTAAAATAATAAGGAATCTTTTCCCCATTTTTAATGATGAGACTGGCTTCGATATCGCCTCTTCCCTTTTCGTATACAGTTTCAACTGTTTGCTTTATCCGTTGTTTGTCCTCCCCCTCAAACCATTCGAGTATATTTCTTTGGGGTAGTTCGTCAGCGTCAAAGCCCGTCAGATCCTCATGGTTTTTATTCCAGCGGATAATGGTTCCCTGGCTGTCATACAAATAGAATATTCCGGGAAGGCTCTTTAATACAGTCTCGGAAAAGAGTTTTTCTTTTTTCAGGTCCTGGACAATCCTGTTGATCTCGATGTTCTTCTTTTCAAGCTCTTTATAATTGAGTTTTCGAGGCATGATAAAGGCTCCGGTTTGGTATACGTTCACAGGGTAAATAGTTTTTTATTAACCACCCGCTCCCAGTGGTCCCTGAAGAACACGAAGAGCACAGTGCGGCATACAGTGTTCCAATGTCCGTGGCAGTCCGTGGTCGTCTGTGTTCGTCCACGAAAGAAATAGCCTGGACAAACACGGACTGTCACAGACAAACACGGACATGTTCCGCAGACGGTGTTGCAAGGTTAAACTGCTTTTTTTCAA
>JAHIRD010000095.1 GCA_018818835.1 Pseudomonadota bacterium
ACGTAAACACCGTGGCGTCGGCGAAACTTTACTGGTGGTAGAAGATGAACTATCCCTGCATCTTCTGCTCGAACGCATGCTCAAAAAAATGGGGTATAACTTTTTTGTGACCGCCAAGGCTGAAGAGGCCATTGAGATGGTGTCCTTGAAAAAAATTAGCCCCGATCTGCTGATCACGGATATGATCATGCCCACGATGAGTGGAAAAGATCTTGCCGAAAATATAAACGCAATAAAGCCAGAAATAAAAGTATTGTACATGTCAGGCTATACGGATGAAGCCATCATGCGCCAGGGGGCTCTTGAAAAAGATGCATTCTTTATCCAGAAGCCCTTCAGAAGCCATGATCTGGCTGAAAAAATCCAGGAAGTTTTGTCATATGCCCCATAAAAACATTGGGTAAGGCCTCCTATGCCTGCCCTGTTCGTATCACGACAACATTTAAAACCATCTACGAAAAGGGCAACCACGGGGGGGATTGCCCGTGTTGCGGACGATTTCAAGGGTTCAACGGAATTTATCACCATGTCCTATTTGTCCAGATTTCATAAATCTGGCCGCCGGAGGCATATTTTTCGTCATGAACTTCATGATTAAACCGTTTTTATTGACAACCACCATTCACAGTCAACCCCCTGGATGTTTAACTATTTTTGACTGCTGCCATGGCCACCCGCTCACCGTCCATGGCCGCCGAAACAATACCCCCGGCATATCCGGCCCCTTCCCCGCAGGGGAAAAGCCCTTGAACCTGTGGGTGCATCAGGGTCTCGGGATCACGAATAATCCTTACCGGTGAACTGGTCCGGGATTCCACGGCCATGATTTTCGCAAAGCGGGAATCATAGCCCTTGTATTTTTGCCCGAAAATTACCAGGGCCTTTTGAAGTCGATCAACCACACTCCTGGGCAGAAGCTCATTTAGGGGCGCTGAAAAAAGTCCTGGAACATAAGAGCTTTTCTCTATAGCAGGGGAAAGCCTACCATGAATAAAATCATCCACCTGCTGGGCCGGAGCGCTTTGATTTTCACCGGAACCTGCGTTGAACATAGCCTGTTCCACAGTTTCCTGAAAATGAAGGGCCACCAGGGGATCGCAAGGATCCCCCATATCTTCCAGTCTCATTTCAACCACCAGCCCGGCATTGGCAAAGGGCGCACCCCGTCCGGCCATGCTCATGCCGTTTAAAACCAGCTCCCCAGGTGCTGTTGACGCCGGAACCACAAAGCCCCCAGGACACATGCAAAAGGAATAGACTCCCCGTCCATCCACCTGGCAGTTGATCCTGTATTCTGCCGGCGGCAAAAGCGGATTCCTGGGGGACTGTTTGTAAAAAATTGAATCGATCGTATCCTGGGGATGCTCGATGCGCACACCCAGGGCAAAGGCTTTGGCTTCCACGGCAATGTTTTTAGCCACAAGCATCCTGTAGATATCCCTGGCCGAATGGCCCGTGGCCAGAATCACCGAATCGCCGTGGATCCATTCCTCACCATTGATCCGAACAGCACGGATGCGTCCGCCTTCTATGTTCAAATCATCCACATGTGCCCC
Source organism: Pseudomonadota bacterium (assembly GCA_018818835.1). Taxonomy (GTDB): domain Bacteria; phylum Desulfobacterota; class Desulfobacteria; order Desulfobacterales; family Desulfolunaceae; genus JAHIRD01. The sequence goes on from JAHIRD010000095.1 coordinate 1,557, forward strand.
GAATCGAATAAGCCCCCCGGCATTTACAATGGATTCCCGAAGTTTTTGAACCACCCTGGGCAGGACATTGGAACCCACATGGGGGTGGGCATCTATTTTGATATCCGGGGAAGCCCCATGGTCCACCAGAATGTCGAGCACACGGCCCACATTTCCCCGTTTGTCCGACCGGGTATACAGTTTCCCGTCCGAATAGGTCCCGGCCCCACCTTCTCCAAAACAGTAATTGGAATGGGGATCAATGAGACCATCCGTATAAATGGATTTGATATCCTTGCGCCGGGCGTTCACATCCTTTCCCCGTTCCAGAATCAGGGGTTGAATGCCCTGCTCCAGCAGTTTCAGGGCCGCAAAATATCCCCCCGGTCCTGCACCCACAATAATCACCTGGCGTCCTGAAAGGGGGAGGGGCTTAAAATGTTCCAGCTGAGACAGATTTTTTTCCAATTCATCCCCCACCGCCACCCGAAGGCTGTAACGGGGATGCCTGGACCGAGCATCAATGGACCTCCGAAGAACCCGAACCTCACCCTGCTCCAGCCCTGCTTTTTTGAGTGCATGAATACGGATTTCCTCGGCGCTTCCTGCCTTTTCCGGTTCCAGAATAATTTCAACGATGCGGCTATCCGCCATGATTTTTTGCCCTTAAATAAATGATTTATAATAGTAGGTGTGCTGTCCTTATTCCGACATGCGGGACTCCTGGGCAGGATACTATCATGGGTGACGGCAAACATGGAGGTAAATCTATGATCCGATTTTTCTTTTATATCCACCACCCGGTCGCTTCGCTTCCTGAAGGACATGAAAAGAACGAAGAAAAACATGCCTCTGGTGCCAGCCCCCCACCTTAGCGAGGACAAGCCCCTCACTACGCTGCTGGGGCAGGCTTAAAAAGTTGGGCCAGTCTTCCCTGTATGCCACAGGGCTCCAGCCATGCCCATGGGAGGCAGAGCTTTCATTTTAGACTTGTTGACCCTAAGCCAATCAGGGAAATTTCTTAGTTTTTATTTCAAGTAGGTTGCCGTGGCGTATTCACGCATAATTAAACCCAAGATCAAGTAAATAGTTTAATTAGAAGCTCGCCATCTCCTTCAATCTGGTACCTCCCTTCCATCAGCATCTGAGTCCCGTCGGCTTTGCCTGTCATAATATCTCGCCATCTGCGTGATCCTTCCGATCCACTGCAAAACACTTGTTAAGTGCTATATGTTGAATTAGAAAAAATTCTCTTTTGTTGTATACGTCCACAGGCTTCCATGACGAGACGTGGGAAATCCATGAAGGCAATTAAAACGATCTGTAACAGAAAAGTAGGTCATGGACTATCACTCCGCTGTGTCATTCCGGGCACGGCTTTTTGTGACCCGGAATCCATATCCGTAAACGCATAACAGTTCTATTCAATTTCATCCTCCCTGACCCAACACCATGGATTCCGGGTCGGCTTCACATTCCCGTCTGAA
>JAHIRD010000195.1 GCA_018818835.1 Pseudomonadota bacterium
AACATACTCGATATAGTATCTTCCAACTATAGTACCAGCATCAGTACCTTCTATTTTAACAAGTATCAGCATTTACCCTACCTACCGATGAGTCTGGCGTGGCTCATTCCTAGCTTATAACATTAAGATTACTCCTGAACCAGATAGTGAAATCATCCGTAGCTGCCAGGCCGATTACAGCCATATCATAGGTATCATAAGTGACATTGACTTGAGCAAGAGCTACTACGGCATTAGCATTGTTTTTCTTGATTTTATAGACATCGGCGGTCTCCCAAACCAGGTCGGACAATCCTAACACGTCAGTAATACCGATATCCATAGTATCACCTACTCCCGTACCTGTTCGGGCTGACATTTTTATACTGGTTATCGTAGCGAAAGCATTATCAGTTTCCCAGTCCCATCCGTCCGCCTCGGTCATAGTTTCAGTAAGAGTACGTCCTTTAGCGTCTATTCCGACAATAGCGATGGTGTAAGCCGTGATGTTGGCATGGGCATCAAAATGCCCTGACAGAGTTCTGGGTACATCAGGCTGCGCATCAATCGTAAATGTTATGGGTATTCCAGCACTCAAATCTTCATTAGAGCGCACATGAGTTGCTGAGACGGCGAGAACATCCATAAACATATCAACGCAACGCCTAGAGTATTCCGCAGTAGCCTTCTGAGCAGATTGAATGTAAATCTGAGCATCTACATTACCCCATATCCTGTTGTTTCGCAATATTGCACCTGGATACCCAACAAGAATACCAGCCTTTTGTGTTGGAGCAACTTGGTCATCGTATAGGATATTTCCCTCCACTGTACTATCTGCGCCACCAACTCCAATACCCACACTATCAACCCCCAAAGCAGCGTTATCTTGGTTGTTATTGTAGGACGACGCATTTCGGACTGTTATACCCGATGTAGCTAATTTAATACCACTTTTTCCGTTCAGGTAATATGAACCTTCATTTACGGCAATAACCGACCCAGCATTTATTTTAATTCCTTCTTCGGCGTTCTCAAAGGAGCTGCATGAGTTGACCTGAACATCGTAGGCATTAGTTGTAATCAAGATTCCTGAATTGGTATTGTCATAGGCACTAACGCCAATCAACTTGACATTCACTGAATCAGAAACGAAAAATCCTTGTGTCCCGTTACTGTAAGAAGAGCTACCTATGATAATGATGTCGGAATTAGCTGCGCCAACCCCTCCTCCAACGCGTGACATCGTGAATCCAGCTGAAATCATCCCGCTTGCTGAGCAGCCAATAATGCGAATCCCAGTCGGGCCATCAAACCCAACGTGCATATGTATCTCAAAACCAACATTTGAATTATTCGGGGGAGTACCACCTATAGCGGTGTTGTTTACTAGCAGGAAATCGCTGCCACCATCGTCTATTTCAAATCCCGAAGAGCCATTCGGCGTCATCTGGCCAATGGCAATATTATTTACCAGTTGTAAGTGGGTTGAGCCAATGCCCATAGCAAAGTTGTCATCGTAAGAGTTTTCTCCTCGACAATTAGATATGCGCCCTCGTGTGGAGTTGTACAAAGCAAAATTATGGGCGTTGCCGTTAGTGGCAAAAACATTATCTATCAGGTAGTCAGAGGCTTGGTTAAGGGTTTGGACAGTGCTATAGTTTCCCATTGACCCTGGTAAGAATCCTGTCATATCAAGCTTCAGGTCACGTAGTGCCCAACCACTTACGGCATCAGCATTAATGTATATCTGGTAAAGAGTTGTCGCCGAACTGCCAGCACCCCTGAGAGTGACATTACTCGCCATATTTATTTGGCTGTTCACGTGTCCACCGACAACCCCATTAAATGTGCCTTCGGTCAAGTAGATATCCCCACCACCCAACGCAGCTACAGCATCAACAACTGCTTGGATAGTTATATGGTCATCGGTACCATCACAGACATAATCAGCTTGTGCTATACTACTTGCTAAGGCATCTGAGGCCGCAACCGTAAATGTAGCACTCCTGCCAGTAGGAATTTCCCACTCAGTGGCGGTAGTGGATGCCACAGGAGTACGGTAGGCGTAGTACGTAGCCCCAACGGTAACATTGCGCCACTCCCACCCGGTAGTGGCTCCCATATCGGGACCCGGGGCATCAAAATGCATATTACTGATGACCCAGTTATCACCACCTGCGGAGATGGGTGCTGTGACACCATCCGAGTCGATATACGTGCCGTAACCAGTACCGTCTATGTGGATGTTGTCGATAGCTCTAGTGACGGTTGTAGCGTTCGCCCAGACGTATACTCCAGTGAGAATACTGATACGGCCCCCCGTGGCTGGTAGGGCAGTCACCAGAGCTTGTGCCTGCACATTATCATCTACTCCGTCGGCAGTTTGGTCAGCTACCCCCGCTGCCTCTGCTGTGCCGATGGTAAAGACGTTTTGGACAGTATCCTGAACGGCACTCAGTCCAGACGACTGACCGTAGAAAAGTCCCGCCAGCACCAGAGTGGCGGCTAAGGTAGATACCAGTGTTCCGTTTATCAGTCTCCGCATCCACAACTTCCGGTTTTTCATAGTAACACCCCCAATAAATTATCAATAATCACAAATCCGATAACGCCGACGATGCCAGCGATTAGTAAGGCTGCCATGCCGCCACGACTACCGATGAGAAATACCGTGATAACAATACTTGCGGCGAGTATCACACGGAGTA
>JAHIRD010000096.1 GCA_018818835.1 Pseudomonadota bacterium
GGGGGGGGGGGGGGGGGGGGAATACCTCTGGCGACCCTACCTAAAGTCAACCCCCCAACAATACTGGGGCAGGCATTTTACTGGGAAAGTTCTTTAAACCCGTTTCCGTCTGCATTGAGAAGATAAAGTTCTTTCCAGACATCCCCGGTTTCATCCACCGAGGTGACGCCTGTCACGCCCTCGAAGTCTTTGATCTCAAGGAGTCTGTCTCTGAATGTACTGTAGGAGATCGGCTTTTCCCGGACCACCTGAAATATCATCATGGCCGAATCGTACCCGATGGCCTCGATAAAGCCGGGCGTTTCGTTGAAGGTTGCTATAAAATCTCTGACAAAGCGTTGGACCTCTGTTCGTTTGCTGCCCCCAAAAAAACCATCGGGAATCACCGTTCCATGAGCCGCATTGCCTGCCATCCGGATGAGTTTATCCGTATGCCACAGGTTCGTTCCCAGAAGATAGACGTCTCCCACATCATAAAAAGACAGCTGGGGCAGTATAAGCCCCACTTTTTCACAGGAATCAGGAATAAATACGGCGTCAAAATCCATCACAGGACTCTGGGCTTCGGTATCTGCAGGTTCTTTTTTGAGATAATCGGTTTTGTCCACCACAACATCCGGCTCCTGGATCACGGGATAGTACATGCCGATCAACTTTTTAATGGGGACAGCAAAATCCGTGTTCTCAAGGGTATAGGATTCCACCCCCACGATCTCGCCGCCGTAGGCATTCACCTCGTCCCAGAACAGATTCATCAGATCCTGGCCGTACTGTTCTTCAGGATAGAGGATGGCAAAATTATTGAGTCCCAGGACCTCAAAGGCATAGGATACCACGGATTTCACCTGCATTTCCCTGGTCATAAAGTTTCTGAAAACAAAATCTCCCATGCGTGTTATCCCCTCTTTTCCAGTGAGGGTCATGATGGGGACACCCCGCAACTGGGCTTCCTGAGCCGCTTCTTCCACGGTCCCCACAGGCCCTATGATGGCGCAGACCCCAAGTTCGGCAAGCTCGCGCACCGCCTCTCTGGTTTTTTCAGGATCCGATTCCGTATCTCTGTAAACAATGCGAAGATCCGTTTCGCTGTCCGTTTCAACCAGTGTATTGTAGGCCAGGTCAAACCCCATCTGTGCTCTCAAACCGTAAGATTCGTATTTGCCGCTTGTGGGCATGAGGCAACCCACCAGATTGATCGTGTATGCCGAACTGGTAAGAGCCTCCTTGATCTTTTCAGCCTCCTTTGCCAAGGGGTGTCTGGCATAGAGCTGGATAAAACGGGTCAAAGCTCCAAGCCCCTCGTCTTTCTTCCCATCCCTTAATATGTTCCGACAGAGCTGGAATTCAATGAATGCTCGGATTTCATCCTCCCGGGTCCGGTCAAGCAGGGCTGCAATCTCATCGGGGGTCAAACGTTCAAGGGCATTTCTCAATTTCAAGGTGATGCCTTCATTTTCTGCGGCCTCACTTCGTTTGTAAGCCCGAAAAAACGCATCCACGGCATCCATTTTTGCATCAAGTCCCAGAAAGGCATCCCCCATGACCACGTACTTACGGATCAGGTAATCGCTGGGGGTAAGGTTTTCAGGGACATCATAGCTGCCTTTGATGACCTCGGAATAGAGTCCTTCCTGATAATAAGTCACCAGAATATCCACCATGGCATCAGGAGCATATGGGCTGCCGGGATAATTTTTTACAAGAGTCTGGTAAGCCTGACGGGCCTTTTCGTAATGGCCCATGGCCGAATGAATGGCACCGATTTTCAGGAGAGCTGCCGGGGCCAGGGCCTGGTTCGGATAGTCGTCAATATACGTGGAGTAAGCCGCCAGGGCCCGGTCATAATCGCCCTGTTCGAATTTCTTTTCAGCCCGGGCAAACACCTTGTCCCCGTCTGCTCCCACTTTAAGAGTCGATACGGATTTCAGGCCGCAGGAAGCTACAAGAAAAAGGCTGATCATGGCAATAAAATAATTATATGATTTCATGGTTTCATGGCCGAAATTAATGGATTAAACATCTGTGAAATGACAATCAAAATACACGCCCCAAGCCCCAGTTGTCAATTAATTGTTGTTATTTGTTCATGCCTCTTGAAATTAAACGGGCCAGGGCCAGGTCAGGAGGAGGGTTTTCCGAGAAAGATTCTTGCCCTGTCAACCATGGCATCCAGCCTTTGGGGTTCAAACCATTCGATTTCTGAATCAGCCCTGAACCAGGTCATCTGTCTTTTGGCATAGCGCCGTGAATCACGTTTGAGTGTTCTGACCGCTTCCTCAAAGGTCACATGACCCTGAATGTACTGAATCATGTGACGGTATCCCAAGGACCCCATGGATTTCAGCAGGGGCGAATATCCCCGTTCAAGAAGGGATTCCACCTCAACCAATAAGCCCTGTTCAAGCATCAGATCCACCCTCATATTGATCCTCTCATAAAGCAACTCACGATCCATGCAAAGGCCCAGCTTTAAAACCCGATAAGGCTGATCGGAAAAACCGTGGGCCTCATGGCATTCGGAGATGGGCCGCCCGGTAGTCTCAAATATTTCAAGGGCCCGGATAATCCGAAAGGCATCATTGGGATGGATACGACCCGCGGCGTGGGGATCCAGTGCTGCCAGTTGCCCATGCAAAGCAGGCGATCCATTTTCAAAGCATTCTTTTTCCAGACGGGCAATGATGGCCTTATCCGCAGGGTGTGCCCTGAACAAACCGCTGACAAGGGCCTTGATATAGAGTCCTGTTCCCCCGGCCACCACTGGAACCAGACCCTGCTCCCAAAGTGAACGTATCCGAATATCGGCCTGCTTTGAAAAACGAGCCGCATCATAGGGCTCATCCGGATCCACAATATCCACCATATCATGGGGGACCTGTTCCTGCTCTTCGGCTGTGGGCTTGGCTGTTCCGATATTCATGTACCGGTATATCTGCATGGAATCCGCACTGATAATCCTGCCGCCAAGGGCCTTGGACAGCCCGATGGCCGTGGATGTTTTACCAATTCCGGTGGGCCCGCAGACCACAACGATGTCAGATTTTTTTATCATGTTCATGCAACGTATCCGAATAAGCGTACGAGTACCGTCCTTTCAGGACTGAGTCCGAGTACGAGTTTTTGGCTCATCAACCTCCTGATCACAGCCTCTCCTGCAAGACCGAGAAAAATCCATTGCCGATTCCTTAACACAACCCTTCCAAAATTCATACGTTTTAAGAGGATATAATTCTATTGACAAGCCCATGCATTAACGGTAGTAGGTATATTTGCTCAATTTACCTTTAAATTGGTGAAATAGACTATAATTTATAGTAACCCCATGGAAGCACTACACTTTATTCATTTTATGGGGTTCGTTGGTTTTGGAATAATATTGTAACATTGCAGAGCCGTTCATGATCGTCTTGAAGGGGACTCTGCATTATTTTAACAGGAGAAAGAAGCCATGTCTAAGGATGTAATCGGATCCGTAATGGTCGTGGGTGGCGGGATATCAGGTATGCAGACAGCACTGGATCTTGCCGATTCAGGCTACTATGTGTACCTGGTCGAAAGAGGCCCGTCAATCGGCGGTGTCATGTCCCAACTGGACAAAACCTTCCCCACCAATGACTGCGCGATGTGAATTATCTCACCTAAACTGGTCGAGGTCGGCCGGCATCTAAACATCGAGTTAAAAACATTAAGCGACGTCATTGACATTAAAGGTGAGGCAGGAAATTTTGAGGTCGAACTCAAACAACGCCCCCGCTATGTCAACACTGAAAAATGTATCGCCTGTGGTCTCTGCGCTGAAAAATGCCCCAAAAAAGTCACAGACCATTACAATGCGAACCTGATTAAACGTAAAGCTATTTATGTGGAGTACGATCAGGCTGTGCCTCTGAAATACGGCATTGACCCCACCCAGTGTATCAAGTTGACCAAGGATAAATGCGGGAATTGTGAAAAAGTCTGCCCCACCGGTGCCATTGAATACGATCAAAAAGAAACGACTGTGACCCTGAACGTGGGTTCCGTTGTTCTTGCCACGGGTTTCAAGCCCTTTGATCCTACAATCTTTGACACATACCAGTACTCTAAATTCCCCAACGTGGTCACTGCCCTTGAATTCGAACGAATTCTTTCGGCTTCAGGCCCCACAAAAGGTCATCTGATCACCCGGTCCAAAGACCATTCAGAACCCAAGAAAATAGCCTGGTTCCAGTGCATCGGCTCAAGGGACATGAACAAGTGTGACAATGGTCACTGCTCTTCGGTATGCTGTATGTACGCCACCAAAGAAGCGATCATGGCCAAGGAGCACAACGGAGACGATCTGGATTGCGCCATCTTCTATATGGACATGCGTACTCCGGGCAAGGACTTTGAAGCATATTATGAAAACGCCAAGAAAAAAGGCGTTCGATATGTCAAAAGCCGGATTCACACCATCAACCCGATTCCCGAATCCGAGAGCCTGGAAGTCCGCTATGTGACTGAAACCGGTCAAATCGATACGGAAATTTTCGATATGATCGTTCTTTCCATCGGTCTTGAATCCCATCCGGAAAGCATTGCCCTTGCAAAAAAACTCAATATTGATCTGACCCGGAGTAATTTTGCCAAGACCACATCCTTTGAACCTGTAAGCACCTCCAGAAAAGGCATTTATGTCTGCGGTGCATTCCAGGGACCCAAGGATATTCCCGAATCCATCGTTGACGCCAGTGCGGCAGCCGCGGATGCTGGGGAGGCACTGTCATCTGCCCGTAACACCCTGACCAAAACAGCTGAAGAGATCATTGAAGCCAATGTCCAGGGAGAACGTCCCCGGGTTGGCGTATTTGTCTGCAGCTGCGGAACCAACATCGCCGGTACCATCAAGGTGGATGAGGTCGCCAAATATGCGGAAAGCCTTCCTTACGTTGAATTTGTGACCAACAACCTGTTCTCCTGTTCCCAGGATACCCAGAATAAAATTTCCGAGATCATCAAGGAAAAGAACCTGAACAGAGTTGTGGTGGCAGCGTGTACACCCAAAACCCATGAAGGTCTGTTCCAGGAAACCCTGCTTGCAGCCGGACTGAACAAATACCTATTTGAAATGGCCAATATCCGTAACCATAATTCCTGGGTTCATAAAGACCAACCCGAGATTGCCACGGAAAAAGCCAAGGACACCATCCGCATGTCCGTTGCCAAAGTGGCCTTGTTCCAGCCCCTTGAAGAAGCCGAGCTGCAGGTTGACCAGACAGCCCTTGTTCTGGGCGGCGGAATCTCAGGTATGTCCACAGCATTGAGCCTTTCACGCCAGGGTTACAAAACCCATATCGTGGAAAGAAGCGATGTCATGGGCGGCCAGGCCAATAATCTGTTCAAAACAGCCAAGGGTGAAAGCATTCAGGAAAAACTGGCGGAGCTGGTAGCCGATGTGAACAACGACGGCAACATCACCGTTCACCTGAACACAAGCCTTGAAAATGTCCAGGGATTTGTGGGCAATTTCGAGTCTACCCTGGTCAGCGGTGGAAAAGAGGAAAACCTGAAACACGGTGTGGCTGTCATGGCCACGGGCGCTTATCCCTACCAGCCCACCGAGTATGCTTACGGTACTGATCCCCGGATTGTCACCAGCCAGGAACTGGATCAGAAATTCATTTCAAATGATCCTTCGTTGGGCAGCGTGAAATCAGCGGTGTTCATCCAGTGTGTGGGTTCCAGAAATACTGAACGGCCCTACTGTTCAAGACTCTGCTGTACCCATTCCGTGGACAATGCCATCGAACTTAAAAAACGGAACCCCGAGGTCAATGTCTATGTTCTTTACAGAGATATCCGAACCTATGGTGAACGTGAATATCTGTTCCGGGAAGCTCGGGAACTGGGTGTGATTTTTATCCGTCATACCCTGGAAAGCCTGCCCCAGCTGTCCATCGATAATGGCAAAATTATCATCAAAACCAAAGACCATGTTCTTCACAGGCCCCTTGAGATTGAAGCGGATCTGGTATCCCTGGCCACAGCCATTGTACCGTACCGGGATGAAAAGATCGCTCAGTTCTTCAAACTGCCCATGAATGCCAACGGGTTCTTCGTGGAACGTCACGCCAAGCTTGGACCGTCAGAGTTTGCAACAGACGGTGTTTTCCTCTGTGGTATGGCGCACTACCCCAAACCCATTGATGAAGCCGTTTCCCAGGCAAAGGCAGCCGCTTCACGTGCCATTACCCTTTTGGCCCGTGAAACCATTCACACCAGCGGCCAGGTTGCAAGTGTGAATACCAGTCTCTGCAGTTCATGCGGTGTCTGTGTTTCCGTTTGTCCCTACTCTGCACCGTCCTTTCTCACGGAAGGTCGCGACGCGGGCAAGGCAAAAATCAATCCGGTTCTCTGCAAAGGCTGCGGCCTCTGTGTGGGTTCCTGCAGGTCAGGTGCCATCAACCACAGAGGTTTTGACACGGACCAGATTTTTGCCCAGTTGTATACTCTGAACGAGGCCGTCTAAATTTTGCAAATTCGTTTCCCGCCCTTGAATCAAGGGCGGGCACGATAAATTTTATAAGGAGATAGAATACAATGACTGATTTTGAACCGAAAATAGTCAGTTTCCTGTGCAACTGGTGCAGCTATGGTGCCGCTGACCTTGCCGGGGTGGGTCGTGCCCAGTATCCCCCCAATGTCAGGGTGGTGAGAATCCCATGCACGGGTCGGATGAGCCCCAAATTCTTTCTGGTGGCATTGCGTGAAGGTGCCGATGCAGTCTGGGTTTCCGGCTGACATCCCGGCGACTGCCATTACCTGGAAGGTAATTACTATGCTCGTCGAAAATTCACCTTGTTGAAAAACCTCATGGAACATATGGGAGTGGAGCCCGGCCGTTTACAGTTCTCATGGATCTCCTCTGCGGAATCCACCAAATTTGTTGACGTGGTTAAACAGGTCACCGAATCGGTTAAAGAACTGGGACCGAATGAAAAATTCATCAAGAAAACAGTTAAGGTATCATAATTATGGATGCATATATTACTAAAATAAAAGAAATATCAGAGCGGCTCCTTAAAGATGGTACAGTGGAAGCTGTGATCGGTTTTCGTCAGGGCACGGTCCCAACGATGAGCGAACCGTGTATGATCAAACGTTCTGATGACGTCAAAGATCTTGTATGGGATTCGAACTGCCGGATCAATCTGTGCAACTACCTGACCAACCGCAAGGAAAAACTGGCCATAGTTGCAAAGGGATGCGATTCCAGAAACATCGTCACCCATATCATAGAAAATAAAATCAAACGGGATCAACTGTTTATTATCGGCGTCCCCTGCAAAGGGATGAACGACAAGAACACGGGTGAGCTTCAGGACAACTGCGGCACCTGCACCCATCGGAACCCTGTCATCTACGATGAACTTGTGGGCGATCTGGTTGAAGAGCAGACGGATGTGGACAAATACGCGGATGTCAAAAAGGTGGAAGCCCTGAGCTCCGATGAAAAATGGAATTTTTTCAACGACCTCTACTCCTCCTGCACACGCTGCCATGCCTGCAGAAATGCCTGTCCCTTGTGCTACTGCCCCACCTGTTTTGTGGATGAATCAAAACCCCAGTGGGTCGGTAAGGCGGATGATGCCGTTGATATCAGAACCTATCATTTTCTCAGGGCTTACCATTGTGCCGGCCGTTGTACGGACTGCGGTTCATGCGAAGCAGCATGTCCCCAGAACATCAAGGTCCGTCAGATGACAAAAAAGCTTGAAAAAGACTGTTCTGAACTCTATGGCTGGGAAGCTGGACTGACGCTCGATGAACGTCCACCGCTTGATACATTCAAAGTCGACGATCGGGAAGACTTTATCAAGTAAGAGTCTTCGATCTGATTTATGAATGAAACATTATCTATAAGGGCTAATATTATGAAGGTCATAAACATTGACAAAGAAAAATGGGCCAGCGGTGTAGAGAGTCTCACCAGTACCTACCGTTTATTTGGTCCGGTTAAGGAAGATGATTCCCATAACTTCAAGGAACTCAAAAAAGGTGAGCTCCCCGATCTTGCATACGGCAATTCCAAATTGTCCCCCAAGTCGGCTGTGTTTCCCCCATCGGAAGCCATGTTCACCTACAGCCTTGATGAAAAAAATGAGAATCATCATATCTTGAATGATGTAAAAAAAGATTATTCTCCCCGGGCTGTTCTGGGGATCAGACCCTGCGATGCCAAGGCCGTGAGTCTGGTCAGAATGAACTTTGATACCAAGGAATACCGGGACCCCTACTGGATGGATGCATTTGAGGCAACCACCTTTGTGGGTCTTGCCTGTGACAATCCCTGCTCCACCTGCTTCTGTACAAGCACCGGATGCGGTCCGTTCAGCGAAGAAGGACTGGATGTTCTTCTGGTTGAAAACGGTAATGCCTACATTGCCAAAGCACTGACAGCTAAGGGTGAAAAACTCATGGATGCCGCCGGTTTCAAGACTGCCGGTGACGACAGTGCCATTGCCGCAAAAAAAGCCGCGGCCGAAGCCAAAATCACCGCTTCCATTGAAACAGACAAACTCAGTGAAAAAGTGATCATGGATCTCTACGATGCGCCCATATGGGACGACATTTCGTTCTCATGCATCAACTGCTGCACCTGTACCTACGCATGCCCCACCTGCTGGTGTTTTGACATCCAGGATGAAAACAAAGGTCTTTCAGGCGTCCGCATGCGTAACTGGGACAGTTGTATGACTCCTCTGTTCACCATGCATGGTTCCGGTCACAACCCAAGATCACAAAAGAAGCAACGGGTTCGTCAGCGTTTCATGCACAAGCTGAAATACTTCCTGGACAAATACCAGAAAGGCATCATGTGCGTGGGTTGCGGTCGATGTGTGCAGCAGTGTCCGGTAAATATCGACATTCGCACCGTCAGTAAAAAAATGAACGATTACGTGGCTGCCAGCTGAAGCGAACAAAAGGAGGAGTACTGTGGAAAATCCATATAAGGCATATCCGGTTCGCATCGATAGTATCGACGTTGCGACACAGGATAAATCACTCAGAACATTTAAGTTCGTCTTTTTGAATGAGGGCGATGAAGAAAAGTTTGCCTACGAATCCGGTCAGTTTGCCGAGCTTTCCATTCCGGGCAAAGGCGAAATCCCCATCGGGATCGCTTCATCCCCCACTGAAAAAGGCTTTGTCAAATTCACCGTTTTCAGAACAGGGCTTGTCACCAATCATCTTCACAACATGAAGGTGGGTGATATCATGGGTGTCCGGGGTCCCTTGGGCAACTCCTATCCCCTGAAAGACCTGGAAGGGAAAAACATCGTCATCATCGGTGCGGGTTTTGCGTTTACAACCCTGCGGTCCACCATCGTGTACCTGCTCGATCCCAAAAACAGATCACGATTCGGCAACATTGACGTGATCTACGGCGCAAGAAACCCCGGTATGATTCTATACAAGGATGAACTGACCGTATGGGAAAAACGCGATGATATCAATATGCACATCACCGTGGATTCAACGGATGACCCCAGCTGGACATACCACACGGGTTTCGTTCCCACCATCACCGAGACACAGGCTCCCAAAGCAGATGAAAACACCTACGCTATTATGTGTGGGCCTCCCATGATGCTTAAATTCACAAAGCCTGTTCTTGACAAACTCGGCTACAGCCATGACAAAATCATCATGTCCCTTGAAAACAGGATGAAATGCGGAATTGGTATCTGCGGTCGGTGCAACATCGGTAAGGAACTTATCTGTAAGGACGGCCCTGTTTTTACCCTTGAACAGCTGAAACATATGCCGGAAGAAGATACCTGATACCATTATGATTCATTCGGGTTGACATAAAAAACAAATTGTTATAACGTAGGCATTCCATAAATTTGGAATTATAGGGATAAGCCTTAATATATATCATTTAACAGGAGGTTTTGTACGATGGCTGAAACAGTAGAATACAATGGTGTTAGCTTTGAAGTCGACGAAGACGGTTTCATGCTTGACTTTAATCAGTTTGCTCCGGAATGGATTGAGATCGTTAAAAAAGAAGAAGGTATTTCCGAGCTGACTGACGAACACACAATGGTGATTGACGTTCTCCAAGATTACTACAAGAAAAACGGTATTGCACCCATGGTTCGTGTTCTTTCCAAATTGACTGGCTTCAAGCTCAAACACATCTATGAACTTTTTCCATCAGGACCGGGCAAAGGAGCTTGCAAAATGGCTGGCCTTCCCAAGCCCACAGGATGTGTATAAGACATTTGCCACACCCGATTTTATAGAATGATGTTCCAAGACGGCCCTGCAAATCACCTTGCAGGGCCGTTTTATTCTGCTTTGCCCTTATGAATCAGGTTTATCAAAGGCGAAAAGATCTGCTTATGGATATTACCGTCACATCCGCATCACGGACCGCGTTGATTGACATCACTGCATCCATCCAGGAAAAAATCCGTTTATCCGGGATTCAAGAGGGTCTTTGTTTTGTTTTTGTTCCCCATACCACCGCTGCCGTGACCATCAATGAAAATGCCGACCCCGATGTCAAAACAGATATTCTAAGTACTCTGAAAAGGGTTTTTCCCCAGGATCCATCGTACAGGCACCGTGAAGGCAACTCCGATGCCCATGTGAAGTCATCTCTGGTCGGTGCGTCAGAAACCCTTATCATTCAGGATGGCCGTCTTGTACTTGGCACCTGGCAGAGCGTCTTTTTTTGTGAATTTGACGGACCCAGAACCCGAAAAGTTCTGATCCGAATCCAGTGAGGAAACCCATCATGCATTCTATCGATGAAACCGACAAACGAATCATAAACCGCATTCAATCCAATTTCCCCATCTGCCTTCGGCCCTACCATGTCATTGCCCAGGAGCTGAACCTTGACGAATCTGACGTGATTGATCGGATACAGCGCCTGAAAAAAATTGGGATTATTCGTCGCATCGGGGGGAATTTCAGCCCTGAAAAGCTCGGTTTTTTCAGCACCTTGTGCGCAGCAAAGGTCTCTTCCGATAAAATCGACGCCTTTGCGGACGTTGTGAATTCCTATCCGGGCGTTACCCATAACTATGTCCGGGAAAACAGTTACAATGTCTGGTTCACCTTCATCGCCCCGTCCCGTGATGACATCGAATCCAGCCTGCTCGAGATCAAAGATCGAACTGGTATTGAGACTATCAATTTGCCGGCAACCCGTGTATTCAAAATCAGCGCCCAATTTAAACTCTGATTTAAACGCAAACAAAAATCGGCCCAAAGGGTTTTCCCATGCCCGGGGCCAGGGGTATGATATGGACGATATTCGTGTGGCGGCCGTAATCTTCAACTCACCATTGGGAGAGGTTGAAAACAACCTGGACCGAATGGAAAGCCACATCCTCCATGCCCGCCATTCCGATGTATCCCTGATCTGTTTTCCTGAAATGGCTGTAACGGGCTACTGTTCGGATGAACGGATCAAAAACGTTGCCCTTGAGGATGCTGATGGCGTGATTCTAAGGCTCCAGGACCTGGCCGAACGTGAAAAAATAACCATCCTCACGGGCCTTGCGGAAAAAGACACCCAGGGAAACATCTACGCCAGTCATTTTGTGTTCATCCCCGGCAAGAACCCTGAAAAATATCGAAAAATCCATGTGGCCCCTCCTGAACAAACCATTTTCAGCCCAGGCAACACCATTCCCATTTTTAAAACCCAGGGCTTTTGTTTTGGTATCCAGCTTTGCTACGATGCCCACTTCCCCTTCCTGTCCACCCGCATGGCAGAAAAAGGCGTGGATGCCATTTTCATGCCCCATGCCTCACCCCGTGGCACATCCCGGGAAAAGTTCAATTCATGGATGCGCCATATTACAGCACGCTCCTACGACAACGGCGTCTTTGTCATTGCCTGCAACCAATGCGGCAAAAACAAAAACGGCCTGTCTTTTCCAGGCCTTGCCTTTGTCACCGACCCCTCCGGTGAAATCCTTGCCAAGGACATCAGCGGCAACGAAGGCATTCTCTTGGCCGATCTTAAAAAAGACGCCTTGGATCATGTTCGTGACCACCGCATGCGCTATTTTCTTCCAAATACCCGCAGGGATCTTGTTTGAAATCAAACCTGATGGTTTTTCCCTTACGTTATATAACTTCTAACGACCCGCTCCCGATTTAACGCTGAAGAACACGAAGAAAGAGCCTCCGGCGGCCAGCTCCCCGCCTTCGCGGGGACAAGCTTTAAAAAGCTGGGCCGGTCTTCGCCCAAGCTTCGCCCGACACGCAAATGGGTTGTGGTACTTGGCTTTTTTCACTCATACCCCATTAAAAGATATGCCTCCCTGACAAAAAAACATTTACAAAATTATATTTTAGAATATAATTCTAATTATGAAAAAACTCAACACAACGCATTCAAATACGGACAATCGTAAAAAGGCCATCATCCATGGGGCACTTGAGTGTTTTATCAGCACAGGCATTTCCGAGACATCCATCAGTGATATCTGCAAAAAATCAAACTCCAGCACCGGAAGTCTGTATCATCATTTCGGGAGCAAAGAGAAGCTTGCAGCCAAGGTGTATCTCGAAGGCATCCAGGACTATCAGAAAGGCTTTGTCCACGCCCTGGAAGCCAGTACGGATGCAAAATCCGGAATTTTTGGAGTCATTGCCTATCACCTTAAGTGGGTGGTGGATCATCCCGCCTGGGCCATCTTTCTGTTCAGGGAACGCCACTCGGGGTTTATGGGCCAGAGCGAACATGAGCTGCATCAGTTGAATGGTGAATTCGTAAATAAAATATCTGTATGGTTTTTCGGCCATGTTGCGTCAGGCACCTTGAGAAAACTGAAGCCCGATGTATATCAGCCCATCCTGCTTGGCCCTGTGCAGGAATATGTCCGGCATTATGTGTCGTGCGCTCACAAACCCGATATAAAAAATGTGGCCGAAGAGCTTGCGCTTGCAGCCTGGCTGTCTCTGGGCAGCGAACAGAAGGAATAAAAACCGATACGTGTTAATAATTTAAACTCCCAGCCAATAAAGGAGGCATCATGAGCACATCGGATATTCATCTGACATTCAACAAACGGCCTTCAAATATTGCAGGCCTTGTCAAAGGCTTTTGGGGAAGAATCGTCAGTGCCAGTCGGAATGGCCAGGGGCCACACATTGACGCCTTGATCACCGATCAAACGGTTGATTTTTCCCACCTCCGGGCCTTCAATGCCATGTGTGGAATTCACGATTCACCTTGGATTCATCCCCTTTATCCCATGACCTATGTCTACCCCTTGGTCATACGGATACTGAGCCATAAAAAAAGTACAGTGGATATTTTCAAATCCCTCAATGTCAGGTCATGGATCAGCCAGAAAAAAAGGATCTCGGTCTCGGACACCTTTAGCATTACCTGTGGCATCAAAGACCGGCGGACAGTAAGCACCGGAGTGGAAGCCGATATCGTTGCAGAGGTTTTAGTTGCTGGAATGGTGGTATGGGAATGCTGCTATACCTTTTTCTACCGGGGAAAAACAGAGGAGACAGCTGCCCAGACGCCTCCTGTGGAACTTCGTCCCATTCCCCATGCCCCCATCGTCGGGGAATGGTTTCTTGAAGATGGAAAAGGATTTCAATTTGCCCGGATATCCGGAGACACCAACGGAATCCATTTCTGGGGACCCTATGCCCGGATGTTCGGATTCAAGGGCGCATTTGCCCAGCCGCTTCTTGTGCTTACCCGAACGTTCCAAACGCTATCCGAACCTGTCACAGAATCATTCCGCCTTGACCAGAAGCTGAAAGGACCGGTTTATTATAACAACAAAATCCATATCAACGGCGATCGTGACAAAGAGTCCAACCGCTTCGATATTTATTGCGGAGATAATCCCAAACCCTGCATCTGCTGCAATATTCACTATGATCAGGCCTGATGGCTTTAATCCCGCTTTTTCCTTACGTTATATAGCATCTCACCGCCCGCTCCCGGTGGTTGCTGACGTTCAATCGGCTGGAGTTATAGCGATTTTCATAAGTCTCATAAGTCCTATAGGTCCCATGGGACGTATGAGACCCATGGGACCTATATAGCTCGGAAAGATTATTTTTTCACAGGTAGTGTAAACCACCAGCCAGGGTACAGAAGAGTCCCCATCGAAAAAGGTTGCCGAATATATTCATTTCTTGATTTGCTTCTTTACCGATTTAACATAGCGTCCAAAGGCCCTGTCTTTTTTTCGTTTGTCCAGGTACGACATCTCGTGGTAATCAGACTCTTTCTTGAGCTTTATATAGCTGGAATAACGATCTTCATTTAATATACCGTCTTTTACAGCGGCTATGACCGAACAGCCGGACTCATATTCGTGACTGCAATTTGCAAAACGACAGCCTTCGGAAAGGAGGAGAATATCTTCAAAGCCTTGGTTGAACCCATCCTCGACACCAAGAAGGCCCAGCTCCCGCATTCCGGGTGTATCAACCAGCATGGCCCCTTGACCAAGGACAATAAGCTGCCTGCGCGAGGTCGTATGGGTGCCTTCCCCGGTTCCACTCACAGTGTTTGTGTCAAACGCATCCTGACCGATTAATCGGTTGATGAGGGTCGTCTTCCCAACACCCGACGAACCAAGCAGGCAGTAGGTCTTTCCCGGGACGAGCATGGATTGCAACTCATCAAACCCGACACCGCTGACATTGCTCATGGCAAGGACTCTGGCTGAAATCGCTGTAGATTTGGTGATAGCCAGCTTTTGTTCCAGTTCATCGCAGCTGATCAAATCCGTCTTTGTAAGGATGACAACCGGTTCAAC
The DNA here is from genome assembly GCA_018818835.1 of Pseudomonadota bacterium. Lineage (GTDB taxonomy): Bacteria > Desulfobacterota > Desulfobacteria > Desulfobacterales > Desulfolunaceae > JAHIRD01. Next base: position 14,790 of record JAHIRD010000096.1, read on the forward strand.
CTTTCCATCGGCGGCCATGACCAGATACCGATCCAATCGCCTGGGATTGAAGTCAAAATGGCATGACTGAACAATGAAAGCACAGTCGATGTTGGCCGCAATCATCTGAAAGTCGACATTTTCACCGACGGTCTTGCGGCGCAAGAACGTCTTTCGTGGAAACACGCCGTGGATAATTGCTTCGGTGTCATCATTATAATATTGCACCGTCACCCAATCACCCACACATGGCAGGTCAAGGGGGCTTTCAATCTGGTAAGAAAACTTCCCTGCGAGTTCAGCAGGAACGTCTCCGGTTTCATTTATAATACGGTATGATCCACGGTCAACGGCCGATATACGGGCAATACAGCGCCCCACCTGATGCAACGCGCTGATCTGCTCCTCAAACCACGGGTCAAAACCAAGATTGCTCAATTTCATATTGTCACATTCCATATCCCAGCCGAGTTTTTACGGGTTTATAAGTACTGGATGTCCCAGGCCTTACGTGATTTTAACTGCCGTCACTTCTGCACGCGCAGTCATATCGCCTGAAGGACCCAGTTCGCAAATAACATTCACCTTTCTATCGATCCCCCCTTCAACCCACGCTTTGAGATGTAATGGCTTGGATATGGGAGTCGGTTTAATAAACGTAATAGACAATTTGCCGGTAACACAAAGAATCAAAGGTTCGCTTCCCAAAATGCGATTTTCCGATTTATAAGCAAAGGCAATGGCCGTCCATATTGAATGGCAGTCTACTAATGATGCCACCGTACCTCCGTACATCACATCAGGCATTCCTGAATTATATTTGGCATCTGCCAAATATTCAGCAATCACAAATTGGCCATCATCAGACCAACGGCTTTTTATATGCATTCCATCATGATTAGCAGGGCCACATCCGTAACATGTATTTCCCATCCATACGTCTTGAAAGCAAGTGTTTTCATTCATACAAGCGTCCTTTTCGTTCTTTTTTGGTGGCCTTTCGTACCGATATGACAAAAAGACCATCATATAAGCCTGTCCATCAAATCAACGGGATTTCCATGTTCAAAATATCGCTTGAATTCATCTGATATTCTGTTGTCATTGGAAACCCTCTCCCAGAAATCATGAGCCATATGCTTGCTCAACTCAACCATATCCTCACTAAGATTCACTCGTTTAGGCACGGAAGGTACAAAGCCATAAGGGGTTACTTCACCACCGCTTTTGGGTGCAAATCCCATGGAACACATGTCATAGAGAGGTAATAACCTGAACACATTTCCCTCGATTGCTAAACTTATATTACCCAAATGCATGTCGGTATTATTAATCAGATGTCCAAAACACCATAACATTTCTGTATCGAAAACATGCTGCCAACCAATCAACTCTTTTTCGTGCAGGGCGTTTAGGACTATGGGCCAATGACTTCCCATTCCTGTAAATTCAGCATCAACAGACCGAAGGGAGATCATGGACATTCTTCCATATTCGCCTGATCTGTCAAACCGTTGAGACTCCAAAAAAAGTCTGCCACCCTTTTCAATAAGCCTGGTTTCAGCAGCAGGGTAATTTTCTGCAAGGATCGCTTGTGTTGCGTGATATTCCGTAATTAAGACATCACGCCATCTCATGGCAATTTCGTTATTTCCTTTAGGGGAAAATTTAACGATGACATGAGCGGAGCTGCGGCTGCTAAACGCTGTGAATTTGGGTTGTTCGCCGCCAGCAGATGAGCCTGGTATAACACCACTCATAACACTGTCAGCAAGCGCCGGGTACTGATCATCCGAAACCCTGGCTGGCTTTCTCCTGACACGTAATAATGCTTGCTCTCCAAATTTAAAGTTGCCTGGCAAATCATCTCCATTAGACACCAGATAGCGCCCAATATGATTTGTATTCCAATTTCTTGGGTCATTGGGGAAGTCATCTGAGTGCGCAGCCATTTCTTCCGCAATTTTCCGGCCAAGAAATCCCTGTGGGCTTAAATCGTACAAGAAATAAGGCAAATCACCATACAAGCCATCGTTGCTCTCACCCAATAGCAACGGGGGCATCCCTGTGGCTGGTTCAATAAAAAAACCTCCATGGACCAATGGGCGGAGATATGCCGCCAAGACTGTATTTCCACAAGCATCCACCATACCCAAAGGCAGCCTGTCGTTTCCTCCGAAGGCGTTGCGAGTGGCGGCATATCTTGGAGACCGGCCATTAGCCAGCTTGACAACCGTGTCTCCCATGTCCCTCAGCTGACGAGAAACAACGGGCTGGCTTAACCCAGTTGCCCCTTGAATTTCTTTCGATGTTGCGGGGCCTCGATTTAGATATTCTTTGATAGACAACGACATATCACAGCCTTTAAATTCATAATGTGACTGATATTGTGAATAGAAAACAGATTTATATATATCACATAAAACTAAATAGTATCAAGATATTAAATAATTTATATTCCAAATAATGATTTGAATATTGAATAGCTTTTGAAGAGGGGGCACGCTCGTGCTTTCTTGATCCATGCGGACGGACCAGCCAACTCGACGCGCTCATCAGAGCCCCCTACTTCGAGGATTTTACCGAAATCATCTACAACCTTGAAAAGGACGTGGACACTCAATTGGATGGCGTCTCAAATCCATCCGAACAACCCTCTATGAATGAGAAACGGATTGGCCTTTATGATCATTCATATAATGCCGTAATGCCTTGTTGATGGCTGTCTGATATTGATCGTTTTGATCCCTGAACCACTCAAGAACGTCGGCGTCGATTCGGATGGTGACCCGTTTCTTGATAGGTCTGAAAAAACGTCCTCGGACACCGGCATCCCAATTGATCACTTCCGGGATGTCTGACGTGTCAATGGCGTCATCCGACATTTTGGACAAAGCGTTCAATTCCTTATTCGTATTTTTCTCCATACTCGTATCCTTTTCGTTCTTTTTTGGTGGCCTTTCGTGCCGATATGATTCTTACAATCTCTTGTCCGCCTTCTTCCTTATATGTATGAGCGAGAATCAAAACCACCATGCCCCAGATCTGCCCGATGGTTAGCCACCGTTCCTCCCCATCCACAATCCGATCCACCATGCTGAGGTGATAGGGATCATCAAAAACAAGCACGGCATTCTCAAAACTGACACCATGCTTGGCCTGATTGATCTTATTTTTGACCGGGTCCCATAAAAATTTCATATGTACATATTAATATGTATGTACATTTTTGTCAACAGGGGTCATTTCTTCAAAAAATCAGGACCGCCTACCCTGAATCCTTTTTTTTATAAAAATACATATTATAACAATGGTATAATATGTATTACAAATAGTTACAAAACAATACGACTTCTTTAAACCATCCTAAATAATCAAAAAAAAGGGCACAGTATCATGCTGTGCCCTTTTGCGTCCGATTCTCTCCGATTTCCCTGTTTAATTTGGGAAATCACAGTTAATCACCCCAAAACAACCAACCCTTTTCGGTCAATAAGATCAAGCAAACGCCTTGCCGCTCCGCTTGGTTTCTTCTGCCCCATTTCCCACTGTTGAACAGTTGTTTTCCCTATGCCAAGAAAAGCGGCAAAAACCGCTTGGCTAACATGATTTGCCTTTCGTATCCGCTTAACATCTTCGGGCAGAAAAGGATGTAACGGCGGTAAGCAAAGCGCATCAATTTTGCGCATGGTGATTTCATCCATAGCGCCGACCTTCACCAAGTCTTGCCCCATTTCACGGGCAATGTTTAAAATTTCACTCATGTTTTTTTACCTCCCATATTGACCCAATTTCTAAGAGTGTTTTAAGCTGTGCGGTGGTCGTTGAAATAAAGTTTTCCGCAACGATGCTTAAAGCGGCTTCTTCTTTGGTTGAAATGTTGGCGCGGGCATTCTTGGCAAAGGCATATATAAAAATAATCCGCTCTTCATTTGGTTTTTTATAACCGACAATAACACGGTATCCGCCGCTTTTACCTGACCCTTTCAAGGGCAACCGCTTCTTGAACAAATAGCCCCCAAGATCGGCTTCAACCCTGCCCGCCACTATTTCAACGGCGGCGTTGTGCAAGGCTTCATCCGAAACACCTTCTTTTCGTGCCCAACGCTCAAACCACTTGTTTTTGAATACTCTCATCAATGGATGGTATCTCACTTAGTGAGACACATCAAGAAAAATATTGCAGATCAAATCCACTTCCCCACTTTTTCTTTTTTGGCGACATCGTCTGAACGAAAAAACCATAAGACAGGAGGATTTACACATGGATCAAAAATACAAGGAAGAAGTCCAGATTGCCTTTACCATCTGGGAACTCCTCGGCCAACTCGACGCGCTCATCAGAGACCGCTATTTCGAGGATTTTACCGAAATCATCTACAACCTTGAAAAGGACGTGAACACTCAATTGGATGACGTCTCAAATCCATCCGAATAAATAAAAAAAGGGCACAGCTTTTCGCTGTGTCCTTTTGGGTCAGATGTTTTTCAATTTACCTGTTTAATTTGGGAGAGGTTATGATAATAATTTAAAAAATCACAATTAAATCAGGTGCAAGCAATTTATGCTTGCCCATAAAACAACCACATTCGACAACCTTTTTAAACAAGCCTGTCCCAGCGAAGTGAGGTGTTGGCCCCCGCAGGAGTGGCCTTGGCCAGTTTATTAGCTTTCTTCTATCTTGATAATTTTTCAAATAAAATCAAGATAATAGCACCCGTTTTTCTCTTCAATTTTCATATTGAACATGGCGATGGTTTCCATGAAGGGTCGGCCCAGGAGAAAGGGGAGCATGGCTTTATCCACCTTGGCTTTTTCAACCAGGGTTTCTCTGAGGCTGTTGTCATAAGCGATCATTTCATTAATTTCCACGAGCACGGTCCCATCGGTATCCCCACTGAGTTTTTCGGTCAACTCCTTCATTTTGGCATAGGAGCATCGTCCCTGGTGGTCTGAAATAAGATCCCACAGACCGTCCACATCGCCGAGAAGGTCCTCGCGCTGCAAGGGGTCTTCCGAATACTTCATTTCAATCTCAGTGGTGTCCCAGCATTTGAAGGCCCGGCATTCTGTTGGACGTGTCGTGTATATCTCGCATTGGTTGCGGTCTTTCAGATAAATACATTCCATGGTTTTTTTGGTGACATTGATCTTGATCAGATCCGTCGTGACAGGCACCATGGCCATTTTATCCCGGTCAAACAAAAATTCACCTTTACGAATGGTGTAAAGATTTGCCGACGGAATTTTACCGGTGCGAATCAGATGCGCATCGGCAAATCGAAGAATGGGACCGCCCCCGACGCAGCAGGAACTGCACCGGTCACAGGATGTTTTGAAACCTTTGCCATCATCGCTGGTGATGTTACCCAGATCCATGCACGTACCTCCCTTAAACCCACTGTGTTTTATGAATACAAAAGGTCACCTTCCTTAAAATGGAAGGTGACCTTTTTATAATACCTTAAATCCCGTCATATTACCATGGCCCCAAGGCCATGGGCCGGACAAAATTCTATTGAGCAAGACGCGTATACAGTTCAAACTTGCTCTTCAGTTCCGATTCAATCTGAACCCGGAGTTTCTTGGACTCTTCCGGAAACAATTTTTCCAGAGCGGCATATCGGGTTTCCCCGGCCAAGAATTCCTGAATGGTTCCATCCGGTGTTTTGGACTCAAACACAAAGGGATTCTGACCTTCCTGTTGCAGCAAGGGGTTATAACGATACAGGGGCCAGTAACCGGAATTAACAGCCAGCTTCATTTCTTCCTGGGATTTTCCCATGCCCTTTCGTATGCCCTGGTTGATACAAGGAGCATAACAGAGAACAATGGACGGCCCGGGATAGCTTTCCGCTTCAATAAACGCTTTCATCATCTGTTGTTTATTGGCGCCCATGGATACGGAGGCCACATACACGTACCCGTATGACATGGCAATGAGACCCATATCCTTTTTGCCGATCTTCTTACCCGATGCGGCGAACTTGGCAATGGCACCGGTTGGCGTGGCTTTGGATGCCTGGCCGCCGGTATTGGAATACACTTCCGTATCCATGACAAGAATATTCACATCCTCACCCGATGCAATCACGTGATCAAGCCCACCGAATCCGATGTCATAGGCCCAACCGTCACCCCCGAAAATCCAGTGTGATTTTTTGGTGTACAGATCATTCATGTTATCTATTTCATCCAGAATGGAATGGGACGGGGGCCCCATAAGAAGCATCTTGAGCTGATCACCAAATTCCTTGGATTTGCCCGGGTCATTTTTGTTTTCAAGCCATGAGGTCATGGCAGCTTTAACATTTTTCGGAATATCCAGTTCCACGGCCTTGGTCATGAGATCTGCCAGACGTGCCCGCCTCTGGTTGAAGGCGATGGCCATACCGTAACCGAATTCAGCCGCATCCTCAAACAAGGAATTGCCCCAGGTCGGTCCAAATCCTTCATTATTGGTGCAATAGGGGAATGAGGGTGCCGAACCTGCCCAGATTGAACTGCAACCCGTGGCATTGGCAATGGTCATTCGTTCACCAAAAAGCTGAGTCAGAACCTTCACATAAGGCGTTTCCCCACATCCGGCGCAGGCACCGGAGAACTCCAGAAGGGGTTTCTGGAACTGACTGCCTTTCACACTATCCCTGCCCATGGCTTTGTCTTTAAAGTCAATTGAATTTGAAAATTCATAATTGGGAATCTGTTCAGGCATTTGGGTTTCAATGGGTTTCATCACAAGGGCCGTAATCTTGGCAGGACATATATCCGCACAGTTTCCACAACCCTGACAATCCAAGGTGTTTACCTGAATACGGAATTTATAGGTCCCTTTGAGTTCTTTACCCGTGGCATTCAGCATGGTGAAGGTTTCCGGTGCATCTTTCATTTCAAGATCATCCAGAAGAACCGGAAGAATGGCTGAATGGGGGCAGACAAAGGAACACTGGTTACATTGAATACAGTTTTCAGGTATCCATTCGGGCACATCAATGGCCACTCCGCGCTTTTCGTAACGGGATGTTTCAACAGGAAACACACCATCTGCAGGGAAGCTTGATACGGGAAGCAGATCACCTTTCTGGGCCTGGATCGGTCGGAGAACGGCTTCAATAAATTCCGGTACCTCAGCCTTGGCAACAGGAACGGATGTGGCTTCTTCCCAGCTTTTTGGAATTTTCACAGACACAAGACCTTCAATGGACTTGTCAACAGCCGATATGTTCATGTTGACGATTTTGTCGCCCTTGGTTCCATAGGTCTTTTTGATATCTTTTTTCAAGAGAGCAATGGCTTCTTCAAAAGGAAGTACATCGGCCAACTTGAAGAAAGCGGTCTGCATGATCATGTTGATTCGACCACCCAGTCCCACCGACTGTGCGATTTTGACGGCATCAATGGTATAAAACTTGATTTTCTTTTCAAACAGAGTCCGTTTCATGGAAGCCGGTATTTCTTTTTCCAACTCTTTGGCGTTCCATGGGCAGTTCAAAAGAAAGGTGCCTTCGGGTTTGAGGCCCTCAATCACATCGTAGAGTTGCACGTAATTGGCTTTATGGCAGGCGACAAAATCAGGGTTGATCACCAGATAAGTAGACTGGATGGGTTGTGTGCCAAACCTGAGATGGGACACGGTGATCCCACCGGATTTTTTTGAATCGTAGGCAAAATAGCCTTGGGCGTAAAGATCCGTGTTATCACCGATAATTTTAATGGCACTCTTGTTGGCACCGACGGTTCCGTCTGACCCAAGACCCCAGAACTTGCAGCGGACAGTCCCTTTGGGAGCGGTGATAAATGAAGGGCCAATGGGCAGAGATGTATGTGCCACATCGTCATTGATCCCCACGGTAAAATGATTTTTAGGGACCAGGGCTTTCATGTTGTCATAAACAGACTTGACCATGGTCGGGGTGAACTCTTTAGAGCCCAGTCCGTATCGTCCACAGTAAATTTGGGGCATTTCACCGAGTTCCATAAATGTGGTGCAGACATCAAGATAAAGGGGGTCACCCACGGAACCGGGTTCCTTGGTCCTGTCCAGAACCGTAATGCGTTCAACCGTACTCGGCAAGGCGTTGAGGAAGGCCTCGGCATAAAACGGACGGTAAAGACGAACCTTCAAAAGCCCCACACGTTCACCCTCTGAAATCAGACGATTAATGGTCTCTTCGATGGCTTCACAACCGGAGCCCATGGCGATGATCACGCGTTCAGCCTCCGGATGTCCCACATAATCAAAAAGCCGGTAAGGCCGTCCTGTGATTTTAGCCACTTTTTCCATGCTTTCAAGAACAAGATGGGGCACATCATCATAGTAAAGGTTCGACGCTTCCCTGCCCTGGAAATAGATATCCGGGTTCTGAGCTGTTCCGCGAATTTCAGGATGCTCTGGATTCATGGATCCTTGACGGAATTCTTCCAAAGCCTCCATATTCACCAGAGATTTGATCACATCATAGTCCATCAATTCAACTTTCTGAATTTCACTGGAGGTTCTGAACCCATCAAAGAAGTGCAAGAAAGGAACCCGGCTTTCGATGGCAGCCAGATGTGCAACCAACGCCATGTCATGCACTTCCTGGACACTTCCGGAGCATAGCAGGGCAAAACCGGTCTGCCTCACAGCCATAACATCCTGATGATCACCGAAAATCGACAGGGCATGGGCGGCAATGGCTCTGGCAGAAACATGGAAGACACCGGGTAGAAGCTCACCTGCGATCTTGTACATGTTCGGAATCATCAGAAGAAGGCCCTGGGACGCTGTAAAGGTCGTGGTCAGAGCACCTGCTGCCAGGGAGCCATGGACGGCTCCGGCTGCGCCTGCTTCGGACTGGAGCTGCTTGATACTCACTTTCTGATTAAAAATATTTGTTCTACCTGTGGCGGCCCATTGGTCTGAGATTTCTCCCATGGGCGTTGAAGGTGTGATCGGATAAAGTGCAGCAACATCACTCAACGCATAAGCGACATGTGCGGCTGCGGTATTACCATCAACTGTTTTCATGACTTTCCCCATACATTTCTCTCCTTTGTCAAAATATGGATACCTGATTTTCTTATGCCTTCTCAACTCCCCAGTTGCGTTTTATGGGTGATTGCCGAAAAAGGTTTAACCCACCCTGTCAGCATCATCCAAAGGCATAAAAACCCCCGGTAAAGAATAATGAATATGTCGGCTGCCCAGGCTTCAGACAGCAGGATTACATGTCCGTCGAATATCTTAAAAAAGTAATATTTTACTGTAAACTTTGATTCTTATTATAATAGCACAAAAATGTAAAGCTTCAATTTCCATGTCATTGGTTTTTATTTGGGGGGCTTCCGAATCACGAGGGATTTCACATCCGTTTTAAACGGGCAGGCCCGCCCCCTGGACATATTGAAATATTTCATTTGGTTTCAGATCTTTATATGATATTCATTGACTTATTTAAACAATCGTATTATTAATAAATAACCGTTTTTTACAATCCGTATAAATTATAAACGAACCCGTTTTCCACACTTTGATGATCACTGTAAGGAGAGCAGATACCGCGGGTTCAAAAACCTCTTGATTTTAAAGGACCATCCATGAAGAATGCAGCGATTTTAATTGTGCTTTTTCTGGCGGCCTGCACATCCGGTGGGTCACACCCATACACCAACCACGTGGGTGAGACTGCGGCACCGGAATGGAGCCATGGTGAAAAACTGAGCATCTCGGGAACCATCTGGCCGTCCGCAGCCCGGACTAAGTATTACATCACCACCATTGACGGCAAATCAGCCCATCTCAAGGGAGATGCCATTGACCGTCTCAAACCCGGGACCAAAGTCATGCTCCACGGCCGTGTGGAATATGTCAATTCATTCGGCACAGCCGGCGCAAGCGATGTGGCCCATACCCAGACTTTTTTTTATGTGAATGTATCTGATTATAAAATCATCAATGATGCGGCCTGGGACATCGAATTCCAAAACGCGGTGGACCCGGACAAGCCTGACTATTCGATCAGGTAGCCCCATGCCGGTTTAATGATCAGGGTGAATGAGATAGCGTATCACCCTGTTCCGATCATCTCTTGAAACCCGACTGTCCCTGACAAGAACCTGAAGGTGGGTGTAGACCTCTGACAGTGCGATGTATATGGGAAATCCCATCCTGACGTTCAATACCTTTGGAAAAATCTTTTTGACAATCTCATAAACAGAACATGGCCCGTGAACCAGGGCACGAATTATTTTCTCGTCCTTTTTTTTATACTCTGTCCTGTACCGTCTGATCACATTATCCATATCCTGTATTTCATCCCCGTGCCCCGGGAAAATCCGGCATGGTTTTAAATCCGCCACCCGACCAAGGGATTCGAAGAATTCTATCTGATTGAAACGTTCCTTGATACCGTTGAAATGAAAAAGAAAGGGGTCGCTATGCGGGAGATAGGGCAGGATGTGGTCGGATGAAAAAAACAAGTGTTGTCCGGGAAGATAAAGGCATACAAGTCCTTTGCAATGCCCCGGTGTCTCGATCAGTTGGCAGGGATAATCTCCGGCCAGGAGAGTGTCGCCCTTTGCCATGAAAACATCCGTCTTGATTTTCCCTGCAAAGGTATTGAAAACATGGGCGATCAGTACAACCGGGATCCGAAGCCAAAGGGGCAAGCCTGTTTGCTTGAGAAATTGCAAAAGCTCATTTTGTGTCAGCCCAAGGCCATTCCCCTTTGCCAGCATCAGTACCGCATCGGGATGGGCCAGAACCGGAATGGGTTTTCCGGCATGTTTTAAAATGGAGGCAGCCGCTCCGTAGTGGTCAAAATGGCCATGGGACAGGATGATCTGTCCCAGGTCCGAGAATTCCATATTGAGGTGTTTAAAGGCGGCGCAAAGATCAGGGAAAGTCCGATTCATCCCCGTATCAAACAATAGGGGGTGCTTGCCTTTAAACAGATAGGCATTGACATGATCAGGCTTGTCACCTGGGAGGGGGAGTGGGATTCGAAAAATTCCGGGATGGATTTCACTGATTTCATGATTTCCGGATTTCATGGTCTTTCCTTGTTCCCAGCCCGGCTCTGCCACGTTTAAACGGGCATCAGAGCCTTAAGGTCAGACCTGCCGTGACAATGGTGTCATCCCTGTCCCATTCCCCGTGATCCGTATCTTTGAAATTGAATTTTCTGTATTTGCATTCCACTGAAATAAAGGCACTTTCAAGAAGATAAAAACGCAAGCCCCCTTTATACTCCTGATATTGTTCGGTGTCTTCCAAGACAAGGGGCGAGGGTGCGTAACAAAGGCCCACATAGGCTTCTATCGGGACTTCCACGGGATTGAACGCCGATGTCAGCTCATAGTCCACGTCAACCATAAAGCCAAGGGCTGCAAAAATCCCGTCATAATTCCCGCCTTCCTCGTCCACGCTTCCGTAATACCCCTTGAATCCCAACCCGTAGCGGAGTCCGGGTAAAAGCCGGTCACTTCGAAGGGCCACCATGGCTTCGCCAATGGTATAATCACCGTTGGCAAAGGAAATGCCGCCACCTCCTGCAAGAATACCGTAGGTTTGTCTGGACTGGACTTCCACATTGGCTACGACCACATCACCACTTGCAACAATGCCAAATTGGAGGGTCTCTGAAAAAGCATTCCCGCTGAGACATAAAAAAACAACCACAGAAATTGCGATCTTTTTCATAGTGCACCTTATTTTTTTCATTGAATTTAACTCCATGAGAAAATACCATGATTTATTTGCCACCCTTTAACTGCCACAGTCTGTCAAAAATTGCAACTGCGGATTAGGAGGTTTTCATCCATGCTTACGGTGTACTCAGCGTTCTGGTGTCCCCACTGCATTAAGACCGAAAAATTTTTAAACGAAAAACACATCCCGTTCACGTCCATCAACATTGAGACAGCCTCCGAAGATACGGTGCGAAAAGTTGTTGAGGTGAATGGGGGCGTGGAGTGGGTGGTTCCCACCCTTGAATTTAATGGAAAATGGCGGCCGGGAAAGGTGTTTAATGCGGTGGAATTGGAAAAAGATTTGAGGGATATGGGGGTTGTGGGGGGTTAGTGGGGTTTGTGGAGTTTGTGGACAGTGGACTTAGTGGACGTTGTGGACATAGTAGACAGTGGACGTTGTGGACTGTCCACCTCGTCCACTGTCCACCCCGTCCACACTGTCCACCCCGTCCACTGTCCACCCCGTCCACACTGTCCACACATTCAACAATCTAAAACTTTAGACCAACCTCGGCAAAGGGGCCGCTGATGGTGATGTCGGCTTCGAAATCATCTTTGTCCACGGACATGTCTTCGTAACGGTAGCCTGCGGTGACAAAAACAGGTCCCAGGGCATTGATCCTAAGACGGGCAATGGCACTGACCACCGAACCGTATCCCACGGAAAGGGCCCTTATTTCGGCTTCAATGGCAAACATATCCACAGGGCTCACATCGGCGGACAGATAGAGCATGGGCAGGGGAATGGTCATGTCCATGGAGTCAGAGACAGAAAGGTCCTCAGACTGAATATCGGCCTTGGCCTGGATCAGCCGCACGTTGATACCCGCGTTCACATGCACCGTACCCAGGGTAGCCAGTCCAAGAAAGGGGACTCCGTAGTACAAGGCAAGATCGTACTGGTTAAAGGTGAGTTTGGTTTTCGCTCCGGTTGTAAAATCCTGACCATTAAAATTAAAGGATTGTTTGGCATCTCCTTTAAACTCCATGGGAGTGGCCATCAGATAGATGACAGGAATCACGGGAAGGTCCAGCTTGACCCGGCCCATGGCAAAGGCCTCATCCTCAAAGCCAAAACTGTCCTCAAGGTCCGATTTAATGCCATCGTTTGCTTTGTACTTCATGGTTCCCGAAGGTGTGGCGTACCACCCACCCACTGCGGCTTCAAAATCCACAACACCCAAAAGGGCAAAGGACGATGCCGGAACCGAAAGAAGAAAAACAAGGCACAACACCATGGTCATTTTTTTCATAATCCGCTCCTGTTTTTTTTTGTATTTAACATGTGAGCCGGCACGATTCGGGCTACCGGTTTTTCAAGAATTGCATTTCCCCCAACAATGATGAACTCGTAAAAAATCGACAAATGGATGGCTATGGAAAAAGGTCCATAGGCAAGGCATAGTGTTTGGCCGGGCGTTACGGCATACTTGGTCGTATGTCGAACGTCCGGCCAAACACTATAACGCCGCATATGGGACTTTTTACGACGCCATCAATAATCATTTATTAATTTATATTCTACTTCGCTAATCCGGTCAAGCTTCTCCCTCGATATTTTTGGCCCGTTGTCCTTGCTCCGGATCGTTTTAAATACCTTTTTTATCATCACCAAATCCCATTCTTGACCTTTACGATTTATTATTATATAAATTATAGTTCGCAGCAAAAAAGGAGGATACCATGGAAGAAACTGCAAAACTGATTCTTGAGGGTAAAACGTACGAACTGCCTATTGTTGTCGGCTCGGAAGGCGAGAAAGCCATCGATATAACCAGCCTGAGGCAACAGTCCGGATACATTACACTGGATCCGGGTTACGGAAACACGGGAAGCTGTATTTCCGAAATCACATTTATGAACGGCGAAAAAGGCATTTTAAGGTACAGGGGCATCCCTGTGGAGCAACTGGCGGAAAAATCCACATTTGTCGAAACCTCCTTTCTCCTGATCAACGGCAGGCTCCCGTCACAAGAAGAATTCATCACCACCAGCGTGGCCTTGAATGATTATTCTCTGGTCCACGAGGACATGCAGATTTTTTTCCAAAATTTCCCAAGGAGAGCGCACCCCATGGGTATTCTGTCGTCCATGGTGAATGCGCTCAAGAGCTTTTATCCCGAGTTGGACAACACCCTGGAAGAAGCCAACAAAACTTACTTGAGACTGATTTCAAAGATCAGAACCATGGCAGCCATGTCCTATAAGATTTCAAGGGGTCAGAAAGTTGTCTATCCAAGACCGGACTTTTCCTATTGTGCCAATTTCCTGAACATGATGTTCGACTCACCGGTGAAACCCTATGTGATTGATCCGGATATTGTCCAGGCATTAAATGTGTTCTGGATTCTCCATGCAGATCACGAACAGAACTGTTCCACAGCAGCGGTTCGCGTTGTTGGAAGCGGCCGAGTCAATATCTATGCCGCCATATCTGCAGGCATCGCAGCGTTGTGGGGTCCCTTGCACGGAGGCGCCAACCAGGCGGTCCTTGAAATGCTCAAGGAAATCCACAATAGCGGTGCGACCATTGATGATATGGTGAAAAAAGCCAAGGACAAAAACGATCCCTTCCGGCTTATGGGATTCGGTCACAGGGTTTACAAAACCTATGATCCCAGGGCCAAGATCATGAAACAAATGTGCGATACGGTCCTTGCCAAGCTCAAGCTGGAAGACCCGCTTCTGGACATTGCCAAACGGCTGGAGGAAGTGGCACTGACCGACCCGTATTTTGTCGAGAAGAACCTGTATCCCAACGTGGATTTTTACAGCGGCATCGTTCTTCGCGCCCTGGGCATTCCCGAAAATATGTTCACGGTTATGTTTGCCATTGGCAGGCTGCCGGGATGGATCAGCCAATGGAAGGAAGGCGCCGAAGACCCCGACTGGAAGATCAGTCGCCCCAGACAGATTTACATGGGTGAGAACGTCAGGGATTACATCCCATTGAACGAACGGAAATAACCTTTCTTTTGTAAAAACAACAAAGCCCGGATAGACATAGTCTATTCGGGCTTTTTTATGTGATCAATCTTCGGTTTTCGATCCGGGCAGCACCAGATTGAGAACCAGACCCAGCAAACCAGCCAGACCAATCTTCTCAATGGAAAAACTGCCTATCGCTGGTCATTTTTTCGTAGTAGGCAACGGGTTCGAGGGTTTCCTCGTCCCTGTAAAGTCCGATGACACTGACCTTTGCAGAGGGGATAAGATCAATGACCCCGTTCATCATACCCAGTCCTGCCCGGAGAATGGGCACGATGGTGATCTTCTTTCCCTTAATCCGGTCAACTTCCACAGGCCCGGCCCATCCGTCGACGGTTCTCTTTTCCGTTTCAATATCCTTGGTGGCCTCATAGGTCAAAAGCCGTGCGACCTCTGCAGCCAGATCCCTGAAATCCTTGGTTGATATATTTTTCTTCCGCATCAGACCCAGCTTATGCCGTATCAGCGGATGTGTCGCAACAAAAACAGTCATAAGGCATTCCCCCTCCTTGGTAATGGTTTCATTCTTTCTTAACAGCACGTTATAAATAGTTGGATAGATTATTTCAACCTCTACCTTCCAAGGGTTGGCCCAGTCTTTTTAAAAAGCCCTGTCCGTGTATCTTTGAGATATTTTTTTTATCCGGCCGAATCCAATCTTTCCTTGAGGCTTATTGATCGACTATGGTATTCCATCATAAATATGGGCTCTATTCTTTTACCGCTTTTTTCAAAAAAATGTCATGGGCATGAACGAATCTGACACATACATTGATGTTGCCATAAGTCTTCCGGCCTGGAAGACATACCTGTACTCTGTCCCAAAGGACATGAAAGACCTGATCACGGTGGGCCAACGTGTCCTTGTACCCTTCAATAACCGGAGGGTGACTGGCTACGTGCTTTCTGAAAGCATTGCCCCGGCCCAGGAGAATTTCAAGGTCAAAGCCATCATCGACATTCTGGATGACAGCCCCTTGTTCCATGGGTCTCAGATCCCCTTTTTTTTATGGATTTCAAACTATTACATGTACCCTTTGGGTGAGGTCATCAAAAGTGCCCTTCCCGGCGGCATCAATACCCAGGACTCCCTTTGGGTAAGCCTGACAGACCTTGGGAAAGAGGCCCTTCTGCAGAATAAGCTTTCCCCCAAGGAAAAACAGGTCCTTACCCTGCTTGAAACAGGAGACAAACGTTCAGGAGCCTTGATACGCGCCTGTGAGCCAGGCCTGTCCGCATCCATGATCAGCACCATGGCCCGGAAAAATCTTGTGAGCCTGACCCGTGAACTTAAAAAAGGAGCCGGGGGCCACCGATTCGAATTGTATGTCCAATCTGCCATAGATCACCGTTCCAGTGACCATTACAGCGATAAACGGAAAGAGGTTCTGGCCTATATCCAAGAGCACCAGGACCTGTCCGTCAGGGAACTGAAGGTCATATTCCCAAACGTCCAGGCCCAGGTCCGTTTTCTTGAAAAAGAAGGACAGGTGATCTGTACCCAAAAAAAAATCTACAGGGATCCCTTTGGCGACGCCATTCCTCTGGACACCCCACCTGCTTTAACCCTTGAGCAGAAACACACCGTCTCCCAGATGGGTGAACAGCTGGGCCTTGGTTTTTCGCCCTTTCTTCTGGCCGGTGTCACCGGAAGCGGAAAAACAGAAGTCTATTTGCAACTTGTTGAGCAAGCCCGTGAAAAAAAGATGTCCGCCCTTGTGCTGGTGCCTGAAATTGCCCTGATTTCCCAGACTGAAAGGCGATTCCGCATGCGCTTTGGTGAAAACATTGCTGTCCTGCACAGCGGACTTTCACACGGAGAAAAATTTGACCAGTGGATGCGGATTGCCCAAAAGGAGGTGTTTATTGTCATCGGTGCACGCTCCGCCATTTTTGCCCCCCTCGAAAACCTGGGACTGGTGATTGTGGATGAAGAACATGACAACTCCTATAAGCAGGAAAACGGTCTGAAATACAATGCCAGGGATCTGGCCATCCTCAGGGCGAAGTTATCCGATGCGGTCTGTGTTCTGGGCTCGGCCACACCCTCTATCCAGTCCTATTATAACACGGTATCAGGAAAATTCCGGGAGCTTCGGCTCACCAAGCGTGTCAGCGACCGCCCCATGCCGGAAATCCAGGTGGTGGATCTTAAACCCTACAGGGACTACCCGGGCATTCGAAGTTTTATTACCCCCCCCCTTGAAGAGGCCATGGCCCGGACGCTCCACAACAAGGAGCAGATCCTTCTTTTCCTGAATCGTCGGGGTTATGCCAATTATCCGGTCTGTGCCAACTGCGGTGAGGCCATGAAATGCGTGAGCTGCGACGTATCCCTGACCCTCCATCAATCCCGGAATGCGTATCGTTGCCATATGTGCAGTTATATGATTCCATCCAATTCCAAATGCAAAATCTGTAATTCGTCCAATATCAAGCACCTGGGATTTGGTACGGAAAAAATCGAAGCAGCGGTCAAAGCCCTGTTCCCTGAGGCTGTGGTGGCACGTATGGACCAGGACACCACCACACGCAAAGGCTCGGTTCTCAGACTGCTCAAGGATATCAAAGAACGAAAAACCGATATTCTGGTGGGCACCCAGATGATTGCAAAAGGCCATGATTTCCCGGGGATCACCCTGGTGGGCATTATCTGCGCGGATCAGTCCCTCAATTTTCCTGATTTCAGGGCCTGCGAGAGAACGTTCCAGCTGCTTGCCCAGGTGGCCGGACGGGCCGGACGTGGTGACCAGCCCGGCAATGTCATCATGCAGACTTACAATCCCGATCATTTCAGTATTCAAGCCGCTGAGAAGCAAGATTTCTTCGAGTTTTACAATCAGGAAATCACCTTCCGGGAAAGTTTGGGCTACCCGCCCTATTCCCGCATGGTTCAGGTGAGGCTATCCGGCAAAAACCGTCAGAGTGTCAAGGATCAGGCCCTTCGGCTGGGTCACTATATCACGGCCCAGGTCTTTGAAAAGCAGCCTTTTTTTGACGGTCTCGGGGTCCTGGGCCCCATTGAGGCTCCCATACCCAAACTGGCGGACCATTACCGCTGGCAGATACTTTTAAAGTGCGGGGCACAGCGCCCCCTACACAGGATGGCCCGACTGATTGTTAAGGCCTCCTTCTCAGAATTGAAAAAAGACGGCGTTCGAATCACAACAGACATTGACCCCTATTATCTTATGTGAGGCATTATGAAAATCGCCATCATGAGCGACAGCCATGACAATATCTGGAATCTGGAAAAGGCTCTTTCGTTAATTAAGACAGAAGAGGCATCAATGATTGTCCACTGCGGCGACTTTGTAGCACCCTTCATGCTCCGGGAACTTGAAAAGGCCGGCATTCCAGTTTACGGTGTTCTGGGCAACAATGACGGCAGTCAGTTTCTTCTGGCCCAGACAGCCTTGACTGTCTTGAAAAACATCCACCTTTTTGAGTTGATCGGCACTGTGGAGGCGGATGGTTTTCGAATCTGCTTCACCCACCAGCGGGAGGTTGCCGAAGGCCTGGCTTTCACCGGCCGCTATGATCTGGTCTGCTATGGACATTCCCATCAGTACAATCTTGAAAAAATCAAGGATACAATTCTTCTCAACCCCGGTGAAATCATGGGCAAAAACAAAGAGCCTGGTTTTTGTCTGGTGGACACGGAAAATCGTCATGTCAGACGACTGATCCTTGATGTCCCGCGAGGAATAGAAGCTTGACATTCTAATGCCGGAAGCCTAAGTTATGTGGTGCAGTTGTTCACTAAATGTTCATTTATTCTGGCACAGGACATGTATTATGAATAAAAAAAGAGTGTTACATTGTTTCATTTTTGTTTTTGTTTTTTTTAGCCTTACCCTTCCAGGGTACGCTGGACAAAACCCCACTGAAACAGTTTATTTTGATCCTTTTGCGGCCACGCCCAGTATCGATTCCATGAATGCCCTTGAGACTATCAAACAAAAACTCAGCGAAAACCCCGAACTTCAGATCCTGATCGAGGGCCATGCCGATGCCGGCGAAGTCCGGCCCGAGGAAAAGGATGCTGTCTCATATCTCAAGAGCCTCTCCCGCATGAGAGCAGACTTTGTTTCCAACTGGTTGAAATCAGCGCTGGGCAACACAGCCTTAATCAGCCAGGTGGCCAGCTACGGGACCGAACGGCAGGGGGATAAATCGCTTCTGAAAGATCAGCATGCATCCAACAGACGGGTGGATTTGACGATTTACACCAAAGACGCACCCCCTGAAGGTCTTTCTTCAGGTGACAGCCCCAAGGTCCTTGTCCCTGAAATGGTCCATGAATTTGAAGGTGTCCTTGAAAATACCAAGGTCACCTATGATTATCTGATCAAAAACACAGGGACAGCCACCCTGGACATCCTCAGCGTCAAACCCGGCTGAGGCTGCACCGCTGTTTCGTACTCGAAACACATCCCTCCCGGCGGTGAGGGAACAATCACAATCAGCGTCAATACTCGTGGCTATGGCGGCAGGATACTTAAAAAAAATATCCAGGTAACAACCAATGATCCGGCTAACAGCCATTTTGCCCTGACCATTACCGGTCAGATTAAAGCGTACGCAAGCATCAAACCAAACAGGGTGAGGTTTTCCGGAAAACTCAATGAAAAATTAAGCCGAACCATAACTATTATTCCTGACAAGGATTATCCCTTTAAAATCAGCACCCTATCTCTCAAAAACAAAACAGAGGGTGTTCAGTTCAGCTTCACCAACCACACGGGTGAATCAGGGCCGGAATACACAGTGACCCTGGATGCGGCCAGTGACAAACCCGGCAGTTTCAGTGACACTCTGATTGTCAAAACAGACAGTTCCGACATCCCGGAAATCATGATTCCCTTGTCAGGCTATATCATGCCTCCCCCCCGGGATAACGGGAAATAGGATGGTTTCAACCTTAAACAATATGGTCAAGGTGGTTGTTTTCGATTGCGACGGTGTGATGTTTGATACGGAAAATGCCAACCGGATGTACTACAACACCATTCTTTTGCATTTCAAACGTCCGCCCTTGAGCCAGGATCAGTTTGTCTATGTCCATATGAGTACGGTCAAAGAAGCCATCGCTTTCCTTTTCAATGACCGGGAGGATCTGACCGATGTTTTCGATTTCTGCAAGACGATGAGCTATGACCCACTCATCCCCCATATGAGAATCGAACCGAACCTTATGCCCCTTCTTTCGGGCCTGAAATCGCACTACAAAACAGCCATTGCCACCAATCGTTCCAACACCATGCCCGCCGTCTTAAACCATTTCAAATTAGACCCGTTCTTTGATATGGTGGTCACCTCCCTTGATGTTGAAAACCCAAAACCCCATCCGGAGCAACTGATTAAAATCATGAATCATTTTCATGCCAAACCGGATGAAATACTTTATATCGGTGACTCTAAAACCGATGAACAAGCCGCAAATAAAGCCCGGGTTCTTTTTGTTTCCTTTAACAATCCTTCCCTTGAAGCCCACTATCATGTCCGGGATCTCAAGGAAGTGGAAACGCTACTGAACCTGTGATATGTCCAAAGGATAACACTATTCGAATAACGTATTTTAAAACCACAAGGAGCTTCACATGAAAAACCCTCTTTTGATCGCTGTCCTGCTTGTCCCTTTTCTGGCTCTCTCCGGTTGTTCGGACTCCATGGGAGGCAAGAGCTCACCCAAAGTCACTGAGCTTAAAACCCAACCTGAAAAACTCGGTTATGCACTGGGTTCGGATCTGGGGAAAAATTTCAAAAAAAATGAAATGGAAATTGACCAGAACGCCTTTATCCAGGGCTTCGAAGACGGGCTGAACGATGCCAAGCCCCTGTTGACCCCCGAAGAAACCAAAGCCATCCAGCAGAGCGCCATTGCAGAGATGAGAACCAAAATGAATGAAAAACGGAAGCTGGCCTTTGAAACGAATAAAAAAGAGGGCGAAGAATTCCTTGCAGAAAATGCCAAGAAAGAGGGCGTGGTAACCACCGCAAGCGGTCTTCAGTACGAAGTTTTGACCGAAGGAGCAGGACCTGTTCCCACAGAAACGGACCGTGTTCAGGTCAATTATGCGGGTAAACTTCTTGACGGAACCGAATTTGACAGCTCCTATCAGCGAGGAAAACCTTCAACCTTCGGCGTTAAAGGTGTGATTCAAGGATGGACCGAAGCCCTTACAATGATGAAAACGGGAAGTAAATGGCGGATCTATGTCCCCAGCGAACTGGCCTACAAAGATCGAGGAGCCGGACAAAAAATCGGCCCCAACGCCGCCCTGATCTTTGATATCGAACTGATCTCCATCGAAGGAAGCCCTGAAGCAAAAACAGAAGAAACACCCGCAACCGAACCTGAAAAAAAATCCTGATCAACCTGCTGTCCGGGCATGGAATCCATGCCCGGACAGCGTTAACCTTTATTATAAACCGCGACGGTCCTGTTCATTTTTTTACCCATATGTTATCCGGCAAAACACCATAACGCCGCATATGGTGCTTTTTACGACGCCATCACGGTTCCAGTTCAGGATAAATTCTCTGAATACAATCCGGACACAGACTATGGCTGAACTCGGCTGATGAACGGGCAGAAATATAGGACTCGATCTGTTCCCAATAGCCTTTGTCATCACGTATTTTTTTGCAGGAGGCACAGATGGGAATCAAACCCGACAGAGTCTGGACTTGGTCCAGGGCCTCGTTAAGCTGTGAGTTCTGGCTGACCAATTCTTTATTTTTAGCTATGATTTCATCGTGTTGCCCCAGGTTGATCAGCCGAAGATCCCGTTCTTCCTTGACCATGATTTCAAGTTTCTTCCGGTAAGCATTAATCAGCAACCTGACCAGAAAAACCACAAGCAGAGTGATCACAAGGCAGAGTCCCAGATTGACCATCAAAGCCGTGTGAATCTGACGGATCCGCCCTTTCTCAGCCTGTTCCACCCAGAGAAACCATTTCAGTTCAGGGATATAGCGGGTATTCAGATGAACAATATCCCCCTTGTGTTTGTACGTCAGGCTGGATCCTTGTCCGGATAGAATACCCGAAGCCAGATCATTCAGGCCAGGCATATCCCTGACCGAGTTGACGTCTCTGGACATATTGGAGCTGCTGATAAGAATGGTCCCCTTTGAATCCGTAAAAAAAATATCGCGATTGAAGGTTTTCTGATATTTTTCAACCAACAACCTGACCGAGTCAATGGTCAGTCCCACTCCGGTTGCTCCCAGATAATTGCCCTGGAATCCAAAGACTTTATGATTAATGAAAATGGTCATGGTGTCTTTGTTGCCCATGTCCGGATCCACATTGATCTCATAGTCAAAAGGCATGTCCCGGACTCTGTAATACCAAAGGTCCCGCTCCTCAGATGGACTGATTTGTTTAAGAATTCCCCATGCATTGTAGTAATTATGCGTTTTTTCAGATATAAGAAAACTGGTAACTGTATTATATTTATTCTTGATTTCAGATAGATACTGAATTATTTCTGTCTCATCTGCCTCTCCTGAAAGCATCCAGTTACGCAGAAACGTGTCATTGGCCATCAGTGAGGAGATAAAAATGGGCCTTAACAGGTCTTTCTGGATCTCCGAATAGATATTATCACTGGTCAAGGGGAGTTCCGTGGAAAGAATCTGGGTCCTCAGGCTTTTCCGTGACACAAAATAACTGCCAAGGCTGGTCATCAAAAATCCGGCCGTAAGAAGAAGGGTGAGCACCAAAAATAATTTTTTCCTGTATTGATCCTGATCAACCGCCATGGGAAGTGATGCCTCCTCTGATAGTTACTTTTTTAAACATCTGTTTTATCGAAAATAAATGGGATTGAATGCATAGAGAATCGATAGATGCAAACCGGTACTGGCTGTTTTATTTCTCGTCTTTGAATGATTAAAAGGTCTTTTCCGAATAGCTCATGAATGGAGTCACCTGATATTTCTGAATTATAACAAAATGCTTTGGGAAAAACAATATCTTAAAGCCAAGGCCAGGTGTATTCACATGTTCCCGGCGTATCTCCCAAGCGTAAGGCGCGCATATTTTTAGCGTCGGCTCCAGCTGTTGGGGATCCAAAAAGTCGGACGCGACCGTCCTTCGGGACTAAGTATGAGTGTTCCGGATCGCCACCTATACCCTATCAAAAGCCATCAAGTGACGGAACACGATCCGCCCAGGGACGTTCCTTTTCAAGCTGGCTGGCCAATCTGAACAATGTTGATTCCTCACACATTCGCCCTGTGAAAAGCATTCCCAGGGGCAATCCGTCCTTTGTCCAGTGCAGGGGGATAGACACACTGGGAAGACCGGTAATATTACCCAGGACCGTAAAACCCATCCTGCACAAAGTTTTTTTAGAGAACTGTTTGATCAAGCCGCTTTTCATAAGAAATCGTCCAATGGGGACCCTGCTGCTAAGGCTCATGGACATTTCTTCAATGGCCGAGGGGTTCACCGAACCGTGGGGCAAGGGAGGGCAGACCAGGGTTGGTGTCAGAAACACATCGTAACCGGTGAGAAAACGTCCCATGGCCAGCTGGGCAAGATGCCACCCCATGCGGGCCAGAACCAGATCACAGGCTGTGAGCGACCGTCCGATCATGGCCATGGATAAGGTGGACGGTTCCATCCGTGAGACAGCCCCCTTGCCCAGATCCGCCCTGACGGTCACAGCAGTCGCAGCCACATGGGCTGAAACCGAAGTGATATAGTCCCTCCATAAACGATTTCTGTCAACGTCCGGGTCGGCTTCTTCCACATGGTGGCCCAGGGATTCAAGGAGGCGTGCTGTTTTTTCCAAACCATCGATGGATTCGGGATGGACGTTGGTTTCAACAAAGGGTTTTCGCGAAAAGGCGATGCGCAGGGGTGACGGTGCCTGCCTGCTTGCCTCAAGATAGCTGTTTGTGTCACGACTCACCCGATAGGGAGCCCCAATTTCCGGCCCTGCGGTCTGATCCAGCATGGCCGCACTGTCCCGGACCGACCGGGTAATAATATGTGCTGCCACGGCACCATCCCAGGCATCCCCCTGTTCAGGCCCCATGGGGTTCAAGCCCCGTGAGGGCTTCATCCCGAACACACCACAGCAGGCTGAAGGGAAACGAATGGAGCCGCCACCGTCCGATCCCGATGCCATGGGAACGATACCCGCAGCAACGGCTGCGGCCGAACCACCGGATGACCCTCCGGTACTCGTACCCTTCTTCCAGGGGTTGTGAGACGGCCCATGGGACTTGGGCTCTGTTGTGATTGTCAGCCCAAGTTCCGGCGTATTGGTTTTGCCAAAGGGCACCACACCGGCCTTCACATACCGATTGACCAGCTCACTATGTTCATCGGGGATATAACGAATACCACGGCTTCCCATGCAGATGGGCTCACCCTTGTAATTGTCCATCAAATCCTTGAGTAAAAAGGGTACACCCTTAAATGGACCGTCAGGCAGATCACCGTCAGCCTGTTGTCGAGCCCTGTCATAAAAGGTATGAACAATCACGTTCAGATGGGGATTAAGGGTTTCGGCCTTCTTAATGGCTGCCTCCATCAACTCCCTTGGATGGACCTCTCCTGATTTTACAAGCTGAGCCAGTCCCAAACCATCATATTGCTCATATTCCTTGAACATGCCCCCTCCTTTTTTGTAGCCCTTTCGCCTGATTGTTTCAATGTAATAACGCTCCAATGCCAACCACGGAAAAACACATCTGTAACCTGTTTAATTTAACAGGGTTCATTTCGCTGAATGTTGTTGGAGGTTACTTCAGGCATATCACAAAAAAAGGAAGAATCGCAAGATAAACTAACACGACCATAAGTCCCATGAGTCCCATAGCATGATTATTTGCAGCATTGCCGCCCTATGTTCAGCGAATAAAAGGCGCCAATTAAAAACAGCCCGTCAATGCCAGCCCCGGTCTCAAGTGAGAATCCGGCCCAGGGCCCATGGAAAGAAACGGAGAAATGTGGTTTTTCAGTTTCGAAATAAAATCCCTATCAGCCTGCCGATTGAATTTATGGGCGCTGGATGCAGACCCATAGATATTTCCCGCATAAAACCCAAACCCCACGAAGGTGATGACACCGCCCAGGGCATTGTGGTCATGATCAAAAGATTCAACGGCAGCCAAAATCAGGCCACCGTTCAATAAAAAGGAGACCAGGGCATCCCTGTATCGTCCGCAGTAGAGGAAACCGGCCCCGGGAACGATGGACAGGGTTCCGGCAAGTTTCGGGTTTTTATGGGGGATATCAGGTGTTTTTGACAGGGCATCGACAATGATGTCCACCTTGTAGTGGTCTTTTTCCTCGGGGCTGATGCGGCCAAGGAAAATTCTTGCCCTATTCCATTGTCCCGTTTCCAGACCTTGCCAGGCCAGGGCGTTTTCGGCCCTGTCTTTGAGAGCCTGGTCCGTGCTCCTCTGGATGAGATTCTTCAGACAGATTTCGCCCAGAACAGGATTTCCCGTTCGCATATGGCATTGGGCCGCCATGAAACCGGATTCAATGCCCCAGGTCCCGCTTTGCTCATCGTTAATCAATTCTTCAAAACACATCAAGGCCTGCTGGGGATTGCCTTGATCAAACAAGGCTTTTCCTATGGTGAACCGTGCTTCAAAGACCCGTTTGTCCTCGGGGAAAAAACGGACAAACCGCTTGAATTCAACTTGGGCGGTTTCATAGTCTTTTTGTGAATAAAGATCCGAGGCATAGGTGAACTGGCGGTCAGAATCCAGACAAAGGGTCTCGGACCGGACCTGCCCCCCAGAAAATATGGCAAGGACAAACAGAGTAAAAATCAGGTTCCGCATACGGCATGTCATGGGTGTTCGTCTCCCCACCAAAAATCGTTGTTTTCAATGGGATCATAACAGTAGGATTGCCCGCCCAGCATCAACACTTCACTGTGATAAAGCTCATCATGACCGCAGCGCATCAGGCGATCACAGGCCATAATCCAGCCCATGAAAAATCCATGCTTAAGGATCGCTTCCTCACCATAGGCTGAACAGGAGGGAAGCATCATACACCGATCACCATCCGCCGGTGATATCAAGGTCTGAAACATATGAAGGGATGATAGAGAGAGATCCTTGAGCGGCTGTCTGTCGCCTTGGGGAGAATGGGTCGTGCAGGAACAAAGACAAACCAGTAGAAAGCACACAATCAGATCTTCCGGGCCAGGAAAAAATCCCTTAGCCATGGGTTACCCGAAGGACTTCCTCAATGGTGGTGATCCCCTCGATAAGTTTTTTGAGGCCGTCGATTCTCAAGGTTTTCATGCCCCGTTTAATGGCATGGGTCTTGATGACATTGGAATCCGAGGTCTTGAGAATCAGACTTTTGATATATTGGTCCATCACCATGATTTCCATGATGGCCACACGGCCTTTATAGCCGGTCTGAAAACAATTATCGCAGCCCTTGGCCCTGTAAAAGGGTATGTTTTTGCATTTATCCAGGGGGAGACCTGCCAGGTTGATCATATGGGCATCAGGACGGTATTCTTCCCGACAGTGGAGACACAGGGTCCTGACCAGGCGTTGGGCCACAATGGCGTTCAGAGCCGAAGAGAGCAGAAAAGGCTCCATCCCGATATCCACCAGACGAGTCACCGCACTGGCCGAATCGTTGGTATGCAAGGTCGAAAAAACGAGATGGCCTGTCAAGGCTGATTGAATAGCGATTTCCGCTGTTTCGCCATCACGGATTTCCCCCACCAGAATCACATCCGGGTCCTGGCGGACAATGGATCTGAGACCGCTTGCAAAGGTCAGATCGATTTTGGGATTCACCTGGATCTGGCCGATGCCGTTCAACTGGTATTCAACTGGATCTTCAATGGTTATGATATTGACAGCCGGTGAATTGATGGCCGAGAGAATGGCATAAAGGGTGGTTGTTTTTCCGCTTCCCGTAGGGCCCGTGACAAGGATGATGCCGTTGGGCTCCCTGATCAGCGTGTTCAGGGTATCAATTTTCTCCTGGGAAAGCCCGAATTCAGTTAAGGTCAGAAGGGAACCGGACTTGCTCAAAAGCCTCAAAACCACGCGTTCGCCAAAGGTGGTGGGGACCGTGGACACACGAATATCCACATCATTTTCCCCGATACGAACATCAATTCGGCCGTCCTGGGGCAAACGCTTTTCCGCAATGTTGAGTTTGGCCATAACCTTGATACGGGATATCAGGGATGACTGAATCCACTTGGGGGGCTTCAACAGGTCGTAAAGAATTCCATCCACCCGGTAACGGACCTTGAAACTGTCCTGGTACGGCTCAATATGGATATCACTGGCCCGGGCCTTGATGGACTGGGATATGATATGGTTGACCAGTTTAATGATCTGGGAATCGCTGGTATCATCAAGAAGATCGGCTGTTTCCTCGATTTCGCTGATAATGGTCCGGCTACTTTCCTCCATGTCCTGGACCAGTTGCTGGGCTGAATCCCGGCTCAGGTCATAGGCTTTGTTGATCACAGAAACAATGGCTTCACGGGTGGCAAGAACGGTCTCGTAGCGATCAATACTGAGAAGGCGGGCCAGGTCGTCCAGTTGGTGCACATGAAGGGGATCATTCACGGCAATGGCTATAATTCTTTCTTTTTCACCATCCCCTTTGTCATCGATTGCATCGTCCTTGGTGTCCTTTTTTCCAAGTATCATGGGAACCATGTGGTTCTTTTTCAAGAACTGAATGGACACTTTGGAGGTGAAGGATGTGTCCATGGTCTCCGAAGAAAGATCCGGCCAGAATGGCATCTGGTACTGTTCACCCACGGCTTCAAGAAACTCGGCCTCGGTTACGATGTTTTTCTTGATCAGAATTTCGCTGAGCTTAAGATTCTGATCCCGTCCAAGGTCCCTGGCTTCGTTGAAAAGCTTGGGGGAGACATCGAATTTTTCCGCAAGAATCTGTGAAAGTTGTTTTCTCATAAATAAGGACTACTCTTCCGTGCTGGTTTCTACATCCAGATTTTCAACAACCGGGCCGATATCCAGGGATTTGTCAAGCCCACCACTCTTCTGTTTGTCACCGGGATACATTTTGATATGGCCTTCTTTGAGCTGCTTGATTTCATCGTATTTCTTTTCATACAACTCCTTGGCCTCTCCGCTGTTTTCAACCACATGGGACGTCAGAAAAATATAAAGGTTGGTCTTGGACTGGGACTTTCCAATGGAACTGAACAGGTATTTAATAATGGGAATATCTCCCAGACAAGGTACCTTATAGCGTGAGTCCGTGAAGCTTTCATCAATAAGCCCACCTAAGACCACTGTACTTCCATCGGCCACGATCACGGTGGTATCAATGGTCCGTTTGAGTGTGGATGGTGAAAGGCTCTGGGTGTCCCCCAGAACACGACTGGTTTCCTGGGCTATTTTTAACCTTATTTTCCTGTCTTCGTTGATATGGGGGGTGATTTTCAGTGAAATACCCACATCCTTGTATTCGTAGTTGTTGTAATTGGTATCGCCACTCACATCCTTGGTCAGATAGGGAATTTTCTTTCCAACGGATATGCTGGCTTCTTCATTGTCCGTGGTCAGAATCTGGGGTGTTGAAAGAATCTCCACATCCTCATCTTTTTTATAGGCCTGGATCACAGCACCCAAACTGGGGAAGGACACATCCCCGATTTTTAAGGCTTCGGCAAAAACTCCCAGGGAAAAACCCGTGGGCAAAACACTGACACCGGGCGCTGTTGGATTCATGCCCGATAGCCCCGCCGTATTCGAATATCCGCTGCCCCCGTCAAAACCCACGCCGACTCCGGCGGCTTTGCCGTCAATGGTGGTATCATTACCCACAGCCCATTCCATGCCCAGGTTAAAGGTCTTGTCCACATTGACCTCCATGATCAGGCATTCGATGTAAACCATGGTCCTGGGGATATCGAGTTGCTTGATCACATCTTCAAGCACCACATAATCGCTTTTCTCGGCGATGATAATCAAGCTGTTGGTGGATTTATCTGCGGTAATCTGAACATTTTCGCTCTGGATGGGGGCTTTTTTTCCTTTTTCCGCTCCGACGGGTTTTTTGGATAAATTTTGAAGCACAGTGGCCAGATCTTCGGCCGAGCCATTTTCAAGATAATACACATGGATCTTTTCCTTGCCCCGGGGCACTTCCTTGTCCAGCATTCGGACAAGGCTTGTAATATTTTCCGTCTCCCCTTTGCTGGCCATGACCACCACGCTGTTTGTCCGGTCATCCGCCACGAACTGTATGTTTTTTAGGGCCTTGTTTTTACCCCCGGCCTGTGACTTGAACACGGTGTTCAGCAGGGTGGTGAATTTGCTGGAATCGGCAAATTCCAGGGGGATCACCGTGATTTCCTGTCCGATTCCCGTCACATCGATGGTGTCCAGTATCTTCATCAGACGTTGAATATTGGATGCAAGGTCCGTGATGATCAGCATGTTTGTGGGATCATAGGACAAAATACTGCTGTTCCGACTGATAAGGGGTGTAAACAGTCGTTTGATTTCATTGGGTTCTGCGTATTTCAAGGGGATCAACTGGGTCACCACGCGATCGTCCGCAGGGCCTGCCTCCTTTTTGAGACGGGTCACAATATTTTTCTGCAAGGCATCCTTGGCAGGAACGATCTTAACCATCTTTCCAGCCTTGACCGCTGCGAAATCATGGACTTCCAAAACAGACTCAAAGACCCTGTAAGCCTCGTTAATGGTCACGGCACCCGGAGAAATGATTGAAATCTTTCCGGTCACTTTCCTGTCAATCACAAAATTCTGACCGGTTATTTCACTGATGAATTTGATAAAAACCCGGATGTCCACATCGTTGAAATCAAGGTGCACCAGCTCATTTTTTTCAGCCTTATCAGGCTGTGCTGCCGGGGTGGCGTTGCCATCCTTTGCAGGAGGTGCGGACCAGACAATGCCAGTCATAAAAAATATCAGAAGAAAAACCATGGCCGTTCCCATGATGACCCGCCCTTTGTTTTCCATCGACCCTGTCCCTTTTTCGTTCTGTTTGATCCGTGTCATAGTGTCCCGTTCCAATGATTACGTAAGTACCCATCCGATACATTCCGGACAGCCACTATTTTATATCAAAATCAAGGGTTTGAACCTGCCCTCGCCGCTTGATTTCCACTTTCATGTTTTCCATGTTTTTTAGACCGCCATAGAGTTTCATGGCGTCATCCACGGACTCAATCTTGCTCCCATCCACACCCAAGATGATATCACCGTTTCTCAGTCCCAGTTTTTTAAACACAGAGTCACCCCGGATACCGCTGATGATCAACCCGTCCGCCTCTCCATCCTTGAAATGGGGCCTGATCCGGACATCTTTCATCAGGTTGTTCAAATCCTTAAGCGATTCATCAATCATTTCGCGTTCCACAGTGATCTTATTTGCCGGGCCATCCCCGCCTTGGTCAGCAAAATCCCGCATAGGTCCCGGACTCCGTCTGGGACCCGTACTCTGCCGACCATCGTCATCGACCTCCAGAATCTGGTCTTTCCCGTTCACGTTGAGGACCACTTTATTACGAAGAACATGAGTAAGAACACCGTCTTGTATGGTATCACCCACTTTGTAGAGGGCCTGCTCACGGGTCTTTTTTTCTTCGATAATGGCCCAGGCAAACGTGTCACCACCGGCGATGGTTCCCCAGAGCGTCAATTGAAGCTCGGTTTTTTCCATATCTTCCAGTTTCAGTTCATCCGTGCTGCTTTTGGACGCATCGTCCGAGTCCACCTTAAACAGATTGCGTCTGGCCACCTGACTGTACGAAGCCAAGGACTGTTTCTTGAATGTGCCTGGATTCATGGATTTCCTGGTCACTTTTTTGGACGACTGGACGTCCTGAATCACCATGGACTGTGTGATCACCTTGTAGAACGTTCCGGTGCTGATGGCCACAAATACCGTGATCAGAATGATGTTGATAAGGGTGAAATACCTTTCAGCCATAAATTCATTTAACCTCTTACACTATTTCAACGAGTATCTGGGTGCACTGGCCACCCCGGAAATGCTGAACGGAATTTCGCCGTCTGCATTCATTTTTTTACCGATCAAGGCTTCAATGGGAACATTGGCTCCCAATTTTTCCATAAAGGTTTTTTCAGGTTTCAGCGTTCCGGAAAGACGTAAGGTACTCCTGTCAAACGGATTCCGGATAAACACCGAGCCACTCAGTGTCCCGTCCACTTCTTTTCCGTCAATCACACACCGTTCGATCTGTACTTTCTTGCTTTTGATCTCCATTTCAACTGATATTTCAGGAAATGTCAGATCCTTGATTGTGAAAAAAGGTTTTTCTGCCGCCACAACCAGGTCCTTGACCAACAGATTCAAAGCCCCGTTGCCTCTTCCATCTGATGAATAGTCACCCGTGGCATCAAGTTCCCCCTTAAGGGTGTAACCCGGAAGATAGTCTGTTAAAATATCTTTGAGTTCAAAAAGATCCAGCCCTGAAATACGGATCGATTCCACCGAGGGTTTTTTCGGATTTTTCTCCGGAAAAGTGACGGTTCCCGAGACCTTGCCGCCAAAAATCCTCGAAGAAAATGAGACCTTAGGATTCACGCCGAACAGCGATATCAATCCCGGACTGATCCTGAGTGATTCGGCCTTGAGCATGGGGCCACCCGGTATCTCTCCCTCCACCCCCTTCAAGGAAAGGGCAAAAGGAAGTGAGGGTCTTGCCTCCTTGATGGTCACAACCACGCCCTGCCCTTGCTGTTGAATCAGGGTTTCCAGGTAATCGGCAAAAAAATCCGAAGGAAAAAGGAACCACAAAAAAAAGAGAAAGGCTCCCATGGCGTACAGAGCATAAAATGTGTTTTTTTTATTGAGAATAGCCA
Source organism: Pseudomonadota bacterium (assembly GCA_018818835.1). Lineage (GTDB taxonomy): Bacteria > Desulfobacterota > Desulfobacteria > Desulfobacterales > Desulfolunaceae > JAHIRD01. The sequence continues at coordinate 46,354 of JAHIRD010000096.1, forward strand.
TGTTATGTTTAATCATTCACCCTTGGTTTGTTGTGACACACCCATGATATCAGCTCTCCTGCTTAACTGTCTCAATCTGCAGAATGGCCGTTAAAAGTTTTTTATCCTTACCGGTTTTAGTCAGGGAGATCCCCCTTATAAAAACGCCGTTCGGTGATGTTTCCACTTCATAAAGAAATTGCACAAGCTTTTTAAGATCCACATTCTGAAGCTTCATTTCCACCAGGGACAGTTCCACCTGTGTGTCTTTCTGGACTGTGGTGGAGGGCTTCATATAGCTGATATTCTCTTTGACACCTGTACTGCCGGACAGCTTTTCAAGAAAAGAAAACAACGTGAAATTCATATCCTTGTCCCCGGACATGGCCTGAATCGACCGGGTCTTTTCCACCAGTGCCCGGTATTCGTCCCCCAGCTCTCTCATCTCGTCAAGTTGGAGTTTTTTTTCAGTAATCAGTCTTTTTTTTCTCTCTTTACCATCCATAAAGGGGGTAATCATAAATTGATACACCACAAATACAGTGATCAGGCTTGCTGCAAATCCAACAAAGTACTTTTCCCTGTTGCTCATCTGTATGGCCATACTTAAAAAAGCCCCTTTAGCCCATGTGCCTTAAAAATCAATCTTGAGTTTGAAATGAACCTGTTTGTCGCTTTGCCCCCCGGAGGTGGAGGTAATTACAACCCCTTTAAAATAATCAATTTTTTCAAGCCGGGTCTTCATGTCATCCACGGTGGCATAGGTGTCTGTGCTGCCGGAAATCTTCAGATCATCATTTCCAAGGACAAAGCGATCAAATTCGATGTCCAGGGAATCCGGCAATGTTTTGCTGATATCATTGACAAGATCAATGATCCGTATATTGCCTGCATTGCTGTCCCCAAAGGCTGATTTTTTCCTCTCTTCAGCCACATTGGCCTTCATCTGATTATAGGGATCAATGATTTTCGTTGCCGCCGGAAAGGCTTCCTTGAAAATGGCGACCATTTCACGGTCATAATTCCGAATGGTCCTGTTGACGGAATAACTTTCAAAGACCACACTGCCCAGAAGGACCACGAGCACCATGGCAAGAAAAATCCCGCTCTGAATGATCTGATTTTTGTAGTCTGAAAAGTACTTGGTAAGGGCCACAAAACGTTCGCTCAGGCGGAGCCCCTTGATACCGTAAATCCCTGAATAGCAAAGAGCCAGAGCATTCTGGTACAGAGACTCATCCCAGAGGTCTGTGATACGCTCATCAATACTGAATCCCATGGGCTTGAGAACGTCAACGGATTCCACAGGCATACCCGTGGCTCCCCCAAGTATCTCATGAACGCCATGGCCACGACTGCCCGGACCCGTGATATAGAGCATGTCCGGCTGATAGTCCATGTCGTTCTGCTCGCAAAAAGCCAGAACCGTCCGTGAAATACTCAGCCCATTTTCCTCCAGGCCTTCAGCCAAAAAGGATCGTATGCTGGCAATCTGATTGTCATGGATCAGAAAAAGTGTGGCCGACTGAAGCCCCATATCAAGGAAAAGATAGTTCCGGTAAGACTCACATGATTTTACAAGAAATTCCGCTGTGGCAGAGCCTCCGGGAAGAATAGCCTGAACAGAAAGGCCCCCGCGTTTCAGGCAGGACTCGAAAGACTCCAGAAGGTTACTGTTCACTGCAGCAGAAACCAGATGGGTCTCGTCCTCATCCGTGGGTTTTTCCAGCACGATAAAATCAACGGTCAGCTCATCCACTGAGCCCGGCATCACCGGTTCAAGCTCAAAGGGAAGGATCTGTCTGATTTTCTTTTTGTTTTTGAATGGCGTTGATACGTTACGGAAAGACATGTCAATGGAGGGGAAAGACACAAAGCAATCGACGTCGGAAAAACTAATGGTCTGAGCAAGCTTCTCGATCATGGCCAGAAGGCGTTCACCGCGCTCATCTCCTTCCATGTCAAGGGTCCGGGTGTCTTGTTCCTGAGAAGACGGGCCCGTCCTTAAATCAATGTGGGCAAGGCCCTCAATCACATGGCCCTGAAGTGTTCCTTGAATAAGTACGACAGAAAGTGAGTCCCGTCTTATGTCCAGCCCCAGAATTTTTCTACTCATAAGTTGTCCACTGGTATTCGCACCCTGATCGATAGTGAGCTGGAGATAAACAATACGTCAATCTCCCCCCCCGCCCATTTTTGAAAAATAAGGATCTTTGCAAACACTGTTAACATATAGCCTATTCCGCTTTCCAACTCAAGACCGTATATTTCCCTTTTTTATCATCCCGCCGAACCACAGCCGTGATGGTCCGCTGAGTTTCCGTTGTTGCCGCTGTGCATATAATTGAAAAAACATCACTTGTTGTTGTGATCAAATCCTTTCGTATGCCGCTGTCTTCACACCCCGGACAATTCAGGTACCATTGGCCTGACAGTGCATTGACAAAGCCATCTTCGGTTCTCTCACCCCGAAAGTCATATATGGCCTGGGCAGCAATGGAATTTTCAAGATCCGATTTGCTATCCGGCATCAGGGCCATGATAACTGGAAGATCTGCTGTATTTATATTTACTTTCCCCGGATAAGTAAACAAAGTTTTTTTTTCAGTATCATCACTTTTCTTTTCTGTCTGGGCCATTCCATAGACGGTCATCAGATCACTCAGGCGGTAACCCATCTCCACACGGTCCACCATGGCCCGGGTAATCCCCTTGACTAAAACCAGCTCATCCAGTGCCCTGAAAGGGCCATTGGCAGCCTTATATGGCGGGTTCAGGGCTTCGTAATACTCACTTTCCACACCATTGATACCGGTGGATGCATCGTCATCCCCCGAGTCCAGCCAGTCTTTGATGCAATTGATGATATCCCCGTTTTCTCCCAGGCTGTCAATGGATTCATCCGGAGGATTCAACATCTTCAAAAACGATTCCCAAAGGAGTTTCTGGGCAGGATTGAATTCTTTTCCTTCGGGGTATGCCACCAGGGCATTCATCTGAATCTTTCCCAACTCATCAACAATGGCCAGCTTAACCGTTCCGTCGCTAAACGGAAAATCCGCAAGAAGTTCATCAATTTTCACCGGATCAGCCCAGTTTTCCTGTATGGTGTCCACATCCGTGGTCCGTTTGTCTTCCATGAGAAGGGCAATCCCGATGTTGATCCCGGATGTGGCCAATTCCGAAAGCCGGGCCCGTTCCATGGACATGTGGGTTTTTTCCACAGATGCCCTCACATTTCGGTTCACCTCGGAAACAAGGGCAAAAATCACGAAAAGAACGGTAATGGTCATCAACAGGGCAACGCCCTTCTGATTATTCATCCCCGTTTTTTCACAATCCGTCATGCCCATACCCCTTACTCTGTTTTTTCCCGGACACATTTCAACTGAATCCTTATCTCAAACGGCAGGACCCTGTCATCATCTTCGATTTCCAGCCAGATCCCCACAGCCGAGGGAGTGGCATAACGGTATTCATCGGATTCAGAATCCCAGTCATCATGTTCGCCTCCTTCGGCATCGTAATATTTCACCGTAAATGTTTTGATTTTTCTTAATAAAACAGGATGTGATTTTTTTTTCACAAACTCCTCTGAAAAAAATATCCTGTCCGAGCGCCTGAGAACAAATCCGTATTCTTCACTTTCATCCATATAATAGACAACCTCAGCGATCCCTCCCCGATTGTCCCGATTGACAGGAAGGTGAGACAAGGTGGTGAATCGGATTTTAGGAAACACCGTATTCCCGGTCAGTTCCGTTCCCCCTTCAAAACGACAGGGATCCGGATCTGCATCAAATCCCGGTTTTTGATAACCGGGCTTCTGCTCAACAAAAACAGACTCCAGGTCACGTGTCATGATGCACATGGCTCCGTTGGCCATTTCATATACATGCCCGGTTTTATTTATAACTCCCGCGCTGAAGGCAATTTCCCGGAAGCTGGTAAATACCACGGTCACCACCATGGCGAAAATAACAATGGCAATCAGGACCTCGATGAGGGTAAACCCTTTGATATTATCACTGGTGCCTGTCTTATCGCTCATCGCTCCCCGCAAACCTGTATGCCGTTACATCGTAAGAATTTTCCCCTTCATTCAACCCGATTTGCAGTTCAATTTTTTTCATTTTCACGGCCGACTCACCCAGGATTTCATTCTCAATATCAGAGACAGTCACTTTATAGGCGTACCCGGTATAGTCATCCCCGAAATCCCCGCTGGAATCGGATAACTGGCTGAGATTGGATTCAAGTTCAGACATTTTTTTCTGGGCCAAAAGCGGCGCCTTGGTGTAAAACCTCACGGAGTTGCTCACCGCAAGTGTCTGGATATGGAGGGAATACACCGCAATAAAACCCGTGGCAATGATGGCCATTGCAATGACAACCTCAAGAAGCGTAAATCCCGATTCCCTGCGATCTCCTATCTCCATTCTCACCATCAAAGCTTATCCTTCGAAATGTTCATCAAACCACACGACAATGGCCCCATAGGGTTTGGAACAAACCCTATTCATCGAAAAGCACAAACCCGTCCCGAATGCCCACCGGGGGAAGAAAGGGCTCGATCACAAAAGACATTTTTTCCTTGTCATCATTCTCCATATGAATGATGGCGTTATCGCAATACCCCTGGGTATAGAAATAAATTTCCCCTCGTTCATCCTCCTCCTTGCCCTCAAAGGGGTAGATGATATCCATGATCCGGATATCCGAAGGAAGGGTGTAGCCGCTCTTCCGTGCCTGGTCAAGGGCCTCCTCCTCCATGCCGTCCTCGGAGATCCATAAGGTATTTGCAGGGATATCCACGTGAAGGATATGCCGTGTCTGTTTTTTCAGGGAAAGATTTTTCAGGTTTTCCACATTCAGGACAACCCAGCGGGAAACCCTGTCCCGGTTGTCCATGTAAAGCAGGTTATCCATCTTGGGCAGGGCAAAACTGAACATCAGGCCAATCAGAACAATCACCACAATGAGTTCGATAAATGTGAAGCCACGCTGGTTTGTCATGCCGCCATACCGGGGGACGTTCATCATGCTCTATTCGATTTCCCAGTTGTTGATATCCTTGTCTTCATCCTCGCCTCCGCTCATGCCGTCTTTGCCATAGGAGGTGATGTCGTAGTCGCCATGGGCACCCGGACAGATGTAGACATAGTCATTTTTCCAAGGGTCCTGGGGAACTTTGTTTTTCTGGAGATAGCCCCCTTTTTTCCATTTCTTGGGTAAGGTTCCTGAGCTGGGGGCCTCAACCAGGGCCTGGAGTCCCTGCTCCGTATCCGGATAGATTCCGTTATCCAGTTTGTACATCCCAAGCGCAGTTTCAAAGGATACGATATTGGCTTTGGCAGATTCGATTTTAGCATCATCCACCCGACCAAGAATTTTTGGAGCAATAATCCCGGCAAGGAGTCCCAGCACCACAATCACCACCAGAAGCTCAATCAGGGTAAAACCTTTACTATCAATCAATCTGCTTTGTTTCATGGTCTTCCATTCTCCACATCATAAACTATTTAAAATTTGCGAAACGACCGATGCTGACTTGCCCATATTACACGAAAGGGTATCCAAAATCGTTGCCAGTATATTTTGTCTATATATATTTTCAATATAGCATTGAAGCCCAAAGATCAAGGACGATTCAATGGTATAAACGAGAAACTGTCAAGGTTTTAAAGCTTTTAAGGCAACTTTCCCATTTTTTTTTATTGGGGCGGGGTTCCCTGGCGTGTCCCAAAGGAATTCAATCATCATCATATCAATCAACGTTTTCATTGTTTTAAATCGACATAACCACACAAACACATTGACATTCAGGACATTTCAAACTATGAAATTAAAAAACATGTATACAAATTGTCTGGATATTTCCCATTGAACCAGAGATGATAATCGGATGTGACTCGCAAAATGTCTTTTTCGTCACGGATCTTTTGCCAAAGAACTGATTCACATCCGGGTCATGCATATTTCTTGCTCAATGATGCATCCGGGCCATGCCCATACAGGGGGGCACTGTTGTTTTTTAAGGGGGGGAGAAAATGTTTTTCAACTACCGTTTCTACCCGCATCGTTTTTTTTAATTTTCTTTATTTTTTTGGCCAAACCCATCGTGAGGTGGGGACGGAAAGCCACGGATCTTGCTCAGGGTTGAAGATGGCCGGGTTGCCGGGATTGGTTTGCCTTATCAAATCATTCACGTTCTGCCCACAGGTTGTTCTTGTTTAAACCCGATTTTTCAAATCCTTAGCATCTTCCAATGCGACGTGTGCATTGACATGGTTTTCCTGTCTGACGACAACGTCATCCTCACATTAAAAAAACACTGAAAATCCCTGCACACAAAAACGTTGAAAAGGGGGAAGAACACGTTGACAAACCATTATACATTCACAAAACGATCATGTGTCTATTGCCTGGCTGGGGCCATAATGTTCCTTTCAGCCTGCAGCAGCAGTGATAACACACCCGCTGCACCTGGACCTGTGGCCTACACCGGAAGCACATCCCAGGCCGCCATCACCGCAGACAATGCAGAGCAACTGACCACCGAAGCCCTGGGCTTCGGACTTCTGGGCGCCTCGTCAACCCAGGCCGACACCTTGGCCAAAGCGTCCAAGACCCTTGTCAGTAATGACACCAATGATCTGACCCTGGCTAAAGGACTTTCCAAGGACATGGGTTATGGCGGGTATGGCGGGTATTTTACAGGTTATGGCGGCCTTGCCTACGAGGTCAGTGCCAGGGATTTGTTCTACAGTATAGGACAGGAGGGATTCCCCAACATCTCGGGACCGGATACATTTTCAAACACCGTAACCATGACCGTGGCCACCGAGGCAACACCTCCCACCATCACATTCCAAGGGACCATAACATTCACGGATGCCCAGCACTGCAATGACAGAGGGTTTGATTCAAGCACACCTGAAAGCCTGTGCAGTGATGTCACCCGCATCAATGCAAGCCAGTCAAACCTCAATCTGGTTTTCGACATTTCCGGCTACCTGGGCCAGCCCCAGATGATTGAGGAACTGAGCGCACTCACACCCCTTAAGGCCATCAGTGAGCTGTTTGATGGGACCTATCGGGGTTATTATTATTCCGGTTATAATACCGGGACCTATAATTTCCCTTATGGTCTTACCATGGATCTGAACGGGACCTTATCCTTTGTCAATAACGGTGACGTCATGGATACAAAATCCGATATGCCCGCCCTGGACATGGAATCGGAACGTTGGAATGGCGCCCTTTCCCTTTCTTCAACAGTGAAATACGACTACCCTCTGGACACGGAAACTTACCCGGATGAGGGATACGGCGGGTACAACCGAAGCGGTTATGGCGGGAATGAAGATCGTGACACCACGGTGTTCAACGGCGACATGGAAGCAGCTCTTGACTATGAGTCCTACGGTTACCAGTACTCCAAACATGTCACAGCCATTGACAGTGCTATGACCCTTTCTTCCGAATATGTGACTGAATATGAGACATCCGACGACGGGACCACCACCACGATGCTTATGGGGCAAAAAAGCCCACAGAACGTGGTAATCCAGGGAACCATGACCATCACGGAAACAGAAACAGCTGACGGTTTATCCAAAGGACCTGCCCCCCAAGGAAATATGGCCCGAACCCTTAGGGTAACAGGGGACTACTCAGAAGATTATATGGCCAATTCCTGGGAAAGACGCAACCTGTCAAGCATTGATACCTATGAAAGCACATACACAAGCCAAAATGATGATCTCCATATCAGCTTCAGCGGTGATGCCGCCTTTGACATGACCCAGACCGTAAACGTTCTCTCGCCCGTGACCCAGACCCTTTCCATGACGCTTTCGGACGGTGCCGTTTCCTATGCCTCAACCCCTAACAGTTATGTAAGTATCTTTAAAAGCTATGATTCTGCTGAGGCCGGTGATAATCTCAATTATTATATCAATACCTACAATGATGAGTCCATGACCACATCGGGCTCGCTTTCCATTAATTCCGGTGACAATTTCTTCACCCTTTCGGGCTCATGCGTGGCCGACGGAAAACAGGTTTATAAACACGATTATCTTTTAGAGCCTTCTGCTGATTACCAGAGTGAAGACTATACCGTCGCAACGGTCACCGCCGATCAGGTCCGTATCACCGAAAACAATCTCAACCTGGGTTTTGACGGAAGTCTCATTGTAAAAAAAGGACTTGAATGGGATGACGAGGCCGGTAAATACAAGGATCCCGAAACAGGAGAGCCCATGGACCTCCTTGCCGAAGACATCACCAACGCAAAAAGCAAAACCGTGATGGACATTGATCTTGTGGTTGCCAACAACCTGACCGGCCAGACATTCTGGTTTGAAAATTATCGCCTTGTATCCCGGAATGTCGATGGAGACATGGCCGCTGACCCGGATACCCAGGCCTTTTATTATTTCAACAAGACAGTACTGGCCATCACCGGGACCTACCACAATTCCGATCTGGGTTATGTGACCCTTGCAACCAGCACGGATTTACCCTTTGCTTACAATCTTGAGGGCCTGACCCCGGGAAAAAGTCTGGCCATGGACATGCTTTCGGAAATTGACACACCGGTGTTCGGCCAGCTTGAACTGACCGGATCAAACGGGACCGCCTATCTGACCGCCACCCAGTACACAGAAACGTCTCCCCCCACAGCCAAAGGATACACGGTGTCCTTTGATGCCAATGGCAATACCACCATTGATGATGGAGAAACCACAAGCGGAACCTGGCCGGACAACGATGGGGATTCCTTATTTTCAAATATCTGGCTGTTCAACATGAGCTGGAATCTGGAAGAGATCATTCCCGAACCCACCTTCTGATAAAAACCTGTGCGGCGGGTTACACCGCCGCCATAAACGAACATGACCATACCTAATTTCAAGGAGATCATTTTGAAACATATACCGGAAAACACACGTTACAGAACGGCACTTGCTTTTATGCTCGCCCTTTTTCTTTCAGCCTGCGGAGGCAACGGCACCCCGAATACGGACAGCACGCCATCCTACACCGGCATCACTGACCAGGCCGCCATAACGGCCGGCAATGCCCTGAACATTTCATCCAAAGCCATGGGCGCAGGCTTTCTCGATGGCATGGGATCTGCCCAAGGTGGGGTGACAAAGTCTCTGACCAAACGAATCATCGGCCCCGAGGATGCCCTGCTCCAATTCATGGGGGAAGCCATGGGCGCCGCCTCTGATACTCTTTACACTGACAGTGAAGAGGTGAACCTGCTCCCCGAAAGCATGTTCGAGTCCATGGACAATGATGATTTCCCGAATATATCCGGTTCCTACCTGAGAACTGTGGCATCGGATGACGAAAAGACATTCACCATCTCCCACACCTTCACCCAGGCCGTTCATGTTTCAGGATCAGCCGAAAACCGGACAAAAGACACCCTAAATGGCGTGGTCACTGAAATTGTCACATTCGACTATGCCGATTCGGATTTCTCTTTTGAAAATGAAACCCTGGAACAGAGGTTCGATATCCTTGATGATGATCTGAACCCGACACAGAGAACCCTGACCTGCAATGCCTTTACCCACAATGGAAATCATCTGTGGAGTCCTGATTATGACACCTTCACCCAAGGGCTGTTCAAAGAGGCTGATGGGGGGGGTTATGGCGGACTTGACGGATATGACATCTACAACGAGACCCAGGAATATGTCTACACCCTTGACGGGGACTATTCCAGGGAAGAGATCGATACGGATACCATGGTTGACGGTTTAGGCCAAAAAACATGGCGCCTTCAAAATAATTTCGAAGGTTCTCTGGATATCAGGGATCATTACCTGAACAAATATATGGATTCCGAAAACACCCTGACCCTTTCCATGGCCCAGGGTTCACTTTCCCATAAACTGGCTGAAATGGACAGCGCTGAACAGACCGATGATGTCATAAGCACCAGCTCCAATGACTATGAGTTTGACAGCCCCATGGCTTTCTCTTTGCCGGATTGCGACCTGACCCTGTCCCTTACGGGCAGAATGTCTTTAACCTATTCATCACGCCAGGATCTTAAAAACCAAGAGATCACCATTGATCTTTCCAATACAGCCGAAGCCATGGTCGCCCTGGACAAGATCGCCCTGGTGACGAGTTCATACAATGCCGACACCCATGATGCTATCAGTAACCATGACAACATCGACACAACCATCACAGTTCTGGGCAATGCCGCGATTGACTATGCCAAGACCGTCATCCCATTTACAACGCCGGTGACACAGACCATAACTGTTTCAGCCACATCAGGGAAACTGTTGTTCACCCAAAACAATATGTCAGATACCCAGTATATCACCGAGGACGAAACCCTCCACACCACGTATACCATAGACAACCATCAGGGCATGCTTCTTTCGGGCAATCTCAGCATCACACGGCCGGATGATTTTTTAAAACTAAGCGGTGAAATCACCTTGAACTCCTCCAGAAACCTGGATCAGCGTGATGGAATTTCCAGTCTGAATGAAGAATCCACCCTGGTGACACTGAACAATCTCAATTTGAAATCAAACACCTACGATGTCTCGTTACAGGGAACCGTTGAAAACACCCTGAATTTTAATGACGATTCCAATTTCAAGACGGAAAAACTGAATCTGATTTTCTCGGATAATTTCAGGGACAAAGCCTATCAGTTCAGCGACTATATGATCTCTGTACCCGATTACAACGCGGATAAGGGTTCAAAACTAATGGCCACCGAGGAACTCCATATCTCGGGCCGGTTCTTCCACCCGGATTATGGCTATGTGGATGTGACAACGGGGCATACACCCTTTGTTATGCAGTTCCCCTACCCCGTTGACGGAACCCTTACCGTTACAGGTAGCCATAACAGCAAAGCGGTTCTGGATGTTATTTACTCAGAGGATGAAACCCTGGCAGGCTATATTGTGAAAGCCGATGCCGATGGGAACGGAACCTTTGAAGCTGGCCCCTATTTACGCTACTGGCCTGAGCTGGATGGCCCCATGGCCTTGGCCTGGCAGTACATCTACATGTCCTTGTTTTCTTCGCCCCGATAAATGACATAGAATAGACATTATCACTACAAAAGCCTCCCCCCACGGGGAGGTTTTTTGTTTTATAGCGCATATAAAGCCATTGTCTTTTTTTATTAATTATGATTTATAAAAATGTGCTCAGTGTAACGTTTATGATTGACACCCTCAATCGTTTAATGCTAACTGGGCATATATTCCACTGAACAATGTATAATTTGATGATTTTATTTGAGGTTTTTTATGACCCATGGTGATGATCCCAAATCTGACAATGAGCCCCCGAAAATATTTCGCATTGCTGAAATAAAAGGACCGGGTCATACAACGCGACGAAAGTTCATTAAGAACTCCCTTAAAACAGCAGCCGGCGCAGGTCTTCTGGCTGCCACCGGGTGTGCGGATTCCGAATTCGATGTCTTGAAAAACACCCAGGGTGAATGTTCCTGCCATGTGGTCTGTACCTGTGATGCCGAGTCAGAGGACAACAACGAAGGTTCCGAATACGGTGCCCAGTTTACAGGAACCGTCTGTACCTGTGACCTGGTCTGTACCTGCAATACGGTGTGCACATGCAATTCAGATTCATCCGACAGCGGCGGCGGATCTTATTATTACACATACTGGTATCCAAACTGATGAAAACACACAAACACTATCAATTAATTGTTGCTTTTTTGATGATTTTTTCCTTGCTCGGCCTGGAACAGGCCCAGGCTGAAACGCCCTTTAAAATCAAAGCAAAATACGGAAAAATCTGGGGAAAGGGAGAAGGCGACAACGAATTTTCCATGACCCCAGGTGTGATCCTCGCTCTGTCGAATATGAATAAAAAAAATGGGGCCTCCTGGTCTGTGGGCTACCAGAAACTGGAAAATAAGGTGGGTGACAGCAAGGCCGAGGGAGCGTTGTATACCCTCAGTCAGTTTGATTTTTACTTTTCCCTTTTTAAAATCCCCAACCTCTACTGGTCCATAGGCATAGGCTGGGACATGATGGGGTTTGATGACACCTCCAAGTATGACCATATGTACACCCTGCCGGTGGGTCTTGTTTACCGTTTGAAAGTCTGGAAACGATACATGGACATCAGCGCAACCGGAAGGTACATCTGGGACAATTCCCTTGAGCAGGACATGGGCTTTGATGTTGCCCTGTCCCTTCCATTCAAGTAAATCATGTCAAGGGACCGGAACAAGATATTCGCCAGGAAAGCCAGGAAAAACAGATGAGGACACCATGAAAAATAAAGCCATCTCCCGCAGGGATCTTTTTGGGTTGTTATTACAAAAAGCCGCAACACCGGAAAATACCCTTTCAATATACAGCATCGATGACATCCTTTCCGTGAGGTTTGCCTGGAGGCCCCACACCAAATGGGCTGAAAACAACCGAGTCCTCTCCGTTTCAGGTGAGGATGACTCGCTCTTGTTCTCCGAACAACTCACAGATCTCCAGCTTTATGTCTCACGGCACCTGGACGGCACAAAAACCGTTTCCGAGTTGTGTGACGATGCCGGCCTTTCTTTTACCATGACCCAGTCCGCCATCCATGAACAGGTGCTCCAGTATATCTGCCTGGCTCTGAAATACAAATTGATCGAAACCAAAAAATGATGCAGGACCGTTTTGGCGAGTGTCTTGGGAAGGACATCTTTGCCCTGGTCCTTGAAGACAACCGCGAATTAATCTATGCGCCCCTTATCGGAATGGCGTTGATTGTGAACACATCTTACCGGAAACTCCTGGTCAGGGCATTGCAGGGAGACATAAAGGCCAGACATGACCTGGGCCTTGATCATGATACGGTTTTAAGTTTAGGCTCCAGCCAGTTTCACCTGAACAATCCTGTGAATGAATCTCCTTTGCCTGATCCATTAGAGCCGTCTCCCCTGACACTTTTCCTGACAAACACCTGCACCATGCGCTGCCGGTATTGTTATGCCGGGGATGCAAAGGCCCGGACCATGCCGAAACGCATGGTGGAAAACATGATTGAACGGGCTGTGACCCAGACCTGCCGCATAGGGAAAAGCGATCATTTTGCATTGAATATCCATGGCCGTGATGTGGGGGCCTGCTGGCCCCTTTTTGTCCATACCATGGAATTTGCCAAAGGAATCTGCCATGAAAAGGGTTTAAAGCTTCAGACCACCATGGGCACCAATGCGGTGTACAACCAGAAGCAGATTGAATATATTGCGGCCAATATTACCGGCGCAACGGTTTCCATCGACGGGACACCCAAGGTTCATGATGCCTATCGGATCCTTGCCCATGGCGGGCCGTCTTCGAAAAAAGTGCTTCGGACCTTATCGGAATTTGACCGGCTGGGTTTCAATTATTCTGTTCGGATGACGGTTCTGGAAGATACGGTTGAGGATCTCCCCGAGAGTGTGGCCTTTGTCCTTGCCCATACCCGGGCCAAAAAAATCAAAGTTGAACCTCTTTATATGAGGGGCCATGCATTACACAGCTGTTTGAGGCCCCCGGAGCCTCACCGTTTTGTGGAATTCTTTATCAAGGCCCAGGGCCTGGCTCATAAAAAAAACGTTGAACTCAGTTATTCAGGGGCACGATCTGGCATCGTCACCAAAACCTTCTGTTCCGCATGCCAGCCGATCTTTGGTGTGACTCCCGAAGGTTATCTGACGGCCTGTTATGAAGTCCTTGATCATCATGACCCCCTTTCCGATTATTTTATTTACGGCCAGTATGATCCTGCCAAAGACGGACTCACAGTCCAGAGAGATGTTGTGACAAAGCTCAGGAAAGCCACGTCAGACCGGCTTGAATCCTGTGGGGATTGTTTTTGTAAATGGAGCTGCGGGGGAGATTGTCCTGCCAAATTTTTACTCACCCAGACCTCCGATTCTGACTCGATTCCCGACCGGTGCATCATCACACGGGCACTGACAAAACATCAGGTGCTGTCGTCTCTATAGCCTGGCCTGGTCCTTGATCAGAGTTCGTGGAAAGCCCTTTTCCAAGGGAGGCATGAACACGATCTTCTGATAGAGATCGTTTAGGACTTCCTGGTCAGGATGAACAAACATACCCGGTTCCACATAATCCGGATCTTCTGTCACAGACATGATGCACTTTTTTTGGCAATAGGTTTCAAGAAGCCCCTGAAATGTGATCCGTTCCCAAGGCCTTACAACACGTCTGGCGTTGTTGATTCTTCGGTGACGCATCTGCTCTTCCTTTTGATTGATGGAACAATCGTTGATACGAATGGGCAAATCCGAAGCATCACAGAAATCAATGATTTTCTGCGTATTTTCCCTGCTTTTTGAATCATAGTCCAGATGCCCGACCAGATTGAAACACCGTGTTTTTCGCCGCCCCCCCAAGGGATCATTGGGACCCAGAATCAGTTCATGCATGTTCAAATACTGAACACCCATATCCGCATACTTAGGCAAAACCCTGGTCAGCACAGAAAAATCCTCGGGTATGGATGGAATTTCTATGGCCACATGGCTGACCAGGTCAACGGCAGCCCGAATGTGGGAAAGGACCTGCTGATGATCGTATCCTGTGGCGGCCGTATTAAATCTGATTTCGTTCAAGCCCAGGACGGACAAGCGTTTCACGATGTCGGGTTTGGCTTCAAGGCCGTTTGTATACACCCAGTAATAGATTGAGGGATTATGTCCATGCAAATGCCCCAGCCATGTTTCAAGGCGCTGGGGAACAAGAAAACAATCTCCCCCTGAAAATCCCACACCCCGGTATTGACCGGTTTCCAGTGCCGCCAAAACATCATCAACCTTTGGTCCGAATTCCGTCCAGATGCGGTCATCGTTATGCGGCGCAGGGCAGAACGAACATCCGGCCTGACAGAGATAGGTTAAAAAAACACAGACCCATTGCCCTGCCTGGCAATACTGACATCCTTTTGAGCCCTCATTTTGTGGGGTATCCGCGTCACTCATGGCGTCTTTCCAGTCAATCTCCGGGGTGTTTTTTCTTGCCAATAATCTTTGCACACCGTACATGCCATGCAATTCTTATCGCAGGCAAGGGTCTTGATATAGAACATTTCATCAAGGTCCAGGGGGCAACAGACACCCGCAGGCCCCCCACCGATTTCATGGGGAAGAAGGGGGATCCGCTGGACATAATGTTTCAAAACATGGCGATACCGGGATGGATTTGACAAAGAAATCCGTCCTGATAATTTCAATTGGTCATAAAGCCCGTCAAACAAATGGAGGTGCTGGGGCAATACCCATGATCCGGTCAGTCTCATCCATGGATATTTGACAAGGAAATCTTCGCACAGCGATCTGGGAAAGACGATCTCAGGCCGTGTCATTTCGAAAAAATGCTGGGTCCGCAACGGACACGATGGCAAACAGGCTTCATTGACCATCAAACGGATGTCACCGTGGAACGCCTGTTTGAGGCGATACAAGGCATCAGGATTTCGAGTGATGCGCGTTGAGGGCACAAGAACATCCAGGTCAGACAGGAACATGACCTGGGAGGGTGAATCAATCTCCATAAGGGTTGACCCGGCAAGGGCAAGATCCGGGAAATCCGATTTCAGCAAGGGGGCCAGGGCGATGTTTGTCAGGGTGATTTCCGTGATACGCCAGGTTGAAATGGCTTGTTCAAGCATGGGCCCCATGGATGCATAAACATCCTGGACAGGCTGGGGCAACACCAGGGCGTTGATCAGGATCGATACGGGAAACAACCGGCTGTTTAAAAAGTCTATCACATATTTATCAGGCTGCTTTGGCCGCCCCGACCCTGTTTTCATGCCGGGGAGGGGCAGATAAACCGATTTGATATGCCCCTGGTAAGCGTGGTGAAGCTCTTCCCAGAAGGCCATGGGCTGGTCAATATAGGGCACGGTCCATGTGGGAGAAGGAGCAGGTTTATGGGACGGCATGGGCGCTTGTCCTTCGGGTATGTACGCGGTTCATTTTCAGGGCCAGGCAGCCCCCATGGCATCCGTTTTTAAACAGATGGCAGGACCTGCAATGGGAAAAAATCCCAATATCCTTATAAATGGATCTCTCTTCATTGAATGCCTGAATCAGGGACAATGCCGTGGTTTCAGGCGTCAATGGGAACTGCCCCATATTGTTCAGGGGATAACAGGCGATAAACCGACCATCGGGCAGAAGGTCAAGATTGGGGTTGCAGCACACCCCGCTTTTCTCAAATAAGGGTTTCAACTCCTTGGCCATGTCCGTTGGAAACATGCAGGGCACAAACCCGCAATCAAGACCGATACGGATGCCGTATTGTTTTGCCTTGAAAAAAAGATCCACAATCCCCTCACCCACCTGGGCATAAAACTTGGGCATCAAATAACGATTTCCGCCAGAGAGCACCGGATGGGCGATCCCGATACGGATCTCCGGGAATAAGTCATGGTCTTTCACCGCATCAATCAGGTAATCAAGATCCTGACCGCGGGTGTAGATATTGACTCCGGCCATGGCTTTTCTGCCCAGGGCAGCCATGGTTTTTCTCTGCTGCTTAATTCCCCTGGGATTGGTTTCCAAAGGGTGTATGGTATTGAGCAAAACCCTTATCTTTTCAGTGGGAATGGAGACAAGATAGTCCAGAACCTCTGAAGACATAAGGCCATTGGAAAAAATCATCACGGTGAAATCCTGCAAAAGGGCCTGGTCGAGCATCCAGATAAAATCCCCATGGAGTGTGGGTTCACCCCCAAGCAACCGCACCTGGCCAATGCCGGATCGTTTCAGGTACTTAAGGGCCTCATGAAAGGTGTTTCGGCTCATATCTCCGAAGGTGGCTTTCTCGCTGCGGGAATCTCCTGCAAAGCAATAAGGACACTGTTTGTTGCACCGGGTTGTGATGGACAGATTGGACATCGCTACCTTAATCATTTCTAAATTTATGTTTCTTTATCCACCACTCGTTCGCTATGCTCACTGAAGAACACGAAGAGCCTGATGACGTATCAATGGGAATATGGCCTTGGGCGGAACATAGTTTTTTTATCAACCACCCACTCCCGTCGGTCGCTTGCGAACACGAAGAACAAGCGCGGCAGACAGTGTTCCAATGTCCGTGGCAGTCCGTGGTCGTCTGTGTTCGTCCACGAAAGAAATAGCCTGGACAAACACGGACTGTCACAGACAAACACGGACATGTTCCGCAGACGGTGTTGCAAGGTTAAACTGCTTTTTTTCAA
>JAHIRD010000097.1 GCA_018818835.1 Pseudomonadota bacterium
ACGAGGATGTGAACGTGATTGCTTAGAACTGCGTAACCGAGGATTTCCGTAAAATAGATGCGGGCAAACCGCTTGAGAATTGATACAAATTTTTCTTTTTCCACCGCACCGAAAGGAAAACCATCCAGAGCGGTGCGGGAGATTACATGATAAACACTCTTTTCCTCCCGAATAACCATTCGTGTTGTTCGTGGCATAGGATACCTCCATAGATCCTAAAAATGGGGTTGTTTTTTATATGTGAATGAACATAGCAAAAGGAACATTATTTGAAAAGTGTATTATTGACCTGTCCCCCTAATTGATGGGTCTTATGGGACCTATAGAGAAGTGTTTTTTTGGGGGGGCTGGTCTTGTCTCCAGAGGCATTGCTGGAGCCATGCAGTATACGCTCCCAGGCTGGAGCCGGGGAGCGAGGCGAATAAAAAAATACCTGTTTGGCAACCTTTTTAAAAGAGCCTGCCTGCCCAAACACGATACAGAGTCATCCATCGACTTATTTACGGGTTCAGAACTGGTACACCACGATTTCGGGGGGACAAAACAATCGAAAAGGGACGTGGCTTGTGCCCACGCCCCTGCTCACGAACAATGTGTTTTGTCCCTCATGGAACAGACCCTGGTTGTAACGTGCATTTTTTTCATAGCCCAGGGCATGCCATAAAAACGATGGCAGATACAGCTGCCCACCATGGGTATCCCCTGACACCATCAAAATTTTTTGTTGTTTGTCCATATCATCGAACCGGAGGGGATTGTGGGAAAGAACAATCATGGGTTCCTGCCCCTTGTCATGGAGGAGACGATTCACGTGGGAATTATTTTCTTTTCCATTATAATCCAGGCCCATAATCACCAGATTCTTTCCATCAAGGGTCAGCTGCACCTGCTCATTTTTAAGCATATGCACCCCATGGGCTTGGGTGGGAAGGCTTGTATTTGCTTTATGGCAATACAGACAACTGGCCCTGGAATTACTGTAATCATAATCACCCATGACCCCAAAGGCGCCCAGGGGTGGATTGAGTCTGGCCAGAAACGACAGGGCCACCTGAACATCCCCGTGCCAGGGGATATAATCCCCGGTCAAAAAAATCATGTCCGGTTTGATACCCTCAAGTATTGCCAGCGTTTTTTCTTCCCTGTAACCCAGAGCATGCATATGGAGGTCCGTCAGCTGGACCACGGTTTTGCCGGAGAGTATGGTTGAAAAGGGTGTCCCCCTCATGTCCACCCGGGTTACTCCAATGCGGAAAGACTCTGCATAGGCCCAGAGAAAAACAATGAAAAGAATACTCATTAGAGCCAGAGATGTCTTTTTCATATCATACCATTTTTAGTTGACAAGCGTTTGAAGCCGACTAATATAAAGGGTCAAGTTAGTCACCGTGATGGTCTGCCATTCTCAATAATTATAAGCCTTGGCTTTTTTTCTATGAGCAGCCCTTTAGCCCCGGCCATATGAGAACGGTAATGGGTGATTCGTTTTATCGTCTTGGTTTTAACAATGCAAGAATAAAGGCTTTGGACCCATGCGACTGTTGATCGTTGAAGATGATTTAAAAATAGCCTCCTTTCTTCAAAAAGGACTGTGTGAAGCCGGGTTTGCCGTTGATCATGCTACAAATGGCGAAGACGGGCTCTTGTTTTTCATGACCCAGACCTATGATGCGGCCGTTATCGACATCATGCTGCCCAAAATGGACGGCCTGTCCCTGATCGAAGCACTAAGGAAGAAGAAGATCAATACGCCAGTTCTCATCTTAAGCGCCAGGCATTCGGTCAATGACCGGGTCACGGGCATCCAGAGGGGTGGTGATGATTATCTGGTGAAACCCTTTGCCTTTTCGGAACTTCTGGTCAGGGTCCAGGCCTTGATCAGGCGAGCTGGGGGCAAATCGGAACCTGCGACCCTTTCGGTGGGAGACCTGACCATGGATTTATTGAAGCGAAAGGTGTATCGTTCCGGAGAAAGCCTTGATCTCCAACCCAGGGAATTTGCCCTTCTGGAATATTTCATGCGGAATCCTGGCCTGCCCTTGTCCAAGACGCTGATTCTTGAAAAAATATGGGATTTCAGTTTTGATCCCCAGACCAATGTGGTGGATGTTCTTGTGTGCCGGTTGCGAAGTAAACTGGACAAGGATTTCCCGGACAAATTGATCAGGACGATACGGGGTGTGGGCTATGTCCTTGAAGAGCATAGATAAACTCACAGAGAAAATCGGTTTCAAGATGGCATCCTGGTATTCGGGACTGATGATTTCATCCATGATCATCCTTTTTCTCATTGCCTATTTTTTCCTTTCATCCACCCTTGAAAACAGGGACAGCCAGGAAATCCAGTCGGAAATCAGCGAACTTGAAACCGAATACAACAACGGGGGACTTGAGGGCATCCGGGTCTTTGTGGATTCCCACCTGAGCAGTCGCCTGAAACATCTCCTTTTCATCCGCATTGCAGATAACCATAATCATACCCTTTATCAGTTCTGCCCTTTTTCACAAGATCGGTTCGACATTGCCTCTCTGGAGAAGATGATTTTAATCGATGGCCGTTGGCTTGAATTAAAAGATAAAGAAAACAGATTTGAGCTGGACATCCTGACCCGATTTCTCAGCCCGGACAGAGTTCTTCAGCTGGGTATTGACAGCCAGCTCCGAGAAAACGACCTGGGCCATTTTAGGCAACTTTTCCTCATGGGGGTGATCCCCCTGATCCTCACGGGGATTATTTTCGGTGTTTTCCTTTCGGTCCGTGCCCTTAAACCCATCCGTCATATCATCGACACGGTGGCGGCCATAGATATCGGTAAAATGGACTCCCGGGTGCCCCGGACAGGAACAGGTGATGAACTGGATGAGCTGGCGCGTTTATTCAACGATATGCTTGATAAAATAAACCATCTGATCAAAGGCATGAAAAACTCATTGGACAATGTGGCCCATGATCTCAGGACGCCCTTAACCCGCATGAGAAACATCTGTGAATCTTCTCTATACGCCCTGCCTGAAGACAGTTCAGCCAGGACCGCCTACGAAAGCATCCTGGAGGAATCGGAACGTATCCTTCAGATGCTCAATACCCTGATGGATATTTCAGAAGCGGAAACCGGGGTCATGGCCTTGAATAAACAGGAAAATAGACTAAAAGAGCTGATATTTCCAATTTACGACCTCTATCAGGTTGTGGCTGAATCCAGGGATATCAAACTTTCCCTGGATATCCCCGACACCCTTGTTCTGATTGCCGACCCCCACAGAATCAGCCAGGCCATTGCCAACCTCCTGGATAACGCCGTTAAATTTTCCCCGGAAAAAGGGAGCGTCCACATCGACGCAATCAACCGAAACGACAAGGTCATCATCCGAATTCAAGACCAGGGCCTGGGGATTGCTGACCATGATATTGAGCACATCTGGGACCGTCTGTACCGGGGAGACCAAAGCCGATCCCAGAAAGGGCTTGGTCTGGGGCTCAGCCTGGTTAAAGCCATTGTCCAGGCCCATGGGGGAGACATCACCGTATCAAGCCAACCCGGAAAAGGATCACTTTTCACGATCAGCCTTCCCAGGGGGATTGATCGGGCTTAACATTTCAAAAATGTCATGTTCGTGTAAGATACCAGCAACACTTTTCATATATAGTCCCCTTGTATTCGGGTGGAAACCCTTCCAGGCCCTGTTGCAGACTGATCCGGCCTTATTGACACCCATCATTGACGAACTCGTAAAAATTTAGACAGGAGCCTATGAAACGTCTGAGAAAATTAACAGGTCCTTATTATTCCATCATCGTCTTTTTCATGGTGGTCCTTTTATTTCTGTCCATGAGCCGCCTGGGGCTCCTTCTTCTTTATCATTCCCGGATTCCGGACCTGGCCTCTTTCATAAAAACCCTGGTCTTCGGCATCCGGATCGATGTGGTCCTGGCCGTTTATTGTGTGTCCCTCCCCGTGCTTCTGGCTCCCTTTCTGGAAGGGTACAAATTCACGGCGTCAATTTTTCGTGTGTTCATTTCTGTCTGGTTTACCATCTGGGGCGTTATCATCGCGGTCATGGAGACCATCACTCCCGGATACATCAACGAATACGACGTCAGACCCAACAGATTGTTCGTTGAATTTCTGGCCTACCCCAAAGAAGTTGTATCCATGCTTCTCAAAGGTTATCTGACCCATGCATGCCTGGGCTTGCTTGCCATTTTCCTGACCACCTATGCCGTCTATCGGCTGTGCAAAGTCCTTACCCGGGAGCCCTCCACCTGGCACCCTGCGTCAAAAATGGCCTTGCTCCCCTTTCTGGTGGTTCTTCTTTTTCTGGGAGGCCGTTCATCCCTGGGCCACAGGCCGGTGAACCCCAGCAATGTAGCCTTTTCCACAGATCCCCTGATCAATGACCTGGCCTTAAATTCAAGTTATTCCCTTTTATACGCCGTATACCGGATGAAAGATGAAGGCGATGCTGCTAAGGTTTATGGTCGCATGGACATGGAAACCATGGTGGATCAGGTGAGAAAATCCATGGCCCTTACCGACGCCCGGTTTGAAAACCCAAAAATCCCCACCATGCATCGGCTCAATGCCCGTACCCAGCGTGACAAGCCCATGAATCTGGTGATTATCCTTGAAGAAAGTCTGGGAGCGGAATTTGTCTCCTCCCTGGGTGGGCTGCCCCTGACCCCCAACCTGGAAAAATTATCCCATGAAGGCTGGTGGTTTGATCAACTCTATGCCACAGGGACTCGGTCGGTCAGAGGTATTGAGGCCGTGGTCGCCGGATTCTTACCCACACCGGGGCGCAGTGTGGTGAAGCTTGGTAATTCCCAGAAAAATTTCTTTACCATTGCCCAGGTCCTTGCCCAGAGAGGCTATATGACCCGGTTTATTTACGGGGGCGACAGCAATTTCGATAATATGAAAAAATTCTTTCTGGGAAACGGATTCAAAGAGGTCATTGATGAGACCGATTACGTGAACCCCTTCTTCAAAGGGTCTTGGGGAGTTTCGGATCAAGACCTTTTCTCACGGACCCATGAGCTATCCAGCCAGAGTAAGGACCAACCTTTTTTCACTCTGGTTTTCAGTTCATCCAACCATACACCCTTTGAGTTCCCCGACAATACCATTGACCTTTACGAACAACCGAAAAACACCGTACACAACGCCGTCAAATATGCGGATTACGCCCTGGGTGAATTTTTCGAAAAAGCAAAAACCTCGTCGTACTGGGACAACACGATATTTCTTGTGGTGGCTGACCACAACTCCCGTGTGGGGGGGGAATCCCTGGTCCCCATTGACAGGTTTAAAATTCCGGCCCTGATCATGGGACCGGGAGTAAGCCCCGGGATTTATTCCCATATGGCCAGCCAGATCGATCTGCCCACAACCCTGTTATCCCTCATGGGCATATCATGCGACTCACCCATGGCCGGACGAGACCTGACCCGAAATCCCGATGAGTTTGAGGGTCGGGCCATTTTACAGTTTTACAAGAATCAGGCCTACATGATCGGTGACCAAGTAACCCTTTTACAACCCGGGGAACGCATAGACCAATTCATTTTCAAAGATCACCATTTAATTCCGGCCAAATCCAATGAAGCCATGGGGAAAACCGCTCTGGCACATGCCCTGTGGGCATCATGGGCCTATAAAAATCAAGGGTACAATTATGATTCGGAATCGGACAAATGAGTCGACGGATGGCTATGGAAAAAGGCCCATAGACATGGCATGGTGTTTGGCCCGGCGTGAATGTATGTCGAACGCCCGGCTAAACACTGTAACGCTGCATATGTGACTTTTTACGACGCCATCATATTTTTGAAAATGCGTATTTACAATTGGCCCCATGGAATATAAAGTATGGGTCGGCAATGAGTTTGAACTTACTTTATTTTATCTTGTTTAATCAGCTGGTTATTTATGAATTTTTTTAAAAAAACACGTTTATTGTTAGGTGTCTGGGGGCTCTTCACCCTGTTTGACTTATTCCTTGTCAGGGATGCATCATGGGTTTTTGAAAATTTCCAAAGTGAACGTTTTCTGGTCAACTATATCGCAAGTGCCCTTGCATTTCTCGGCCTGTTGGTACTGATCGCCTCCCATCTTCTGCGTGGAAGAAAAAAAATCATCCTTAGCTTTTTTATTTTGTTTGTTCCCTTAATGGTTCAGGTGTCCTATTTCTGGATTTATCGAAAATTCGTCTCATCCTTCGGATTCAGGGCTTTTTTTGAAGAGCCGGGCATGGTCTTTTCCCTCTGGCTGGACAATATCCCGGTGATCCGGATTTTTGCGGCCCTTATCATGGTCTTTTCAGTCATGGTTATTCTCAAGCGTATTCAAGGCGGCTTCCACGTTCTGACCCAGGTTTTTTCCGGATTTGTCATCCTGGTGGTGACGAGCCTGATGGTTTTCAGCTGGTACAGTGTTCCGGTTTTCCAGAATAGCGTCCTTGCCTATGCCGGATCCTATCTGGAGCTGGCTAAACAAAAATCCTACGAAAGTTTCCAGCTGAGCAGGCCTGTAATCACAGCACCTGAAACACACAAGGCCTTACCCGATATCATCTACATCATTGGGGAATCCACGGTTCTCTCCCATATGAGCCTCTTTGGATATGAACGGGATACCACGCCGGGCCTGTCACGGCTTGAAAAAGAAGGCCTCATTGTGGCCTTTGATAACTGCATCAGCATAGGACTTCAGACCCGATTGTCTGTCCCCTATATGATGGTGGGACTCCAGGGCATTGATCCCAAGGGAATTATTTACACCTACCCCACCATTATCAACTACGCCAAAGCACGGGGTTATCACACTGCATTTATTACTGCCCAGGACTTATTCTGGGGTAGACTCAAAGAGCTTCTGATTGATAAAGATGTGGATGATTTTGAAAACGGCACCCAATTCAACCCGGCCCTGAGTGTTCATAAAGGGGCCAATGATCTTGACGTGCTTGAAAAGGGAGTGCTTCCATTCATGGCCAAAGCCCGGAAGCCGTTTTTAATGGTGGTTCAGATGGACGGCAGCCACTACCCCTTTTCCGAACACAGTGAACAAGAATACAAGAAGTTCCTACCCGAAGAGGAACCCAACGGGGTGAATGCCTTTGACAACAGTGTGTTGTATACGGATATCTACCTGACGCGACTCATTGAGCATGTCAGGCAGAACAACCCCTCGGCCTGGATCTTTTTTTCACCGGACCACGGCCAGAATATGGGAGGGAAAAACGGATTTTACAATGATAGCTTTTCAAATGCGGTAATTCACAATCCCTTGATCGTTTCAGCACCCAAGGATTTTATTCCAATCCTTGAAGCGAATCAGCATGCCCCCCTGTCCCAGGCGGATATTGTTCCCACCATGCTTGAGCTGATGGACCTTAAGCCTGTGAAGCCCCTGGATGGGTTTTCCCTTCTGGGGCAGATTCCCATGGACCGGTTACGGGTCTGCAGCACATACATGCCGACCTTCCACAACACTCCGGAATCTGTTCTGGTTTTCAATGACCTTAGCTATTACTACTTTGATCAGGCCCGGGGCAGCGTCCTTTTAAAGGATGGCAAAACCGCAATGAAGTTTGATGATCTTGAGCCGGAATATCGTGAAATTTTTTTAAGGCGCATGTGATTATTTCAAGGACAATAACCTGAAATCAAGGTGAATAAATGTATCAAAATCACATGACCTGTGGTAAGAAAAAAATCCGTTTGCCGGGTAAGTACTAACATGGACCTTTTTTATTGTTTGTCATGCATCACCCCTATTCGTTGAAGGAACGTGTCTTATGAGAAAGGAATTCTTACCGTTTTCACGGCCCTCTGTTTCCGAGGAAGATATTTCAGCTGTGGCCGATGTCCTTCGTTCGGGATGGATCACCACCGGCCCACAGAATGCAGCCTTTGAGCAACAGTTCAGCAAGTACACGGGCGGAAGCCATGCGGTTGCCCTGGTTTCAGCCACCGCTGCCATGCATCTTCTACTTAAAGCCCTGGGCATCGGCCCAGGCGATGAAGTCATCACACCGGCCATGACCTGGGTGTCCACCATCAATATGATTCATATGACCGGTGCGACACCGGTGTTTGCGGATATTGACAGGGATACGCTGATGGTCACGGACAAAACCGTGGACGCCTGTGTGAGTAAAAAAACCAGAATGATCATTCCTGTTCATTTTGCCGGAGCAGCTCTTGATCTTGACCCCTTAAGGGCCCTTGCCGAAAAACACAATTTTATTCTTGTGGAAGATGCCGCCCATGCAGCGGGAACCAAATACAAAGGTGAAAAAATCGGGGCCAGGGGAACCGCCCTGTTTTCCTTTCATCCCATTAAAAATATCACCACCGGTGAAGGGGGGATGTTTGTTTCCGATGATAAGGACCTTTCCGACACCATCCGCAAATTGAAATTTCATGGCCTGGGCGTGGATGCCTTTGACCGGACCACCCATGGAAGGTCCCCCCAGGCTGAAGTGCTCATGCCCGGCTTCAAATACAATATGCCCGATATCCTGGCCGCCTTGGGGATCAGCCAGCTGAAACGTCTTGATGCCTTCAACCAAAAACGAAAAGAATTGGCAAAATTGTATCGCACCCTCCTTACTGAGGTGGATGAAATCATTCCCCTAAAGGTACCTGACCATGACATGAGCCACTGCTGGCATCTGTTCATTGTCCGCCTGAACACGGACAAATCATGTTGTTCACGGGATGTTTTCATGGACGAACTAAAAAAAAGAAACATAGGAACCGGCCTTCATTTCAGGGCCGCACACCTCCAGAAATATTACCGGGAAACCATGGGTTTCAAACCCGGAATGCTTCCCCATACGGAATGGAACTCGGACCGGATTTTCTCACTCCCCCTGTTTCCGGATATGATGCCCGAGGACGTGGAGGATGTGGTTAAGGCAATCAAGGACATTTTAGTCAGGTAAATTTTTTTTATCTTTTAAGACTTATACATCATCCAGCCTTGCTGGGTCAGGTCAGAACATATGAACATGGATCTATCAATTGTCATCCCCGTCTTCAATGAAGAGGGAAATCTGGACGAACTGGTCAGACGCTGCCTTGATGTTTTGCGTGGTATGGGTCTTTGCTTTGAACTGATTCTTATCGACGACGGCAGCTCGGATCAGTCGGCCCGGATCGTTGAAGAGGCTGCCCAGTCAAATCCCGGGGAGATCCTCGGCGTCTTTTTAAACAGGAACTACGGTCAGCATTCAGCCATTCTGGCCGGTTTTGAAGCATCCAAGGGAGACATCATCATCACCCTGGATGCGGATCTTCAAAACCCCCCCGAAGAAATCCCTGCCCTTGTTGCGGCCATCAAACAGGGACACGATGTGGTGGGCAGTGTAAGACAGAACCGCCAGGATACATCCTTCAGAAAAATTTCATCCATGCTTGTGAACAAAGGCGTACAGAAAGCAACCGGTGTGATGATGACCGATTACGGCTGCATGCTCAGGGCCTATAAGAGAAACATCATCGAAGCCATTCTCCAATGCCATGAACGAAGCACCTTCATTCCGGTTCTGGCCAACAGTTTTGCCAAAAACACCACGGAAATCCCGGTAAAACATAGCGAGCGCAAAGCCGGAGAATCCAAGTACAGTCTGCTCAAGCTGGTTTCTCTTCAATTTGATCTCCTGACCTGCATGACCACCTTTCCCTTGCGCCTGCTTTCCATCATCGGCGGGTTTGTTTCCATGGCAGGCATGGGTTTCGGTCTTTTTCTGATCATCATGCGACTGATCTTCGGGGCAGCCTGGGCTGCTGATGGTGTGTTCACCCTCTTTGCCATTTTATTTATCTTTACAGGAGCCCAGTTCCTTGCCCTGGGACTTCTTGGGGAATATATCGGACGCATTTACAACGATGTCCGGGCACGCCCGCGTTATTTTGTGGAACAAACGGTGGGGCTGGATAAACCCCTTGAACCCTAACACATAGATTGGACATGTTCCGGGATGGAACATGAATCCATTTTATTTATTCACCAGGAGACACCCATGAAAACAATTGTTTTTGCATATCATGACACAGGCTGTGCCGGAATCAAGGCGCTGATCAAAAACGGATTCGACATAGCCGCAGTTTTCACCCACACCGATGATCCATCAGAAAATATCTGGTTTGAATCCGTAGCCGAGGTTGCCACAGCCAACAACATTCCTGTATACGCCCCCGAGAATGTCAATCACCCCATCTGGCTGGATACCATTAAAAAAATAAATCCGGACATGATCTTTTCCTTTTATTACAGAAAACTTCTGGGACCTGAAATTCTCGCCATCCCCTCCAAGGGCTGTTTGAATCTCCATGGCTCTCTTTTGCCCGCATACCGGGGACGCTGCCCCGTGAACTGGGTGATTGTTCACGGTGAAAAAGAAACCGGCGTGACCCTCCATCACATGATTGCCGAACCCGATGCCGGGGATGTGGTGGCCCAGGAAAAAATTCTGATCTCAAAAGACGACACAGGTAAAACCCTTCACCATAAGCAAACCCAGGCTGTGGGCCAGCTCCTTGATAAAGCCCTTCCCCTGATCAAACAGGGAACGGCTCCCCGGATCGCCCAAGACCATTCCAAGGCCAGCTATTTCGGAGGTCGGAGTCCCAAAGACGGTGAGATCGACTGGACAGGGAGTGCCGAGCAGGTGCGAAGCCTGGTACGAGCCGTAACCCGTCCCTATCCCGGAGCCTTTTCCCATGCTGGAAACAGAAAGATTTTTTTCTGGAAGGTAACCGTTGTCCCAACCCAGGAGAAGATGTCTCCAGGACAGATTCTCAGCACGTCCCCCCTGGTTGTCGCCTGCGGAAAAGATGCGGTCAAGGTGGATGCCTGCCAGAGCGAATCCGGTCTTTATGTTCTGGGCGAACAACTGGCCAATGAACTTCGACTTGTGGAGGGAATGTATTTCAGTAAATCAGTCAGCGTCAAAATGGAAGAAGGCCGGAAAAAACATGTGCTGATCCTGGGTGTGAACGGATTCATTGGAAACGCCCTGAGCGAAAAACTGATCAACAGCGGCAAATACGAAGTTCATGGCATGGATATCCATTCCCATGGCATAGAACGTCTGATGGGGAAGCCCGGATTCCAGTTCCATGAAGGCGACATCAGCATTCACCGGGAATGGATCGAATACCATGTCAAAAAATGCGACATTATCCTTCCCTTGGTGGCCATTGCCACCCCGGCGGAATACACCCGAAATCCCTTGCGGGTCTTTGAGCTTGATTTTGAAGAAAACCTGCGCATCGTCAGGTACTGTGCCAAATATCACAAACGCATTCTCTTCCCCTCAACCTCGGAAGTCTACGGCATGTGCCAGGACGATAATTTCGACGAAGACAAATCCAAGCTGGTTCTTGGCCCCATTAACAAACAGCGCTGGATTTATTCGTGCAGCAAGCAACTTCTTGACAGGGTCATTTATGCTTACGGCCAGATGGAAGGTCTTGAGTTCACCTTATTCCGGCCCTTCAACTGGATCGGACCCCGTCTGGACAGCCTGAACTCGGCACGCATCGGCAGTTCCAGGGCCATCACCCAGTTGATCCTCAACCTGGTGGAAGGAACCCCCATCCAGCTGGTTGACGGGGGTGAGCAAAAACGCTGTTTTACCGATATTTCCGACGGAGTTGAATGTTTGTACCGCATCATCGAGAATAAAGACAACCTTTGTGCCGGCCGGATCATCAACATCGGCAACCCCGATAATGAAGCCAGCATTCGACAGATGGCGGAAACCCTGGTTGAAAAATTCGATAAACACCCCCTAAGGGCAAAGTTCCCGCCCTTTGCAGGCATGCGCAAGGTGGAAAGCAAGACCTTTTACGGCAAAGGCTACGAAGACGTCCAGCACCGGAAACCCAGCATTGAAAACGCCCGGAAACTTCTGGACTGGAGCCCTCTGATTCATATGGACCAATCCATCGAAGAAACCCTGGATTTCTTCCTTCGGGAGCATGTGGAAAATAAGGGATGAAACTGGGCCTGAGAATCGATGTGGATACTCTGAGGGGCACCCGAATGGGGGTGCCCGCCCTGGGACGCATCCTTGAAGACCAGGGCGTGAAAGCCTCGTTTTTTTTCTCTGTGGGGCCGGATAACATGGGCCGGAATCTGTTCCGGCTCCTGAAGCCGGCTTTTCTCATGAAAATGCTTCGGTCAAAAGCTGCCAGCCTCTATGGATGGGACATTCTTCTCATGGGGACCTTCTGGCCCGGCCCCATCATCGGCAAACACTGTCATAAGCAGATCCGGATGATTGCGGACATGGGCCATGAAATCGGCATTCATGCCTGGGATCATTACACCTGGCAGGCCCATATCCTGAAGAAAAGTAAAGCCCAGGTCCATGGGGCACTTTCCAGAGGGACCAAAGCCCTTACGGAAATCACGGGCAAGGCACCCACATGCTCGGCTGCGCCAGGATGGATTGCCAATGACACGGTCCTTGAGGCCAAAGAATTGTTTTCCTTTTTATACAACAGCGATTGCCGGGGCCACAGCCCCTTTTACCCCCTGGTCCAGGGAAAAGCCCTTGGGACGCCCCAGATCCCCGTGACCCTTCCCACCTATGATGAAATCATCGGCAAGGAAGGTATCGGGCCGGACAATTACAACGAGTCCCTGCTGTCCATGATCCGTCCTGACCAGCTGAACGTTCTGACAATCCATGCCGAGGTGGAAGGTATTGTCTGCCAGCAGATGTTCCGTGATTTTATGGAAAAAGCCCGTCATCGAAACATCGACATCCTTCCCCTGGGAAAGCTTCTTGGCGCAAACACCATCTTTGAAAAAACAACACTTATTCAACAGGAAATAACGGGGCGGGAAGGCCGGGTGGCTGTCCAGACCCCATCTCCAAGGATCATATAGTTCATGAAAAAAACCATCTTTATCCTCATTGCCCTGTTTGGCCTGATGTATATCCTCCCCTTGGGTCTCCGCCCCCTGGTTGACCCCGATGAAACACGGTATGCGGAAATCCCCCGGGAAATGATGGCATCAAACGACTGGGTGGTTCCCCGTCTTGCCGGGGTCCTTTATTTTGAAAAACCTGTGATGGGTTACTGGGCCAATGCCCTGTCCATGAAGGTTTTCGGGCAGAACAATTTTGCCGTACGATTTCCCCTGGCCATGGCAGCCGGTCTTTCAGCCTGTCTTGTCTTTTTTCTTGGGCGCCGTTTTTCAGGAGATCCACGCCTTGCCTTCCCTTCAGCCCTCATTTTTATGACCTTTCTGGAGGTCTTTGGCGTGGGGGTGTTCAACACCCTGGACAGTCTCCTGGCATTTTTCCTCACGGCTTGTCTCAGCATGTTTTTTTTGGCCTGGGACTCCAGAGACTCCCGTAAACACTATTATTTTTTTCTCTTTCTATCGGGGATTTTCTGCGGCCTGGCCTGCCACACCAAAGGATTTCTGGCCTTTGTTGTTCCCATTTCCGTGATCGTTCCCTTTGTCATCTGGGAAAAAGAATGGAAACGTATGTTCACCATTCCCTGGATTCCCATCAGCGTGGCCCTTCTGGTCATGCTTCCCTGGGGCATCATGATCCATCTTCGGGAAAACGATTTCTGGAATTACTTTTTCTGGAATGAACATATCCGGAGATTTCTGGCGGACAATGCACAGCACAAAGAGCCTTTTTACTATTTCTTCGGTGTTCTGATCTTGGGGATGTTTCCATGGACTATCCTGATCCCGGCCGGGATATCCGGATTTCGGATCAAAGGTTTTAACACCTCCTTCCGCCGTTTCACGGCCTGCTGGTTTGTGTTTCCGTTTCTCTTTTTCTCAGCCTCTTCAGGAAAACTGGCCACCTATATTCTGCCTTGTTTTCCGCCCCTTGCTCTCATGCTCACCTGGGGTCTGTTTGATTATTTTAAGAGGGATAAACGCCCTCTGTTTGACTGTGCCCTTGTGGCTCTCCTTCTTTTTCCCGTTTGTGGTATAACGGGGGTTCTTCTTCTTCAGCACGGTTTCAGCCCGGATATGGATGAGCTGTTTTCCGACAACCGCAAGGTGATTCTCTTTGTTATGGCCATGTCTGCCTTTGCCTTTTTTCTGCTTGGTGCCCTCAGGCAGGGAGACATCCACAAGAAAATAGCCCTGTTTGCCCTTTCTCCCGTTCTTTTTTATACCTTTGCACACGTACTCACCCCAGACCAAGCTGTGCTGAGAAATTCCCCGGTTCCCTTTATCCTTGAAAACAAAGATAAAATCCCAGCCGATGCCCTGATCGTTTCTCCGTCCACGCCCATCAAATCCGTTTGCTGGGCCCTCAAGCGGAATGATATCTTTTTGCTGGATGACGGTGGTGAATTACGCTATGGTTTCAGCCAGACTGATCAACGGGACAGACAGTTATCCTTTGATGCGTTCAACGCCATGGTCACCGAGAACAAAAACAAACGGAATGTTGTCCTGATTCTTGATGAACGACGCTACAAACGATGGCAAGACCAACTTCCCCAGCCGGATTTTCTGATCAAAAGCGGTGAGGATGGCTATATTTTCGCCATATTTAAATAAAGGGCCATAAAACAAACCTGTGATGATTATAAACAGATACATATCAAAAGCTTGTATTAAATACGTTTTTCTGATTCTTGGGATTGTCATTTCCCTGTTTGTCATCATCGAGTATCTTTCACGCACCGGAAGCTTCATCAAACAAGGCATGACACTCACCCAGGGATTCGGCTTTGTCCTTCTAAAAGCGCCCTATGTTTTCTCCCTGGTTCTTCCTGTGGCCTGCATCCTTGCCCCCATTGTGGCCTTCGGACTCATGAAGCGAAACAACGAGCTGGTGGCCCTCCAGAGCGGAGGAATAAGTGTCTACTCCCTGCTCAAACCGGTTGCCGTGTGCGGTGTTCTTCTGGGGCTTCTGCTTTTCATCAGCGCCGATATCATTGTTCCGGCCACCATCACCAAAGCCTATGAAATCCAGCGCAAACTCAGAAACAAAACCGTGAAAACCACCCGGGACAACAACATCTGGCTAAAAGATGATCACAGGATTTTATATATCACCTATTATAACGCCATCAACAAAACCCTGGCAGACCTGTCTGTTTTTGAAATGGGAAAAGCCTTTGAACTTGAGCGGCGTATTGATGCCAAAGCAGCCCTGTTCAAAAACGGCACATGGCTCCTTTCAAACGTTCTTGAGCTTCGCCTGAACAAAGAAACAAAGGATTACGATTCGGTGTTTTACCAAGAAAAACAGGAGGACCTGGGAATCATTCCCGATGACCTCAAGCGGGTGGTCAAGTATTCCGAAGAAATGAGCATCAAGGAGCTTTACCAGTATGTGAGGAAAGTGGAATTAGAGGGATATGATGCCTCGTACTACAAGGTGGATCTGTACGGCAAAACCGCCGTCCCCTTTGCCTGCATGTTCATGGCCATGATGGGGGCAGGAATCGTCCTTGCCAGAAAAAAGAAAGACGCCATTGCCACCAATATCGCCATGGGAACCGGTATAGCCTTCCTTTTCTGGTTTTTTAACAGTTTTTGTGTGTCCCTGGGCTACGCCGGACTTCTACCCGCCATATTCGCAGCCTGGATGGCCAACCTGCTCTTTGTCTGCGTCTGCGGAATCGTCCTGATCAACGCCGAATGAACATCAGGGCAAAATACATTTTTTACTCAAGTCTTTGCCCTGGGAATAACTCTGTGCTATTATCACCTGACACAAAATCGAATCAACAGCGTTTTATGATGTCTTCTGCTCTGGCCAGACCGCAGACATATGACACGATAACACAATGAACAGGATATGGGACCTCTACGTCCCATGGGTCTCATATGTCCCATTCCTATTCATTTCCAATGTTTAAAAAGAATCAAAAATATTTAAATTTTTACTTTCATTCATGGCCAAGAAGGACGAACCGTTTATGGTAAAATCAGGCTACCCGTCGGTTGTTGTACTTCCTGATATGGAAACGCCCGAGCCCACCATTCTGGATTTTCTGGAAAAGCGTTTTCCCACCATCAGCCGCCATACCTGGGAAACACGTATGAAAAAAGGGAATGTCCACGATGAACTGGACCGCCCCATCTCGATTAACAGTCCCTATGTGCCGGGAAAACGGGTTCACTATTACCGGGAAGTTGAAAAGGAGGCTCCGATCCCTTTCACCGAGAATATTATTTATAAAGACCCCCATCTTCTGGTGGTATGCAAGCCCCATTTCCTTCCGGTTATTCCCGCTGGCCCCTATGTGAACGAGTGCCTTCTAAACCGGTTGAAACGCATCACAGACAATCCCTTTCTCACTCCGGTGAACCGTATTGACCGTGAAACAGCGGGCCTGGTTGTCTTTTCCGTCCAAAAAGATACCCGAGCCATTTATCATGACCTGTTCATGGGCTCCAGAGTAAATAAAACCTACGAAGCCATTTGTGTCAACACACGTCTTGCCCAGCGTTCCGAATGGGTCGTTGAAAACCGCATTGTCCGGGGTACGCCCTTTTTCCGAATGAAAACCGAAAACGGTATCCCCAACGCCAGAACCCACATCCACCTGGTGAAATCGACAAAAAGCAAAATATTTTTCAGATTAAACCCCATCACAGGGAAAAAACACCAACTCCGGCTTCATTTAAGCAGCCTGGGCTATGGCATCCTCAACGACCGTTATTACCCGAATCTTTTGCCCGAGAAAGAACCCGATTTTTCGAACCCCCTCCAGCTTTTGGCCAAAACCTTATCGTTCAAGGATCCCTTTACCGGCAAAAAACTCGAATTCTCAAGCCCGCGCACCCTTTCCAAAGACTGGTAACCCATTGAAACCTATCCAATTCGTCCCTTTTATCGGTGGGTCAATACAAATCTGAAATCGAATGATCACGCGTAGCACCTGCCTGAAGAACACACTTAGTTTGTTGAATACAAGCCCCGAAGCAGCCGGATCTCCTCTGCATAGCCCGCGACCTTATTGGGTGTTTCAAGAAAAAATGGCAGATGGCGAAGTTTGGGGTGATTGATCACCCGTGCAAAGGTGGCAAGGCCCAGGGAGCCCTTCCCGATTTTTTCATGGCGGTCTTTATGGCTGGAAAAAGGATTCTTGCTGTCATTGATGTGAATGGCAAAAAGCCTGTCAAGGCCGATAACATGATCAAAATGTTCAATGACCCCGTCCAGGTCCTTTACGATGTCATAGCCGGCATCATAAACATGACAGGTATCAAGGCAGACCCCCATCTTGTCCTTCAAGGCCACCTGATCCAGTATCTGCCGAAGTTCTTCAAAGGTACCGCCCACCTCACTGCCTTTTCCGGACATGGTTTCCAGAAGAACACGGGTGGTCTGCTCAGGCCTTAGGATGGTGTTGAGCAGAGAGGCAATCTGGCCTATTCCCTTATCCACGCCCTGGCCCACATGGCTGCCCGGATGAAAATTGTAATAATTATTCGGGGTATACTCCATGCGCACCAGATCATCGGCCATGACCTCATGGGCAAATTTCCTGACCCGCTCATCAGCGGAACAGGCGTTCAACGTGTAAGATGCATGGGCCAGAAGCGTTGCAAACCCATGTTCTTTGGCAAAGTCATTAAACAAAGCAACATCCTTTTCATTGATGGCCTTGGCCTTCGCCCCCCTGGGATTGCGTGTAAAAAACTGAAACGTATTCGCCCCAATGCTCAAAGCCTCCCTGCCCATATGCAGATACCCCTTGGACGTGGATAAATGACACCCGATTTTAAACATGACTCTGTCTCCTCTACCTTCACGATAAACCCAAAACACAACTATTTCCCGTCCACCAAGTCCACTCATACCCCCAATTTTTTACCAATCGTCATATTCTCTCTTGACAATTTTCCGTTATCGGTTTAGCACTATTTTTACAAAGTATATAGCCACACTATATACAACACATGCTGAAATTATTACCTTATCAATAATTCCGATAGATTACAAATGGCATCGGCCACCCATCGGGACATTGATAGTTTTATTCACTCTATTTTAAGATATGGGGTCAATCATGAAATTAGAAGATGTAAAATCAATTACCATTTTAGGCTCGGGCGCCATGGGCCATGGAATCGCACAAGTCTGTATTGATGCTGGATTTGACGTTATCATGAGGGATATCAAGCAGGAGTTCATTGATAATGGCGTTGCCAAAATCAAAGACAGTTTTGCATTCCTGGTGGGCAAGGGAAAAAAAAGCCAGGCTGACATGGACGCTGCCATGGCACGCCTTACAACCACAACTGACCTCAAGGAAGCCCTCAAAGGAGCAAAACTGGTCATTGAAGCTGTTCCTGAAATCATGGAGCTTAAAAAATCCGTATTTAAAGAAGTCTCCGATCTGGTCGATGACGATGTGATTATCGCCACCAACACCTCCACCATGAGCATTTCCGAAATTGCCACAGTGGTAAAAAACCCCGCACGGTTTGTGGGCATGCACTTTTTCAACCCGGTTAACCGCATGAAACTGGTTGAAGTGATTTATGGTGAAAAGACCTCGGACGAAACCGTGGACATCCTCTGCGAAGTATCTAAAAAATACAACAAAGTTCCGGTCAAAGTTCTCAAAGACAGACCCGGCTTTATCGTCAACCGGATCAGCGCCCCCAACCAGGCCTTTATAAGTGCCATGCTTGATTCAGGAACCA
Source organism: Pseudomonadota bacterium (assembly GCA_018818835.1). GTDB lineage: Bacteria > Desulfobacterota > Desulfobacteria > Desulfobacterales > Desulfolunaceae > JAHIRD01. The sequence goes on from JAHIRD010000097.1 coordinate 18,678, forward strand.
TTGTTCCCGATGAAGTGGACACCACCATGAAAGCCATGGGTCAGAAAATGGGCCCCTTTGAAATAGCTGATTTCGTAGGAATTGACGTGTTCTCCCATACCCTTGAATACTATTCGGAAACCCTGTCCAAAGAGTTCAAACCCGGCAAATACCTGACGGATAAAATGAACAAAAAAGAGCTGGGCATGAAAACAGGCAAAGGCATCTACACCTGGGTAAACGGAAAAGCCGTGATCGATGGTTCTAAAACCAGTGCAGGCATCGGCCCCATGGAATTTGCCGCCATCCAGATCAACGAAGCGGTCCGTGTTTTTAAAGAAGGCATTGCCCAGTCCACCAAAGACATTGATGATGCTGTAAAATTCGGGATGAATGCCTTTATCGGCCCCTTTGAACTGGCCGCCAGCATGGATCCCAAACAACTGACCGACACACTGAACAATCTTTCTACCAAGTTCGGGCTTGATATTCTCAAACCCGAACCCGAAGTGGTAGACGGCTCATTCAAAACCATGGGCAAATAAGTTTTAAACAATCAAAAAACCCTCGATAATCCCTGATTATCGAGGGTTTTTTTTGGAATTCAAGTTATTCCCTGCCAGGACAGTGATGCAAATCATACGTCTACCATGACAGCATCGCTGGGTCGGTAATGTCATTTTGGGGGTCTGTTTCGATGGTTTGACTATCCGGTGGAGTCGTTCCCCTCTCAACCCAGTCGGTGAGGTACATAAAAGCTCTTTGGGCATAGGCCTCAAGTGGCGTAAGCTCATCATCAGCGCCTTCGTTACCACTGATACCGTCAAAATCAAAATCACCTAACCCATCTGCATGGGCGTCGATATGGGGGCCGTTTTCAATCAGGTACTGACGGTATACCTCTGGGTTGCCAAATGTGCTTACCGCTTGTTTATAAGCCACAGAATGGGCATTCAGAGCCAAGAGCCCATCAGCATTTCCCACAATGGTTATCATCGGCACCTTGAACTCGGCCGTATTGGCATTGGCAAGTGCCCAACGAATACTTTCTGTTGTCCAGCCCCCATTTTCTGCATTTTCCAGCCATGCATACAGCGGAGGTGGTTCATCCGGCTGGTCAGGATTATAAAAGCAACTGTATGGCGCTGATTGGGCCATGTCATGCCCCAGTAACTCGGCTCGATAAACATAAGACACCAGATTTTCATATCCGACACCTTGCCATTGAGGTAATCCGTAGTTTTTAGTGTAGTCGTAATTGATGTTGTAAAATCCCCAGAATATATCCGATTCACTCGTAAACCCGGCCGATTCCATGGCTGCGTGAGCCCCGGGATAACGGGGTACCTGGGCATATTCCGAAGGTGTTGTTCGTGTATCCGGGGAATATGCCCAACCCATGGCACGTGAGGCCACATCCATATGTCCGACCAAAGTTTTGGCTGTATAATACTCGGGAATATCGACAATTCCGTCTTTGTTTGTATCCATAATTCGAGCATCCGGTGAATATGTTCCAGACCAGTCTAATCCCCCATCAAAAAGCCGTTTCCATTTTGGAAATTTCGCATCAATCTCAAGGGCCAGACGGACCTGATACCCCCCATTGGAAAGACCCATGGCATAGATTCGATTTGTCCACCTCATGGTCGCGATTAAAAGCCTGATTCTTGCCCACCGGGCCATATCATGCATCATCAGTCCCCAATGTTGCGTGGGATGATTGCCGGACAACATATCAACCCAACTGTTTTCCAAGCCCTTATTGCCTGAGATGACAGCATATCCCTGTTCCAGCAGCCAAGGGACCAAAAGGCCTTCATTGGCATATTCATTCCGTAATCCTGGTGTTCCGCAAACCACCAGATCGCCATTCCAATCATCCGGCAACTTCAAGGTGATCCATTGACGTCTTTTGTTACGATTTAAGACACCCGTGGCCTCATATCCCGATATAATCTGAGTCGGTTGAAACAGTTGACTGTGAAGCACATTGGGCTGAATACGACGGGCCTTTTGACTTTCCCGATCGGTTAAGGAAGCGGCGTCAATGGTCCAATAATTAATGTGGGCCAGGCCACCGGCCGGACCCATCCCGGAATAATACATGACATCCGGTTCCTCCAAGCCCATGGATAAGCTTTTAGGAAAATAACACGCCGATGCACTTGACCATCCCATCATGACCATAACCGCAAAAACAACAGTTCCTCCAATGATTGTTTTCATTTTTCATCATCTCCTTAATTTTGAGTTTGTTAAGGAAAAATTTATTTTTTAAATGACACCCATACAAAAAAGATATCGTGCTCAGGTGAGGAGATGGAATATAATAAACGAGATAGGAGATTCAGTCTGGTTATTGATTAAGCGGTGTCAGAAAAAATAAATAAAAACAACTATTTTTTGTTACCTACCACAAAACATTATTAATATCAATAAAAGAAACATGGCTTGGTTCTGAGTTTTGGCTGAAACGTGCCTCTTCAGGTAGTTAAACTGTTTTTGTTTTGTCCCCAGACAAGGCCAGGGTTTTTTGGGCTGGAACTGATATTTTTTCTTCGTGGTAAATTTATTGTTAACACTTCTAACCACCACCCGTTCGCTACGCTCTCTGAAGAACACGAAGAAGAGCAATTAAAAGGGCCTTCGGCATTCCTACTGGAGGCCCATGAACTCCATGCCCTTGTAAATATGCATAGCTCAGGGCGAAGCAAGCCTGACATAATGTTTTAAACACATATGATGGTGTCGTAAAAAGTCCCATATGCGGCGATATAGTGTTTGGCCGGACGTTGGGACATCCGCTTCAAGTATGCCGTAACCCAGGCCAAACACGATGCCTTGCCTATGGACCTTCCTCCATAGCCATCAGCCACATTTTTACGAGTTCATCAAGCTTGGACTGCGGTAATCACCCATAGATACCTTCCCAGGCAAAGCCTGGGTCCATAAACTAAAAAAATCTATTTTTTTAGTTTATCAGAACTTATCGAAATGGATCATGTCCTCTTCCACGCCGAGACTGTCCAGCATGCTTAAAATAGAGTCGATCATCAGGGGGGGGCCGCACAGATAGTATTCGATTTCCGTGGGATCCTTGTGGGTTGACAGGTATTTGTCATGGAGAACCTGGTGGATGAATCCGGTGTATCCGGTCCACTGGTCTTCGGGCTTGGGGTCTGACAGGGCCACATGATAGGTAAAATTGGGGGATTTCTTTTCGATATCAAGAAATTCTTCATGATAAAACATTTCCCGCTTTGATCTTGCACCGTACCAGAAGGTGGCATTTCTGTGGGTGTTCAGGGTGAGGAACTGGTGGAAAATATGGCATCGCATGGGGGCCATGCCTGCCCCGCCGCCCACAAAACACATTTCACGGTCCGTGTCCTTCACAAAAAAATCGCCGTAGGGGCCACTGATGGCCACGGTGTCCCCGGCCTTCAGGTTAAAGATATAGGTGGAACCCTGGCCCGGAGGGATATCCGGTATCCAGGGAGCGGGCATATCAATCCTCACGGTGAGCACCAGGCGTTTCTTTTCCGACGGGGGGTTGGCCAGGGAGTAGGCCCTGAAAATCGGCTCATCCAGCTTGCCTTTGTACTGCCAGAGCTTGTAATGATCCCAGTCCTCACGGTATTTTTCAGGTATATCGAAATCCTTGAAGGCAATCTCATATTCGGGCACATCAATCTGGATGTAGGATCCGGCCTCGCAGATCATTTCATCGTCGCCCTCAAGCTCCACCACAAGCTCCTTGATAAATGTGGCCACGCTGTTATTGGACACCACGGTGCCTTTGTATTTTTTAATATTGAATATCTCTTCGGGGATGGTGATACCCATGTCATTTTTTACTTTGACCTGGCAGCCCAGTCGCACCTTTTCCATTTTTTCTTTCCGGGAAAGATGGGCCAACTCCGTGGGAAGAATATCCCCGCCCCCTTCGGTGATCACGCATTTGCACATGCCGCAGGAACCCCCTCCGCCACAGGCCGAGGGGAGCAGAATACCGTTCCCCACCAGGGCCGACAGCACAGTGGGGGTTCCGGAAATTTTAAGTTTGCTTTCTTCGCTTCCATTGATGGTGATAAAGCGGTCTCCCTTTTTCACCAGGACCGCTTCAAGCAACAGAAGCAGAATAACCAGAGACATGATAATTCCTGAAAAAACACTTAGGCTGATGATGTATATCACTGTTTATCCCTCCCTCAAACCGCCATTCCGGAAAACAGCATAAAGGTCATTGCCAAAAGGCCGCTGACAATCATGGTGATTCCAAAACCCTGGAGACCTTTGGGCACATCGGAATACCTCATTTTAAATCTCAAAGCAGACATGGTCACGATGGCCAGCATCCATCCCACACCTGAACCGAAACCGTAGACCACGGACTCCATGAGGGTGTAATCCCTCTCAACCATGAACAAAGCTGCACCCAGGATTGCACAGTTGACTGCAATCAGGGGAAGAAACACACCCAGGGCCGTATAAAGAGCGGGTGAGAAGGTGTCGATGATCATCTCAACAGATTGGACCATGGCGGCGATGACAGCGATGAAGGTGAGGAATTTCAGGAAGCTCAGGTCTACATGGGGAAGCCCTGCCCAGGCCAGGGCGCCAGGAGCCAGGAGATAATGATAGACCAGCCAGTTAACCGGGTTGGTAATGGTCATGACAAAGACCACGGCAATGCCCAGACCCGTTGCCGTACTCATATTCCGTGATACGGCTACAAAGGAACACATGCCCAGAAAATAAGAAAGTAAAATATTTCCCGGGAAAATCGAGACAAACAAGATATTGAATAAATGTTCCATATGCTCCGCCTTATCGTATCTGTGACGTTTTTACGACACGTTTTTTTAATAGGGACATCATCATATTTTTTTCTCAGGAGTCAACGCGTTCTGAAGCCAGAACAGAAGACCGATCACAATAAAGGCTCCGGGGGCCAGAACCAGAAGCCCCATATTGGCGTATCCTGCCGCATAAAACGCATCGGGAACGACCTGGATACCAAACAGTTTGCCCGATCCCAGAAGCTCCCGGATAAAGGCCACGGCCATAAGAATCAGGCCGTAGCCAAAGCCGTTGCCCAGCCCGTCGAAAAATGACGGCAGGGGCGGATTGGTCATGGCAAAGGCCTCGGCCCGTCCCATAACAATGCAGTTGGTGATGATCAGGCCAACAAACACGGAAAGCTGCTTGCTGATATCGTACACAAAGGCCTTGAGAATCTGATCGGCAAGAATGACCAGGGAGGCGATGATGACCAGTTCCGCAATGATCCGGATATTCCTGGGAATGTAATTCCTCAAAAGGGATACCAGCACATTGGAAAAACAGATGACCAAGGTCAGTGACAGGGCCATGACAAAGGCTGTTTTAAGCTGGACCGTCACAGCCAGGGCAGAGCAAATACCCAGGATCTGTTTTGAAATGGGATTTTCCGCCCACAGAGCGGCCCTGAATACCTTGTATGATTTTGTTCGCGTCAATTTCATCTTCACTCCTTAAACCGTATTCCAGATGTGCCATGAAGCCGGAGTTCCTGTGACAAGGGCTCGAAACGTTCAAGGGTTTCCTTGAAGCCCTGGGTCAGATAGTTCCCGGTCAGGGTCGCACCGCTGATCCCATCCACATAGTTGGGCATCTCCTGGGGAGTGACCCGGTCTTTAGCTGTACCCTTGGCGATGGAGATGGATACGAAATGATGGTTGGCATCCACGATTTTCTTTCCCTTGAAATTCCTTCCAAACCAGTCGCTTTGGATTTCACCGCCCAGGCCAGGAGTCTCTGCATGGTTAAACACGGTAAAACCCTCAATGGTTTCTCCATCGCTCTTCAATGCCAGATACCCATGGATCCGTCCCCACAATCCACGGGAATCAAGGGGAATGATGTAGGCTGAAAGGACGCCACCTTCTTTGTACAGATACAGGGGCAAAGCACCTTTCTCATTGACAGGATCGTCAAATGCAATATGCCCTGATTCAAGGGCCCAGGCCCCAACAATGTGATCTGAGTACAGGCGATTGATATCTTCTTTTTTATAGGATTTTCCCGGCTCCACAAGCCCCACGGATTTGATGATATTGATCTGTCTGTCCAGTTCGGCATTGATTTTCTGATATTTTTGAAGGCCCGTACATGCCGCCGTGATCAAGACACAGCACACCAGACTTAATACGGCTGCAAAGACCAGGGCTTTGGTGTTTTCAGACATTGGGAATCCTCTTTTTCAGTTTCACTTTTATTTCAATATAATCAAAAAGCGGTGCAAACATGTTCATAAAAAGGATGGCCAGCATGGCTCCTTCGGGATAGGCCGGATTGAAAATACGAATGATCACGGTCAAGACGCCAATGAAAAATCCATAAATCCACTTGGACCTGTTCATGCCGGGGCCCGTTACCGGATCCGTAGCCATGTAGGTGATGCCGAATGCCACCCCGCCCATGACCAGATGATACAAGGGGTTGAGGGACATATAGGGGGATGAGGACGGTTGTGCAATAAAATTCAGAAACAAGCCCATGGCAAGGACACCGATGATGCCCCCTACAATGATTCGATAGCTGGCAATTCCCGTAAGACAGAGAAACAGGGCGCCTATAATGCACAAAAACGTTGAGGTTTCACCGATGCACCCAGGATACATGCCCCAGAAAAGGGTTTTCAGTGTAAACCCCGCCTTGGCAAGGCTTTGTTCCACAGGTGCAGGCCCTGCGGCTGCGGCTGAAACGGCAAGGGCCGTGGCCCCGCTCACCGCGTCGGCCACATGGGTCGCGCCAGCCTTGGAAGCAATCCATACACTGTCCCCTGACATGGTGACCGGGTAGGCGAAAAACACAAAGGCCCTGGCGGTCAAGGCCGGATTGACAAGGTTTTTCCCAGTCCCGCCAAACACTTCCTTGCCGATGATCACCCCGAAGGTGATGCCCACCGCCGCCTGCCATAAAGGAAGGGTCGGTGGCAAAATCAGGGGATAAAGAAGTCCGGTCACCAGAAAGCCTTCACTGATCGCGTGTTTCCTGATGACTGAAAAAAGGCCTTCCCAGAAAAGGCCCACCCCATAGGATACGATGACAAGGGGCAGGACAATCACAAAGCCCCGTTGCATCACCGAAACAAGATCCAGCGGTAGACCCGAATTAAGGTTTGCAAAGTAGCCTGCATTGTAAACACCGAAAAAAAAGTGGGGTAGCAAGGCAATAATGACAAAACTCATCAACCGCTTCAGATCCAGGCCGTCCCTGACATGGGGCCGTGAGGGTGCCGTATGCCCCGGAATAAAGAAAAGGGTCCGATTTGCTTCATAGAGGGGATAAAATCGTTCGAATTTCCCCCCTTTTTCAAAATGTTTTTTCTGAGAATCAAAAAGATCTTTTAACCATTTCATAGTCAGGCCCGCTCTTTATAGTATTCGGCTTTGGCTGTTTTCAGTTTCATGGTGACATCTATCTTGCTTGGACACACATAGGTGCAGAGACCGCATTCCACACAGTCCAGAAGCCCATGGGCCAAGGATTCCTCCACTTCGCCGACCTGGATGCATTTAAAGGTAAACTGGGGAAGAATGTCCACGGGACAAACCGATGCGCAAGTCCCACAGTTCACGCATGGGCGTTCTTCTCCATGCATACCACAGTCCATGGGAAGAGCCGAGGGGTTCAACACAGACAAAAATGTTCTGGAATAACTGGGCCGTTTGAATCCCGGCCTGAGAAAACCGAAAAAGTCTTCCTCGTCTCCTTTGGCCAGAAGGGTCAGGGATGATTCAAAAAAACCAAGGTAAGAATCCGTTGAAATTCTGTATCCCCTTAAAACACCCCCAGCCACGACCCTGAACGAGTCGTCCCCTCCCTTGACAAGATCCTTGATCGGTAAGCCGATGCGAGCCAGAACATGGGTCTTGACCCTGGCTTTTGATCCCCCAAGGGCGATAACCCTGTGGGTGGGAAACCGACCGTCTCTCAAGAAACCCGCCATGAGGATCAGATCCTGTCCATTGATATAATAGGCGTTGTTCTCAGCCTGGGATGTTTTGATATGGAAAAGAAGAACCCCCGGGTCATCACAGGGATAAGGCCCTTTGACCGTGTGGGTGATGTTTTTTTCAACCCAGGGGGGAAGCACATCCCCATGGGCAACCATGACATGCACGGTTTTTGAAAGTCTCTTCAGCATGGAAAGGCCATACATGAACAGATCTTCTTTGCCTGAAAGATACACCTGGGGAGACGGGAGAAAACTGTCTTTGGAATTCAAGGCAACAATAATGGATGAAGGGGGTTTTTGCCTGTCCGCAATATCCCTGAAGGGCAGGCCCTTTAAAAAAGGCCACATGCCTCCCTGGACCAGCCGTTCGGTCAGGTCTTGACCATCCATGGACTCCAGCTTTTCAGACCCGATGGGCTCAAAGGATTCGCTGGTTTCGTCCTTGTCCAGATGAATCACAATCTCTCTGATCACCCTCCGTTTCCCGTAGGTAATCCGTTCAATCACCCCTGCCCCGGGAGAAAGAAAGACCAGGCGTGTATCTCTCTTGTCCTCGAACAAGGGTGTGCCGATTTTGACGTGTTGACCGGTCTCCACCTTTAACCGGGGGATGATAAATGGGATGTGTTCGGGGAGAACCGCCACCTTTTCAGGTTTTTCAAGCTTATCCATTTCAAGCATGGGCCTGCCTGCAATGTTCAGGTCATACCCCTTTTTCACGATGATGTTTATCATGGTCCTAATCCATCAGTAATATAAACGCAATTCAGGTTCAAAGAGATAAAACTGATCCAGACAGCCTTGAACTGTCCTTCAATCCATCTTGGAAAATGTGATTTGTTTCTTAGGGAAAATACCATTATCCGGATGCCTAATGTGACAAAGAAGTCCAATATAACCGGCAATCAACGAGAAAAAGTCGTACAGGATGCTGTCTCGCCATGACCATTTAGTCCATCCAAACGACACACCATATCATGGGCACCCAGACAAGGAGAAATATGGCCTGTATTATCCCTTATTTTCACTGTGAATTCAATTAAAAAAATGATATTCGATTTTTTGTAACCATAATCATTCTAAAGGCTCTTTATTAGTTACACTGGCTTTTCATTTGATTGTTCCCATTAAGGATTAGTCATTTAACCTATCATGTCCCAATCAGACCATGCGTATGGGACCATTTCCACGTAAGGAGAACACCTATGATCAATAAATTTGTGATAACCGGGGGTGTGGCCGGAGGGGCTACTGCTGCGGCCAGACTCCGCAGACTTGACGAACATGCTGAAATCATCCTGCTTGATCGTGGTGAATATATTTCCTTTGCCAATTGCGGTTTGCCCTATTATATCGGGGGCATCATCAAAAAACGAGAGGATCTTCTCGTCACCACGGCTCAGGATTTTTCCCTTCGCTATCGCATTGATATCCGCCCTTTTTCGGAAGTCACGGCCATTGATCGAAAAAACAAACAGGTCCACATCAAGGACCATCAAACGGGAAAATCTTATCGTGAAACATACGGCAAGCTGATTTTGTCTCCGGGTGCTGCCCCTCTTAAACCGCCCTTGGAGGGCATCGATGATCCCCGGATCTTCACGTTACGAAACATCCCGGACACGGACAGCATCAAACAATTTATTGATACCCAAAAGCCCAAGCATGCCGTGGTGGTAGGCGGCGGATTTATCGGCCTGGAAATGGCTGAAAATCTTGTTTTTCGGGGTGCCAAGGTCACGGTAATCGAAATGGCAGACCAGGTCATGACCTCCATTGATCCTGAAATGGCCCATTTTGTCCATGGGCACCTGAAACGAAAAGGTGTTTTGCTTGAACTCAAAAACGGCATCACAGGTTTTTTGGCCAAGGGAGATCACCTTGCTGTTAAAACATCCTCAGGACGGGTCATTGACTGTGACATGGTCCTTCTGGCCGCCGGTGTCCGCCCGGAGAATGAACTGGCGGTCCAGGCAGGTCTCCCAACGGGCAAGAGGGGCGGCATCCTGGTCAACAACGCCTTGCAGACCCAGGATCCCGACATCTATGCCGTGGGGGACGCCATTGAAACACGTGAGTTGACCACGGGCCTGGAAACCATGACACCCTTAGCAGGTCCGGCCAACAAGCAGGGCAGGATTGCGGCCGACAATGTGTCGGGACGACGCAGCACGTTCAAAGGAACCCTGGGCACATCCGTGGCCAAGGTCTTCGATCTGACAGTGGCATCCACCGGTAAAAATGAAAAGAGCCTTCTGGCCCAGGCCGTTCCATACAAAAAAAGCTACACCACCTCGGGTTCCCATGCCTCCTATTATCCCGGCTCGGAATCCATGACCATCAAACTTCTGTTCTCACCCTCTTCGGGAAAGGTCCTGGGTGCCCAGGTTGTGGGTGGCAAGGGTGTGGACAAACGTGTGGATGTCCTGGCCACCGCCATCAAAGGAGGCTTGACAGTCTATGATCTGGAGGAACTCGAACTGGCCTATGCCCCGCCCTATTCCTCGGCCAAAGACCCGGTGAATGTTGCCGGCTTTGTTGCCGCCAATATCCTGAAAGGGGATGTGGTCACCGTGTACTCGGAGGACCTGAAGGACCTTGATCCCCAAACCCATGTGATCCTTGACCTAAGAACCCCCATTGAAATCAAAATGCTGGGCGCCCTTCAAGGCTCCATTAATATTCCTGTGGATGACCTGCGAGGCCGCATGGGCGAACTCGACCCTGATAAAACGTATATTCTCTACTGCGCCGTGGGTATTCGGGCTTATATCGCCTATCGGATTCTTGTCCAGCATGGCTTTACAGCCAAAAACCTGAGCGGAGGATTCACACTTTGTGGGCACCTGTAATATGATGGCGTCCTAAAAAGTCGACGGATGGCTCACTGACGAACTTAGCTCGGCATAGCCGCAACCACATGTTTTTTTTACCATAGCGGATAGTTTTTTTTACCACAGAGAACACAGCGTGGCAAAGCCGCAAGAACATGTTTTTTAACCACCCGTTCGCGCAGCTAACTGAAGGACACGAAGAGCACGAAGAAGAGGTGAAAAGCCTCCGGCGGCAGGCTTCCTCACCTACGCGAGGACAAGCTTGAAAAGTTTGGTCCGGTTTTAATCCCTTCAAACAAGGGCATCGTTTCAACCGATTTGAAGGGTATTGAAGCGAACCTTAAACGCCATGGCTACACCATAAAAAACAATCAGTGAGACAGTGGATTTCCCATGCGTTCACACTTTTTAAACGTTCAGGGAGTGTCTAAAAATTGAATGTTTAGCTGTATCCGAGATTGCCATCACCGCAGGGTGTTTAAGAATCCTGTCTACTGAAATTGCATAAAAATTTTCCTTGATTGTTTTGCTTCGCCCGATGATTTTTACTTGATACTGTCTTTTTATCTCTGACTCAATGGCTGTCGGTGCTGTGAAGACCCCCTCTCCCTCATGACCGAAGACCGTTAATAACGCATTGTCATCAAATTCTCCGGTTATTGCCGGTCTGATGTTATGACGGGCAAACCATTGTTCAAGCATTTCCCTTAAGGCAGTCAGCTTCATGGGGAGCAACATAGGAAATCCGTTTAAACATTGAGGAAATGGCGATGAAAGGGTTTTTGCAAGGTCTGGTGCAGCAAAAAAAGTGATGCCACATTCTCCAAGAAAATGATTGTACACTTTAATGCCAATGCCAGTTGGCTTTGGAGCATCTGCTATGACTACATCCAGATTGTGTAGAGCCAATTCAGTAAGTAAATAGGCTATTTTCCCTTCATGGCAGGATAGATTTACTTTTTCCGGGAGAATAAGAGCTGGTTTTAGCAGTTTTTTGACCATTGATTTGGGAACGACGTCTACAACGCCAACTCGAAGAGAGATGGGACCTGCAACAGGTCGTCCACGAACCTGGTCCATAAGCTCTAAGCCAAGTGAAAAGATTTTGTCTGCATAACGATATGTCAGCATGCCCAGGTCGGTCGGTTTTAAAACTCTCCCCTTTCGATAAAATAATTTCCCACCAAGGTTATCTTCCAGTTGGCTTAGCTGTGCACTTACTGTGGATTGAGCGAGTCGAAGTTTGATAGATGCAGAAGTGATAGTGCCTTCACGCATGATAGTCCAAAAATAAAAAAGATGTTGGTAGTTTAGCCATTCCATAAGCAATATTCGCTTTTTACGATTGATGGGTACGCTTTTATCTGTTTGATCGAATATAACAATTAATGTATCTATAGCGCAAGGGCAAAATGAAACAATAATATAAGAATTAAAAATTATTATGAATGAAGTGGTGATGGATTTGAAATTAGCTTCGGATACTATGCCCGCCTTCCAAGGTATGCATTATTGGATTGCGAGTTGCTTGCCGGTTTTATACGGCGTTATTTTTTTAGCATACTAAATAAAGGAGTTGGATATGCCAGTCAAGCCAAGTGAAAGAGAAGAGGAATATTTTGCACGTTTAGAATTTGAGCAGAAGAAAAAATGCGAAAAAGATAATCGAATGAAAATGGAATCTAATGAAAAACAAAGACTTAAAGAGTTACACTTTATGAGGTGTCCGAAATGTGGAATGGCGTTAATCGAAATTAACTATAACGAGATTGCCGTAGACAAATGCTCAGGGTGTGATGGAATCTGGCTTGACGCAGGTGAAATGGAGGCTGTGTCAAAATTAAATCAGGGGTTACTAAACAAATGGTTTAAGACGTTTAAGAAATAGCATCTGTTTCACGGGAGAAATTTTCCCGTGAAATTATTTTGCCGATAAAAAGCCCAAATAGCCATGAATAATTTTTTATGGAGGAAAAATGCAACGCGTATCATCAATCAACCAAGTACATGTTAAGTCATTTATCCTTAATGTCTATAAATGGGAGCCCTTTCACTCTATCTTGATTTTATTAACATGTTTTTGTTTTTGTTAAGAATTTTGGGCAACAAAGACTAATTACATGAGGGGTTTGAACTTTGGGGAATCAAGATCTTTTAGCGACACATCCTTTTCCATTTTCAGCCTCAATCGTTTCCTTGAGATGCTCACTGAACTGTAATCGATGTTCCCAAGGTATTTGCCGATTTCAGGTTGCTTGATCTGAATTAGTACCAATTTGTCGGGTTTCGTTCCTCAACCCGGCATAGGATGGGTTGGCCCATTAATCGGGCAAGTGCGACGATAAGTGGAAATCGGGGGACAGGCTGTTAACATGTTCAATTTGTAAATTTTATCCTGCGTCGAGTGATACCGGCAAGCGTTGCAATTTCATCTGTTTCAATACCCTGATCTTCACCCTAGTCTTCATCAACTAAACATACTAGTCCATAATCTTCACCCTACATTATAGAAAGGTCTTTCTACATCGGGGGCCTTTGTAATGGTTTTTACAACCAAGCGCCGATTTATAATCGTTTTACCAGCCGAAGATGGCGGGTCTGATTGAATCCCATAAACGGATGAAAGCGGGGAATGTTTCTCCGGTCATCCATGCAGCGGCGGTTGCCTATGGTTTTGTATTCCTGCACCCGTTTGAAGATGGAAACGGACGAATCCATAGGTTCCTGATACATAATATTCTTTCACTACAGGAGCTGGTTCCCCGTGGTCTCATGTTTCCAGTTTCAGCAGCCATGCATAAAAATCCGGCGGACTACGATACATCGTTGGAGGCTTTCTCACGACCTTTACTGGGGCTTATCGATTACCAACTGGATGAAATGGGCCAGGTGACCGTCGAAAATGATACCGCAGTTTGGTATCAATATATGGATATGACGACTCAGGCAGAGGCTTTGTACGAATTTGTAACCAAAACCATCGAAGAAGAACTTGTGGAAGAACTCAGCTTTCTTGTCAACTATGATAATACCAAGAAGGCGATACAGGATATCATTGATATGCCTGACCGCCTGATTGATTTATTTATCCAATTGTGTCTGCAAAGCAATGGAAGCCTTTCAGCCAGAAAGAGATCCGCGCACTTTAATTTCCTGACAGATGAAGAACTCGTGGCAATGGAGCAGGCAGTCAAAGATGGCTACAAAGTAAATCGGGCGACAGGCAAATAATACAAGTCGACAGATGGCTCACTGAAGAACGTTGCTCGGCAAAGCCACAAGAACATGATTTTTTACCACCCGTTCGCAGAGCTCACTGAAGGACACGAAGAGCACGAAGAAAACATGCCTCCGGCGGCCAGATTTAAGAAATCTGGACAAACGGATAAATCGATGAATCTCTTAGACGGGCTTTTAAACTCGAACACATTTAATTGAATCTTCGAAACTGCCCGCCTCCTGTAGGGGCAATCCCCCCGTGGTTGCCCTTGTTTGCACATTGACGGGGTTGATTTTGCACCCCTCTTATTTGTGGGCTCAACCTTAAATAAACGTTTGTTTTTTTACCATGGGTTTTGTCGAATCCTCAGAAATTCCGGCTTAGAAAAACGTGTAAGAAAAACAGGAAAATGGTGTCATTCCGTTCCGAATTATGGACCAATCTGATCAAAAACATTCACATGATACGTGAACACCCTCTCCTTCGTGGTGATGGACAAGCCGGACCAGTTCAGGTTCCGCCCCACTTCCCTGCCCGCGGCAATCTGGCATTCTTTTGGTGCATCGGTGACGGGGAACGACAGAGAAAATCCCATATGGGAGTCAGGGGTTTCGATGGTTGTTTCCATGCTGCAGGTCTGCCAGGGTAAAAAATCATCGCCACGTTTGATTTTCCCGTCAGATATCAGGGTGGAAAATAGTGTTCCGGGAACCTCGTTGAGAAGTATCAGGTTTCCCAGATGCGGCAGGGCCGAGGCGTCGACGCGTATGGTCAACCGATGATCACACGCCTGATAACGAACCCGGCAGGCCCCGACACTCATGCCGGGTTTCATCCGGCTGAGGATCTGAAAACGTTTAAACAGGCGTTGTTTCATTTTTAAACCGGGTTGCTGAATGTAAGGCCGCTTCATGTAAAAATCGACTATTTTTTCCATGCATACACTGAAATATGTGGGTGCTTGACGGCCTGAAATACTCCAGGTATCGACTAAATTTAACCGATAAACATGGTCGATAACTCCTGGTGCCTGCCATGTTGATGAAAAAAGAGAGGGGAACATCGTCAGATTGTCTGTTTTAAACACAGGAAGCCCGAACCCGGCACATTCTCCGGCAAATTCGTTTTTGTGATCACAGAGAATCAGGCCCTTGGCCATGCCTCTGGTTTTGCCCTCACCGGGTGAATCAGATCGTTTAAAAAACAGATTTTCCGATATGGGAAGCATAGGCTCCTGATCACCCATGGTTTATTTCCCGGCCCTGGCCTGAAACTGTTTATACACATCGTCAATCCGATTTTTCAAAAATTCCTCGTCAAAATCAGACTTAAACACCAAGGTGTTTTCATTTTCATACGTCCAATCCCGCTGGGTATCCACCGGCATCACCCGATCAAAAAGCCGGGTGCCGGGTAGTGGATAGGGAATGGTAAACGATACCTCGTCGAGTGGCAGGGAAAGCGCCCATTCAAAGGTATTTTCTATGGTTTCATAGGTTTCGCCCGGGTATCCCACAATGAAAAACCCGGCGGTCTGGATATCGCTTTGGGCAAACAGTTTAATGGTTTTTTCGGCGTCCTCGATGGTGGTTTTTTTATTCATCAATTTGAGAATGTCATTGTTGCCGGATTCAAGGCCAAAAAAGACCTTTCGGCAGCCGGATGCCTGCCACAACGCAATATCAGAGGGGCTGATCCGATCCACACGGGACAGGCAAACCCATGTCATGTCAAGCTTTTCCGAAATCAACCGTTTACAGAAACAACGGGTATGAACCGGGTCGAGACTGAAACAATCATCGGCGATCCAGAGACCCGTGTAACCCCGGTCTTTGATATCATGGATTTCTTCAAAAATTCTATCCATGTCCCGCAGACGGAGATGATGTCCAAACACCGGTTTTGAACAAAAATCGCAATCAAAGGGACAGCCGTAACTGGTCATGATGCTGGCCAGAGACGCCTCTTCACGCTCATGCCAGAATTGTTGATAGTTTAAATGATCATAATCCATCCGATCCGGAATGAGGAGACGGTCCATGGCGGTTTTATCAGATGACCGGGGAGTGGATCGGATCACTGTGTTATCAACAGGATGATGAACATATATTCCGGGGTAGTGTTCCGGGTTTTTTATCCATGGGGCAAGACGGTCCGGTACGATTGTGGTTTGAACATAATCCCGGCAAAAGTGTGGGAACGAGACGTCTGCTTCACCACAAAACACGGCATCAAATGCCGCTGAAAACAGCTCGGGTTTCAAGGTTGGAAGGGGTCCGCCGCAGGCCAGAAAGGTGCCCGGAAGATCCTCACGGATAGCTCCGGCAAGAGAAAGGGCGTTTTTCGACATGGAGAGCATGGCATAAATCCCCACAATCCGGGGCCGGGCCGCGATGACGGTGGAAATGACCTCATCACGATGCTTAAATGTACAGTCCATGACCTGGGTGCTCAAGCCCAAACCCCTTAAAATCGCTGCCAGCTGGGCAATACCCAGGGGATGAAACAGCATGGCTTTGGATGCGTGGGTATAAAAATACGGATAAATCAGAACCACATCAACGGGTCCGGATATGTTTGGGTCATGGTTATTGGAATTTGATTGATTTTGCATAGACCTGTTGGAATGGGTTTATTTTTGATATAAACGGTTCGTGATGATCCTGATCTGACTCTGATGGATGAGATCATATACAGGATATCCCCAAAACACAATCCCCCGACCAAAAGAGCCTTGTCAAGGCTCCTATTTTTTGATTACCGGAAGCATAAATAAAAAAGGGATACCCAATAACCCCAGAAACGCACAGATGTAATAGGTTATCTTGAGCCCCACAAGATCTCCGCTGAAACCCACCAGCATGATCACGGCCGATCGTGCGATGAACGAAACCATCATAAAGAATCCATTGGCAGCAGACGGGCTGTTCGTTGCGTGTTCCTGGATCATGGCCAACATCACCGGCGTGGTGGATAAGAGCGTGAAGCCCGTGCAAAACAGAGCAGGCGCTTTAAACGGGCCGGGAAGGATCACAAAAAGAAACAGGAATAGGGGCGCGGATGTAAGCAACAACCCCAGAATTCGCCGCCGTCCGAGTCTGTCACTTAAAGGCCCGGCTGAGAAAATCCCCAATACGCCGGCCGCTTCATACAGAGCCAACCCGGCCCCGCCCAACCACAAGCTTCCGGTTTCCTGTTTAATGAAGATGGGAAGAAAGATGGATAGGGAACCGTGCATAAATCCTCGGGCAAAAAGGATGCCGGTCAACGGTCCCATAACCCCTTTTATTTCACCCCATGATTGTTTTAATGATACCGGATTATTTTTCTGAAAGGTAATCGGCAGGTTGTTGAATCGGAAATAAATCAGAACCGAAGAAAGGATGCCGATAATCATCACCGGGTAATACCCTTCAAGCCCCCAGAGAGACACGGCCCCCACAGCGGCAATCGGCCCGATTGTCCGGGACAATTCCCCGCCGATCATGAAAAAGCTCATTCCCTGCCCTTTCCGGTTTCCGGAAAGTTTGGCCACAATAACCGGGGCAGGCACATGAAAAAGCGATGTGCTGATACCCACCACCAAGAGCAGTAAGACGACCACGCCGTATGAAGGGGCAAGCCCCAAAAGGCTCATGGGGATAGATGTGAGAGTCGGCGCAAGAATAATAAACCATCGAATTGTTTTGCCCCGATCAGCCCATTTCCCGATGATCGGATTTAACAGGGCGGGAAGTTGAGTAATGGTTCCCAGGAATCCGGCATAGGTAAGGTTTATAGAAAATTTTTCCACAAGCAAGGGCAAGAGTGGCGAAAGAAAACTCGAAAAAATATCATGAATGAAATGACAAAACGAGATTAAAAGAACACCTCCCCACTGAAACTGTTCTGACGACTTATTTTCAGGCAATAGCCTATCCTCCCTTGGATGGCATGTTGTTTTTTATAATTGATGAACATATAAAATACGGCATTATAACGGACCATAAAATAATTGAAACAAAATAATCCCAGTGACCTATTCTGAAATCCTTAGACTCTTCATACGTCCCATAAGTCCCATGCGTCCCATAAGTCCCATAAGACTCATAGAGCCCATAGGACTTATGTCTTTTTCAACAATCCCAAATTTTTTCTGCGTCCTTCGCTCCCCAAGAGCACAGCGCGGCAAAGTCACAACCAAAAGCCTCGTCTCTCACAGAGGCACAAAGATCACGGAGAAGGGTAAAATAAATATCAACAGAGGGGAATTTTTAAGCGGATGATGACCTTATTGGAAGGCAAAGCCCAGTCATGAATAGACGCATCATGTTTCATCGATTATTTGCCTGATGCAAATAATTATAAAGGGTTGGTTTTGATATTTTAAGGATCTGGCATATTTCCTTGATTGAGTTTTTTCGTTCATTATAAAGCCGTAACGCCACATCGATTTCTTTGTCGTTTAAAGCCTTGGGCCTCCCACCTTTTTTCCCCCTTGCCCGTGCTGCGGCAAGACCTGCTCGTGTGCGTTCAATGATGAGCTGCCTCTCAAATTCGGCCAATGCGCCAAACATATGGAAAATAAGTCTGCCACCAGAGTTGGAAGTATCTATCGATTCTTGAATACTTTTAAAACCTATTTTTTTTTCCTCCAACTCACCAATCATTTCAATCAAGTGTTTTAAAGACCGCCCTAATCGATCAAGACGCCAGACAACCAATGTATCGCCTTCTCTTAAATATGATAACGCCGCATCAATCCCAGGCCGAGCCGCCGCGACACTGCTCACTTTATCAGTAAATATTTTTTCACACCCGGATTTTTCTAAAGCATCATTTTGTAAATCGAGGTTTTGTTCATGGGTTGAAACACGGGCATATCCTACAAACATTAGAAAACCCCTTTAAAATTTAAGTTTACTATTGTTTCAAAACTCATTATAAAAATATGTAACGTAACTTAGATTTTTTTACAGAATATTTTGCCATAAAACAACTGTAATTTTGTACCACTCGCGTTTGTGGGCTCAACGTTAAATAAACGTTCGTTTTCTTTACCATGGGTTTTGTTGAATTCTCTGAGCTACCGACTTAGAAAAACTTGCGAAATTCAAAATATATCTGTATGGTTTCATTACTATGTTGATGTCTTAATTTTGGAAGCCCAAAAATTACATTTTGCTATAAATATCATTTATTTAGTATGATTCCCGTGGGGAATTTACCCTAAATGTTTAATGGAACCCGATCTTCTATAATAAAATGGGACGAATAGAATATGATGGCTCAAGATAAATACTGCTCTCTGTCAGAAGGGAACTGTCCAAAAGAAATAGCAAAGGTTGACCCCCGTAAAAAAGTATTCTGTGCTTTTTCGAGTCATGACCCAGAAATAGTCGCAGAAGTAGATTCTGCAATAAAAACCCTCAATCGCCACACTGATTGTCATTGGTTTTCATGGAAAAATGATTTAGAAATTGAAAATGAGATAATATTTTGTGAAATATGCTCTAATATTGCAACTTCAGAAGCAGTTTTAACTGAGCTTAGCGATCTCAATTTTAATGTTGTTTTTGAATATGGGTACTCGATAGGATTAGGAAAAAAAATTCACCCTATTGTAAATGAAAGTTTCGATTTTAGCCAAGTAGAAAAATTTTTTCAACCAATGTTAGGAGTTGGATTTGGGAAGTATAAAACTAACGGGTTAGGGACTAAGCTTGCGAAAAAAAGATTTTGGGATAAAAGCAATACCACTTCTCTATACAGCTTTTCTGAACAAGACATATTGACATCAGATTTGAAAATAACTCAAAACTATTTATTTTATATAAAAAATCCTCAAAATTTAATAGCTGCGGAAGCTGTTGAAAACGAAGTTAGTAGCCAAAATATAAATATCGTTGTTGATGATAGCTATGAGGACTCAAGCGGCATTAGTTGGTATGCTAAACAATTAAAAAAATCTTTTGCTGTAATCATTGATATGGGTGACTCATCGACTAAAAGTGAATACAAACATTTTTTAAAATGTGCGTTAATAGCCGGTATTGCCATTTCTACTGGTCGAAGGGTTTTGATAATCAATTCAATCCATGCCCCCAAACCCTCTGACGTATTAACAATTATTAAAAGCTATGACCGCCAAAAGGATTCAGCACGGCTTATACACAGTTTTTTAAATAAACTATCTAACGACTTTGCCCATATAAATGCTTATGCGTCAACGTATGTTGATACAAAGACAATATCAATGTTTAACTCTATTGATATTGGTGAGCATGTTGCAATAAATGATACCGCATTCCTTGAAAGTGCGTTCATTGTTACACCTGAATATATGGAACTAGCAAAGCCAGGATACAAAATCATTACCGGCCGTAAAGGGACCGGCAAATCAGCTGCTTTTGTTTATTATAAAAAATGGGATAAAGGGAAAAACGATATAGTTATTCATCAAGAATTCGATAAATATGATATGAATGATTTGTATGATTTAATCGAGGATTTTGGTGAAATTGGAGATAATGATAAAAATAAGTTGGCGGCTGCTTTTTGGACATTTACCATTTTATTCATTGTAGCTAAAAACATTTATTCATTTATAAAAGAAGAAGATAAAATTTATCTTTCTGACGATGAAAAAAAAGGAGTTGTTCAGTTTATTGAATATTATGATTCAGTTGAACTCTTTAAAAAATCAGGCACAACTACAGAAGTCTTGGGTGACATTATCACAAAAATTAGAGGGAAAAATATAAGGGACATTAAAGAACTTAATCGTAACTTATACCGAGAGGAGTTAATAAATCTTAGGCAAGAGGTCACAAGTTTTTTATGCCAATCAAAATATCACTTAATACTGAACATTGATGGCCTTGATTCAAATATTACAATAACAAAAAACAGGTCGCTAATATCCTTGCTCTTGCATAGTCTACATGAAGTTTGTTCATCAATTTTTTCAAATAAATTTAAAAATTATACAATTAATCTTTTTATTCGAACAGATCTGTTTTTCTTTTTTAAACATTTAATTACAGAAAAAGATAAAATTAATATTGTGGACTATCGGTGGAACAAAGAACTTTTGATAAAGCTAATAAACAAACGGCTTAAAATTAACGATATCGATCATATTGCAAGTTTAATGGGGGATGAATTAAATATAACCCAGTTTACACAAAAAACTGATAAATATGTTTTTGATAGGCCACGAGATTATATTTATTTATTCAACTATTTAATTCAATTGGCAAAACTATATTCAAAAAATTGCATTAATCATAAAATATTAAATGAAGCTATTAATCATTACGCTATTCATATTAGCCAATCAATTGAAGTTGAATTTTTATCGTTACCATTTCATGTTGATATGGGGGACCTATTAAGTAATATTAAATCTGAAAACAATAATAATGACCGAATTCCCATAGAAACAATGACAAAAATTTGTCAAAATTTAAAGCTTGATGAAGACAATACAAAAACATTAATTCATTTCCTTTTAAGGATTGAGTTCTTTAAATATATTGAAAACAATTCACCCGTTGATTGGTCTAAACTTAATAGCCCCGAAGCTAAAATTAAAATAATACTTCAAAGTGTCGGCCGTCGTGTCAAATTTGAATTTCATCCAATTATAATTAAGTTGATAGAAACCAACTACTAAAGCTGCTACAAAGCCCAGTGAAATCGAGTGTGCTCTGAGCGGCAAAGTAGCTGTAACCAATTGAATTTACAGAAGTCCAAAAAGGTTGAATACATCGGAAAGAGGGGGGTGGTTGTAAGTTCCATCTACCTATAATCATTGGGAAATGTGTAAAAATGGTTCAAAATGAACCCGGGTTGCGGCAACGATCAAAAACTTCAAAAAACTGTGGATTATAGAAAAACTTGTGAAGTTCTTAATTTATCTGTATGTTGTGCAAGATGCAATATCCAATATGAACGATTCTACTAATAAAATTCAATGATGTAAATCAATGAGGTGGATAATGGGGTTGACTGAAGAAGTTGATAAAATGAGAAAGGAAATCAGGACGGATGGATATCCTATGTCAATCAACGAATGGATAAGTTTATATGATAATGATGAAATTGATATTCACCCAGAATTCCAAAGATATTACAGATGGAGCATTGAACAAAAAACAAGGCTTATTGAATCAATATTATTAGGTATCCCTATTCCACCAATCTTTGTAAGCCAAAGAGCTGATGGTGTATGGGATGTTGTAGACGGACTTCAAAGATTATCTACAATATACGAATTTGTAGGGATATTGAAAGATGAAACGGGTAAAGAATTCCCCCCTTTAGTATTACAAAAAACAGATTATCTCCCTTCTCTTGAAAACATTAAATGGGATGACAAATATGATGAAGGCCATTCTCTTACCTCGGATCAACGTTTGTTAATAAAGAGATCTAAATTATCAACAAGTATCATACTTAGAGAAAGCGACGACCTTACTAAATTCGAATTATTTCAAAGACTTAACACAGGCGGATCAAGCTTAACTCCACAAGAAGTTAGAAATTGTATTTTGGTTATGCTTAACAAAGTATTTTATGAGTGGCTTCGCGAACTGTCCGAGTTCGATCATTTTCAAGAGGTTATATCTCTTAGCGAAAATCCACTGCAACAACAATATGATGTTGAGTTAGTCTTAAGATTTGTTGTTTTTTCTGAGATAAATATTAAGGATCTCTCAAATTTAGGGGATGTGGGTACCTTTTTGACAAATAGTATGGTTGCAATGGCCAAAGAAACCAATTTTGATTTTAAAACATATGAACACTCATTTAAAAAATCATTTGAATTACTTAATTCATCCATTGGACGGGATGCATTCAGAAAATATAACACATCAAGAAATAAGCATATTGGTGGTTTTGTTCTATCCCCATATGAAGTAATAGCATATGGTTTAGGATACAATATTAACAAAGGTTTAGTTTTTGACGCTAATAGAGTAAAAGATAAATGTATTTCAATATGGGAAAATCCAACATTCTTAGAATGGTCTGGCTCAGGGATAAATGCAAGCAGAAGGCTTCCTAGATTGGTCCCTTTGGGAAGGGACATTTTTAGTTCATGAAAATACGATCATCTGAAGATTTAACAGATCGATTAGCCCAAGACTTAATTTGGCGAAAAAGAGAGCTTTCTGATCTAAAATATCTCATAACATCAGCTTATTCGCACAGGAGAGTTAGCGTTTTAGGCAGATCAGGTATTGCATTGTTATATGCTCATTGGGAGGGGTATATAAAAAAATCGAGTGAATTCTATTTAGAATTTATTAGAATGCAACGGCTTAAAAATAAAGATCTCGCGAATAATTTTTTAGCGATAGCTGTAAATCAACAATTTCATAAAGTCACAAACACCTCAAAATATTCATCATATATTAACATTGTGGATTTTTTCAAAACGAAATTAAATGATAGATCCATTTTCTCTCATAAAACAGTTATCGATACAGAATCTAATCTAACATCAAAAGTTTTCAAAGAGATAATATCTACTTTGGGCTTTGACTATTCTTATTATGAGCCGTTGGAAAAACTAATTGATTCAAAGATTTTGGGAAGAAGAAACAAAATAGCGCATGGTGAAACACAACCTATTGATGTAAGTGAATATCTACTTCTTCATGATCGAATAATTGAAATGCTGGAAAATTATAGAACATTAATAGAAAATGCGGTGGTTCTTAAACAGTACCTGGGGTACGGCAAAGATTCATAAGAATTCCGGGGACAGCATACATAATTGTGATGTGAAAATTTATTTGAGCCCAAAAGTGAAAAATTAAATGAGCCTTTTTGATTTATCATCTGGAATCTTAACGTGCGATTTTTTCCGAATTCTGGGTGACCATTAAACATCCACCCGAAGCCCCTGAAAAAACCCCTCCGGGTCGAATGTTAGTATTAACCATAAAGCTAACATTCGGATTTCGAAAACATGGGGCTGCGATTTCGTTTTGTTGAACTTTTTGGAAAATACCATGGGAATCTTCCCCCAGGTTGATTTATGTTTCCGGTAACAATAAAAGTCACGCGAATGTTAGTATTAACACTAAAGCTAACATTCGGGTTTTAAAGCTGCCGTCCGTTTGGTAAAAATCATTTAAAATCAAGAGCATAGAAGTTTTTTCTCTTTCCTGGGAAATCCTGTGAAATGCTTTATTGATTTTTTAATGTTAATAATATATGATTTATTTGACTTTATTAACACACAGGATGCCCAGAAATGAACAATCCGAATGCGCCAGGGAAGGGAGTTGGAAGAACGGTTGAGCCGATCCGGAAGTTAAAAGACATCCGGGCCATCAGCCGACTTTTGGAAAATAATCCCCGTGATCATCTTCTTTTCACCATGGGAATCAATAATGGGCTCCGGACCGGGGATCTGATTTTATTAAAAGTGGGTGATGTGAAATACACACGTCAGGATGAATCAATACCCATCATTGAAGGAAAAACCAAGAAAACAAACGTCCTGAAAATCAATGAGCCGGTTTTTAAATCCTTGCACACCTATATTGATGCCTTTGGTCCGGACGATAACGACTATCTGTTTGCAAGTCGAAAGAGCGGGAAACCGTTGACCATCCCTTCCGTGAACCGGCTGATCAAGTCCTGGACGGACAGCATTAATCTTAAAGGTCGTTATGGGGCGCATTCTCTCCGGAAAACCTGGGGCTATATCCAACGGATCGAGTATGGGACTTCG
>JAHIRD010000234.1 GCA_018818835.1 Pseudomonadota bacterium
AAAGAATTTGACGATAAAATAGGTTATGTCAGAATCTATTCTTCTCATGGTGATTGGATTCTTGAAATCTACTTTATTACATAAGAGCCGTTCATAACGGCCTATTTTTTATTGACTACATGGAGGAATCCAAATGGTTGAAATAACACGCAAATGGTTGGTATCGAAGCTCACCCCAACTGGCCAATATGCCGTTCGAATATTCGAACAGCTGGAACGAGAGAAACGTAGAGTGGAAGAACTTGAATTGCAACTCAAGGATACTCTTATAGCAATTCCTGACGAAGACATGGATGAGTACGTTCAAAGAACTCAACATATAATTTCGACGCAAGCGAAAAAGTTCAAAGCATTCCACGATGAATGGAGCAGTCGTAGAGAGAAGGCAGGTATTCCAACAGACCTGTAAATTAATTCAGGTGAAGTGTTCCATTAGAACACTTCTTTTTTTTTATTGATGATTCTATGAGCGACTATTATCTAGTAGTTTGTAAAGAGCACAAAGAATATGTAGATTTGGAGAAATGGAATCCTGCGACAATTCCAACTAACAACTATCGTTATTTAATGCAAGACAGATTGCGATGCTTTCATCAAAAGCATAAAACTTGTGAATTGACGACATACTCTTTGAGTGGATATTCTTCTGACGGGTCTAACTTTCCTGATGTGGACAATCTGAAGGAAGTATGCAGACGACAGAGGATACAGCAACCATAATCTTAAACGCAACTCTTATATTAGGAGTTGCTTATTTTTTATTCATGCGAGATACTGTACTGCAGGTGTTACTTGACAGCGAAGAGCCTATGTACTTAGCAGAAATCTCAAAAAAAGTCGATGAAACATCTCAATTGGTCCAATACCATTTGCAACGATTAGTAGAAGATGGTATATTGCTCACCTATATAGAAGACAGAAAGCGTTTTTATGCTCTACAACCTGTTCAGTACAAGTATCCGCCTTCTGAGCTTTATAATCTTATAATGCCACTTGTTGAAGACATGGCCAAATACATTGAGTGCGAACAGACATACGAAACTCCAAGCCGGATACTTGCAAACAACCTAATTTTGCTGTTGGAAAGATTGACCGAGGACATAGACAATGTTTTTGATGATGTTAATGGTTCTGACGAAGACACTTAGCATAAGCCGAATCAAACATTTGTCTTTTCTCTTTTCTTGTTAATCTCTTTTTAGTTTTAGCTGAAGCTATTTCGCCCGCAATACATGCTCTCATTTCGTGGTCAATGGTTGTGGGTGTCCTACTAACAACTCTTTTTACCACTTTCTTTTTTGTGGGTTTTTTTACAATCTTTTTATGAGTCTTCTTCTTCACCATATGCCTCCTCTCGCAATTCTTCCATAGCCGTGTTTATATTCGATACGAATTCGGTAAGATTGTTAAGAATGAAACTGGACATTTTTTGACATTTTTGGTCCGAAGCTGTTTTTTCAATATTACACAACTCATGTACCACTTCAAGCTTTTGTTTCGCATCCTCAAGTTCTCCTTGGCAAATTGAGCAATCAGTGTCTATTTCAGATAGAGTATGGATAGCATCTTCTATCTCATTTTGTTCAATGTGGCCTTTTGCAACATCAACGGATTTGATGACTGCATCATATGAGGTTTTTATCTCTACAAATTCTTCTGGAGTTACTGACTCATCTCCATACTCATCTTCTGACATAATTTCAATAGGAGTGAAAAGCCTTATTAACATTGTTATCTATTCTATCTTGGTGCTAAAATTGGCAATAATTCAAACTCCTATAGGTGTACTCGAAACTAACATCCCAACTATTTATGGCGAAAAACATCAATTTCGTAGTTTTGAAGGTAATGTTTTTGATATTCCTGATTGGCTTGGTTGGGCCGCATTAGTAGTAGGTTTGGTTGGTGGAGGTGCTCTCGGTGGTTATGTCGCTTGGCATGGAAGAGGTTTATTCAACATCGGACAGTCTGCCAAAGGCATGTTTGGCGACGCGTTAAAATTCCTCAATCCAAAGAAAAGTGGCAAGTAGGTGCGACACAATGGTTAGAAAAGTGTCGGCCAATTGGGAGGAAAGAAAACAATCTTGCATTGACAAAAGACGGAAGAAAACACAAAAGACGAAAAACATTTGTGGTGTTCTTGCAAGACAAGGTTGTATCAAATCTAACGGTGCAGTTAAGAAAGATAAAAAGTGTCGAAGGTCTTATAGCGGCATGATAAAATGGTCAACCAATAAAACTGTTTACCGAAGAAATCCTAAAGGCGACGCAAGAACGAAACGGTGATGAAATGTCCAAACGCAAAAGAAGTTCAAGCAGAAAAAGTCGTGTTGATGCTTGTTTTGATAGACGTATTGTTAAGAGCAAAAGAATGAAACAAGTTTGCAACATTTTAGCCAAAGCCAACTGTATTAAATCTAACGGAACTTCCAAGAAAGGAAAACGATGCC
>JAHIRD010000098.1 GCA_018818835.1 Pseudomonadota bacterium
AGAAGATATCTCTCGTCCATGATAAATGATGAGAACCGGCCCTGCCATAAATGCCCCCGCCACCCTTCACGAAAATTGATCCGACGTGTGTATCGCCGATGAGCTTCACCAACAGCAAGATTCAATCCGTCTTTTGTTTCCGGGACAAGGATAAGATGGACGTGGTTTGGCATAAGGCAATATGCCCATACTGAAACATGATACCTCATACACCATTCCGACATCATTTCAATATAGGTGAGATAATCCTCATCATTGAAAAATGTCTGCTGACGCCTATTCCCGCGTTGTGTTATGTGGTGTGGTATTCCCGGAGCCACCGCCCTTGCTATTCGTGCCATGATTTTTAAAAATCAAATTCTTTCGGGGTTGTCAATAATTAAGTAAGGTGTCAGTGGCTCCTTTTTTTGAATGTTGTTTTATATCGGATGGTTGCGAGCTACCAATATACTACAATACGATGAAAAATACCACGACAAAATGCGCTTTTCTTCATTATTCCAGTTAGTTATTCTTGTGGATGGACACTAATTAGATTTTATGTTTCATATTGATGATTTATATGTTACTAATATTTAAGTTTATTTAATTTTTTATTCAAAATTTCAAATGCTGATTTTAATTTTAGCCATTAAAACACCAATTCTAAATGGCTACATTGACTTGACAACTTTACGGACTTATCATATTTACGTACGATAATTAATAATCTTTATAAGATTTAATGTCTGGATTGATATGTCAAAATACAAAAAAATGACCGAAGAAGCGAGCATCGTATTAGTTGGTTCGTTTAATCCGGCAATTTTTCATCCTGAATGGTTACTTCGCCACGATTTGATTTCAGAAGATGATATTGATATTAATAAAATTGATATAGTTCATCCAGATCTTTCAAAGTTTTATTTCGATTGGTTGGCTATAGAAGTAATACCATCTAAATTTACCGCTCGCACCAATGACCCTTCAAAATATAGTCCCCTAAGAGATTTAGTTGTCTCTATTTTTAACATTTTAGAGCATACACCAATTAATCAACTTGGCTTAAATCTGATAATGAATTTTTCAATTTCAAGTGAAGATGATTGGCATAGAATTGGTGATACCTTAGCTCCAAAAGAAATATGGAACGCCTCACTACAAAATATTTTATCTCTCACATCATTAAATCATAGAGTTGGATTAAAGTCTTTATCGATAACAACAAAACGAAATGATGATTACGACGGGGATATTAATATTTCAATTGGGCCTTCAGCAGTTGAAAAATTTTCAGTAAATTACTCTGTAAATAATCATATCGAATTAAAAAAAGATAAACTTGATCTGTCATCAACAGAGGTAATATCTAACCTTTGGGATAAATCTGTCAAAATGGCACAAAATTTGGCCGATACAACATTAACGGAGATATTACAATAATGAATACAGCTCAAAACTTATATTCACCATACAGCACTTCTCCTATCCCTGATTTATACGAAGTGCCAGAAAGGATAGAATCTGAACAAAATAGTGATAGTTCTACAAGATTAATTGTTAATAAAGAAAATATTACTGAAGCAATACAGGCGACTACAAAACACATCCCAAAAATCAATGTTGCTTTACCTTTTTCGAAACCTCTCCCAGGAAAATTTCAATTATTGCAATTATGGGAAGGACGCATTACTCAAATCAATAATGAAGATTTTTCGGCAATTATTGTTGATAAAACTCATCCTGAGTTTAATGATGAGTTAGTTACAATTGATATTGAAGAAATCACACCTGCGGAATTATCATTGCTACAAATTGGTGCAGTTTTTTATTGGTCAATTGGTTATGCTGATTATCCAGGTAGAGGTCGAAGTAGAGAATCAAAAATACGTTTTAGACGACTACCTGGATGGACAAAAAAGGAACTTAACAGAGCAATAGAATCTGGGAAAAAACTTGCAGCTTACTTCGACTGATATTGAATATTGCATACCATTACAAAATGAATTTGAAATATCACTTTTTGGCCCTGGTGTTGGCGAATGCATTGTTGCACATTTAGGCGATAATAAATGGATAATAGTTGATTCGTGCTGTAAACCAAAAAGCAAAGAGCCAATTGCATTAGAATACTTAAATCAAATTGGCGTTAACCCATCAGAATCAGTTGTTTTATTTATTGTAACCCATTGGCATAGTGACCACATTCGAGGAGCATCAAAAATTGTTAAAGAATGTACTTCTGCTCGATTTGGATATCCAAGCGCTCTTTTAAAAGAAGAATTTTTAAAATTGGTATCTGCGTACTCTGGAATACCCAATAATCGAATAATTGATAAAGAAAATTCTGGGACAATAGAATTCGCTAAAATAGTTAATATTCTGTTTGATAGATGTGAGTCAAATCCAAAGTATAAAATTAATCAATTAGTACCAATCCAAAGTGACAGAGTTTTATATTCTTCAAATGTAACAAATGCTAATGTTTCAATCCGCTCGTTATCTCCTTCAGACAAATCTTATCATAATTCAATTTTAGAATTTGCTTCTCTTTTGCCAAAACAAAACGAAATGATAAAAGTTATTCCATCTCCAACCAAAAACAACAATTCGGTTGTCCTTTGGATAGATTTTAATATAACTCAGGCACTTCTCGGTTCGGATTTAGAAGAAACAAATGACCCACTTACAGGTTGGACCACAATAATAAATTCACCTGTACGACCTCATGGGAAAGCTTCTATTTTTAAAATACCTCATCATGGTTCAGAAAACGGCCATAGCCATGATGTTTGGGGAAAAATGGTAAATAGTTCACCAGTTAGTATTCTAACTTCTAAAATAGGTGGTCAAAATTCAATCCCAAAAATACCAGATATTGAAAGAATTAAAAAGTATTCATCTGAAATATACTGTACAAAAGTACCAATAGCCGCTAAACCTAAACGTGACCATACAGTCGAAAAAATGTTCAAAGTAATAGCCAAAAATAGAACGATTATAGGAGATAAAATCGGCCATATTCAAATTCGATTCAGCGACATGTCAAATATAAAGGTAAACTACCAATATCCGGCAGAAAAATTATAATTCTTTCTTAATGAATTAGGGAATTAGGGTCAAAATCGCTAACTGTCCTTCCTGATACGCTTTAACGTGTTTTCATCGAATTTGAATCGCAGTTTCATGAAGGGGCCGTCGCCGTGATAGCTGTCGCCTTCGAGATCGGCGTCAAAGCGGTCGAAGGAATAACCCAAAGAAAACCAGAGTTGTTGAATTATCCGGTATCCGACTTCCGCAGACCCGCCATGCAGTCGGCTGTGGGTCAGATGCGACGTCAGCAGGCGGTATTCCGCGCCGACATCGAAGCGGTCTGTCAGATCGTATATGAATCGGGCCGAGATGAGGTCTGTGTAGGATGAAATGGTGTCTTGCTTTTCAAGTTTTCCTGCATATTTACCTGTCAGTTGCAGTTTTCGGCTAAATTGATAATTTCCTTCGGTGGAAAAGATATACGAATCGGTGCTGTACAAAGACTCAGGGCTTGTCCGTTTCTCATACTTATATTCTATTTTGCTCAAGGCGTTGAACCGGTCGTAAACCAGGGGGCGGTAGGCGATACCCACCATTGCACGGGAGGCGTGATCTTCTCCATCGACGCCTCTTTTTTCCAGGAAATACCGTTCTCTTAAGAGCATCGTGTAATCGGGATTGAGTTTATAAGCCATACCCGCTTCTGCGAGATAGGAATCGTTGCCGTTGTCCACAAGTTCATGTCTGTGTTCTGTCCTGCCGGTTAATTTAATATCACCTTTGGGCAGATATTCCACGCCGCCGGCAACTGCGTAAGCATCGGGTTCGTTGATGTTTTCATCACCGCTCAAAGTGCTCAGATACTCGCCGGCAAGGTTTAACGTGGTGTCGGTCCTGATCTTAAATGTGTTCTTCAGCCCCAGAACCTGTTGGTTGCGGGAGCCTGCGGAACCATCGGATATACGGTATTCCTCGTAGGCTGTTGTGCTTTTTGTCAATTGCGATTCAGCGCCGAGAAGGGTTCTGATCTGTGTGTCATTCTGATTTTTGGCGTACTCTTCACGGACGTAAAGACGGTTTTTGTCGTTGATATTGTAGTCAAGTCCCCCCTGGCTTAAGGATAGTTCATTTCCGTCCACGTCTTGTTTGTGGCTTAATGACATGGTCACATTGGGCAGAAGTTCTCTTTCCAGTGCCAGCTTGAGGGAGGTGGACTGATCCGGTGTTTCATAGGCGTTGAGAAAAGGGACTCCGTTTAAAAGTCCACCCGGTGTATACGGCGTCTGCGACGGAGTCTCGGTCAGATTAGTTGATGTTTCATGGGACACTTCGGCGCTTAATGTGGTTTTGGAAAATTTTTTGGTTGCCCCCGCAGACGCCAGTTGATGGGATGACACGTTGATCGCGTCATATTCATCCAGATATTTCGCTGTGATGTTCAGTCCGGGCATGATTTCATAGTCCCCGTCCAATCCCCATTTTCGCGTGCCGCGAATGGCGTCGGTGGCAGAGGGGTTGTTGAAGTAGTCGCTCAAAATCCTGTAGTAACCGCCAAGGGACAGGTGTTCAATGGGTTGGCTTTTTATATCAAAGGCCCAGCCGTCGCCGGTTTGTGAATCAAGGGAGTTGCTGAGATCGAACAGGCTGCGGGTATTGGCATATTCAGCTTTGACAATGGTCTTGAACGGAAGATTCAGGGTGACATCCGTGGCCGTCAGGTGGTAGTCGCTGATGGCGTTTTCTTCGACGATGCCGGTGGCTCCTATGTTCAATCGTTCGCTGACCTTATACGAAGCCCGGCCGCCGTATATGCCGTATTTATCACCGTCACCCAGCCCCTCATAGGTGACGATAATGTAAATGGGATTGCCTTGTGCATCATGGCTTGGAATGGGCGCCTTGAAAAGAAGCGTTCCCATGTCATAGTCTATGTCGTAGTCAGATCCGCCTAATTTTATTTCTTTTTTCAGGATGTGGTCTGGCTGAAGGCGATCACGTGTTTCGATGACCACCCGTTCCGTTCCTTGGATGATCTGATGGTTGTTAAGATAGTATAAACCTGAAATCCCCTTGCCCGGAAGGGTATCTTTAAACTGGCTCTGATCGGTGTAGGTTCCGAACGCACGGAGATGAAGCCTGTCTGTATGTCCTTCAAATTTAAGGCCATTGAAGGAACGCGTGTATGAGCCCAGGGTCGTTTCCGTAAGATCTGTCCTGTAATCACCATAAAGCAGAGATGATTTACCCTTTTCCAGCTTCACATAAAGATTTTCCCGGGAAAGTGCTTCATATCCGGTGGTGCTCTCATCGCCGTATACCGGGTATTTGTCCTCCGAGTCGAGGCGGGTGTCCGATTCCCGGAAAAGTTCATCCGATGAATTTTTATTCGAATCATAGGCAGAGGTGATCACAATGTCTTTGTAGAGATTTCCCTTGAGGAAAAAAGCACCGCGGCCGTTGAGGTATGTTCCGTCGTCGTAAAACGTTCTGTCTTCAAGATAGCGGGTATCCCCTGATGAACGGCCATGCCCCAAGGTCACTTCGCCGAGGCCGACGATAAACATCTGCCGCTGATTGGGGGCAAAATAGATATCGGCCGATTCGTTCAGATTGCCGACCTCCACGTAGATTTTGGCATCTCCTGTTTCCCTTGGGGCAATGACCGAGAAATGGGCGATACCGTCTTTGCAGGGTATCTGAAGACCCTCTGTGGACGGGTCAGCGTCCGTCTCCAGTATGTCTCCGGACGTAACAGAGGCGGTAATGGTGGGAAAAGCAGGAACAGGCCGCCCTTTATGATCTTCCACAGACACCGTGACGCCGATCCGGGATTGTCCGTCGGCCTCAACCTCTTTCAGGTCGGGCCTGATACCAATTCGCTCAGGTTTTCCCAGGTTTCCCACCCTTATTTTTTGGGTTCCCCGGACAAGGCCTGCGGCATCTTTTATTTCGGCACAGATCAGATTCTCTTGACCGCTCTTGAGTCGGACATCAATAAATTCGTACAGGATCACGCCGCTGTTGTTATTCTCGATTTTTGTGCCGATCTGACGGTCGGGTACGTTTGCGCCATTGACCGTCAAGGTCAGGCTCGTATGCGTCGGTGTCTTGACATGAACGCGGATGCTGTTTCGCATGGAAACGGACTGGTCCAAAGGTGTAAGGATATCCAGCTCCGGTGACAGGGTCAACATCTGTTTCGACAATGACGGCTCAGAAGCCTCTTTTGCCGTAAGCGGTAGCGCTGCATCTGTTTTTGTGGCCACACCCGTTTGGGTTAGGCGTCCTTCCCTGGTGGTTAGGGTCGCAGGGGGGGAACCTCCCTTTTCCGGTTCAATGATATCCGGGGCGGTTTCATTCTTTTTCATACCGTCTTTGGGCGCAGCTTTCTCCGGGGGCGCTGTCGGTTTAGGCGCGGGTTTATCCACTGCGAAATTAGCCTTGAACAGGCCTCCGGGCGTCATATCCACAAACTGGGACGTGCCGCTGGTCATAAATCGGTTGGAAAGGGGCTTGGGTACGAGGCCCGGGGGCAGGCTTGTTTCGTCGAGACGAAGAACATGGGTTCCCGATGATACTCCGGTGATGGAAAATTTACCCTTTTGGTCTGTAATCACGCGGGTACCATCTTCAAGATACAGCGCCACATCCGGAATCCCTTTGTCGTGATTGGCCAATCCGTTTCCATCCTCATCCATGAAAACGCGCCCGATAATCGTCCCCTTGGTCGTGAAAACACCTTGGGAAATGGAGATCTTCACGAACGCATTGTTGGAAACAACGGGCCTGCCCACACTGGTGCCTGAACACGATGCTGTATTAATCGCATGGCCTGGGGGGGTATCAGGCCCCACAACAGCACGATACGAGAGTTCAATGGAATTGCCGGGGGCAAGATAGGTCAACGGCCATGTCCAGGTCCGTTTGCCGCCAGCGATGGGGTCAGCGGCGGTCATCCCGCCAATCAACGTTGATCCGCTGATGTAGGACATCCCGTGGGGCATGACATCTGAAACCCTTATGTCATGAACGGGGGATTGGCCCGTGTTATCCATCTTCAGCGTATAAATAACAAGATCACCCATGGAGGCCATGGTTTTATTGGCTGTTTTTGTCATCCTCAAAAGCCCCGACGGCGGATCCAGCGGAATGTCGTTGATTAGGGGCGGATCACCGATGCTCATGGTGAATTTTCCACCCCGGGAACCGTCTCCAATGGTAAACCCCGTGGGCAAATCCTCATCGGGAACTGCGGAGGGATACGTATAATCTGTGGGTGGAATGACCTGGAAACAGTAATCATCTGGCGGAACCAAAGGAAAGGCAAATCGGCCGTCATCGCCTGTTGCAGGTGCCGGATTGACCTGATTGGGAGGAAGAGTCGGCCAACTTGTCACATCGCAGGAATCGGTCTGATTGTTCCAGTTCCTCAAGATGACCTGGGCACCTGAAACAGGCATCCCTGTGGCAGAATCAAACACAATGCCGGCAGGGTCGATCAGGGCTGATGAAACGTGTACCGGCGCCGCATCCAGAAGATCCGTATAGACAACGCGTATGCGCGTACTGGAAACAACCGTCATCTCGCCGTTTTCACTGTCCGTAACCGTCAGCGTACTGGGAATACTGCCACGAAATATTCCCGTGTCCGGTCCTGTTTCGTACAATGTCATCGTTTCCGTGTCCGGGTTAAGCACATTCGGTATGGCTTTGTTCATGGATGACTTTGAAGCGGATATCGCCTCCTGTGTGGGATTCGTCAAAACCACGGTGACCGTTTCGTCCACAGACGGATCAAGGTTTTGATCGGGGTCCATGGCCTGAAGGTAGAGGGTGTCTCCGCCCATATATCCATAGGCAGGCTGCCATGATACGTCAAAAAAAGCCACCACCCCGGGTGTTCTGGCCGTCACGCTTGTGGAGAGGGTGGCGGAGGCGGTTTTTCTCTGCACCTCAACCGATGTGACCGAAGCGGTATTGGTCACATCCATCCCGAGGGTGACTGCGGTGTCTATGGAAACGGTAAGATGCACTGTCTTTATTGCACCGGGATCAATATCCCCTATCGCCCATCGAACGGTACCGGCCGTTAATGTGTAAGGACTGTCGGAACCTATGAACGTCATGGGTGACGGAAGCGGGTCTTCGAGAACAATGCCTGTGACCTTGACATCTCCGTCATTGGTTATCGTAAAGGTATAGATGACCTGTGCGCCGGGGGCGACGTCTTGCGTCGGAACCGTTTTGGTGAACTGAAGGGAGGGGTGCACCACCACGGGGATAAATAATTGATTGGAACTTTCCGGGACGGTTTCGTTACTTGTGATGGTGGCTATGGACGTGATGATGGCTCCATCGGCGGCGATAGTGGAGACAGACGCCCTGAAACTGACATTTCCTGATGATCCCGGTGAGATGATGCCCACCGGCCACGTGATGGTGCGGTCAACCAGGCTACCGCCCCCTGTGATTGACCCTGAAACAAGGGCGGTTTGGGACGGAAGTTCACTGTGAATGATGCCATTGTTGGCGGCCATGTTGCCGATGTTGCTGTAATGGAGGGTATAAACAATAAAACCTCCCGGGGCTGTGCTTGCGACGGATGCGGAAAGGCTAAGCACAAGATGGGGTGCTGATCCGACCGGTGTTGTCAGGGAGATGGCGTCCCTTGCCCCCTCTGCGGCCGTTGCGGTTATGGAGAAAGGAAGTTCTGTCCCGTTGGGCGTTCCGGGTATCACGGTGCTTGTTATAATTAAGGTAAGGCTTCCACCGGAGGGGATGTCACCCAGGTCCCAGCTTGGGGCAGAGGGCAACACGATGCCGTCACGGGTGGCGCTCTGAAACTGAAGGTTGGCGGATAGTGTGGGTGTTGTCGTGACCGCTGTTGCCGATAGGTTGCCCGTATTACGAATGATTATGGTATAGGTCAGCGTTTCGCCGGCAGAGACAGGATTCGGATTGGCGTTTGCGCTGATAGTCAATACCGGAGCCCCGCTGATTTCCGTTTCCACAGTGGCTGATGTGACCTGAGGGAACACGTAACCGTTTTCACCGCTGAAGGTGGCCGTGGCCGTATTCGTCACGCGGGTTCCCATAGGTGGCGTCAAGGCCAGGGCAAAGGCGGCGTCGACAGCAAGGCATGCCATGACAAAAAAAGCCATGGCAATCCTTCCTGTGAACAGTCTATGTGTAATAAATTCAGTCATAGCCTCTGCTGAAATCAAACGCATGTTATGATTGATCCGGCAGGCGTCCGCTCACTCTTTTGTGGCTTAAAAAACGGACAGTTGCCTGGAATTGATTACTTGATGGCTGCTTTGTATAGTAAGGGTATGCTGGCGCCACCTGAAATCGTCGGTATCACAAAGATCACCGTGCCGCTTACGGTGTCATAGCGACCAAAGTCACCATCATCGGCATCGGTTTGAATCACAGCGTTGACTGTCATGCTGCCGGGGACATAAGCGAGATACGCGGAAAGCACATCGGTTAACACAAATGCGTTGGCTTGGGCTGAGCCACTATTGGTAACCGTAATGGTATACGTCAATTCGGTGCCGGGAGGCTGGGCTCCGGCGGGTAAAACGCTTTTGACCAAGGCCACAACCGGGGTTTTTATATTTGTGTATTTAATGGATGTGCCCGTGATTGTGGGATCAAGAATCGAGGTGGCTGTGATCGTATGCCTGCCCTGCTGACCGTTTGAACCGGTCACAGTGACCACGGCAATATAGTATTTTGTTGTGCCTGAAACCATGATGCCCGAATCAATCAGGGTGTCCGCGTTGGTGTCGATAACAGGGGTATCAATTCCCACGGTGAATGTTCCATTCTGATCAACGTCGTTATACACCGTCCATGTCCAGTACAGACCGACGGAACGGATGGTATACGTATCGGGCCCATTGCTGCTGTTTGTAATGGTAAAGGGGTGCAGGTTCTGATTTCCCACCAGCTCATCGGTGGTCAGTGTGGGTGGCAGAACTTGAACACCGGCCGCCTGAGCAATTGTAAATGATGCGCTGTTGCTTTGGACGGTGGTTTCTGTTGCGGGATCACCTGCCGTGGTTCTGTAAGTGATGCTTGCTGTATTACTGACGCCGGTTGTCGATGCAATCCCGGAATTGACCGTGACCTGGAATGTAAAATTACCTGTACCTCCGGAAACCACCGTGCCGATGTTAACGGTCACGGTGTCGGCATTGGTGATATTGTAATCGACATTATCCCCATCACTGGCATCGGTACGACTGGTCCCATTGTAGGTCATCAGGTCGCCTGTTTTGAAAGTGGTGTTGGTCGGAATCTGATCCGTTAACACGACTAAATAACCGTCGGCTGTGCCGCTGTTGATCCAGGAGATGGTATACGTGACCGTATCCCCTGGTTTTGGGTTGGCAGGGGTCGCTGTTTTTGTAAATGTGACCACCGCTGCCTGAATCGTGGTCGTGGCTGTGGCGGTCTGGGTCACAGCAGGCGTAAGGACCGACGTTGTGGTGAGGCTCAAGGTTCCGGAACCGGTGGCAGCATTGGGGGCCTGGACAACGGCAATGATATACTGGATTGCGTCTGCGGCAAGCGTCACACTCGCATCCAGCACATTGAGTGGATCCTGTTCCGAACCGTTCAGTATGCCGTCTCCGTTTGTATCCTTGTAGAGGATATATGTAAACCCACCTGTTATGCCGCCTGTGACATTGAACGTGTCGGAGCCGTTGCCGGTATTGGTCAGGGTCAGGGCATAATTGGCCGTCCCGTTCTGGGCTGCGTTCTGAGTGATGGTTACGGGGGTGATGGATACGCCAGCCACCTGACTGACAATGGTGGTGACAATGTTGGACTCTATTGGGCTGTAGGTATTGTTGTTGGCATCGGTAAAGGTTGCCGATGCCTTGTTGGTGATGGTCGTGCCAGACGGCGTGCCAACCGCAAACGCCATTTCCGCAAACATCAGCGGTATCAGTAGCATGATCAACACGTTGACCAGGGTTGAGTTCACTGTTCGTTTCATTCTCATGGTTCGCCACCTCTCTTTTTTTATATTTATTTCACCTTGACTTTGAAGGTCGTTGTTCCTGTTTCATTCGGATGCACCGGAGCCTGAACAATCCACTTGATGTGGGTGTATAACTCCGGTGGAGCCGTTTGTACCGTTTCCTTTCCGCTCGTATCCAGGCTTTTGTACGTGATGGGCGGTTCCAGATACGTCGCCCCACCATTGATGCTGAAGAGAATTTTTGTATCCTTTCCCTGGGCGCTCTCAGAAACATAGGCCGTGTGCTCAGGGATGGGATCGACAACCGTAAGATTCTTGACGATGATCGTGTCGTTGTTCTGATAGGTCAGGGTATAGACGAGAATGTCTCCACGTGTGGTTTCGTCCATGGGCACCCGTTCCACAACATTTTTCCCATCCCTGATCAGGTGAACCTCTTTTTCACCGTTGACGTTCAGCATGACGCGGGGTTTCTGCTCATCAGAAAAACAAGGTGATGCTGCAAGCTCTATTGCCATTGTCAAAAACACGCCCCAAGTCCAAAAACGGCTCAATCCTTTTTTCGCGACCATAAATCCTCCATTATCCATATTTACTTGACTGTAACTTTAAAATAGACCACCCCTTCATCCGGGCCGGAATTGGGCACGGTGTCATCGGGTGCTACATCCGAGATCCTGAATACAATACTGGTGTTATCGGTGTTGATTTCGGCCTCATCATCGCCGACAGTGTCGGTCTTTGAAGTCGCCGTGTCATAGGTGCTTATGGCATTTCCCATCCGGAGCGATCCGGCAACATAATGTGTATTGACCGGTACCGCATCCTGTATGGCAAGATTTTTTGCATTCCCGCCCCCCTGGTTCCAGTAACGGGAACTGAAAATCAGCTCATCACCGGGCAAGGCGGTTGCTTTGTTCACGCTCTTGGTGATGGAGACAGCGGGGGTGGTCGTATCCGTATCGGTGGCGCTGTTGTTACCGAGATTCACGTCGAGGACTCCGACTGGGGGTGAAACGGTAGCCGTGTTCGAAAGTGCCCCCTTGAACGTGACATCCACGAAGGCATTCAAGGTCAGGATCAGTGTGCCGCCGGGAAGCAGGTTGACCCCGGTCCAGAAGCCGTTCTCTTCGTTGTAGACACCCTGTGACGGGGTAAAGACCGGTGCTAAAAGGGCCACCGGCAGGGTGTCCACCACGGTCAGGCTATCCACCCTGCTTGGCCCGCTATTCAATACTGTAATCGTATAGGTGATTGAGCTTCCAGGTTGGACACTGGTTTTTCCATCTGTTTTGGTGATGGAAAGATCCGCCTGATAGGTCAGGGTATCTGTATCCGAGGCCGTATTGTTGGCAGAGTTGCTGTCAAGCACTCCGGGAGCGGCTGCGACCGTGGCTGCAAACACAAGCGAATCCATGGCGCTGGGAGAAACAGTGCCGGTGAGTGTCAAGGTGACCGATTGCCCGATGGCCAGGTTGAGTCCGCTCCAGAGGGTGCTGTTCTGGTCGTAGGTTCCCGATGACGCGACAATCACCGGATTCTGGACTGCCGCAGGAATGGAAAGTAAAAGATTGGCACTGATAATGGTGTCCGGGCCGTTATTCGTGAGGGTAACCACATAGGCTATGGGGTTACCTGCAATCGCAGTGGTTTGGTTGTCCGTTACGGCCACGGCAAGATCGGCTGTTACCGGCGGATTGGTCAGCGATACCACAATCCCCGCGGCTGGTCCCGGTCCGTCCGGGTCAATGGTGGCAATATTGGTGATGATAGCCGGAGGGGTGGCGCCGATGGTGACCCGAAAGGAAATGACGGCGCTGGCGCCTGCTGTGATCTGACCACTCACGGCACCGGGGCTGTTGACCTGGCGT
Source organism: Pseudomonadota bacterium (assembly GCA_018818835.1). Lineage (GTDB taxonomy): Bacteria > Desulfobacterota > Desulfobacteria > Desulfobacterales > Desulfolunaceae > JAHIRD01. Next base: position 12,880 of record JAHIRD010000098.1, read on the forward strand.
GCCACGGCAAAGGGCATGTTTCCACTGATGTCAGCCACGGCTGAACTGTTCATGGTCGTGCTGCCGGGGACATAGAGGGTTCCTGTGGGGATAGGGTCTGCCAGGGTTGTACCGCTGCTGTTACCTGTCCCGGTATTGGGAATGGAGATGGTATAGATCACGGTGTCACCGACTCCGGCGCTACCGGGGGGGACGGCGCTTTTGCTCGGTTGAAGGCGCGGGACCGTCACAGCTGTATAGGGGGCCGTCGTGGTGATGCCGTTGTTCAAAGGAAAACCGGAACAACTGGAGTACTGATAGGTCCAGTATGAGGAATTCTGGAACTGGGCCACAGCCGGGGGAAGCGGCAGGGCACTGACGTTCATCTTAAACGTAAGCGTGACCGTACTTCCTGCGGCAACCGTTCCCACAGAAAATTCAGTGTTCGGATTGGCGCTGGGCTGGGAAACACCGTTCATGGTCAGCGAGCCGGGCACAAAACTCAAGCCATTTGCCGGCGTGTTGGTATACAGGACATTCAAGGCGTCAGCCGTTCCCGCTGTATTGTCCAGTCGTACGGTAAAGGTCAGGGTGTCCCCCAGATAGGTCTGTGTCTTGTTAACCGTCATGACCGAGGTTGGAAATATCGGTGAGCCCACGGCAATCTGAAGGCCGATGGAGGCGATTACGTATACATCACCTGTGGTGGAACCTTTGGCATAGGCGGTTGACTGACCGTTCTGCATGCGGGAAGAAACATCCACATTGGTAATGTCCCAACCCTGCCGTGCGCCGCTGGTATTGGAGCCGGGGATGCTATTGGTTCCGCCGAATGTTCCGGAGGTATCCAGTGTGCCTGCATTGGTGTTGATCTGGGAGGCGAAAAAATTACCTATCGGATTGTTTGTGCCGGACACGGCGGCCAGCGTTGTCGATGTCGGTCCAAAGAGCATCTGGTCGCCGGTGATCCCTGAATCGCCCTCCAGGGTGCTGACCATCAGACGGGCGTTGATCGTCCCCTTTTGGGGTGTGCAGAAACCGCTGACCGATGACAGGGTCTGGATGGAGGTGTTGGTCAGCTCCCCCCCCACAAACACGGTCATGTTTCGAACCGGAAGGGAGGGATTACCGTACACGACCGCCAGGGTCCAGCCTGCGGTATTGGCGTTATTTTCCGAATTGCTCTGGGTCCCGGGAACATGGCCAACGGTATACGTTCCAGCCCCGGTTGCCTTTACGGTGGCGGTGACATCGGCGGAACGAACATAGTAGTAGCTCCCGCCGCCAAGGGTTGTGGCGGTTGAGGAGGACGGAGAGACATTGAGCCCGTTGAACGTGACATAGGTGCCCAGTGAGGCCGTCACATCTTCTGTGCCATATCTGTAGCTGCCCCCCCAGATCAGTTCCGCATAAAGCACGGTACTGCCAGATGGAAGGCTCAACACAGCGCTGGATGCATTCAGAGTCCAGTCGGCGGTTGTGCCATAAGGATAGGTGCCATCCCTCAATGCATTGTTCAAGGTGATGAACGCGCCAATGGCACCGCTTGTGCCTGGTGCGTTGGCATTTGCCGCTTTGTTTAAGCCGAGGGTGTTGCCGGTATAAGACATGGCACCGTTTGCAACGGTGCTGTATCGTTTGACGTATGCGGCATAAAGGGGGGTGGCATGGACCACGATCACGAGACAGGCAAACATGAGGCACCAGACACGACTGAGTCCCCTTGGTCTTACAGGCAGGAGGAAAAGATGTTTGATAACCGCAAAAAGTCGTTTCATAAACAAAGAACCTCTATTTAATCAAACGCCGCAGATGTTTCATGGGGTCATAATCGTAAAATCCTTAAGCGGGGCCTTTAGGTTGCCTTATGATTGATTGCCGTGTAAACCGGAAAATAACCCATCCAGGCTTTCTCGTATGAACACGTTTATTCTATTAACGGTAAGTTTGAGCCTACCAAACAGTAGGAAATTGAAGAATATTTCTGTTTTATGCTCTATGTATAATTCAGAAATTCGGCTCATGTGTTTGTGGGTCGAGACATTGCAGAGGACCCTATGTAGAGGTGTGTCTTGTCAGTATGTCTTGATATGTTCTCAAAAATGAAACAAGGGGCTTACTTTAACCGAGAAGCTTCTCTGAATCCTTGTTTATTTGATTAACTAACGGGGTTATTAAATTGTTAATAATACCTACAATTTTAAGCATTTGCAAGAGTTGATTTTGAAGATTTTGCGGGCAAGCAAATAGTGCGGTCGGGCAAGGTCGTGTAATCGAACGGGTGAGAATTCCGTTCCGGAAGGAAGGCCACCCACCGGGTAGAGAGTTTTTGGAGGCAGGGAGTCGGATAGCTTCGTAGTACCGATGAAGGAGGGTAATTCTGCCGGAGGAAAGGAGGCAATACATGGTAGCGCGGAGTGAGTAAACATCGGGGAAACCGGTCCACTCGACATGTATTACATACAAAAACGGTTGAAAATATTTCGAATATCAATCATGTTTCATGAATGAATAATTGTGGTATCAATGCCCTGTTGTTTTGTTTCACAACGAACGATTTCAGTGATATCCGTCAAAAAATTGAGGGTGGCAGGTTTTTTCTCCCACCGGATACCGATGGAATTTGTCCGGATCCATTTTATGGCCTTGTTTTTGTCTATGAATCTGAATCTGTAAATCCCGGGAACCTTTTCATGGTCCATCCGGTATTGGTCATTTATAGAAACCATGTCCCGATCATCCGGATGGATGAATGTAAACACGGGCAAGTCAATCAGATCATCACCGGATAATCCCACCAAGTCAGAAACCTTTGGATTGGCGAATACGATTAGTCCATCCTGAATGACAACAATACCTTCATTGGCATTGTTGACCACCTGCCTGTAACGTTCCTCATGCAGCCGAATGGCTTCATTCGATCTTTTTTGTTCTGTGATATCCCTTGCAATGTGAACGGCTCGATGGATTTGACTATGTTCGTCCTGTATGGGGTCTGTTGTTACAGACAGCCAGGTATGCCCCTTGGCCAGGTATATCTCGGTTATTTCCTGCTTGCCGGATTTAAGCATTTTTTCTAAAGGGCAGTTCGGAACAGTTCCTGTTCCATTCGAAACAAGACTCCTGAACGTCTGGCCGATAATGTCACTGCGCGTCTTTCCAAGGAGCCGCTCTCCAGCTGTATTTGTATCCAGAATAATACCGGTATTGATGTCAATGATACTCACCCAGTCGGATAATAAGTTAAATGTTGCCAGCCAGGACTGTCCATGTGATTGACGTTTGTTTTCCGATTTTTTATTGCGGGTGGTGTCAGTGACAGCCATGCGGATCTGTCTGGGGCTTCTGTCAATGGTTTTGACAGTCATGCATTCAATATTCGCGTAAAATAAGGTATTCCCTTTTTTTACAAGTCTTAATTCCAAGGACTGGAATGAATCATTGGCCATGAGCTTCCGTCGAAACTCGTAAAAGAGATCCTGATCTTCGATGAATATAAATCGGGAAAAGTGTTTGCCTATGACTTGTCCTCGATCAGTCTCCAGCATAAAAACAAGGGTAAGATTGACGTCCGTGATAATTCCCTTTTCATTGATCGTCGCATATCCTACCGGTGAATAGTCATACAGATTTGTGTATTTATCACGTGTGTTTTCAAGCTCTTCCTGGATGCGGTGAAGTTCATCGTTCTGCATTTCAAGCTCGATCTGATGGACAGACAGTTCATGGGCGATGGCTTTCAGCTCATCATAGGGCATGGAGGCGAGGTTCTCACATGCTTCAGGTTTTTCATCAACATGTTTGTTGATAAATCCTTCTTTTGTTATTTTATTTTTCTGTGGCGTGTTTTTTTCCATGATCTGTGTTCCGCTTAAGACGGTTCCGAGCTTGGCATAATGAGAACCGATTTTTCGGAGAAGCGACTGATGGTAAATACCTATAGTTGACGGTCAATCATCTTTTATTTACGTTGTGTGAGAAAAATTATTGGTTTTTTGGCGGTCGCAACCAGTTTTCGTAATAATCCAGGCTGACAAAGGAATTCAGCTTTTCCATTTCACGGGTTTTATAATGAAGACCGGCTTCCATGGCATCTCCGCAAGAAATAAGGCCGATAATTTTTCCCTGTTTTTCAACGAAAACGTGTCGGATGTAAAGACCCAGAAAACGTTCCTGAAGTTCGTTAAGTGGCGTAGTATGGGGTACCGTGTTGATACCCGAGGATATGTAATCTCCGATTCGGGCTTTTTTCAGATCAAAATCATTAGAAAGGCAGAGTTTCATCAGATCACGTTCAGTCCATAAACCTGTCACCGAACCATTTTGTTTGACAACAACAGCGCCAATTTTTTTCTCAACCATGATTTTCAACGCGTTATATATACTTGAGTGTTCATCTACATGGATCATTTCTTTCTTCATGTAACTGACAATGTCCTCAGCTGTTATCATGACACCCTCCGTACGAGATCCGATCAATGGGACAGATATAAATAGTAATGTAATATGTATATCTTATAAAAAACTATCCCTGGAAAGTCAACGGTATTTCATGGAGGCGTACCTTCCATGGGAAACACGATGGTTTAATCAAAGGTCCAAGAATTCCGAGAAATGGCCACTTTAGTTAAATACTGTTTTGACAAAACGGTAAAATATGCTATTCCAAATATGATTTTTTGTAAATAGCTTGAACTCTGGCTTGAGAATGGGTTTTTTGTCTATTTCACATAAAATATTACCTGGGTTGATCCTGATTATATTTCATAAATGTTATTTTTGGTGAATATAGGAGACATTCATGACCCGATGGATCGCTTCGATTTCAAGTGTCCTTATTATTATTATATACTCCGGGGTTGTTTACAGCGATATCGTCACGAGCACTGTTGCTCCTGAAAAACGAAGCGATGTGATTCACATTGACTCGTCTAACCTGTCTAAAAAAAATGAACGTCCTCCTGTCCGTTTTCCCCACGATCTCCATACCGATGCTCTGGCTGAAAAAAATGAAGGCTGCGCAGCTTGCCATAGTGATATGGTCAAAACCCGTTCCTTTGAATTTATTAAGGGGGACAAGGTCGGATACGATAATCGCATGAACGGGTATCATGATAGATGCATCGGTTGTCACACCTCCTCCATTGCATCCGGAGAGATGGGCGGGCCTGTTATCTGCAGTGGCTGCCATCGTGAACAATACACCATGGAAAGGGCCGTAGGTTCAGCACGGTTTGACACATCGTTGCACCAGAGACACAATGATGCACTGAATAAATCCTGTGAATCCTGTCATCATGTCTACGATACCCTGAATAAAAAAACCGTCTATGAAAAAGGTAAGGAAGGTTCCTGTTCATACTGCCATCCTGAAAAAGAAAATGGTAAAGACATGAGCCTTGAAAAGGCTTCTCATCAACAGTGCGTTACTTGTCATGAGACACGAAAAGAGTCAGGGAAGACTGCCGGGCCTGTTCGATGTGAAGGCTGCCATGACCCATTGAAACGTCTATCCTATAAAAAGGCGGAAAAAATCCAGCGTCTGCCCATGGGCCAGAAGGATTTTTTGATGCTCCAAACCAAGGAATCCCAAGAAGATACGACGAAAAACCGCATGGCCTTTGTACCGTTTGATCATAAAAGACATGAAGAGAAAAATGAGTCCTGCCAGATATGCCATCATAAAGCCCTCACAGGCTGTACCCAGTGCCACACCCTTACAGGGAGTGAAAAGGGTGGGTTCAACAACCTTGAAAAAATTATGCATGACTCCACATCAACTCGCAGTTGCACCGGCTGCCATAAGGTCGAACGCAAGGCTGCCGAATGTTCGGGCTGCCACACCTTTGAATCCGACAGAGCCGAGGATAACAAAGGCTGCATTCAGTGTCATCTGACACTGACTCTGAGCGAGGATCAGCAGAAACAGGCCCAGGATCTTATTGAACAAAACATCCAGGAAAACATCCATGATGATTTTTCTAAGGTCCCTGAAAAACTTGTTCTCAATAAAATGGAAAAAACATATCAACCCGTTGTTTTTCCCCACAGAAAAATTGTACAAACCTTATCCGATAAAATAAAAAACAACCGTATGGCCCAGTATTTCCACCAGGACAAAAACACTCTGTGCATGGGCTGCCACCACAAGACTCCGTCAACGGACACTCCCACGGCATGCAGCAGTTGTCACACGGCGGTTAAAATGGATAGCGATACGTTCAAACCAGGTCTCCTGGGGGCTTATCATATTCAGTGCATGGAATGCCATGCCCGGATGGGTATAAGGCAACCCGAAAGCTGTACACAGTGCCATAAGGAAAAGAACTGAGATTTATTTAGGCGATTCTTGAATTTATTATGAGGAATGTCCATGGCTATTTCACGACGACGTTTTTTGACCTGGATAGGTGCGGCAGGGGCAGGGCTTTCAACTGTCAACACAGCCCAGGCCTCGACCCTGACGCAATTTAAAGGTCATCCTGAGGGCCTTGGGGTTCTTCACGACACCACCCGATGTGTGGGCTGTCGAAAGTGCGAAGAGGCATGCAACACAGTCAATGACCTGCCCAAACCGGACAGGGCTTTTCAGGATATGTCAGTTCTTGAAAACAAACGGCGGACAACAACCAAGGCCTTTACGGTTGTCAATTCCTATCCGGTGGGGAGTCAGGACCAGCCTGTTTTTCGAAAGATCCAATGCAATCACTGCCTTGAGCCGGCCTGTGCATCGGCATGTTTTGTCCGTGCCTTTAAAAAACGTGCGGATGGTGCCGTGGTTTACGATCCTTCGGTGTGTGTGGGATGCCGTTACTGCATGGTGGCCTGTCCCTTTGAAATTCCTACTTACGAGTATGATAATCCCTTGACACCCAAGGTTCTCAAATGTACGTTTTGTGCCCCCCGAATTGAAAAAGGCCTGCTGCCAGGATGCGTGGAAAGCTGCCCCAAAGAGGCCCTGACCTTTGGCAAACGAAACGACTTGATCACCCTTGCCAGAAAAAGGATTGCAAGGCACCCGGACCGTTACATTGATCACATTTACGGGGAAACGGAAATGGGCGGTACAAGCTGGCTTGGACTTGCCGGGGTTGCCTTTAAGGATCTTGGCATGCGTGAGGACCTTGGCACCACACCCGCTCCGGCACTGACATCAGGGGCACTGAGTGTTGTCCCCATGGTGGTTGGCCTGTGGCCTGTCTTTCTTGCCGGAATGTATGGTATGACGGTCAGACGTGAAAAGATTGCTGCTGAAGAAACCCGGTCAGAGATTGCCCAAGCCGTGAAAGAAACACAGACACTTGCCGATGAAAAAATGGCCAAAGCCCTTGAAAAAGCCCAGGCTGAAAAACGGACAGCCCTTGAAAAAGCAGAAAAAGAAAAGGAACAGGCCCTGAAAGACGCCATGGAATCCTTTAAAAAAGAAAATGAACCCGGGGAGGAAGAATAATGTCAGGAGAACAGAAGGCAGAGTCCCGGACTCTTTTAACTCCCTTTAATCTGATTGCAGGAATCATCCTGATTGCAGGTTTGATTGTCACCGTGATCCGATTTACCAAAGGTCTTTCCTCTGTGACAAATCTTTCGGATTACAATCCCTGGGGCATCTGGATCGGATTTGATCTGATGGTGGGTGTTGCTCTGGCTGCAGGTGGCTATGTGACCTCGGCGGCGGTGTATCTTTTTGGCATGAAGAAATTTCATTCTGCTGTAAGACCTGCAATCCTCACAGGGTTTCTGGGTTATTTTTTTGTGGTGGTGGCTCTGAATTATGATCTTGGCCAACCCTGGCGTTTACCATACCCATTTATCGTGGGTTGGGGTACCACCTCCCTTTTATTTGAAGTGGGTTTGTGCGTAGCCCTTTATCTGACCGTTCTCTTTCTTGAATTTTCTCCTGCTGCCCTGGAATGGCTGGGATATTCAAAAACCCGTAAGCTTGCTGGACGTTTGACCATTGTGCTAACAATTTTCGGTGTGGTTCTGTCCACCCTGCATCAGTCTTCCTTGGGAGCTTTGTTTTTGATCGCTCCATCCAAGCTACACCCGCTCTGGTATTCACCCTACCTGCCTGTTTATTTTTTTGTGTCCAGTATTGTTGCCGGTCTTTCCATGGTCATACTCGAAGGGACGCTCTCTCATAAATTTTTTCATCATAGCATGGATAAAACCTATCTTGGTGAACATGACCCATTGACCTTGGGTTTTGGACGGGCCGCAGCCCTTGTTCTTGCAGGATATTTTACCATCAAGATGGTCGGACTTGCCGCAGGAAATCATTGGGATCTGCTGACCACACCCTATGGTCTCTGGTATCTGGTCGAGGTGATCGGTTTTGTGCTGATTCCCTGTTTACTGTACACCGTGGGTGTCAGGGATAGAAACCTTACTTTGATCAGATTTACATCAGTGTTGGCGGTTGCTGGGATTATACTCAATCGTCTGAATGTGTCCGTCATTGCGTTCAACTGGCATTTGCCCTTTTCCGAACGTTATGTCCCATCTTTTCAGGAAGTCGTGATCACTGTTTTTATGGTGACCTTGATTATACTTAGTTTTCGATTTATTGTCACACGTATGCCAATTTTTCATGAACATCCGGATTACAAAGATAGCCATTGATCTTTACGGGAATAATAAGGAACCATGACCATGGATATTTTTTATACGCTTCAGGACTACCTGCTTCACAGTGAAAGCATCGTGTACATCATCATGGGGCTTTCTTTGCCGGGCATCCTTATGTTTTGGCTTTTTCTGACCGGAAGAGATAATGAAGATTTGAAGTAATGAACAACCATTGAGGTTATCCTATGTATTTGTTTATAACAGGCCCTTTATTGTGGTTTTCGTTTTTGTTTTTTATCATCGGATGTGTGGTTCACGTCATTTTATATATCAACGGGCTGGACTGGAAACTTGACCGGGTGACCTATACCAAAAACATCCCCTACGGGCTGAATGGGGCTGCCCGCTCGGTGTTTTTCTGGCTGATTCCCTATGGCACACAGAGTTGGCGAAATAATCCGGCCTTTACTCTGATCGTTTTCCTGTTCCATTTCGGTATTCTGTTCACCCCCCTATTTTTAAATGCGCACCAGGTGATTTTACGTGAACGCTGGGGCATCAACCTTTGGGCGATTCCTGATTCACTGGCTGACGTATTGACACTCTGTGTCATTGCCACAGCTCTTATTCTTTTGTTACGACGTATCGCTCTTCCATCAGTACGGATTCTTTCAACCTTTCATGATATAGTGGTTCTCGTTATTGCCGTCTTGCCCTTTATCACAGGTTTTCTTGCATACCATCAGGTATCGGATTCTCAATTCTGGCTGATGCTTCATGTGCTTTCAGGTGAATTGATGTTGATCGCCATCCCTTTAAGCAAACTGTCACACGTCGTGAAATTCTTTTGTTCACGCGTACAACTTGGGATTGATTTTGGTGTCAAACGCGGTGGTATGAAATCCGGCGGCATGAAATGGTAAACGTATTACTTTAATGATATGGGAAGATAGATTATATGGCTCAAGGAACATTGTGCAACAGGCAGCCCATCAATACAGAGGAAACACTCCAGGCCCTTCTGGCAGATACCCAGGGAAAAATCTACTATAAGGAAATGCAGGAGCTGGACGTGGACACCACGGCCCTGGGTCTGTTGATCGAAAAAACCTGCAAGTCACGAATCCGGACCTGGCTTAGCATCTGTGCCAAATGCGGTCTTTGTGCGGACAGCTGTTTTTTCTATCTTGCAAATAACCATGATCCCGAACAGGTTCCTGCACACAAAATTCAAAGCACCCTGGGGGAACTTGTCAGACGTAAGGGAAATGTGGATAACGCCTTTATGATCAGGGCCATGGATATAGCCTGGGGTAAATGTACCTGCTGTAATCGATGCAGTATCTACTGCCCCATGGGTATTGGCATGGGTGTCATGTTTAGTTATTTGCGTGGCCTTTGTTTTTCCCAGGGCTTTGTACCCTGGGAAATGAAGATCGGTTCAGGCATGCACAGGATTTACCGTGCCCAGATGGATATCACCAGTGAGGACTGGGTAGACACCTGTGAATGGATGGTTGAAGAGAATGAAGAGGAATATCCCCAACTGGAAATCCCCATGGACAAGGAAAATTCCGATATCATTTATACCGTCAATGCCAGGGAACCCAAACATTACCCCGAGGATATCGGTGATGCCGCCATTCTCTTTCACATTGCCGGTGAAAACTGGACCGTTCCCAGTAAAGGATGGGAAGAGACAAGTCTTGCCATGTTTGCGGGGGACTGGGAAGGGGCGACTATGCAGGTCAAGGAAGTCTATGGTGCCATTGACCGATTGAAACCCAAACGAATGGTGGTGACCGAATGTGGGCACGCTTACAGAGCCACGGTTATCGAAGGGCCCTACTGGGCAGGTCTTGAAAGCGGAAAAACGCCGGTGGAAACACTTCACTATGTGGAATGGGTGCTTGAGGCATTGAAAACAGGAAAACTTAAAATTGACCCTGCCAAGAAAATCAAAGAACCAGTGACATATCAGGACTCCTGTAACTATATCCGAAACGGCGGACTGTCCACGGTGGGTCGTGAGATTATGAGTTTTATCGCCGAAGACTTCCGCGAAATGAAACCGTGTAAAGAACACAATTTCTGCTGTGGCGGAGGAGGGGGGCTGAACGGAATCGGTCGCTATCGCCAGCAAAGAAATGTCGGTATGAAAATCAAGCGTGACCAGATTCTGGAAACCGGCGCCAAGCTTGTTATAACACCCTGCCACAATTGCTGGGATGCCATTCGGGATATTGAGGAAGTTTACAAACTTGGAATTCGCTGGTCTTTTTTAAAGCCGCTTCTTCTCAGCATGGTGATCGTACCGGCACATTTGAAGCCCACTGAAGAATAACACGGTATATTTTTGCGTAATACAACGGTTTTGGCCCTTCTTCGTGCGACTATCTCGTAAAATTTAGTTTTTTTTGCTGGAAGTTAGAGCCATAATTCAATAAATTACTAAAATTATTTGTTTTTCTTCGTGCTCTTCGTGTCCTTCAGTGAGCTACGCGAACGGGTGGTTTAAAAAAAGAAAAAACAAGTTTACCATGAAGCTTTGACCAAATCGAAGACGGGGATACTGATCCCCGATTTCTAAGCGAAAAACTGGGACTGGACTATAACCCCAAGAAAGAGTATGTCCTGGTAGTGGTGGATACGGAAAAGTCCATGCCCCTGACCGGCGTTAAAAGCGTACCCGCCACCTTTGAAAAGGTCAGCGAGTTTGCAAATACCGAGTTGCCCAAGAAATTCCCCAAGGCATTTACCGATACTGCCATGACACCTGAGTTTCAGGCAAAATACGCTGAACACCACGCGGCTGCGGTTGAAAGCAAATATTTACCTGATCAATGGTCTAAGGATACCAAGAGTTTTAGAAAATATTTGATAACGACTGATCTGAACAAGACTGAACAAAAGTTGCTCGCGACCAGAATGGAAATGCACGATACTATTGGCAACAATCAGGATTACTTGGGAAACGGCCTGACCAAAGATCTGAACAGAAACAGTCCGAATAAACACGGTGCCGTGGAAACGCTGAACTTTGAACGCAAGGAAACAAATTTAAAATCCCTAAACGACAACGGAGCCATTTTAATCATCGAAGGACTCAAACCCATATGACCTATATACAATTATACCCGGTACAGGATGCCTTGCCCTTGATCACTAATCATGAGCAGCTTCCGCCCGGTGCCAAAGAGTTAGGCATGTGCCTGGATACCACCGAAGCTGAAGATTTGTATGTGCTTGTGAAACGTGGCGACCATTTGTCTGTTTTAGCAACATACACACGACACCTCAAAACTGGGGATGCCTATTTTTGCGACCAATTCGATTTCCCACTAAAAGCCTTGAGCTGGTTCCCCAAGGCTCTGGAAGATTTTCGCAGGCCCCCAGCCGAAGGCGGATTGCATGCCGGAGCCATGACCAGCGCGGATGAGGTTGTGGATGGTGAAATGCTGTGTGTGGAAAGCACCACCAGTGGATACTCTATTGTCAATTGGTCACGTCAAAGCCCATTGGCCTTTGATGACTCGTACATGCCTACGACCCTTTCTCTCAGCTACAACTTTCTTTACCGCCTCGGATTCCTGGGCCTGTGGAACAGCCTGGGTGAAAAATATGAGCGCGGAGAACTATAAATCGGCATTTGGAAATTTTTAAATGACGTTATTTATAGGCCGGTGATGGATTAGAAACTATAACGACGGAGCAAACTTTTCAAAAGTGTGGCCCCTCGGCAGGAAATCCTTTTGCCCTTCTCCGTGATCTTTGTGCCTCTGTGAGAAAAATTTATGTGCACGTTTTTCATGGTCGAACATTTTGCACCTTTTCGAGTACGCCTACGAGAACCGCCCCTTCGGGGCTGAGTACGCGTACGACTTCATGTACTTCATGTGCTTTATGGTTAAACTGTTTTTGATACACGCCCCTGAATAAATACTTGCCCACAATCCCCGATGATAATCATTTTTGCGAAATGAACTTAACATGGTGAGTCAAGTATGTTATATTTTATCATGATTGCAAACGACAATCGTTAATCCTTTGTATTCTCATTCCTTTTCGTTTGCCAATTTATTGAATATCTCGATTGACCGGTCTTTACTTTTTCCACATTTCTCCTTGATTGAATACAAGGTATCTTAAATCATGAATGAGTCGAAAAAAGACGTGGTATACCATGGGAATTCCCATGAAATTTTGAACCATATCATTCGTCATTCCCATCTGGTCCATATCATCCTTGACCATGAATTCAGGATTAAAAAATGGAATTCAGCCGCTGAAAACATCTGGACCATTTCAGAGCAGGACGCAGTGGGGCAGGTATTCCCTGACATTCTGCCCTTCGATATACCAGGGCTCGATATCCGTGGGCACTTAAGCGATATGATAATCAAAGCCAATACGACCATTGATTCATCAAGCCATATCAACAGTGAAGGGACTGAAATTTTTTGTGAATGGCATTTCATGCCTCTTTTGGATCAACAGGGCAAGGTTTCAGGCATTTCCATAATCATTCAGGATATGACCCAATGGCTGAGTATTCAAAATGAATTGAATAAGTTCAAACGATTCAAACTGAAAAATATGTTTCAAACTGCCCCCATCGGCATTTATCAGTCCAACATGGATGGCAAATTTATCTATGTGAATCCGGTTTTTGCCTGGATGCTCGGGTATGAATCCATCCAGGAATTGATGAACAAACCTGAGGGAATGAGAAAATATTTTTTTGTTGATGATAAACAGCGTCGTGACTTTTTTTTTAATATATTGGAACAAGAGCAAATCAGTCACTTTAAATCCAGGATTTATCGTAAAGACGGATCAGAGTTCTGGGGATTGTCCCATGCCCAGATCACCCATAACACAGATGGGCGACCCGATGGTTTCTATGGGTATCTCACGGATATCAGTTCTGCAGTCCGAGCGGAAAATGACCTCCAAAAAGCCATAGACCTAGCCGAATCAGCGACACAGGCTAAAAGTGATTTTCTTGCAAACATGAGCCATGAAATCAGAACACCCTTAAATGCTATCCTTGGATTTACAGATCTGGTTCTCAAAACGGATCTCAATGAAAAGCAGAGAGATTATATAAGAAAAGTCAGTGTTTCAGGAAAAGGCCTTCTGAACATCATTAATGATATCCTTGATTTTTCTAAAATCGAAGCCGGTAAAATGGAACTGGAGGTTAAAAACTTCTCCTTATATGAGCTGCTCAACAATCTTTCGGACATGTTCGCCAATATCGTCATGGAAAAAGGAATTGACCTTATCATATCTGCATCCCAAGGTGTGCCCCAGTCACTTAAAGGTGACTTTTTTCACCTGGAGCAGATTCTTATCAATCTGATTAACAATTCCATTAAATTTACGAAAAAAGGAGAGGTGGTGGTTTGGGTTTCTTTGGTGGAAAAAGGGGAAACACACCTTAAAATTCAGTTTTCCGTCAGTGACACCGGGATAGGCATGACTCAGGAACAGCGGCTTAAACTGTTTTCTTCCTTTACCCAGGCAGACTCATCCACCTCACGTAAATACGGAGGAACAGGCCTGGGGCTTTCGATTTCAAAACGTCTGGTTGAAATGATGGAGGGTGAAATCTGGGTGAAAAGTGAACACCACAAAGGCAGCACCTTTGCCTTTACTGCTGTTCTGGAAAGAACGGACAACCAGGACGATGACATGATGGCCCTTCCATCTGAAATGATAGACCTCAGAGTCCTTGTTCAAGATCGAAAACCAGCCACCCGTGAAGTGATCATGATGCTTCTTATCGGTTATAACTTTCGTGTCATGGCTGTGGCCACAGGTGATGAAACCCTTGAAGAACTCGAACGAGCAAGGCAAAATGAGAAACCCTATGATTTGGTGTTTATCAACTGGCAAGAGAATGACCGTGAGGCGGTTATGACAACCCGGGCCATTCGGAATTGGGAAGAAAAAAATCAATCGTTCTTTGACAGTCATCGTCGCCATTTCAAGGGCAAAAAAGGACCGGATCGTATGCCTTTGATCATGACCATGGGCTTTGGGCAGGAAGAAGAACGAAAACGGGCTTTGGAAGAGGGTGCCACTGCCTTTGTGTTCAAGCCGCTTAAACAGACAGATATTTTAAATGCCATCATGAAAGTCTTTGGTTATGAGCCTTTGTATGTCATGGATACAGATTCAAATGACCAAGCCGATCAAGATATAAAAAATAAAATCAAGGGTCTTTTGGTTCTGGTAGTGGATGACAATGAAATCAACCGGGAAGTTGCCATGGAAACCCTTAAACGTCAGGGTATTTACGTTGACGTTGCAGATAGTGGGCCTGTTGCTCTGGCCATGATCAAAGAAAAGGGTTTTAAGAAAAAAAAGAATGGACAACGTCTCTACCCCTATGATGTGGTCCTCATGGATATTCAGATGCCTGAGATGGATGGTTATCAGGTGACCCGTGAAATACGTTCCTTTGAAACATCCGTGAACGATGCAACGGGTCAGGAATTCTCCATGCCTATCATCGCCATGTCAGCCCATGCTTTTTCAACTGAACTTGATCAGTGCTATGAGGCAGGCATGAACGATTATGTGTCAAAGCCCATCGAGCCCCATATCTTGTTTTCAAAATTGGCCCATTGGGCCAAAGCACAGTCGGAAAGGACCTCTGATGAGCTCCCTGATACCTGTGATCAGAAAGCCGAGTCTGTCTATCAACCCGGTATACCCGATGACCTTAAGGGTATTGATGTGGAGCAGGGGTTGTCACGGGTTGCTGGAAACAGAGAGCTATACGAAAAACTTCTTCGAAAGTTTCACCAAAACAACCAAAAGGTGGAAGAAGACATACGAGCTGCCATGACCCATGAAGACGATAAGAACGTGCAAAGCCTTGCCCATATGGTCAAAGGTGTTGCGGGGAACCTGGGAATGATGGAGCTTTTTTCTTCAGCGGGTCAGCTGGAAGACGCCGTGAAAAAACAGAATAAAACCCTTTATAACGATTGTTTGACAACGTTTTCATCCCATTTGCGTGAGGTTTTAACATCCCTTGATAGCCTTCAAAAGCCGGGTGATATCCCAGATGAAATCATTGGGGAGGACGCGAGCGGAACCCTGGATTTTCAGGGTATGATCCTTCAGGTTGAAGGGATCATCACGGTTGTTGACGATGATATTGCACAGGCTTCCGACAAATTAGATGGTTTAAAACGTGATCTTTGTGCAACACCCTTTATTGCGTCTGTTACCAAGGCCAGACAATTTTTGGAGGATTATGACAGTGACGGAGCAAAAACCGAATTGCTGGACCTGGTCAAATCATTAAAACAGGATATGAACCAGTTAGATAATGAAGATGCTGTTGAAAAAAAGCAAAAGATTCTTGTGGTGGATGATGTATCTGAGAATATTGAAGTTCTGATTGAGCTTTTGAAATCCGATTACAAAATGGTTGCTGCTAAAAATGGTGAAAAGGCCCTTGCCATGGTTCGATCAAGACAGCAGCCCGATCTGATTCTACTGGACATCAATATGCCTGGGATGGATGGGTTCGACGTCTGCAGGCATTTGAAAGAAGATGAAAAAACCAGGGATATCCCCGTGATTTTTATTACCTCAGAGTCTGATGTGAAAGACCAGACAAAGGGTTTTGAACTTGGTGCTGTGGATTACATCACCAAACCCATTGTGCCGGTGATTGTGAAGATGAGGGTAAAAACACAGCTTGAAATCAAACAACAACGGGATAAGCTTTCCGTCTTATCAACCATGGACGGACTTACAGGAATCCCCAATCGAAGGCGATTTGATGATATCCTTCAGAGGGAATGGCACCGGTGTATGCGAAGCGGGAATCATTTGTCGCTTATTCTTATGGATATTGATCATTTCAAACTTTTCAATGACAATTACGGCCATCAAGCAGGGGACCATTGTTTGAAACAAGTGGCCGATGCCTTAAAAAAAGGATGTATGAGAGAAACGGATCTGGTTGCGCGTTATGGAGGTGAAGAGTTTGTTGTCGTTCTTCCGGATACGAATCTGGACGGAGCCTTGACCGTCGCAGATCGCATGCGTCACAATTTGAATATGCTCAATATCCCCCATGCCCATTCATCAGCGGCAAATCATGTTACGATTAGTCAAGGTCTGGTTTCCATGATACCGTACTCTAAAATCTCTGTTCATGAATTTATCGAATCATCGGATCAGTGCCTGTACCAGGCCAAAGAAACAGGTCGGAATCGTGTGGTGACCAAGTTTATTCGTGATACATCAGTTGAATGATCACAGGTTTTGTATTATAGTTTTCCCCAAAACAAATGAATAATACTCCAGATATATGGCAATGAAAGGATAAGTATGGTCGCGGAATGGTTCACGGGCATGAATCCAGTGTTACAAGCTTTGGTAGCCACCCTGTTTACCTGGTTTGTAACAGCCCTGGGGGCAGGGATGGTGTTTTTCTTTAAAACCATCAATCGGAAAACATTGGATGGTATGCTTGGCTTTGCTGCCGGGGTGATGATTGCTGCAAGCTTCTGGTCTCTTTTGGCACCGGCAATTGAAATGGCCGAAGCCTCATCATCCCTTCCATCCTGGATTCCTGCAACAACAGGTTTTCTTGTCGGGGCATTGTTTCTCTGGCTGACCGATAAAATTCTGCCCCACCTTCACCTGGGTTTTCCCATTGAGGAGGCTGAAGGTGTCAAAACCGGGTGGCAGCGAAGCATTCTCCTTGTCTTGGCCATTACACTCCATAATATTCCGGAAGGTTTGGCTGTGGGGGTTGCTTTTGGTGCTCTTGCAGCGGATTTGCCGTCTGCATCCCTGGCAGGTGCTGTTGTTCTGGCCCTTGGCATTGGTATTCAGAATTTTCCGGAAGGCGCAGCGGTGTCTATTCCCTTAAGGCGTGAAGGTTTAACCCGATTGAAAAGTTTCTGGTATGGTCAATTATCCGGTGTTGTGGAACCCATATCGGGTGTCATCGGTGCCGCGGCTGTTATTTTTATGAAGCCCATTCTTCCCTATGCATTGTCCTTTGCAGCAGGGGCCATGATTTTTGTAGTGGTGGAAGAATTAATTCCGGAATCACAACTGGATAAAAATACAGACATCGCCAGCTTGGGGGCCATTTTGGGGTTTGCATTGATGATGACTCTGGATGTGGCTTTGGGATAAGATCATGCACCCCGCAGAGATGCGGAGTGCATGAAAGATAGGGTTCTATTTTGCAAGAAGCCGTTTAACAGCCTCAACGATTTCATCGGTTGAATCAGGCCCTTTGGGGATATAATCATCCGCTTCCAGATTCATTCCATCCTGATGAGAGTACCGGGTGGATGTGACATGGTCAGCAACAGCCGTCAACATCAGGATAGGGATGTCTTCGTATTTTTTATCAGCCTTGAGCTCGGCGCAGACCTGATATCCATCCTTGTCAGGCATCATCACGTCAAGAACGATTGCGTCCGGAGGATTGGCTGCAACTTTTTCAATGGCTTCATTTCCGTCATAGGCAACGTCGGTATCAAATCCTTCTTTTTTGAAACGTTTTTTTAATAGAGCAATCAAATCAGGTTCATCATCAACCAAAAGCACTCTTTTTTTATCACTCATAAGCTTCTCCTGTGTTTGTTACAACGCATTGATAAAACCAACCCATTGCTAATTTGTGTCCATCCATTTCTACCCATCTCCGGATGAACACTAGTTTACTTCCGGCCTGGGCCAGAGCCCAGCCTGTTTTACGATTTCCGGAACTTTTTCCTCCCATTCGATGGCCATGATGTGAAAACCGTGAACACCTTCGATTTGTTTGAGGCGTTCAATGGATTCGACACAGATTTTGATTCCTTCTTCAGCCTGTTTTTCCTTGGGTGTGTCACTCATACGTTTGACCACGTCATCCGGGACATCCATGCCTGGTACCCTGTTTTTTATGTATTTTGCCATACCGGCGTTTTTAAACGGGGTTAAGCCCCCAAGGATGTATACCTTTTCATGGAGACCACGATCCCTGACTTGCTGCATCCACAATTCGAATTTATCAAGATTGTAAATGCATTGGGTCTGAATGAATTCAACACCTGCAGCGATCTTTTTTGCGAGCCTGGGGACTCGGATTTCAAAAGGATCTGCAAAGGGATTGGCTGCTGCACCCACAAACATGTTCGGGGGACGTTTGATATCATCACCTCCTAAAAATTTCCCCTCATCACGCATGTAGCGTACAGTTTGAATCAACTGCATTGAATCAAGATCATGAACATTCTGGCCGTTGGGGCAGTCTCCAAAACTTTGGTGATCCCCGGACAGGCATAGAATGTTTGTGATATCAAAGGATGCTGCCCCAAGAATATCGCTCTGCAGGGCAATGCGGTTTCTGTCACGTGTAACCATCTGTAGAACAGGTTCCACGCCAAGCTGTTTCAAGCGTATACAGGCCGCCAGACTGCACATTCGAGTCATGGATGTTTGATTGTCCGTGATATTCACCACATCCACATAATCCTTGATCAGATTGCCCTTATGTGTGATGACCTCAGGATCCGAGCCCCGGGGAGGGCCGCATTCGGATGTGACCGCAAAATGCCCGGCAGCAAGAATTTTTTCAAGCTTACTTTCCGTTTTTACAGCTCTTTTTTCTCTCATACCTGGAGATCCTCCCTGATTTGCTTTCTCGGTCCGCCAGCTCTGTCCGATGACCAGTCCTTGATGGGAGCCAATGTTTCGTAGCTGTCCATCTGACCCAAGGCTTCCAGTCTGTTGATGATCAGTTGCCAGGCACAATCCAACTCTTTGTTGATTTCACAGGATCCTTTGGTGGATCCACCACAGGGTCCGTTCAATACGCGTTTGGCGCAGCGGGCAATGGGGCATATACCGGCCGTGACCCCCAGGACACAATTGCCGCATGCCTGGCATTTTTCCGTCATGGTTCCAAGGCTTTCAACCGCCCCCAGAAATGTGGTGTTCAATCCTGGGTAAACGATGGTTTTATCGAATTTTTCGGCAATGAATTGAACACCAATACCGCAAGCCGTTGAAAGGACAGCATCGGCGTTTTCGATCTGATCATGAACAGACTCAAAGAATTCATGCTCGCATTGTCTTTCAATTCCGGAATGTGTAATGGTCATGTCTACCCCAAGCTGTTGAGCCTTCATTCGAAGGAGGGATGCAAGGCTTTCCGCCTCTTTGTTGCCACCTTCATGGCAAACGGCCACGCATGTGTTGCATCCGAAAACAAGAAGGTTTTTATGACTGCAAACCATGTCCCATATTTCTTCAAGCGGTTTTTGTTTTCCGACAATCATTGGTTTATCGCTCCTTTTGTCTGTTCTTTCCTATGCTGTATGGACATTCTCACAGGAGAGGGTCCGAGATTCTTGATTTTATCGGTAAACTCTCTGCAGATTTCAGCCCATCTCGGCCCCATGGCTGCGGAGAGATTGAACATTTCCAGGCGTTCGGGATTGATCTGTACTTTTTCAATCAAACGCTTAACATGTTTGACTCGTTTGGCTGCATTGGTATTTCCTTCCAGGAAATGACACTGCCCATCCAGTCAGCCAGCCACAAAAATACCGTCAACCCCTCGTTCAAATGCCCTCAGGAGATAGGACTGGTCAAGCTTTCCTGTGCATGGCATACGTATGATTTTGACATTAAAGGGGTAAGACAGCCGCATGACACCGGATAAATCCGCAGCGGCAAAGGCGCAGTAATGGCATGCAAAGGCAATGATCGCAGGTTCCCAGTCTGACGGTCTTTCCACAGGTCTTTCAATGGATTGCGACTCGTTGGACAGGGTGTGGGCTTGAGCGTGTTCAGGCATGACATACCCTCCATATTATAGGTGTTCAGTCTTTATGCAATATTTTCTGTGAGCGCGTCGATCATGGCAATGATTTGATCATCCCTGAAATTATTGACCTGGAATGCTTTGGCCGGGCAAATCCCGCTGCAGATTCCGCAACCCGTGCATTTGATCTCGCTGTGGCTAACTTTCCCGTCCTCATCAATAAACGGTGAGTCAAAGGGACAGACTCTGAAACAGGCCAGGCAGGACATGCACAGATCACGGTTGTGTTTGGAGATAATACCGGATACACCCAGTCTTTCATGGGATAAAAGAACACCGGCACGACCGGCTGCAGAAAGAGCCTGGCTGATGGTTTCATCTATGTTTTTAGGAGCATGGGCCAATCCGGATAGATAGAATCCTTCGGTTGGGAAATCAACAGGCCGTAATTTCACATGGGCCTCAAGGAAAAAACCATCAGGATTTCGTGTCAGTTTGTACATTTTGCCGATTTCTTCAGTGCTGGGATGGGGCCTTAGGCCCGTGGACAGTACCAGAAAATTAGCGTGGATAACAACCGGACGATTGAGCATAGGGTCATATGCGGTTACCGCGACACCCCATCCTGTGGCTTCTACCTGGGGTTTGTTGTCGGGTTCATAGCGCATGAAAAGGACTCCCAGATCCCGGGCTTTTTTGTAATAATCCTCACGGAGTCCATACGTACGCATGTCCCTGTAAAGAATGGTCACATGGGTCCCCAAGCCTTTTTCTTTGATGGCAATGGCGTTTTTTATGGCATCCTGACAGCAGATTCTGGAGCAGTAGTTCAAGGGTTCTTCCCTGGACCCCACGCATTGGATCATCACATAGGATGCGCCAGGTTCCGGTCCCTTTTCTTCAAGTTGTTTTTCAAGCTCACGCTGGGTGACGACCCACTGGCTTTCGCCGTAGAGATATTCACTGGGAGTGTATTCCATACCCCCGGTGGCCACAATAACTGCACCATGGTCAAAGGTGCTTCCGTCGGTGAGGCGGGTGGTGAAGTTGCCCACATATCCTTCGGTTTTTTCCACGGATGCATCGGTATGGATCGTGATCTTATGGTGTTTTTTCACCTCGTTGATTCTGCTTTTTAGAAAATGCTGGACATCCCCGGCTTCAATGGTCCGATACACATTGTTTAAAAGGCCGCCTATGTTAGCGTTTTTTTCAACAAGATGGACATCATAGCCCTGGTCCCCCAGAGACAATGCTGTGGTCATTCCGGAGATCCCGCCGCCGATGATCAGGGCTGCAGGGGTCACGGGTACCGAGTCCGTGGTAAGGGGCTCAAAAAGGCTGACCTTGGCAACATTCATCCGGACAATATCGGCTGCTTTCCGGGTTGCATTCTCCTGGTCTCCCATATGGCACCATGAACATTGCTCACGGATATCGGCGAGCTCAAAAAGATACTTGTTCAAACCAGCCTGACGAATGGTTTCCTGGAAAAGGGGTTCGTGGGTTCTCGGTGTACAGGACGCCACCACCAGGCGGTTCAGATTTTTGTCTTTAATCAGGTTTTTTATGGTTTCCTGGCTGTCCTGGGCACAGGCGTACATCATGTCCTCGGAATGGACGACATGGGGCAGATTTTTCACGTCGTTGGCAATTTTTTTAACGTCCACGGTCTGGGAAATGTTGATGCCGCAATGGCAGACAATCACTCCAACCCGGGGCTGATCAGAACTGATGTCTTTTTCTGGGGGCAGCTCCACATGTTCAACTTCGGTCCCCCTGACATCAGCCAGAAGAGACATGGCAGAGCCTGCCACGGCACTGCCCTGCATCACGGTTTCCGGGATGTCCTTGGGTGATTGAAAGGTCCCTGTGACATAGATTCCCGCCTTGCTGCTTTCAACGGGACGAAACGGTGTGGTTCCTGCAAAACCATAGGCATTCAGGTCAATGCCTATGGTCTCGGCAAAGGTCCATGCATCGTCATGGGGTTCAAGCCCGATGGACAGAACCACCATGTCAAAATTTTCGTAGGTTTGCTTCCCGTCCATGCCAGAGTATCGTAGTACCAGATCGCCCGTTTTGGGATCTTCACGCACATCGGAAATCATGGCACGGTGATAGTTGACATTGTATTCGTTTTTCGCACGATCAACGTATTTATCGAAATCCTTGCCAAAGGCCCTCATGTCCATGTAAAAAATGGAGGGACTGATTCGATTATCGTGTTCTTTGGCGATCACAGCCTGTTTGGTGGCATACATGCAGCACACCGATGAACACCAGGGGTTGGCGTTATGGGGATCCCTTGACCCCACGCATTGAAGCCATGCGATTTTTTCAGGATGTTTTTGATCGCTGGGACGCTTGATCTCACCACTGAAAGGCCCGGAGGCAGACAAAATACGTTCAAACTGGAGTGAGGTCACCACGTTTTCCCAGCGTCCGTAACCCAGTTCCTGGTGTCTCCATGGATTGTGGCGTTGCAGTCCAGGCGCAAGGATGATGGCCCCGGTTTTCAGTTCGTATTCTTTTTCCGTATCTTCAAAATTGATGGCATTGGCCGTACAGACTTTTTCGCAGACCCGGCATTTCCCCTTGGTCAGATAGGTGCAGATCTCGGGATCAATAACCCGTGTATTGGGTACAGCCTGGGAAAATTCCGAATAGATGGCTTTTCTGACGGACAGGTTCTGTTCAAACTCGCTGGCTGTTTTCTTGGGGCATTTTTCTTCACAGACTCCGCAACCCGTGCATTTTTCAGGATCCACGTACCTGGGTTTCTGCCGGATAGCCACGGTGAAATCACCTGCGGCTCCCTTGACCGATGTCACCTGGGAAAGCGTATGGATCTTTATGCCGGGGTGACGGGCAACCTCAACCATTTTCGGTGAGATCATGCACATGGAACAATCCCCGGTGGGGAATGTTTTATCAAGCATGACCATGGTCCCCCCAATGGTCGACTCTTTCTGGATGATGTGAACTTTGAAACCGCTGTCCGCCAGATCAAGGGCTGACTGCATCCCTCCAATACCGCCTCCAACGATGACCACTGAGCCTCGCTTTTTGTTTTCCGTATTGCTCATATGAGATTCAACTCCTTTACAAGCCCGAGGGTATCAATAAAATGCCTGTGGGCATTCAGTTCTTCAAGGGGAATTCCCATGGCCACTCCGATCAATTCCGTAATGAAATACACGGGAAGCCGTTCATAGATTCCGAATTTATTGCAATAGGTATTCTGGTAGGCATCCAGATTCAATTGGCACATGGGGCAGGTGGTAACGATGCAATTGAAACCGCTGTGCACCGCATTTTTCATGATTTTCCCCATGAGATTCATGGCGGTTTCCGAATCATTGATGGCGGCTGAAGCACCGCAACAGGCTGTTTTGTAGCTCCAGTCCATGGTTTCGGCACCCAGCATGTCCAGAATTTTTTCCATTCCTTGCGGATTTTCCACATTGTCGGAAACAGGGACATCATAAGCAAAACGTGTCATGCAGCCGTAGTAACTTGCCGGTTTCAGGCCTTTGAGCTGCCGTGTAATTTTTGATTCAAATTTTCCTTGTTTGGCCGCTTCCAGAAGCAGTTCCAATATCGTCAACAATTTTATGGTGTTTTTAACAGGAAACGCCAGTTCGGCATTGATATCGGAGCGAAGTGTCTCGTTACTTCGGAGTCGGGTCTTGGCCATGAGGTGGCTTGAATAACAACCGGAGCAGGGGATCAGCATTTCCGTAAAACCGGCGTTCTCGGCTATTCCAAGATTCCGGGACGGAAGAGCCACGGCAAGGAAATCATCAAATTTCCCGGCAGATGTTGCGCCGCAACAACTCCAGTCATTGATTTCGACAATTTTCGTTCCAAGTTCAGAAAAAATCCGTTTTGTCTGAAGGTCATAAAACTGCGATGATTGATGAAGCGAGCATCCGGGATAATAAGCGACTTCCATGGTTACCTCATGCATGTGATTGATCTTTAAAAACAGGATGAAGGGCCGAACATGCTATTCCTGACGATTTTTGATCTGAGATCGCCTTTCTTTTTTTAAAGAAGCCTTTTTTTTCACAGCAATTTTGTAAAACTGTTTGACTTCTTTTCGCCCGCGGGATGTATGAAGTTTTAAATGCAGGCGTTTCTGCTTGAACATGGATCGACCGAGTTTGATCTGGGACGCGATTTCTTCATAGGCTTTTCTGAATTGGAAGCTTAACATATGCTTTCCGATGTTCTTTAGTTCGTAATAACCCATGAACTCCATCTCATTGACACGGCCCCACCGGGTACATCCCTGTACAAAAGCGTCATGGAAATATGCGATGTTGGGATTTAATGGGATAACATCTTCTTCTCTGGACATTTTTTTCAATGTTTCTGTAATTCTTCCGGATTGAATATTATTGGGACATCGTGTTCCGCAGGTGTAACAGGACACGCATTGCCAGACCAGAGCGTTGTCAACGGCGGCGTCCCTGTCTCCAAGGGTCACCAGGCGTATCAGATAATCGGGTGTGATTCCGGTTTCTTCTCCCACAGTACACCCCGAAGCACAGCGCCTACACTGATAACAGGCATAAAGATTCTGATGGGATCGCTCAATAACTTCATCAATAAACGATTTAGCGGTCTGTGGGTTGTATGAAAGGGCGGATAAGGTCATCGATACTCCTTATATCAGCAGTTTGAAAAAAGTAACTATCTGTAACAACATGATATTTACATTATTCACAATACAGATAGAAAAACATTGGAGGGCAAAAAATCACCCATCACGAATACATGTGACAATCCTATCTAAATCATGCTTCTAAGACGTATGAAAACTGATGTATGAAAAATTATGTATATCTAAATAAATGAATATTAAAAGTTCGGATGAACAGCAATAACACAGAGAATCTAAGATTTTCGTTTCTTCAACAATATTGAAGGAAAGCTACTTAGTCAATAGGTCTTTTGGAAAAAATAAAAAATATCATGAAAGAATAATCACCCGCAGTCGCGGTCTATTAACCTAATCCCCTGTTCCTTTTATAAATCCTTTCCAAAAACCATGATACATCACCTGTAAAAGATTGTTTTTGATTTGTTTAAAGGGATGGAACCTAAACAACCGAGAGTCTTCATGGTGCCCGATTCCTTGATTTTGAATTAATGGAAAAATTTTAAACCAGGGATATGGCAAATCATAAAAATGTGGTATATTTTTATATTGTATCAAGAATCCTTTTTTTTAATGTTAGTCTATATGTTAAGTGTTTGATAAATATGGAAACTTTTCAAATGTCTTAAGCACTATTTAAGACCCTATGATGATGCAGTATCTTGTGACCGAGGTAAGCGATGGACCTGAAATATTCAAATCAGAGGGTTGAAAAAAGAGAACTGATTAAAGAGTATTACAGTGTTGAAATCCATATTGAAGGAAGCGGGCAGGTCAATCAGTTTGTTATTTATGATATGTCCAGTTCGGGATTGTGTCTCCTTGTTCGAGAAGACTCCCTTATCCTGAATAAAATTAAAGTGGGTAAAAAATATAAAATGAAATATTACCCTGTGGATCTTCTTGGTAATGTGGAGTACATTGACACTCAGATTCGCCATATCACGAAATCAAAGAATCACAGCCTCTCAGGGCATTATATGGTTGGGCTTTCTCTGGATAAAATTTAAAAGCCTTTCATTGCCATTTCCCCAAATACACTTATCTTAATTAAAGCCCTTTATAAGAAAGGCCTGGCTCTTCCGGTTTACAAGATAGATGATGTCATGTAATACTTTAATATTTTCATATGGGTTTATCAGGTTTTCATGGAAAAAGAATGTCAGAATCATCCGGGAACTCCCGCAACGTGTTTTTGTGAAAAGTACAAAAAATATCTCTGTGAAACCTGTTGTTTTTGCAGGGACCCTAAAATTTATTGTAAATACAGACCCATGTGCATCATATGGGAAAAACAGAAATACGGCAATTTATAATCATATCTATCGATAAGGAACGACAATTATGTGCGAATCCAATGTTTATATCCGTAAAAACAACGAAGACGAACTGGTGATGGAAAACGTTGCCGCCATCCAGCCCCTGGGCGATGGACGATTTATTTTAAAGGGCCTCCTCGGAGAAAGTTGTGAAATCAAAGGGACTTTGCAGGATATCAACCTTATGGCCCATAAAATTGTATTTGAATGAGAAACCCATGGAAAATGATGATACTAAAAACCGGTTCTGCGAAGATCTGGTGAAACATAACCGTCTTAGGGATTTCTCTAAATGGTTTTTTTATTCGGGAATGCTGTACGGAAGCTCTGATAAATGGTGGGGCAAGGGGGGGGAACGCCCGGATGCCCATGAAGGCCTGGATATTTGCTATTACTTGGACAGCAAAGACAAACTGATTCAACTCCAAGGGCTTCTCTGGATACCTGCCATGTACAGTGGAACTGTGTTTGAAATCAGCGATGATGATTATCTGGGTAAATCTATTTTTATCCGGCATGGTGCCAGAGACTCAAATAATCTAATTCTCCATTCCGTGTATGCCCATTCTGTACCGGCACGGGGCCTTTGTGTGAATCAGACTGTGAAGCAGGGTGAAATCATTGCCGCCATGGCCGATATCAGCGAACGAAATTTGTCCATTCCGGCCCATATCCATGTGTCAATGGTTTTTCTTCCCGAGGATTATCCCAAAGACAAACTGAAATGGCAAATCCTCGCCCTGACGTATCAGGCACGGTTAGTGGACCCCTTTGCTTATCTTGATTGTGATTATACGGTTAAACCCTATGTGCCTTTATGACGAACCATGGATCATCTGATATGACAGAACCTAAATCCCCTGAACGGTGGGTTGTTCATCTTCGTATGACACCGCCCGAACTTAAGGATAATACGGCCGATGCCGAACGACTTGTCTCCTGTTTGAAACCGATTTTAAAAACCAGACACGTGGACCTGGACTTGTTTATCATGAAAAAAATCCCCCGGATTATCCGATCAGCGGGATATCGCGTAACATGTCTTGTGTTCAAAGATCGTGACCGATGGATTCTTGTGGATATCAAGGCCCAGGATGACAGGACAGCGTTTTTGGGCCTTGCAGTGGATCTGGGTACAACCCGGGTTGTTTTTCGTCTGGTGGACCTTGAAACAGGTGTGAGTCTGGGTGAATCTTCCTTTGATAACCCCCAGATCGCCATTGGTCCGGATATCCTCACCCGGATTCATTATACGGACCAGAAAGGCGGCCTTGATCATATTCATCAGATGATCATTGATTCCTTTAATCTGGAGATTGAAAAAATCTCGGAAAAAGCCGGAATTGCTATGGGTGATATTTCCTTGATGGCCGTTGCCGGCAATACCACCATGACCCATTTGTTTCTGGGTATCAGTCCCCATTTTATCATACGCGAACCCTATATCCCCGGAATAAACCGGCCGGGACTTCACCGTGCAGCTGAGCTGGGCATTAACGTTAACCCCGGAGCAAGGGTCTTTGTTTTTCCAAATATCGGGAGTTATTTTGGGGGAGATTTGATCGCAGGCATTGTTTATTCAGGTTTGAATACAAAGCCCGAGATCTCCATTCTTGTGGATGTGGGGACCAACGCCGAAGTTGTACTGGGAAATAACGACTTTTTGATTGCCTGTGCAGGTGCGGCAGGCCCAGCTCTGGAAGGTGGGGTGTCTTCCATTGGTATGATGGCAGGACCCGGTGTGATTGACCGGGTCTGGCTTAATCCCGACGGCTCACTTGGGGTCCACACCATTGATGAGAAGCCTCCTGTGGGGATTTGCGGGTCCGGCTTTATTGATCTGGCAGCCATGCTTTTCAAATCAGGTGCCATTGACATCAGGGGACGTATTGTTTCTGATAAACACGCGAGTCGTATCCGGGTCATTGATGAGATGAACCATCTTGTCATTGTTGCAAAAGAAAACTCCGGTACAGGGGAAGATATATGCATCAGTCAGGCAAGTCTGGACAGCCTGATACGGTCAAAGGCCGCCATGTTCACGATTCTTGAAACCATTGCTTTGAATGTGGGTCTGACCCTTCAGGATCTTTCGGTGTTCTATGTGGCAGGAACCTTCGGCTCGTTCATCAACCCCGAGTCAGCCATTACCATCGGCATGATTCCGGATCTTCCCCTTGAAACCTATAAGACTCTGGGCAACAGTTCTCTGGGCGGTGCCGCCATGATTCTTGAAGACAGAAACGCCATTGACCAGGTCGATGAAATTCGTAACAGCATCACCTATATCGAACTGAACGTGGATCAGGGATTCATGAATCGCTTTAGCGGCGCGAAATTCATCCCCCATACCAATCCGGAGCTGTTTCCCTCTGTACGTTTACAAAACGTATAAGGGCCAGTTGAATTATAAAAAAAAGTCAGCGGTCCGGATACCCAGTTGGGAAGGGTTGTAGGCTTGAACGATCTGATACCTGTATTCTTTTGTATGGGGATCTTTTTCGGATAAATCGCACTCACGACCTTTTGTATAGCCGTCTTGCTCATCAGCAACCAGCAAAATCACACGAGGCCGTGAACTGCTGCCCTCGGAAATGCTTTTGATGACCAGTCCTTTTTGGCCGTCCGACAATTCCAATACCGTTCCCACCGGGTAGGTTCCGATCATGTTGACAAACCATTTGAGTAAGGTTGGATCAAAATCCCTGCCTGATTCTTCGATCATAATTTTCAAGGCATTGTCCTGGCTGATGGCCACCGGGCGATATATACGAACTGAGGTTAAGGCATCATAAACATCAGCGATGGTAATGATACGTCCGAAAAGACTGATGGGCTTGCTCCATTTAACCTTTGGGTAACCCGATAAATTATATTTCAGATGGTGTTCAAATAGAGGAAGGACGATCTGGGCTTTTATTTTTTGAACGGTCTGGAGCTTTAAAATCTGCCGAACACTGTTCAGGGAATGCTTTTGAACCTGTTCGAATTCGGTTTCGGTTAATGCTCCGGGTTTGTTTAAAATGCTGACATCAATGTCGATTTTGCCAAGATCATGAAACAACCCGCAAAGACCAAGACGAACCAATGATTTTTTTGACAGTCCGATCTTTTGTCCAAGACACATGGAAAGGATGGCAACGTTCACCGAATGAGTGTATGTGTAATTGTCATAATCTTTGATGGTGGACAGGCCCAGTAAAACCGGATCATCGTTGATGACCATATCTGCAAGGTTTTGGACCACACGCATTGATTTCCGTATGCCGGTCTGTTTACCCGAGGCAATTTTCTCAGTGACATCGAAGATGGAATTGTAGGTATAGGAATAGATGCTCCAGGCGCGCTTCTTTATTTTTTCATCATCGAGTAGCTCTTCATTTGTTTTGGCATGGATGACACGAACCCAATCTATGCCGTTTTTTTCAAGCTGTGAGTCAATCCATTGTCCGGGGTCTTCTTGTTTGAAGGCCTTGTTTAAAATTTGTGCAAACATCACCACGTGTTTGAGCTGATCGTCGTCAGGAAAACCCATAAATGAAAATCCGGTCACGCCCAAAGATTCAAACAAAGACAGCAGGCTTTGGATGATGGATAGTGTTTCATATCTGTGGAGAATTTTTTGTTTCTGGACATAAAACCGACCCCGTGTGGCTTCTACTGTCAAACAATCTGTTGATTCAAAGTGTTGAGAAAGTGATCTGATGAATTGCCTGGATGCCTGGTTAACCAGCTCATTTGTTTGATCATGGATTTTGACGACTTGAAGCAGTTTGTTCCAGGTAAAGATCAATGCCTCTTCAGGATTGAGTCTAATTTTAGCGGATTTTGAATCATGGATGTCATTCATAGGTTTATTTTGATCCGTGCCACCGGGGTTGAGTGTCTTTGATACGGTTTGAATATTTCGACACCATCTGATCAGCCTCAGGTATCTTGATCGAATTCAAGGCGAGTATGGCGCCTTCCCGATGGATGGCCAATACTTTATTGCCGAACCAGTTCTTTTTAAGCAGTTGTTTTTCTAAAAATGGAAGGGCAGACCGTGAACCACATCCCCCCAAAGCCCGATATATTTTTAACAAAAAGGAAAGCTCCTCTTTTTTGAATTTTTTTTGGCAGAGCATGTTCATCAGAAGCTTTTCCGACCGGGCGTTTTTTTCTTTGCCCAGACGTTCAATCACACAATGTTTGACAGACAGATCGGGATCGTCAAGCAATGGTGCAAATGTATCGACAAGGACCGGTTGACGTTTGGAAAGACACTTGACCAATTCCAGACGGAGGGGGCCTGTTGTTGTTTTAAGCTTGTTTATAAGGGCTTTTGTCTGTTCTGCTCCGTCAAACTGCCCCAGAATGAATATAACGTTTTGAACTACTTTTTCATCGGGATGGGACAGTAACTTTATCAGGGGATGATAATCTTTATTGGATAGTGTTTTTATGACCTCAATCAACTGATTCTGTATCCTGGCCGTCGGGATTTCATAAACCATGGGACATAAGGTGTAAATGGCCTGGGGAGATAATTCGTTCAGTGCCTGTTTCATGTCCTCAAGTTGGGATTCATCATTAACATCCATCACGGGCCAGGCTTTGTGAAGTGATCCAAGGACGTCTTTCCCGGACAGGATCAAAACAAAATCCTCAAGGTGGGGTATGGCCCAGGGTTGATTCGTTTGATATGACCCATGGAGCTCATCTATTTTTTTTAAAAAACGAATCACCGAACTGAACTCTGCCCGCTCCAGGGTGTTTTTAAAACACTCGGTGATAATATCCAGAACCCTAACGAAATCTTTTTCTTCATTTTGTTCGTTCAAGATAATCAGAAGAACGTCAAAGAGATCCATGTCAAAATTCCGTTGTTCTTCTCCCCGAACCATGTCCATGGTGTTTTTGATTTCTTCCGTTGAAAGCAAATACACATTAATGTCTGGTCTTTTATTGTATTCTCCCATGGATTTAAATGATTGGGTATCACTCAACGGTTGTTCCCTATGGTTCTGATCCATGACTCTGACATGGGAAAAATCCATGATCGATTCATCTTTCCAGAAAATATCCGTTGCCTCGTAAGTAATGTGCCGAAAATCAGCTTCCCAGAGTTCTGTTACGATGTCGGTCTCTTCATGTTTTTTTGCTGTGGCATGATCTTTTAAAATGCCTAAAAAACTAACAAACTCATCCCGGGACAACCCCCGAAGGAGATCAAGCCGTTCAATTCCATCGCGATACATTTGGAACGCAGGATTTTCATCCCCTGGGCCCCCTTGAAAAACCACCATGCCATCATGGAGAAAGTGATCCTTTGTGATGCCCAGCGTCAACGATGGCTGGGTTTCAAAGAACGCGTCAATATTTTCCATGCAATCGGTGATGGCATTAACCGTCACACTATGATCTTCGGGATAGAGTTCATAGTTTTTTAGTGTCTGCATTAATTTATCGACGATTTTTTTGGGTGTGACGTGCTTATTCATTATCACAGAATTTATAAAAAGGGATGGATAGATGACGTTCAGCGACAGGGCCATATGCCTTAAATTTATTTTAACATACCATTTTTATGGAATGTATGGCAAATCAAATATAATTATGGTGAAATAGGTTTCGTCGAATAATAAATTTCAGGTTATTACTATGCGCAAATTAGCTTTTGGATATTCAACCCGGTGCAATATCAGATGCGAACACTGTGTGGCCACCGATGACATCCCTGACAACAGGAAGATGGCACTTCAAACGGCAAAAGATCTTATTGTCGAGTTGGCCCAGGCGGGTATTGGCGGCATAAGTTTTTCCGCCGGAGAACCGTTTCTGTATTTGAATGATATGACAGAACTTGTGCAGCTCTGCAGTCAAATCGGAATCTATACACGAATTGTTACCAACAGTTTCTGGGCAAAGACAAGCGAATCAGCGGACAGCATCGTTACCGGACTCAAAGAAAATGGTCTTTGCCAGGTGAGATTGAGCTACTCACGCTGGCATCAGAAACATATTAACAGAAATAATGTACTGAATGCGGCTCGCAGCTGTCAAAAGATCGGTTTAAATTATTTTATTTCCTTTGTGACCGATTTTTCACAAGAGGATGAATCCCATGAACAGTTTCTTCGGGACCATGGCCTCACATTTTTCCCCGAACCCGTCATCTATGCAGGACGAGCAGGTGACTTCAAACGCCGCCATATTCAGACCGATTACCAGGCAAATTGCTGTATCATGAACCCCTATCTTAGTCCGGATCGCGATATGTTCGCCTGTTGTGATGCAGGGAGCCATTTTACGAAAACAAACTTTTTTTATCTTGGCAGCCTGAACGACAATACGATAGAACAGATGTTTGTCAAAAGTGAAACAAACAGGCTGTACAATCTCATTCGAACCATGGGACTCACACCGATTGCATCGTTTGCCGGTATGACATCACGCGATATTATAAGCTATGGTAAATGCGATTTGTGTCGAATACTTTTCAACTGTCCTGAAAGCTTAACTCGGCTATGGACAAACCTGCCGCACATGGAAGCCTGGTGCCGATAGGGATGCTGATGTTATCAACCATGGAAAAAAAGACGTCTATTCATCATGAAAATTAGAAAACCCAGCCCCCAAGATTATCCCAAGGTGTCCGCTTTGTTGCGACAGGCTTTTCCCGGCAGCACCTATGAAGAAAAATTATTTACTAATCTTCACACCAATGGAAAGCAACTGCATGAGTGGGTGTGCATTCATACCAATAAGATCATCGCTTATATTGCGTTTTCCAATGCTTACGCCCAAAAAAAAGTGTGCGGCCTTCATCTGGCTCCCTTGGCCGTTGCGTCTCAGTTTCAAACTCAGGGTATACGCGATGAACTGCTTCGCTTTTCCTTGAGACAGGATGTCATCAAGGAAAACACCCTCTTTGTTCTGGGCGCTCCCCATATTTATCAGCCCTATGGATTTGAGCCGTGTGACATGCCTCTATGCCCTTTTGATAAACAGAATACCCATTTTTTAAGCATCAGGAACAAGACGACTATCCAGTTCACCGTGGGCTATGAACCGGAATTTCGCACGGGAAAAGGATTGCCCATAGACGGCTCTTGCAAGAAAAAGAAACGATTGTAATTGATGGCGTCGTAAAAAGTCCCATATGCGGCGTTATAGTGTTTGGCCGGACGTTCCACGCCCGGCCAAACACTATGCCTTGCCTATGGACCTTTTTCCATAGCCATCCGTCGACTTTTTACGGTTCACGGGGGTACTATCGATTATTCATACGTCCCATGGGTCCCATAAGACCCATAGGATGTATGCCATTTTTATGTAAATCGAATAAATGACCGGTTATTAAATTTCCCCAAATTTTTTCTTGATGTCATCCACTTTGGCCTCGGGGAGGGTAAAGGGGAAGGCACTTTCAGAGCTTACGGCAGGGTAGTCCTTTTCACCTTCTTTTTTAGCAAAAACAGAAAGGGTATAGGCCTTATCTCCGGTGATGGAAACATCGAGAATCGGATCAGTCAGGCTGTCTTTGGCCAGCCCTTTGATATAGTTTGTGCATTTAAGATTGGAAAAAAGGGAAACAAAGCCCGTGATTTTCTCCAGGTCCTTGTCCTTTCCCGAAGCGTCTGTCCATGTGTCCTTGGGTTCTGGAGCAGGGGGTGCTTCCGTTGATTCGTCTTTCTTTTTCTGTTGGGTGACATCCACGGTTACAGGTTCCTGCTTCTTTACAAGGGAAACCGTTTTTCCGTTTTCCGTAACCTGCAGTTGGTATACGTTTGCAGAATCAACATTTAAAACGCCTTTATCGGTAAGGTTATCCTCTGTTTTGTTAAAGATGTTTCTGATGTTTTCCTCTGCATGGTAGACCCTGGGGTCGGTTTCAAGCTTGACAAAGGTGTGTTTAAAGGAACTGGCTGCTTTACCCACGTCAACGGTACGGACCATTTTGTCCTTACTCCAGGCAGACACCCGGATTCTGTTATCCTCATCAAGCTCATAGCGATTGTAGCTCTTGGATTCCGAGACAAGGGCTGTGAGTTTAAGATCCTTGATGCTTTTAATCATGGCCGTGACCATAGTTGTGTTTGCCGGTAATTTATCGTCGCCCACCACCCATTGGTCACTGTTTTTTTCAAGGGTCAGGGGTGTCGTGCCATGAAGAATGTCAATCCGGGTGATATCGGAATTTGACAGGTCCTCCAAAACAGGAAGGGTATAATGGGTACTGTCCGACTTATGAAAAACAAGATACGCTGACAGAGTGATAATAATCAATGCGAGTACAATGTATTCTTTTTTCATGACCAAGCCTTTCTATTTCTGGAATATCATTTGAATCTGTTTTTTCCGGGATTTACGTTTCAGCCATACCAGCAATCCAAACATGACCACCAGAACAGGAAGCCCTGCAATATTAAAGGCCTTGATGGCCATCTTGACCATGGCATCTGTCTGGGCCAGGGGATTGAAGCTCTGATTCTTGCTTCTCATCTTGGCGATTCCGTCTTTGCCGTTGATGGCATCGATGGCGTTCAGAATAAAGGTGGCGTTAGGACTCTGGCCTTCCTGATCAAGCATGCTGTCTTTGAGCATTTCAGATGAGGCGATCACAAGGATTTTTGCAGGTTTGCTTTTTGATAAGAAACCGCCTTGATTTTCGAATGAAGACAGGTCAGGTTTTTGCTCAGTTTTTTCTTTATCGTCATTTTGCTCTCCTTCCTCAGGCGTCTCTACCTTTTTTTCCGGGAGGGGCTTGCCTTCAAAATAACTGGGGAAGCTTCCTTCAAGAAAATAGGCCAGGGTATAGCTTTTCTTTTCGGCATCCTCTCTGGGGGGCTGGATAAACATGGGATTGAGATTGATGTTTCCTTTCATTTCCCAGGATTTTTCAGACGAAGAAAACAAGGGGCTGGCTTTGATGTCGTTTTTCTTGATCAGGGCCTCATCAACCGACAATGGGGATACCCTCAATGTAATGAGCCCTTTTATGTTTTTCATGAAATCAAGGTCATTGTTAATGTTTTTGCTCTGAATCATGGGGGCGAAATAAATATTTTGTTCTCCACCACCCAAGCGCTGGCCCATGTTCTGCTTGAAACAGTTTTCATCCATGACATAGGCGCTTTCCATGCTGATGCCGTAATGCTTCAGGAGTTTTTCAAGGCCGGTGTGGATGGGCTGGAATCCGGGTCCCTGGTTAAAGCCGAATTGGCGGTTGGGCTGCTGCACTTCCATGAATGAATCAAGAAAAACAGCCAGATTTTTACCCGACATCAATGCCTGATCAATCTTGTATAAATCGTAATCCGTAAAATTTTCAGTGGGATTGGCAATGATCAGGCTCTGGATATCACCGGGAACCCCTTCGGATGACAGATCAACATCCTTCAGGGAATAATTCTGAGATACCAGGGCATTGAAACTGTTCATCTCGGTTTGGGGCTGGGCCATCATGCCACCACCTGCGCCATTCCGGTCAAGGGTGCCGTGGTCTGCCAGATAACCGATTTTTTCGTTGATATCGATGAGGGACTCGATTCCGCCGTTGATCAGCTCCTCCAGATCGTCCATATTGACAAGCTCGTACTGGTCACCGAAAATGGGAATGCGCATCACATGCATCAATGGAATATCAACGGATTTATCCTTGTATTTGATCACAAGCCCGATACCGCCTTCGCCAGCCTTGACCTTGTCTCCAATGGGATTCCATTTAAGGGCCAGGATGTTGTGTTTCTTGACCATGTCATTCAGGGTATTGTCCATGGACGGATCCAGGTATTTGTAGACAAGTCGGCCGTAATTTTTCAGATTGATTTTATTGACCGTGGACTCGATTTTGCCCGGAATGCCCGGCAGGTCGTTGAGTTTCATGTACGGGGCCACATCCTTGAGGGACGATGACATATACAGTTCAACCTGGATTTTTTCCGTAAGGCCAAGCAGGGTGCTTATTTTGTTGTTCATTTTCTTCATGCGCATGGTCAGGATGTATTCAATCTTATCCATGTCTGTAATCATGGGGATTTTCTCAATCAAATCACCATGAATAATCACAAGGCCCATGTATGCATTTTTGAACTTCACTTCATCTTCTTCGATCAGACGGATCTGAATGGGATTGATTCCGTAACTTTCGGCAAGTTCCCTGTTTTGTTTTGACGTTTCGTTTTCGTCACCTGCCGATGAAATATCCTTGAAGCTGTAGTTGAAATAATTGTTTCCGTTAATTTCATATTCTTTGAGGATATCCTGGAGGTAGCGTTTGGTGTTGTTGTGGGGGGCCGGGAGATCATCTGTGAAAAATACGTTGATGGTCATGGGCTCCGTAAGGGTTGCCACCACATTTTTGCTGATATCCGACAGGGAAAAGATTTTGTTTTCCGTCAGATCAACCCTTACAAAAAGGCTGTAACCCACAATATTCAAGAGGATGACAACCACTGCGTATATCATAAGTTTGATGTACTTTTCCGATTTTTTATTGGACGCCATGATGTACTCCTTATTTCTTTTCAGTCATCGCAAGAGCTGAACCATAAAGGCTGATAAAAATGACACTGGCAAAATACAGAATATCCCGGGAGTCCACGATGCCTTTTGAGATATTCTGAAAATGGAAATCAGCGCCGATATAACCCACAACCTGGACAATGGACTGGGGGAAAAAGAAAAGCATTTTGTCGACAAGGGTCAGGGAGAAACAGACGAGCACACCGATAATAAAGGCGATGATCTGGTTCCGGGTAAGGGCTGATGCAAAAAGTCCCACGGCCGTATAAGCCGAACCCAGAAAAAAAGCACCCAGATATCCTCCCACAACAGGACCCCAGTCAAGATTCCCCACAAAGGAGATGGTCAGGGGATAGGCAAGGGTGGGAAGAAGCATGGCAGCAACAAAGGCAGACCCGGCCAGGAATTTCCCCACAACAATATCCGATAAGGACACAGGCAGGGTCATCAGGACTTCATAGGACCCGATACTCATCTCTTCGGAAAAAAGCCGCATGGTCACTGCCGGAATAACAAAGGCAAAGGTAAAGGGCAGCAGGCTGAAGAAACTTCTTAAACTGGCCTGGTTGCTAAGAAAAAACGCCATGAAAAAAAACCATCCCGTCACCAGAAGGAAAATCGATATGACGATATAGGCGATGGGGGAGGTAAAGTAATCCTTTAATTCTTTATAGAATATATGTTTTATCTGTTGCATATCAGCTCTCCATGGTCAGAGTTCGGAAAATGTTTTCAAGGGAATGTCGTTCCTGATAAAATTCGATGATGATCCAATCATGTTTTTTAATCATCAGATAAATATCTTCTCTCAAATCCTTAGC
Source organism: Pseudomonadota bacterium (assembly GCA_018818835.1). GTDB lineage: Bacteria > Desulfobacterota > Desulfobacteria > Desulfobacterales > Desulfolunaceae > JAHIRD01. The sequence continues at coordinate 50,551 of JAHIRD010000098.1, forward strand.
ATCTTTAACATGAACCGTTATGCTTAAAATGGTTTCCTGGTCTGATGGATTTTTCTTGATCTCCATCACATTGGGAATGCTTTTAAGTACTGACTCAACCGTTGAAAACTCAGCATCTTTCAATGAAATATTGATGGAAGACCCTTCCTCTTCCGATTGTTTGATGCTTTCCGTAGTACCGTCCGCAACGATTTTTCCCTTGTTGATGATGATAATCCGGTCGCATGTGGCTTCGGCTTCCGTGAGGATATGGGTGGACAGGATAATGGTTTTTTCCTTTCCGATATCCTTTATGATCTTTCTGATTTCAACGATTTGGTTGGGGTCAAGGCCGGATGTGGGCTCATCCAGGATAAGGATTTCAGGATCACTCATCATGGCATGGGCAATGCCCACCCGTTGTTTCAAACCTTTGGACAATTCCCCGATGGTTTTGTGCATGATGTTTTCAAGGCCGCACAAATCTGAAAGTTTACGGATTCTCGATACTTTGCCCTCTGATGTAAATCCCCAGATATCTGCCACATAGCACAGATAATCATAGACGATCATATCATGATAAAGTGGGGCTGATTCCGGGAGATAGCCGATACACCGTTTGACATCAAGTGCTTGGTCCGAAACGAAAAAATCCTTGACCTTGATGGTTCCTGAGCTGGGCTGGAAATAGCCTGTCAGCATCCGTAAGGTTGTGGTTTTTCCCGCTCCATTTGGGCCAAGAAGGCCAATGATCTCCCCTTTGCGGATATCCAGACTGATATTGTCCACCGCGCAGAAATCATCATAATACTTGGTTAATCCTTCAATGTGGATCATTCTTCAACTCCTTTTAACTGAATGAACATGAAAAAGTACTCTTTGAAAACGGCAAAGTATAGAGTGAATATATTGAAAAATCAGAAGCAGGTATTTTTTACACTAAGGGGTGAAAAATTCAAGAAAAAAATAAGGTATGACAAAGGTTATCTTAAAAATTTACCCTTCACGGGTATGTTTTTGCAATAAATCGATCTGAGGCGGAAAGATATTTTTCCATGGAGATTTTTTTCAGGTTTTTGAGACTGGAAGAGGGGATTACCTTTGAAATTAATTTGTTTAACATTTTTGATACAGGGCCTTCCATGTTTGTATAGCTGACAAAGGTGACACGGGTTGAATCCGGAGTTACCTGCTCAAGAATCCATTCTTGTCTGGAATCGGTTATCCGCATATGGTTTTTGCGGATGGGAACCAGGGGCTCTTTGACCGCTTCGCTTTGAATGGTGATTTTGCCTCTGCCCCAATCTGCTTCGGTGGTACAATGGACCACAATGTCCCTGTTCGCCAGGGGCCAGGGAACATCAAAATCGTAGTATTGAAAGGACTGTTTGTCCGATGGCCGGTCCAGCTCCCTGGATGTTGCACAGTATTTGATCCATTTGGAATGTTCGGAAACGTTGGATAAGATATCGTAGATGATTTCAATGGGGCTGTCGATGATACAAACCCCTTTGTAAGCGTTTAGATCACTGCCTTGAATGGTTTTGGTGAAGTTTGTAACACCCTCGGATTTTTCCGTTTCACACCAGGCCCTGTCTTGCTGTTGGCTGTTGGATAAAGAGCATCCGGAAAGAAACGTGGGATCGGGCTCATCGGCAAAAACAGAGTAAGCAGATACGATGAAAATCAAAACCATTCCCAGACAAGCGATTTTGAACCCGTTTAATGCCATATACCAAACCACGCGAAAACTAATAAGTTATTAAAAAACCAGTGTTGTTAAAGTGAACAATGATAACTTTTAAGCAACTGTGATAGCTTTATCATAGAATGATACAAAATTCCAAGGATTTTTGAGCAGCAATTTAACCAAGTGTAAAAATAACGTAAGGGAAGACGTGGCGTATAAACAAATAGCTTTATAGTGTTTTCTTTAAGTGTGGTTGAATAAAATAAATATATTGAATCCTTAAAGGGTTGGGATGCTAATTTATTTTTTGACAAGCCGTATGAATCCATCTATATTTAGTGATTCTATATTCAGTGATTAACACCATTGATAAGTTCGTAAAAAGTCGACGGATGGCTATGGAAAAAGGTTCATAGGCAAGGCATAGTGTTTGGCCGGACGTGAAGGTATACTTGAAGCGTATGTCGAACGTCCGGCTAAACACTATAACGCCGCATATGGGACTTTTTACAACGCCATCACCATTGATAAACATCGTGTCAACCGAGAGTCTCCATTGCGGTTTGACCCTTCATTGACCATCGTATCCCTTGAAATTCATTGAATTCAAAAAGGGCATAATTCATCATCAGGATAAATAATTTAATATATTAGATATAAAGGAGAAAAACATGGAAGGATTAGACTTCATATTTGCCCCAAAATCCATTGCACTTGTTGGGGCATCCTCCACCAAAGGTAAAGTCGGACATGATATTTTTGCCAATGTCATTTTCGGCGGTTACCAGGGCACGATTTACCCCGTAAACCCCAAAGCCCAGGCCATCATGGGTGTCAAATGCTATCCCAGCCTTCTTTCCATCCCAGACCCCGTGGACCTTGCCATGGTGATCCTGCCTCCGAAACTGGCTCTCCAGGCAGCCCATGATTGCGTCAAAAAAGGGGTCAAGGGCATGGTGATAATTTCAGCCGGATTCAAGGAAGTAGGGGGTGAAGGCCTTGAAATTGAAAATCAGATCAAGGCCGTGTGCAAAGAAGCCGGCATACGAATCGTCGGGCCCAACTGTCTGGGGGTTATCAATCCGGCTTCGGATGTATCGCTGAATGCGAGTTTTTCTTCTCGTATGCCAAACAGTGGAAATATTTCATTTATATCCCAGAGCGGTGCCCTTTGTACCGCTGTTCTCGATTTTGCCGCTGATCGAGGTTTTGGATTTTCAAAATTCATTTCCATTGGAAACAAGGCCGACGTGGATGAGCTGGATCTTTTGAAATATTATCATGCCGACCCGAAGACCCACGTGATCATGATATATATGGAGGAACTGACTCGAAGGGGCAAGGAGTTCATTGATGTTGCAAAAAATATCACCAGCGGTGAAAACCCCACACCCATTCTGGTGATCAAGTCCGGCAGTTCCGTTGCCGGTGCAGCCGCAGCCGCCTCACACACAGGATCCCTTGCCGGTTCGGATGCAGCATACAATGCCATTTTTTCCGAAGGCGGAATCATCCGGTGCGAGAGCGTGAACCAGCTGTTTGATTTTGCCCTGGCCTTTTCCGCCCGGAAGATCCCCACCGGCAACCGGATCGCCATTATCACCAATGCCGGTGGCCCTGGGATCATTGCCACGGATATGACCGAACATTCCGGGCTGAAACTGGCTAAATTTTCCGAAGAAACCGTTGAGGAACTCAAACGGCATCTTCCCCCCACGGCCAATTTCCACAACCCGGTGGACGTGATCGGGGATGCGGCCCGTGACCGTTATGAAAACGCTCTGGCCACGGTGATCAGTGATAGTAATGTGGATGGTGTCCTTATTATTCTGACGCCCCAGTCCATGACCGATGCCATCGGGACAGCACAGGCCATAGTCCAGATCTTTAAAACAACCCAGAAACCCATTGCCTGTGCTTTTATGGGCGTTGTGGACGTGTCTGAAGGGGTCAAGATCCTCAATAAAAATCATGTGCCTGTGTATGATTTTCCTGAAAATGCGGCCAGTGCTCTGGGTGCTTTAAACACAGCCAACCGCTGGCTGAACCGTAAAAGACTTCCGGATTACAAAACAGAATTTGACGTGGAACGGGCCCGGACCATGATCCAGGATTTTATCGACAGGGATTTTCTTGTCCTGGGTGAGGTTGAAGGTGCGGAACTTTTAAAATGCTATGGATTTAAAACCCTTGAAATGAAAATTGCCACATCCGGGGAAGAAGCGGCCGGCTTTGCAGAAGCCATCGGTTTTCCCGTGGTCATGAAAATTGTTTCACCGGATATTCTCCATAAATCCGACGCCAAGGGTGTCAAAGTCGGGATCCGTGATCGAAAAGAAGCTGAAAACGCATTTGCCGAGATCATTGACAATGCCAAAGCCTATAAAGAATCTGCTGTTATCAAAGGGGTCCTTATCCAGAAAATGGCATCTCCGGGAGATGAAGTTATTTTGGGTATGAACAGAGATATCATGTTCGGCCCCATGGTGATGTTCGGCCTGGGAGGCATCTTTGTGGAATTGTTCAAGGATGTTATTTTCAGAATCGCCCCCTTTGGCAGGAATGTGGCCAGACGCATGATTAAATCCATCAAGGCCTACCCACTCCTTACAGGATTCAGGGGTAAACCCGTGGCAGACATTGAAATCATTGAAAGAAACCTCGTGGCCTTAAGCCAGATGGTGGATAATCACCCTGAAATCAAAGAGCTGGATATCAATCCCCTGCTTGTCCATAAAAAAGGGGAGGGGGCCACTGTGGCGGATGTGATTATTACCCTGAATAAGAAAAAGGTCTAAACCTTGATGGCGTCGTAAAAAGTCCCATATGCGGCGTTATAGTGTTTAGTCGGATGTTCGACAGACTTCATTGAAAAAAAAGTTTCAAACCCAAACGCCCCGGATATGCCATACGCATTTCCGGGGCGTTTATTTTTTCCTGGTTTTGTTGTGCTCCATTCGCGTCAAATATTTTTAAACCACCCGTTCGCGTAGCTCACTGAAGGACACGAAGAGTACGAAGAAAATAGCCTCCGGCGGCCAGCTTCCCCGCTTTCGCGGGGACAAGCTTAAAAAGCTGGGTAAATGAGTAGTGGATTTGATGTTTCATCGTAAGTCTCCCATGAATGACGTGAAAACAACCAAAACCGGGGACAGGCCAATTGTGCGGCCGGGCAAGGTCGTGTAATCGAGCGGGTGAGAATCCCGTCCCGGAAGGAAGGCCATCCACCGGGTAGCGAGTCTTTGGAGGCGATGTGGTAACACAGCGCTTTAAGCGTAAGACAGCGA
>JAHIRD010000203.1 GCA_018818835.1 Pseudomonadota bacterium
GCGCAGTGCGGTCGGCGACGTGAACTACGGTTCCAGCGCGGCAGCCGAACTGGCAAACGTGACCGAGGTGGCCGTCACGTATGCGGAGAAGACGTGGACAATGCGTCCCTTCGACGCCTACTTCCCGGTGTCCGTCGAGCTAATGAACGACTCGGCAGTGAACATCGAGAGCGAGATCACCGAGGCCGCGGGCGAGCAGTTTGCTGAGCAGCAAGAGCGGATGCCCATCCAGGGCCACGGCTCGACGCGCTCTGAGCCTGTCGGCATCATGCATCAGAGCGGCATAGGCTCGTCTGCTGTGTCGGCGGCACTGACCGTGGACAACATGCTCACGCTTGTGTACGGCGTGAACATCCGGTATCGGCAGGATACGCTGGCGAATCTGCTGGCGCTGCTGCCGACGGTGTCCTACAAGGCTGTAGTCTTGGATGCTGCCAAGAACTACTACAACATCGACATCCTGAACCTGCCGAAGCTGGTCGAGAACGAGTACGTGACCGAAGGCAACGCGATCATCGGCGCCTTCGCGAACTACTGGATCTTCCAGAACCCGACGATGCAGATGATCTCTCAGATGATCGCGAAGTCGAAGGGTCTGGACATCGTGTTCTGGCAGAGGTGGGACGGCCAGGCCGTTCACGTCGGAGCGTTCTACAAGGGCACGTCCATCACGTACTCTTGAGCCCTGACGCAGCCGAGGTAGCATGCCTCGGCATGATGCAAGGCGGGGCTTGGATGGTAGGTCCTGGCCCCGCCGCTTCCCGGACATGCGGTGGCTGAGCAAGGAGTGCATTATGCGAGTGAGAATCATCAGAGACGAGCGGGTGAAGATTGGCAGCGGCCCGCTACGCGTAGTCAAGGGGGAGGTCCGCGACGTAGTGGACATTGAGGCACAGCAGCTCCTAGACATGGGCGTTGCCGTGCCGGCCGACGGGCCGGACCTGGTTGTGAACCTTCCGCCACGGGAGAGCGCGGTGCTGCTCAAGGTGAAGATATGACGGTGCCTAGGATCGTGGAGCGGCGCGTGGACCCGATGGAATACGTGCGGTTGATTCAAGAGCGGACGCCGTTCGCGTTGGCGCGGTACAACGATGGCGAAATCTGCGCGGTGCTCGGTGGTATTGCGCTGGCGAATCGCAACTGTGATGGGCACGACTACCTGCCAGAGATGTGTGATGCCCTGCAGCGCACGTTGGCGGAGCCGCTGTCCGACGAGCGATACTACTATGGCTGTGGATGTGGGTGCAATCATGGCCAGTGGGCACAACTATGGGCAGACTGGCTGGCCGCGAACGGGGGTAACATCGACTGGCGCTACAGTGACGACCTCCAACTGATACACTTTTCCGGCCAAGCGCTGCCGCTGATCGAGGCGTTGCGGGATTCAACCGTGATAATGGTTGGCCCCGAACGGTGGCGTAAGCGGTGGCCGTCGTGGCTGTTCCACTACTTTGCATGGGTGGAGACGCCTGAGCCGAACTGCTACCTAGAGGCGGAGCGGATTCAAGATGACATCGAGCGGGTGGTACGCATAGTATCGCATCGCTTCTCTGTCGTGGCCTTCTCGGCCAGCATGGCGACGGAGGTGATGATGTGGCGGCTGTGGCCGCGCCTCTCGCACCTCTGCGCAATGGTCGACTTCGGCTCGATCTGGGAGCCCTACTGCGGCCATGCTCGGCGCAGCGTGCACCGCAACCTAGACTGGGTGGGCAGCCTGATCGAGGCGAACACGGGGCACAAGCCACTCGAGTACACGGGGGGTCTGAAGATATGAGCACGCCCAGAATCTGTGTCGTGTCCGCTTCGGCTGGCCGGCCCGCGGACATTGCCGAGCAGGTGAAGCGCGCACTTGCACAGCTCACGCCCGCTGAGCGCATGGTCGTCGTGATAGACGGCGGCGAGCAGCCGACGCTGCCCGCAGACGACAGGCTGACGGTCGCGATGCTGGCCACAAGCGTTGGCGTCAACCATGCCTACCGGATTGCCAATGGCTTCGTGCCCCCGGGCAGCGTGGTGGTCAAGGTCGACGACCACGACTGGCTAGAGGACGGGGCGTTGGCGCGCATACGCGAGGCGTTCACCGACACCTCGGTGCAGTTTGCGTATGGGGACTTCGTTCAGGTCGACCCCCGCCGCACGGTACGGAACGACGAAGCCGGCCACAAACCCAACTACATTCCCGGCTCGTTTCGCCTGCGCTGCGCGGCGCGGGGCCTGGCCGCCTACCGCATCTGGCTCTATCAGGCCGCGGGCGGGTGGCCGGACGGCAACGGCTGCTACCCCGCGGGCGACATGATTCTGTGGATGCGCATGGAGGAGGTGCTGCGGCGCGGCGGAATGCTGGACAGCGGCGGGATCGTGAGGATTCCGCACGTGCTGAACGAGGTCGTTGCCTCAGTCATGTCCATCACAGGCCAGATGGGTCAGGCGCAATCTGAGAACGCGACCCGGGCCGCGCTGGACATCGTGAGCCATGACTGGCAGCCCGCAATGGAGGTCGCGCATACGACGCTCAAAACGGCCGCCAAAAGGCCGCCGACTGCAGGAACACCCCTTACCACCAAGCGGACCGCGAACGCAAGCCCCAGCGCTGAGATAGGCCTCATTTCGGGGGGTGCAAGCCCATTCCGACAGAGGCCGCTGTGCTACATCGTGCATAGCATGTGGGGTTCGGCCAAGGGTGGGGGCGGAGGCGAGAAGTCGAGCGCACACTGGCAGCCCGCGCTCGAGGCGGCAGGCTTTGATGTCCGGGTCCGTGTGACAGACGGCATAGGCGATGACGTGAAGGGTGACGTGCGGCTGGCCAACGGTATCGAGATTGCTGCAGAGCTGCGGGCCGAACTGCCTGACCTCGTGGTGATGCGGGATGGAATGCAGGGTGCCAAGAGCCTGACTGGTATCGAGCCGCTTGTGCCGCTATGCCGAGAGCTTGGCATCCCGGCCATCGTGCGGATGCAGTTTTGGCGTGGGCTGTTTGACTTCCGAGACGACCGCACATGGGA
>JAHIRD010000099.1 GCA_018818835.1 Pseudomonadota bacterium
TCGCTGTCCTACGCTTAAAGCGCTGTGTTACCACATCGCCTCCAAAGACTCGCTACCCGGTGGATGGCCTTCCTTCCGGGACGGGATTCTCACCCGCTCGATTACACGACCTTGCCCGGCCGCACTATTTGCCTGTCCCCTTTCTTTTAGATTTGCATGCCCCCTTTTTCATATCGAATCGGGATAGGGGATGTCCGGCCCAACCCAGGCATCGGGTGGGCCTATAAGCACAAAGGGTTGCGGGTTGTATTTTCCGAAAATCACTGTGAGTCTTCCTATGCCAAGATACAGGCGGTCGTTCACTTTACGGACCTCATCGGTCATCGTGTTGGTGTAAAAGGTATTGTATTCCCGATAGCTAAGCTGGAAAGCCGGTCTGCCATCAAACACCGAAGAGACGATTTCGGTCTTGTTGAGCATGATCCGGGCCAGCCGCTGGGTGTAATTAAATCGAAAAAGGGATTTCAGGATACTGACAATCCTCATGGCAAAAGCCACAAAATAATTTTCATAAAGCACCCGTTCCGCCGTGATAAAGGTATTGTAGCCATGGCCCTGCCGTTCTCCCAAGGGTTCGAAGGCCTTGTGCTGCCAGGCTCCCCAGGTAAAATAAAGGTACATCCAACTCAAAAACCGTCCGATAACATGACCGCAATCCAGTAATACCGCACGATATTCGCCATGCATTTCGGACATAACCGGAGCGTCCAACCGGCGGAAAAGGGCCATGAGGTCCTTACGTTTCATCTTCATCAAATCTTCAATCGTCATTTTCTCAAGTGTTTTTTCCATATCTCGGGAAACAGCCATAGGGAGTATCTCCTTGTTCAATGATTTGTCCGATTGCCATGTGATTTCATTTATGCTTCGAAAAAATTTCAATCAGGTTTCTGTCTGCAATATCCTGATAGTATTTATCATAGATTCGAACAAATGCTACAACCTTCTTTTTCATCAACTTTTCATTTTCATTTCATAAAGAGTTCATGTGTGCCTGTCATTCTCAAGCCCAAGCCATAAGCGATACAATTTTTTTATAACCTGCAATGGAAAAAGGAAAAGTGTACAATGAAACGGTTCAAAATAAAGACACTAATTGGGTTCATGATCGGTGTGATCATTTCAACGGCACCATTCTGCGGTGCGGAGAGCGGCGAGGCGAAAACCCTTTCTCCGTATTTCTTCATTGAAAACGGTGATGCATTAGCGGAAGCATTCCCCTTGAAAAAAACCGATGTTCGAGTACAGATCAATGGAGTCATCGCGGACGTCGTTGTCAGTCAAACCTATGCCAATGAAGGCAGCACACCCATTAATGCCCGGTATATCTTTCCGGCCTCCACACGGGCAGCGGTCCAGGGTATGACCATGACCATCGGCGACTCGGTTATCCATGCAAAGATCAAGGAAAAGGAAGTGGCAAAAAAGGAGTTTGATGCTGCAAAAAAAAGTGGAAAAAGTGCCTCACTTCTCAGCCAGCAGAGACCCAATGTGTTCAGCATGAATGTGGCCAACATCATGCCAGGGGATACGGTTTATATTGATCTGCATTACTCGGAGCTTCTGATCCCGGAAGAGGGTGTTTACGAGTTCATGTATCCCACAGTGGTGGGGCCACGTTACTCGAGCCAAGCAAAAGAAGGCGCTTTGGAATCAGACACCTGGATTGAAAATCCCTATTTGAAAATGGGGATGTCTGTTAAGACCACCTTTAATATCACCACAGATCTTTCAACAGGCATGCCTCTGCATGATCTTGCCTGCTCATCCCACGATACGGCGATCATCTTTGACAGCTCATCGGTTTCCCATGTAACACTCAAGGACAAGGAGACATTCAGCGGAAACAGGGACTATATCCTTCACTACCGCCTGGCAGATAAAAAGATTCAGTCGGGTCTGATGCTTTACTCGGGCCATGACGAGAATTTTTTCCTTCTGACTGTCCAGCCCCCTAAGCAGATCAGCCCCAGGGATATCCCGCCCAGGGAGTATATTTTTCTGGTGGATGTATCCGGCTCCATGCACGGATTTCCCCTGGATGTATCCAAGGAACTTCTGAAAAATCTCATCGGTTCGCTCCGTCAGAACGATGTTTTCAATGTAATCCTGTTTGCCGGTGCCTCCCAGGCAATGGCACCGGTGTCACTTTCTGCCACAAATGAAAACATTAACAAGGCAATCCAAACCATCAATCGCCAGCAGGGTGGCGGGGGAACAGCGCTCCTTGCTGCGCTGCAACATGCCATTGCTTTACCAAGGAATACAGCCTATTCCCGAAGCGTGATTGTTGTGACGGACGGATATATCGATACGGAAAAAAAGGTCTTTGATGCCATTCATCAAAACCTTTCCCAGACAAATTTCTTTGCCTTTGGCATCGGAGGCTCTGTCAACCGCTATCTGATCGAGGGCCTTGCCCATGCCGGGCTTGGCGAGCCCTTTGTGGTCACACGACCGGAAGAGGCATCCGCTGCTGCAAACCGATTCTGCAACTACATCAAAACGCCCCTTTTAAAGGACATCACGCTCAACATTGATGGTTTTGAAGCCTACGACATTGAACCATCCGTTATTCCCGATATGTTCAGCGAGCGTCCCATTGTTGTCACCGGCAAGTGGAAAGGCAATAACGTTGGCAGGATCCGCGTCACCGGAACCAGCGGCAAGGGCCCCTACATCCAGGAATTCAATATGGCGGACCAAAAACCCATGGCTGAAAACGAGCCCCTTCGATATCTCTGGGCCAGAACAAAAATTGCCCGATTATCCGATTTCCAGTTTGGTGAAACAACAGAGGCAAACAAAGAGGACGTAACCTCTCTCGGCTTGAAGTATTCACTTCTAACCAAGTACACCTCCTTTATTGCCGTGCATGAACAGGTACGGAATCCCGAAGGATCTGCAAAGGATGTCACCCAGCCCCTGCCCCTGCCCAAAGGGGTGTCCGAACTCGCCGTGGGCCAGTCCATGGCCAATGTGCCGGAGCCCGGATTGTGCCTGATGATCGTTTTACTATCTCTGGGCATTTATATAGCTCGAAAAAACCGTCTTACTGGAATCAATGAATAAAAAACAATGACGGGTTCTGACCTGAAACAGAGCTCGTCATATCAATGAATGGAATCGTGTTAATGAATAAAGGACGCGGGATGAAATCATTTCAAAAACATTGGGGTCCCATCCCTGAGATGGCCCCCTATGTCATGGGCCTGTTGATGGCCATAGGCTTGAAATATCTTTATAGCCGGTCCACCTGTGAGGATCTTTTCTGGATTCTTGGCCCCACGGCCTACCTGGTCGAGTGGATATCCGGTGTCCCGTTTTATTACGATGCATCTGCCGGATTCGTGAATGTGAGTCAGGGCATTGCCATAGCCCCGGCTTGCAGCGGTGTTAATTTTCTGATCATTGCCTTAATCATGTCATTTTTTTCCTTTGCCTGTCATTACAAACGTACCGGTAGATGGGTATGGCTCTTTTTCTCTCTTTTTTGTTCCTATGTGCTGACCCTATGGGTGAACAGCCTCAGGATCTTTGTGTCCATTGAAACCATCGCCCATGGCATTCAGATGGGCTGGCTGACACCTGAGAGAATTCATCGCTTGGAAGGCGTGGTGGTCTACTTCTTCTGCCTGTCCCTTTTTTACCTGGGGATGAAAGGAGTCACAGCGATTCACGACCGTCTGAAAAAAATCCACCCGCCCCGTAAACCCTGGGCAGGACCAAATATGGTGCCTCTTGCCTGGTATATCCTAATGGTCTTGATCGTGCCGGTTTTGACCGGTAATTATCGGGATCAGGGGGGGCGGTTTGTTGAACACGGGATCATGGTTGTGGCATGCTGCAGTGCTGTTATTGTGCTGTTTTATGTCATTCCACGACTTTTCTTCCTCCCTGTTATCGGCTGGCGCGGGGGAAAAAAATGATTTTACCACGGAGGCACAGAGAACACGGAGAAGGTCTAAGAGCTTTGGAATAATCGTTTGCCCTTCTTCGTGCTTCATGGACTTCATGGTAAACTTGTTTTTTTTAAACCACCCGTTCGCGTGGCTCACTGAAGGACACGAAGAGCACGAAGAAAATCTGGCCGCCGGCGGCCAGATTTAAGAAATCCGGATCGGCCTTCGCCAAGGCTTCGTCCCGACACGCAAATGGGTCATGGTGCTTGTTGTGTAAGAATACGTCAATATGGTGTTTAAGGGTAACTCATTTGCCACTAAAATCGGGCCGTTAAAAAGTTTGGAATTTTCTTTTTAACACTTGATAAATTTCATAATAATGTGATATCCGATTTAAAACTGCAAAAATCATTACCGCAAAACAAAGCTAATATCAAAAATTCATTTGTGGATAGCGCACCCAAGTTATTCCTGGGGACGGAATATTCGAATTTGCACCGACGTTCCCTTTTTCGATTCCAATGCGGAAGAGAATAAACATTTATCGGAAGCGAAAGCGATAAACTTAGATGAACTCGTAAAAAATCGACGGATGGCTATGGAAAAAGGTCCATAGGCAAGGCATAGTCTTTGGCCAGGCGTGAAGGCATACACAAACGTATGTCGAACGTCTTGCCAAACACTATAACGCCGCATATGGGACTTTTTACGACGCCATCAACTTTCGCTTGGCATCCTAACACATTCAACCCATAGGAGGAACTGATGAAAAAAGCCGTTGGTATTGTTCTATTGGCACTCATATGCGTATTTATCGTTCACATGCCGGTCGCTCATGCGGATCAACCTTATAGTTACAATAACGGGAGCTATTTGCTGAATGCGTTTCAACAGCAGGACGACTATAATTGCGGGCAGACCTGCATGTATATCATCTCAAGATACTATGGGGATGTCGGCCCCGAAGACGCACCCCACAGGTATAAAATAAAAAAGTTCTACTGGTGGTATACATACAACCTTTCGACGTATTATATGGCCAAGACCTATTGGGTGTATTACATCATTGACGGCATATCCATTGATATCGGGTTATATTTTGCCGAATCCCTTAATACACTCGAAAAAGTGCCATATTATAATGAACGAAGTTATACCTCCGATTATTCGAGCAGTGGTGCTTCCTCTCCACTGACGACCTATGATAAAACGACTACTGAAAATGAAAACATCAAAGAGGACCGTTTAAATTATATCCGGGATAATTATTTCGAAGATAATATCCCTGTTATCGTACACCTTGATCGGGAGAACCAAACCGGTCATTATATCATTCTGGCGGGATATGAAAACGGCATTGTTTATTATGTCAATCCGAACGATGTGAATTGCCCTGGCGGTTTTGAGGGTGATGACACAGACATCATCCATGAAGTGCCGGTAGACGTTTTTCTTTCTCCGGACTGGTATGACTGCGGTTTGGACCCCGCAACCTGGGACGGAAAATGGTTCACTTATTTTCATGAAAAGCCGTTTGTGAGATAAAGAAACCCCCATGAAACTGCCGGATCTAAAAATGATCCGGCAGTACAGGGTTGGCCTGAACACCCACACCCTCTTCTACCACACTCCAGTGTTCCGGGGGTCCGTAAACAAGGACACGATGCCTCGTGCCCTTGATTGCATCTCGACAACGGCCACTTGAATCAACACTGATTGATAACGAACCCCCTGAATTCTTCCATGAATCCCTAACCGGTCGAATAGCCCACCGATTACATGATCAATTCGTCAGCAATAGTTATCTCATTACTGATCCGGGGCTGTCGTTTACAGCCATGGCCCATCCATATCTTTTTCTCGAAGAAGACTCCTTATAATTTTATATCAGCGCCATAATGTTCTTTCAATTCCAATCCCATATGTTCTTTTAATCAAAAACAACTGGTCATACCATTCCGCATCAAATATAATTCATAAATCTAATTTTTTTGAATAATAACAGTATATTATGTAAATATATAACTAATTCTTGGGAGCAATAAGGCAACAATTTATAAAAAAATTAAATAATGACTTGATATATTATTTTCACTGATCTATTGAATTAAAATTACTCTTAAAATAACAGTGACGCATATTAATCATACTCATTTTGCTGAGGTGCCATGAAACGAAAATATCCTTATCCACTGCTTACTATACTGTTCACTCTTTTCACGGCTCTTTGCTATGCCGATACTCAGGTTAGCGGCATAATTTCTGTTGGACTAAGCCGCTCCGCGCCAGCCTTCCGTCACAATAACAACATCTTAGATAACTTCCTTCTCTAATACCTTACGATAAAAAACACGCTATCTCGCGTTACCCGTGATATCTCCTTTCCATTTATTAACATTAACCA
>JAHIRD010000305.1 GCA_018818835.1 Pseudomonadota bacterium
CAAAATCCCAATTGTAATTGAATTCATAAGAAATTTAATTATGACCTTAATTGAAAAATTAGGGTTACCAGTTGAATCTACTTATGTAATTCTAATTGGAATCATAGCATTAGTTTTATCTTACCTTTTCATAAAACAGTTTATAACTTATAATATATTTGGGAAAATATTTTCACTATTAAATTGGTTGCTAATCGGCATTTTATTATATACTGTATTTGTGTATATATAACAAAAAATGACAAAAGGAATTTACAAACACAGATCATTATCAGAAGAACATAAAAAAAAGATTAGTGAGAATGCTAAAATTAATCCTAATTATGGTATGAAGGGAAGAAAATTTTCAGAGGAACATAGAAAAAAATTATCAGAAATTGCAAAAAATCGTAAAAGAGAAAAACATACAAAAGAAACAAAAGAAAAGATAAGAAAAGCACTTATGGGAAATAAAAATAGTTTGGGATATATTCACTCAAAAGATACTCTAGAAAAAATGAGTCTAGCAAGAATGGGATACTCTCAAATAAACTAAATTATGTTTACATATAAAATGATGTCATCAAAAACAAGAAGAGCAATAGCATTATCCATCCCTCTAGTTAGTGCTGCAGTATTTTGGGGTTGGTTTGGATTAAGTGGGCCTATGAATTTAGCCCAGACAGGAGTATCATTAGGATTAGTAATCGGTTTAATAAATGTATATCTTTGGTATATGATATACAAACGACAAATTCCATAAATCAATTTAAATGCAAGGAGAATAAAAATGGCTAAAAAAAAGACAAGAAAAAAGAAGAAAAAATAACTTTAAATATAAGGGTTGATTATTTTTAATTTTTTAAACTCTTATATAATATTCAAATAAAATGACAAACCTATGGAAAAATCTAACGTTGAAGAATATTATTATAACCTTAGTGGTAGGTTTCTTTGGAATACAAATTGTTTCTTTATTATTAACACAGGTTTTTGGAATACCAATACTTAAAGGAGGGCAGGCATTATTATTACTTTTAGTTTTGGTTGGTATAATCTCCTTATTTGTTTTAGCAATTAATTTAAATGATTTGAAAAAGAAAGAAACTTTGATTTTTGTTGTAATAATTTTTGGGTTGCTTTTGTTAGCTTTTTGGAAACTTGAATTTTATTTTCCACAACTTTTTTCAATTAATCCCGAAATAGCTCGTTTATTAAAATTAGGAGTTGCACAGATATTTGGATAATGGTAAAACAAAATAAATGGATATGGATTGTAGGAGTAGTCTTAATCGCATTTATGCTTTATCAATATAATTCTAATGTTTTTGTAGTCTCTCCTGGTGCCTCTGTTGTTTATGTAAATGAGTCAATTTGTGAAAGCAAATTATTATCTGTTGATGAACCATTATTAAATAATTTAATTAGTATGTTTTGTGTTGTTAATTCTACAAATGCAAGTTCTTATTTTCCAGGAGATACTTGTGCCTCTGATGAATATTCCTTAGTAATTAAAGATAATAATACTGAAATAGATTTTTCAATTGATTATTTAATAACTGATTGTAATTCTCAACTTAATAATTTTGTTGATTTAGGAGAAGCAGAACAAACAAATTCAGTAATACATACTAAAGGAATTAAATATTTAGAAACTCTTAGATACATAAAAGCAGATTCTTATTTATTCTGTACTGCTCAAGGTGCATTAGTCAATATTAATAACAATAAATATTCAATGTATAAAACACAATTTACAGAATGTGTTCCAAAACAAACAACCCATATAGTTAATCAGACAACTACTCCAGTTTATACAAATCAAACTTTATTATATAATAATACTATTTATACAAATCGGACAATAACTCAAGAAGTTCCTGCTGAATTAACATTTACTCAAAAATATTCTTTATGGATAATAATTTTATTAATTATAGTTATTGGAGGAATATTGTATAAGAAAATATGAAAATAACTAAAGAACAAAAAAAAACGATGTGGATTATTGCAGGCATAATTATATTACTTTTTTTATTTAGTGGAAATAAATTACAGCTTCCTTTTGGAAGTATTGGTTCTAGTTTTAAAGGTGAGAGTGGGAGTAGTGGTGGTGGAGGTGGTGGAAGTAATGCAATTGGACCATGTCAGCAATTTGCAATAGATAATACATTTTCAAATTGGAAGTCCCCTATTAATTCAAGATTAAATTGTAATGTTTTTAGTTTTTCAGATTGTCAAAATAAAGGTTCTGAGGTAAGCAGTTCTTCATGGAGTGATATTTTAAAATGTTGTGTTTGGAGATGTAAATCTTCTGGAGATGATTCAGATGGAGATGGATTTTCAGATGATGATGAGAATGAAGTTGGAACAGACCCTAACGACCCTGAAGATTATCCAGGACATAGGGTTTGCGGAAAGATAAAAAATCCTGCATATCAGACATCTTGTGACCAGGCTGTAAGCTGTTCTTCAGGAACTAAATGTACTTTTCATATGGCTGGAGGAATAGGGGGAGATAGATGGTGCAGTTGCGATACAACAACTGATTTTTGTACTTCTTTAAATAAAGGATATATTTCTGGAAGAGAAGTTGATTCGTGTTCTTATTGTAATACTATAACTGAGGTTTGTGAAATTAATATTAATAATGATGTATTTTGCTGTGCAAAACCTACTTTTGAAGTAGGATGTAATGATATAGATTTTACTAAAGATGATTTTGATAATAGTTTGAAAACTTCAACAAGCTGTACTGATGATATTGCAACTCATGTAGATTCTTGTAGTAGTGGATTATTAGATGAATGGTATTGTTCTGATGCAATGGATTCTTGCAAACACACTTTTTATAGTTGTGAGTCTATGTTAGGAACTGGATATTATTGTCTAAATGGGGCTTGTATGTTTAATCCGGATATAACTACATGTGATATAGCTTGTGCTGGTGTGACAGGTCCTGGATCTGATTCAATTCCTTTTTCATTAATTCCTGCACCTTTAACTTGCCCTGATTATCCTTCAACTCAATGTTCAAATGGAGTATATAACATTGGAATAGCAAATGGAAATTGCTGTTGTTGGAACTGTAATTAAAAATGGTAAAACAAAATAAAAATCAAATGTATTGGATTTTGGGAGTGATAGCAATAGCTGTATTTTTTTATGGAGGTCAAGTTGGATGGTTTAAATCTTCTTTTAATCTAGATAATAAATATCCTCCAGCTAATCCGGTTAAAATAATTGAATTAAACAAACCTCCTACAACCTCAGAAGTATGCACATTATTAATAAGCCCATTAGTAATATACTCTGGAGATTACTTAAATGGAATAATTCAGGATGGAAAAAATACATTTTGTGAAATTTATGCTGATGATGGTTCAGGGTGGAGGCAAATTTATACTGGAACTACAGATAATACAGGAAAACTTTTAGCTAGAGGAGAAATTGAATGGATCGGTAATTTAGAGTTTAAAGCTTTATGTGGTAGTTGTATAACTAATGAAGTAACAATAAATGTTAATGAAAGACCAGATGAACCTGAAGATGAAAGTGAAGGTAATTGTAATGAATATTGTACTTTAAGCTGGACTTTTGATTATGGATATCAAGCACAATCTTGTGAACCTGGTGAAACTAATTATTGGTATTTTGATATGTCTTGTTGTTGTGGAGATACAGGAAGTACTGATATGCTTTGTACTGATTCAGATGGATTAAATTATAATAATAAGGGAGATTGTGAAGTAAGAGATGGAGATTATTATTTTCATGGAGGGGATAATTGCCCAAGTTATTTTAAAGTAAATGAATTTACTTGTGTTAATAATCGGTGTGTAGAAACACTTTATACTTGCCCTTCAAATAGTTGTATAAATGGAGCATGTGTTCCAATGCCTGATACAGATGGAGACGGATATTCAGATGAAGATGAAATTCAGGCAGGAACCAATCCTAATGACCCCAATAGTTATCCTGGAGGTTTTGCAGAAATTTGTGCTGATTCTTGTAAAAATGTAGATTATGCTGGAAGTTATTATATGCCAAGTGGAAGTTTAAATTCATGTCAGAGTTATGCTTATGAAACCTGTTTCCC
>JAHIRD010000194.1 GCA_018818835.1 Pseudomonadota bacterium
CTCGGTAGCTTCCTTCTTAGCCTTATCTTCCCTCTGCTTAATATCATCCTCAGTGAAAAGCTCAACCTTGGGAGTAGAGGTGTCGTTTTCCTTGAAGAATTTATCCAGAAGGGGACTCAGAACATTCTGGATGAAATTCTTTTTCTTCTCTTCTACCTTTTCAGCATTCGGGTCTTTCATTATCTCACCTCCTTCGTTTTGTTTAAAGTTTTCATCAAAAAAGGTTAAAATTATCTTCTTGTCTCCGGTATCTTTGCCTTCTTCAAACATCACTGGCTTGAACTTGAAATAAGGCACACTCTCTGCCCCATGAATGGCCAGTGCATCTATCCTTCGGGTATTTGGATTTATCTCTACCGACCTATAGGGGAAGTTTTTAGCAATTTCTTTATCAATGGGGAGGGTATCAGAGTAAATCACATTACCCTTCAATCTTACATTATCAAAAAAGCTCTTAACCTCTTTGGGGACCGGATGACCACCTTCATCATAGGTATGTTGGATGCAGATAGCGGGCAAGTGTCCGGTGCTTTTGTTTTTCTCAAATCCTGAAATGGCTATATCCTTTGCCCATTTTTCGTCATATTTAAAGTTCCGGTGATTCCCCAGCATGAAAATGGGAAGGTTCTTTATTTGAACCTTATCCCCCAGATCTACCACTTCGTAGTCTTCAATCTCTCCGGTGAAGGGAATTACCTCATTTCTCCATTCCGTAAATTTCCCCAGTTTGTCCATCTCGGCATTTAGTAAATCCCCGAACTCCTTAATCCGAGCTTTGATTTTATCCTTTTTGTCAGTTATGTTCTCATCATCCAGGGTCTTATAAACGGAATCCTCTAATGCCCGCACATGATCCCAAAGCAACCCGGTGGATTTAGTCTTAGCCAACTCCTCCGTCACGGTTACAATCTCCTCATCAAACTTCACATAATGGTCCCACTCCGAGAAAATTATCTTCATGTCATTATCAAAGTTCTCCTCGGTAAGCTTTTTCTTGTTTTGGCCAGCAACGCATACCGCCCAAGCAGCTTCTTTTTTCGTCTGATCCTTCTTTTTGGGTTTAAATTTGGGATCATCCATTAAGTGCTTAATACATCTTTCTAAGACTGCCGGCATTGTTACCTCCTGTTTTTAAACAAAAAAACCCCATCATTCCTTCGTTTTGCGAAGGTTTGACGGGGTTTCCGAAAATAAATCCGTCTAATTTCCTAATCTATAAAATTCAAAGAACTATCTATCAGTATAAATATTTTCCCTTTTGGGAGTCAACACATGTGCATCTATATGTCCCCTCGGATCAACACTTGCCTTAACGACAGCACCACACTTTACACATTTTTGTATGGCCCATCCCTGGATAAGATTCTCCAGAAGAACAACTTTCTGTTTTCTGTTTGCACAGGATGGACAATAAACCGTAGCCACCTAACTACCACCTTTCAGATTACTCAGATCTATAAAACCAGGACCCATTTTTCGTTTTATCGCTTCCTCCTGTAATTTATAAATGGTTGCATTTGCGGTGTTGTTTACAATTATTGTAGCAAGATTAGTCTTTTTCGGTTCTTGGGGTGTTCCCACAAAAGCATTTTCAATGTTCTGGGTAATCAACTGACCCAAATCCTGAAGTTCTATGAACTTAAGCAGATCCTGAAGCATGTGAACCATCTGTAATCTGGTACAGCCTGCTTCCTGTTTTCCGAATATAATCGGTGCTCCATAAAAATGAGGTGTCTCATCATTGCTTAAGGTATATATAACTGCCAGATTTTCAATCTTTACATTCTCAATAATCTCTTCTGTTTTTTTCAATTTCTCTGGATCTTTATCTTTGTCTGCACTTTGCTGATACATCGCCCTGATAAATTCAAGTCTTGCCTGCTTGATTTTACCTATGGCTTGATTCAAAGCCTCTTCAAATCTCAGGGCTTTTTGTTTTCCTTGAACCGGACTATCTTTAGATTCCTTCTGCGGTTCTTGTGGGGTCTTCTTCTCCCCCGATCCTTCCTTCATGATCTCCTCCATCTTTTTTACTTGGTTTTCCTTTTATATCAACCTTCAGTGGTGCAGGTGCTCCGAGTACACGGGAAATTTCCGTTACGTCAGGCACCAGTTTTCCTTCCTTAACAGATAAAGTCAAAAGATCGGCCAAAAGTTTTCTCAGTCCCTCGGTTGGCAGAGACATCATCAACTCTGGTGTTGGTGCATTCTTACCAAATTGTAATTGTACTATATCCTCAACCAACTGTTTTGTAATCTGGGGTTTAGATTCCGGCAAAAGCATACCACTCAGATATGTCAGAAAAAGATCCACCTGGGCCGAGATCATAGCATAAGATCCCGTAGTGGACTTCGGTTTCTCAAAAATAGAAGATGGCACAAGCAGAGAATAAAAAAGCTGTTGGCCAGTTAAGTCAATCACCTGTGCAAACTCAGAAACCCTCTTCTCACCTTCCAGAAGCTTAACATCGACCTTGTTCTTACCA
>JAHIRD010000193.1 GCA_018818835.1 Pseudomonadota bacterium
TAGCGTGGCATGTGACGCATTTTGCACAGTTTTTATCTATTTCCGCGTAGGGACAGGGTTTATTCATTTATATTACTCCAAACATCTTTAACACGTTTATTAGACCCAGCACGAAGCCGAGGAGGCTTGTGCCGAATACGTACTTCACCCAAGTCTTCGTGGTCTTCCACTCGGTCTTCATTTCAATGAAGCCGTTTTCTAGGAGTTGATGGTGCTCGTTTAGAACCTTGTATGAGTCTGCGAGTTCATCAATCCGTTTGCTGATTAGCTTTAACACTGTTTCATTGTTCACATGGTTCATCTCTGCGATGTTCGGCGCTACCTTCTCCCCTGTCTATTTCTACGACCACGGCCAAAACCCAGTCCTAAGCCTAAGCCTAGTCGGGGTATATAACGCGGCGAATAGAATCTCAGTGGACGGCGTAAACCCGTGTTAGGGTCAACGCAGTTCACGTATTCTCCGCGAGGGCCGGTTCGGTCTCCTGCTGGCATACGTTCACCTCCGTGTGTATTATGTTCTCCATTATTACTCCCATCGTACCTCCCACATACATCGACAACCTATATGACTTGGAAGATTTGGAAGAAAGTATGTGGGTCTGTATCTGCGTAGGTGTCGGGGGGAACAGATCGGACATACCCTATCATCTCCTGCCGTAATGTACACCAGCCATTTGGCTTTCTCTTTCTGGGCGACTATCTTCACGGCGTTGTTAACCAGTTTATAGGTGAAGTTGCTGGATAGGCTGCTTATGCGGTTACTGATTCCGGGGGGGCTCTGCCAGTATTGCCCGGCGTATCCTCCCACGCTGTCGTCTTCACTCTGTCTTATGAGGGCTATGAGTTTGGCTCTGTCAGCGTCTCTGGGGGCGGTTACTCGTCTTATTTGCAGGATCTTTCTGAGTTCCTGGTCGGTCATACCGCGTATGTCGGCGGTGCTGATGGCTTCTCTTAGGTGTCGGTGTCTCTGGCATTGGCAGAACTGGTCACATGTCGTCGACAATTTTGTTCCAGCTCTCTATGGTTTCCCTTGTCTCCTGTATGAAGTCGTCGACGTTGAACTTGCGTGGAACCTTCTTTCTCCGCAGGTAGCCTCGGACGAAGGTGATCAGTTCCTCTCCGTGTGCCTTAAGGATGCGGGCTCCACGGTCCTTTGCCTGTCCCTTGGTTATCTGGTGGGTTGAGACCTGCCTGCGTAGGTTCTGGAGTTTTCGGTCAAGTTTCCTGTCGAACAGTTTTATGGTTCCAGCGGGAAGGCGTAGGCGGCTGCTCATTAGACTTCATACCATGTTAGGCTTACGACTACTTCCGTATTATCTGCGTCGGGGGTAATCTTAAGCACGTAGTCCTCACCCTGTTTCAGTATCCACTCGTTGCGTCTGGCGGTTTCTCCCCCTATGCGGAAGTTGGGTCTCGCCGCTCCTCCGGCTCTTCCTGAGTCTATGCGTGTCCCATCGTTTGAGACGGTGGTGTCCTCGAATGTGGTAGCGGTAGAGGGATTATCCGAGTTTCTGTTATTGTTGTATTCCGTAAGAGCGTCTCCTGCTGTGCTTATGGTGGGATCTTCAAAGAACTCGATAAGAGAGGCGGCGGTTACGTAGACCTGTCCGGTGAAGTGTATTCTCGTGGATGTGTTTGGAGCGGTAATACGTAGGTATTTGGGAGCTTCAGTGTCCACGTCTGTATCTATGATGGATATAGAGAAGAACTTACCTTCATGGATTTTGTGGTGAACAAGATCGATGTTTATTTTGGCTTGGTCTACGTCGTCGATTGAGTTGAGCCATCGCATCCATTCAATGAATGAAAGGAAATTATTAAATGTCTCTGCTGGCTCACTCATGTTTTATTCCTCTTTAACATTTCGTGGAACATGTCTGCCACCATGAACTTTAGGTTCCTGATCTCCTCTGTTAGGCGGTCTAGTTTAGCGTTTGGGATAATGTCTCCTTGGGTAACTGCCTTTGCTTCATATAGGATCTCATAGATGTATTTTCCCCACACGGTTACGGATGGCCATATCTCTGTGGCTATTCTCTGCGTCGTGTGGATGGTTGTTTGAACCGTCGTCACTATTCTCTGTCTAATATGGATCTGGACTCTTGCATCCAGTTGAACAGGGGTTCTCGGCAGCCGTATTCTGGGAAGCCACCCGTCTTCGATGGCGGCTGCTGCGGGTGTGGGGGCTACGCCGGAGTGAACTGCGGATAGGAGCTGGGGGACAGGGGCCATCATCCCATCGTGAAAGCTCATAGGTTATCAGAATCCATGAGTGCTAAGAATGCGGGGACTACCGA
>JAHIRD010000331.1 GCA_018818835.1 Pseudomonadota bacterium
AGAAGCTGTCTAAGGCCTTGAGTAAAGAGACTATCAGGCACCCTTTGGAAGCGGGTATTAAGAAGATTACGCTATTGCTACTTAGAAGTATTAAACAGGCAACCCCGCAAGATATGGGGATGTTGGAATCCCGCATCGTTGCTGAAGTCCATCCTCTTTATGGCAAGGTCGGGACTATAGTCCAGTATGCGCCGTTTATAGAATTCGGGACTAAGCCGCATTTTCCACCTGTTGAACCTATAGAAGCGTGGGCAAGTAGACACGGAATGGCAGGTATGGGTTTTGTTATAGCTAGGGCTATATCCAGGAGGGGTACTCAGCCTGAGCATTTAGAAGGGAAAGTAACAGTCAAAGGACAAGGCCCCTTCTCTTATGGGTCTAAGCTGGTAATGGAGAAATTCTCTGAACTCTTAAAAGAGATAGGGGCAGCTATACAGAGCAAGTGGAACACATGATGGTTTGGAGTGGCAGGCTGGCTTTGAGGAGAGTCATCTCGCCTTAAAAAGCGATAAACTTGGTGCTGTCTTAATAGTGAAGGGGTGCTCCAAACCATCACCAGAACGCACTAGATTGAATTCTAGGTAGGATAAGGTATTATGCCGATAGAAACTATCATGACTCAAGTAGCTGTCATTCAGGCAACGATAGCAGGTGTGAAAATAGCGTATGATAATCCGCCTCACAATCTTAATGTCTTCCCTTGCTTTGTAAACTTTATGGGCCCGGCGGAGGTAAACTATACGCCTTCCCGCCGTGAGACAAAGCATACCATCAAAATGCAACTCTATGTCTCGAAGCAGATTTTACCAGAGGCGGAGAAGGTTTTGAGGCCGTTTATAGATTTGACTCTGGATAAGTTTGGACAGAATCTTCAGCTTAATGCTTCCTGTGCCTATAGCATGGTAAGAAGCTATGAGCCAGGTGTTTTGACTTATGGAAATACCCAATATATAGGGATATCGTTTGACCTGTTAGCGGTCGAGCATGAATCAATAAGTTTTAATGTTTAGGAGGTACTAAAATGGCAAGTGGATTACGGGGACTCAGGAAGATAGAAATCGGAGAGGAAGGAACAAAAGGCACGGCAGTTCCCGCAACAGCAGGATTAGTGGGCGTGCTGACAATGAAGGAATCGCCTACTATTCACCGCCCGGTCGAGGAGCGTGGGCAGTTAGCCGAGTTTAGCCGTAGTGTAAAGGTGGGTAACCTGGCTGAGCTAACGCTGGAAAGCGATGTCACCTTTGAGCAAATACTCTGGCTACTTCACATGGGAGTGCTCGGCAATGTGACGCCCGTTACTGCTGGTGCTCCCGCAACAGCCAACAGGTGGACATTCACCCCAGCAATGGCAGCAGCAGGAGTATTCGACAGTTTCACCATTGAATACGGGGACGATATTGAGCAGTGGGAGTCTGAATACTGCATGGCCTCCGCTATCGAGATCAGCGGGGCGATGAACGAGCCGATGAAAGTCAGAGGAGATATATTCGGCAGAAAGATGACAGTATGTAATTTTACTGGGAACGCCCCTCCTGTCGTTGAATCCGTCTTGACTCAGAAGGCTAGGCTCTATATTGACGATGAGACTGGTAAAATCGGGGGGACTTTGCAGGCGGATACTTTAATCAGTTTCACTTATCGCATCAATACCGGATTAGGTTTCAAACGCTTCGCCGATGGTAGCATTGATTTCTCATCTTATGGCGAGAACTTTAAGGGCGTAGAACTCAGGATGACCTTTGCCTTCAATGCTGGGGCTGAGGTAGAACGGCTGAAGTTTGACGGCTCGACTCAACGGATAGTGAGAATAGAAGCGTTAGGAAGTGCAGCACAGGCAAAAGAAGATAGTTTGGATGAAGTAGGTGCTGGTGGCTGGACTGATGTAGAAACGAGCCTTCTGGTTACTAATAGTGCATTATTCACCGCCGACCGAGTTATCATAGTGGAAACTGAAAGAATCTTGGTTACTGCCATTGGGGATGCCACCCATATCACTGGTGTTAGGGGTTATGAAGGGACTACGAAAGCTGCTCACGCTGCTGCTGTAACAATCTACTTTGTCCACGATAAAAGATTGGTTCTCGACTTCTGTGGTATTTATACCGATTGGGCAACCCTATCAGAGCGAGATGGTGAGGATGTGGTTGAAGTTACAATGTCGCCAGAAAGAGGAACTACTTATACCAAACTGTTTGAAGTTGGAGTAGAAAATGCGACAGCTACCTTGATATAAATTTGATGTAAAAAGGAGGAATAATGATAATCTTTCTAATTATAATCGTTTTGGGTGGAGCATTTGCTCTTGCTATATTTATTATCAATCGCCAGAAGTGGGCAATGAAGCAGGCAAGGAAGATGCTTGAAGCGAAAAGTGTAGATGCCAAAGTCCTTAAAAAGGTTGTAAAAATGCTTGGGGTAACAAACAATAATGAGGCTAGAGAATTGCTGCGCAGGCTAATGGATTTGGAGGGTTAATAATGTCTCATTTTGTAAGCGATGAACTGGTTAGAATTGAATTGGATGGGGATGAGTGGATTGATATAAAGAAGAAACTATCACTTGGTGATTTTGAGAAGATAGCCGTTGAAAGCGATAGCGATAGACCAGAGGGGCGCATTGTCTCCACTTTATTAGCCGTTATCAAGGTCTGGAATCTGAAGGATAATGGCAAGGATATGCCTATCAATCGGGATTCTATTGAGCGGCTAGACCAGGATTTGGCGGTTAAAATCATCACCCAAGTCGGGAAGCACAATCAACTAAAAAAAGACTAGACTTCGATGAGGAGGTATGGGCA
>JAHIRD010000100.1 GCA_018818835.1 Pseudomonadota bacterium
ACTGCTTAAACAGGTTAAACCGGGTCCATGCAAAAACCCAGGTCAGAATCAACAGAACAAACCCTGTCCATCCCCACCAGGGAAAGGCCTTTCCAGTCTTCGTTTTAATAGCGAGACGTCGCCTTCCTTTCAGGATCACATGCAGATCAAGTGGCAGCACACACGCCAGCACCAGAAAGGTGATAATCCAGAAAACAGACCATGAAAAGGCTCCATGAACCGCATGGGAGGTGACCGGAGGAAACATCAGATATGGCTTGAGGGCGCCCCCTGTTATCCAGACACCAAACAGGGGGAGTCCTATCAAGACCAGAAATCCGCAAGCAAACCTGAGCCAGAGCATCATAATCATTAACCCTGCCCCACCCCTTATGCCCTGGGGTCAGCCTTTAATCATCAAGGGATTTTTTCCCAAAATACGTTTTCCAGTTGTTCAGGAGATACTCTTTATGGAGCCAAAGATGAACAAGGACAAGAATAATAAATAAAAGGCCTGCCCATTCATGGACATCACGAAAAAAATGCCGCAGGGAAATAAGAAATCCCTTGTCGGTTCCGCACCCCCTGGGAAGCAGCAGCCAGTTGATCAGGCCCGTTAAGCCAAGCAGTGAGAATAGAACAAACATACCCGAACTTACATACCAGAGCAGATCTTTTTTTTTCATTGTCATCATCCTTTAGATATCCCGTTCACATTAATATGTATAATCGAATTCAAGGCTGATGCCCTGAACCCGTTTTTCCTATTTTTCATGATGTCTTTCAAGGCCGGTCAGGGAATGGTATCATCGCTTTTATGGGCAGCAAGGAGCCTAAAAACGAAGATTTTAGTGATTATCTACCTCTGTTCCGATTGGAACGTTTGCCTCCGGCGGCCAGCCTCCCTGCCTCCGCGAGGACAAGCTTAAAAAGCTGGACCTGTCGTCGCCAAGGCTTTGCCCCGACACGCAAATGGATTGGAAAGGACGGGCAGGAAGCCAGTTCAATCGGAACGTCATGGCGACAACATCCGTAAATAAAGAAGCATGACCCTGACAGGCAAAAAGCTACCATGTGACATCCATGGAAAGATATCAGCAAGTCCCAAAAGGCACAACTTAAAAAAACCTGTTTGGCAACCTTTTTAAAAGGTTGGCCCCCGGCAGGGTTGCCAAGGCCTGTCACCCTTTTTATTCCGAAGGATTGTTGAAGGTATCCAGAATTTTTCTGGTCCCGGCCAGGGTAACTTCTTTTAAAAGACTTTTGGCATGGGCTTGGGCATCAACCATGGAAAGGCCTGTGATGCGCTTTTGAACAGCAGGAAGGTCCTTGGCGTTAACACTGAGACTGCGGATGCCTATACCCAGAAGAAAGGGAATATACTCGGATTCATGGGCCATTTCACCACAGACCGACACATCGATCCCTGCTTTTTGACCGGCCAGTGCGATCTTGTATAGAGATCTGAGAACCGAAGGATGGTTGGGGCAGAAATATTCGGCCACGCGTTTGTTCCCTCTGTCCACGGCCAGCATGTACTGGACAAAGTCATTGGTTCCAATGGAAAAAAAATCAGCGGCAAGGGCAAATTCATCCAGGGTTTCCATGACGGACGGGAGTTCCACCATCATGCCGATTTCCGGATTTCGATTGAATTCCAGAGCCTCTTCATCCATGGCTTCCATGCACTCTTCCACCACTTTTCTTGCCTGGTTGAACTCATCAATGGATGAAATCATAGGGAACATGATACGGAGATTCTTTTTTCCTGATCCGGCCCGAAGGATGGCCCGGATCTGCTGACCAAAGACTTCTTTCATCTTAAGGGAAAAACGAATGGACCGGAGACCCAGGGCCGGATTGTCCTCATCGGTAATTTCCGAATAGGCCAGAATTTTGTCACCTCCCGCATCCAATGTTCGAATGGTGACGGGTCTATTATCCATATGGTCCAAAAGCCTTCTGTAAACAACATACTGCTCTTCTTCGGTGGGGAAATTCGAACGGACCAGAAAGGGGAATTCCGTCCGGTAAAGCCCCACGCCCTCAGCCTTGAGATCCAGTGCCAGGGGCACCTCGGACAACAGGTTGATATTCGCAAAAAGGGACACCTTCTCACCGTCCAGGGTCAGTGTTTCATTCAGCATTTCGTTTTTAATGGCCCTGGCTGTTTTCTTTGTTTTTTGACGATCTTCGTGGGTTTTGATCACATCCCTGGACGGATCAATATAAATATTGCCCACATCCGCATCCACGATGGCCATGGTTCCGCCGGGCAGTGACAAAAGCTCCTTGTTATCTGTGATCACAAGGGGGATATTCAGTGACCGGGCCAAAATGGAAATATGGGATGTGATCCCCCCCCCCACAAGGATGATGGCCTGGACCTCATCCGAGGCGAGTTTCATCACATCCGAGGGGAAAAGCTCCTTGGAAATCACGATCCGTTTCTGACCGATGCTGGGTTCCTTGCTGTTTTTCTGAATCAGATTTCTCAGGATACGGCCGCCCAGGTCCTCAACATCATTGGCCTTTTCCTGCATATAGGCATGGGGGCTTGATGAAAAAATCCGAATATACTTGTTGACGACGGATCGGATTGCATCCGGAGGGCTCATGGAGTTATTGATCAGATCAACCATTTTATTAATAAAGCTGGGATCTTTAAGAATCATGAAATGGGCTGTAAAAATCAAGGATGCGCTTTCCGGAAGACGTTCCACAAAACCGGTTTCCATTTCTTTGAGTTGACGGGTGGTCATCTCCACAGCATCCCTGAAATCAGCCAGGGTATACCTGGCATCATCCTCACGGGCAGCGCTGTCCGATAAAAGATATCCCTGGGTTTTCTTGTATACCACGATGGGAGCTAAGGCATAGCCACCGGATGCGGTTTCACCTTTAACCAGCTTCAGATCCACCCGCTCCTGCAATCCGTTTTCTTTACCATTTCCCATGTCCAGTTCCATCATCAACCGGGCGCCTTCAATGGATCCCGCCAACTGGGATGCCGATGCCCTCAAGGCGTTGATGTCACTTGTTAGAAAAAAGCTCTCCTCTTCATGCTGGACAACAATCACTCCGATTTTTTCCTCGCCCCTCTGGATGGGCACGGCCAGAAACGATTCAAAACGGTCTTCATCCGCTTCCTTGAAATACTTATAATGAGAATCTGCTGAGGCCTTGGCCACAGAAAGGGGTTTTCTTGTTTTAAGAGTGGTCCCAACCAGGCCTTCCCCCAGCTTCATGCGGATTTTCCCCACAGCCTGGGGATTCAGACCAACAGTGGCCGCAAGAACAAGTTCCTTACTCTTTTGTTCATAAAGATAGATGGAGCAGACATTGGCATCCAGGTGACGGGACACCATTTCCACGGTGCGCTGAAGAAAGGTAAAAATATTTTCACTGCCGGTCAGAAGATCTGCAAGTTCACCGATATCGCAAAGAAGACTTAAATGGTCCCTGTTTTTTCGTTTCATAACATTCTTTCATACACGGTTAACAATTCATTGAGATTCATGGTGACATGGAATGAATTATAATTCTAAGACCATGGACAGGAATTGTCAAAAAAAGATATGGTTCAAGAACGGATTATTAAAATCGGTACTCCATGCCCGCCAGGATTCCTTCATGCAACATGGTTTGGTATTCAAGATAAAACAAAAGTTCCAGACCATAGCGATACTGGGCACCGGCTTTAACCATGAGATTATCCTGCTGTTCCAGTTCATCATTTAGAATTGTGAAATCAGGTGGGACCAGTTTCTGCTCATTCACGGTGTCTTCTGTATACATTCCATAGGATAATCCTGAGTATATGGTCAGACGGGAATATGTCATCCCTGCTTCAAGACAGACTTCCATCTCACTAAAATCAATTGATTTATTGTATTCGTCACCCAAGGAATCAGAAAAGGAGCCTTTGACCTTGCCCCTGATGTAGCTTCCTGAAAAATCGAGGGAAAGCCCTGCATTGGAACCGATGTCCAGCTGTCCTAAACTGACTCGAAATCCTGCGCCGTATCCCGGCTCCATCTCAGTGATTTCAGAGAGCTTTTCATAGCTTACACCCGCTTCCAGGAAAAGTTCCAAACGGTGTGAGAGCCCGTATCTTATTTTAAGCATATCTGCGTGGGTATCTGTGTAGAAGATATCCTTAACCTCCACGCCGACGGTATCGTTCACCGTGCCCGACGCAGTGGTGATTGTTCGGCTTTTAAGAATGGTTTTTCTTTTGAAACGCCTGTGTTCCAGGCAAAGGGCCAGCTGGCGAGACTCTATTTGTCTGCCCAAAGCCGTTTGACCATAATATGCCTGTTCAAGTTTCCTGCGTTCTTCTTCGGAACGGGCATCAGCCTCGACTTTTTGTATGGCGTCCTGCTCGGCCTTGATCCTCGCATTTTGAGCGTCCGCCTTGATTTGCCGTTCCTTTTCCCGAATCACGGCTTGGGCGTTCTTGGCGTCTTTTTTTTCCCGGGCCAAACCTGCCAGCCTCTCACGTTCTTTTTTTTCATTTTCAGACGCAAGGATATCCTGTTTTTTCTTTTCCAAGGCCAGGGCGTCCTTTTTCACTTTTTCATTGTGCAGGACCAGTGGGGGTTTATCAACCTTCTTTTTTCTCACCTGACGGTAGAGTTTGAAGATATAGGTATTCCGTTTAGGATCCTTGGCCAGTTTATAGATAATACCACGTTCAACCTTAACCGTCTGTCCCAGGGCATAACCTGCGGCGGCTGCCGCCGCAGCCGCCTGCTCCATTTTTTCACGGGACGTCAGAGGCTTATCTATCGTCATCTTTTTTGATGAATCATCGGGTGGGGAGGTGTTTGAAAGTTTGGTTCCGTCAGATGAAAAGTAAACCCGTTCTGCATAAACATTGCAGGGACAAAGGAACACAAGGAAAGCACAGAACAAAACAGCATATCTCTCGAGCATAATATGGCCCTCGTATTCGAACAATCTTTTGATGATGATAAGATATTCCGGAACTTATTTAACGGAGCAGACTATGGCCCCCCTCCCCATCGTTCGTGTTCATCCAAAGATTAATGGCTTCGTAATTCGAAACCGCAGATCTATATACTCTTCGCCCCTATATTTCAAAAATCCGAGAACCGAGAACGCCGACATGGACCGCAAAATGCAATTGATGGACAATAGTAAAGCACATAACCCATAAACAGGGTCTTTACAAGCTCAAAATAGTATGTTTTTTAAACAACGAAAGTCCATCCGATCCAAAAAAACGGGGTGAGGCAAGGAGTTTGCGAGGGTATTAATTACCGGTAATAAAACGAATCTGTTTGACTTTGTCCCCACGAATAAAAAATTGACCACGGGCCGTGCGCCCTGAAAAACCTGTTTCAGGTGATATACTCATACAAAGACGTTCTTTGTTTTTCAGTTCAACATTTAAAGCAATACGGTCGCCCGAGAACTCCATGACCACGAGTAAAATATCATGGAAGGACACATGCAGCTCCCCTTCAAGATAGTGTCCGGGAATAAAATCACCTGCCCCGCAGGCAAAGTCGTCGATCTCAATCATATTACCCTTAAAATCAGTGAGCTCAACAAGAAATCCTCCACCCTTTGTCTTGATTTCAGGCGGCATCAGGGCGTGTCCGATAAAATCCTCGATAACGCCAAAGCCCTTCTCAACAGAACTGTCCGGATCCATCAGCAGAAGGTAGCCAAAGGTTTCATTGATGCCCAGAAGAAGATAAGCGCACATCTGTGCATCCACTTCACGCACATGTCCATGAGCAATGGCTTGGCTCAATTCTTTTTCAAGGGGCCGGACCAGGGAACGGATGCATTCTGCGGCTTTTCTTGCCAGGACTTCATCGGTACCCCCCAGAGCCAGTTTGGCATAGTTGAGAATCCCGATATAACTTGGAAAGGCGTTGAGCATGGCGTAACCACGTTTTTTCAGACGTTTGATATAGTCGGTCTCCTTTTCCACTTCGGCCCAGGCATCCCTTGGAACCAGAACCTTGGGCAAACGTTCCAGGCAATCAAGAAACAACTCTTCCTTACTTTTAAAATAGCGATAAAAGGTCCCGTTACCCATATTAAGTGCCTGGGTGATATCGCTGATTTTGGTATTTTCGTAATGATGGATGGAAAACAGTTCCAGTGCCTTGTCAATGATGGCCAGCCTGATCTCATCCACAGATTCCCGGGGCTCGACTTCTTTATGCCCCGGGCTGATGAGACGTGCCTTGATATCTGCCATGGAAAGTCCCTGGTTCTTGAGGTGCCTGATTTCTTTGAGCCTCATTACATGGTCCATGTTAAAAAAAGCCTTGGTGGGGCTTTTCTTTTCGGGACTGGGCAAAAGACCCGACCTAAGGTAATCGTAGAGGGTTGAGAGGCTGAACTTTGAAACTTGGGCCAGTTCCTTGATTTTCATCTGATGATTTGCTTCTATGGATCGTTTCCCGGCCATAAAACAATTTTCTCCCCTATCATGTATCCCGGCGCGGAATATCGGTTCATATGCTTTAAACGAAGAATATAACCCATCATATCAAGGATTAAAATTCAATAATTTCCTTGATTTTTATGACCCCTCTGGGTATTATCCGCAAATATTGACTGATGATTCATTTTTTACGAATCAATACCCCGATGGGGGAATCATTGTCAAGAAGGTAAATACAGATCATTCCGGCCCAGAAGAAATTTCATTGTTTTCCGGGAATTCGGACTATTAAAGCATTTTATTGATATAAGGGAGGACCTTCCATGCTTTTGAACCCTAAAAAACACACACGGCCCTACAAGGATGACAAATCCAGGGACATCATGACGAAAACCATTGCATTCCTTGAAAACAAGGGATTGAAACAGATCAAAAAAGATTTTCACGAAAAGGTCTGGAACTATGATTTCGTCGAATTTCTTAAAAAGGAAAAAATACTGGCCACACTGATGACACCCTCAGGATATGGAGCGGATGATTCCAGATGGGACACCTATAGAATCTGTGAATTTGCAGAAATTACCGGTTTCTACGGCATCACCTACTGGTATACATTCCAGGTATCCATGCTGGGTCTGGGCCCGATTTTTCTGGGTTCCAACGAGGAAGTCAAACACAAAACAGCCAAACTTCTTGAAGACGGAAAAGTCTTTGCCTTCGGACTGTCCGAAAAAGAACACGGTGCTGACATCTACTCCACGGATATGATGCTGACCCCCAATGCAGACGGCACATTCACTGCAAACGGCGACAAATACTACATCGGGAACGGAAACGAAGCCGCCCTGGTATCCACCTTTGCCAAAATGTCCGATACCGGTGATTACGTGTGGTTTGTGGTGGATTCCAAGCACAAAAACTATGAATGCATCAAAAATGTTGTCCACGAGCAGAACTACGTGTCGGAATATGCACTCCATGATTACCCCATCACCGCGGCAGACATCCTGGAAAAAGGTCAGAAAGCATGGAACGACATGCTCAACACCATCAATATCTGCAAATTCAATCTGGGTTGGGGCGCCATCGGTCTGTGCACCCATGCCATGTACGAAGCCATTGACCATGCGGCCGGCCGTTTTGTATATGGAAAATACGTCACGGATTTCCCCCATGTAAAACGTTTGTTCACCGATGCCTTCTGCCGCCTTACGGCCATGAAGCTTTTCGCAGAACGCGCCAGCGATTACATGAGAAGCGCCAATGACAACGATCGCCGATACCTTCTTTTCAATCCCATGGTCAAAATGAAAGTCACCTGCCAGGGAGAAGAAGTGGTGAACCTTCTTTGGGATGTCATCGCAGCCAAAGGGTTTGAAAAAGAGCCTTTCTTTGAAATTGCAGCCCATGAAATCAGAATGCTGCCAAAACTGGAAGGAACAGTCCATGTCAACATGGCTCTGATCGTCAAATTCATGCAGAATTATTTCTTCAACCCCGCAGAGTATGCTGAAGTACCCCGCAGGGATGATATGGCCAATGACAGCTTCCTGTTCAACCAGGGCCCCACCAGCGGCCTGGGAAAAATCCAGTTCCATGACTACAATATTGCCTATAACAGCGTGGACCTTCCCAATATCAACGTGTTCAAAGAACAGATCGCGGCATTCAAAAAATTCCTGATCAAAGCAACACCTGATAAAAACCAGAGCCGTGACATTGACTATCTCCTGGCTGTGGGTGATGTGTTTACCCTGGTTGTTTACGGCCAACTGATCATCGAGAACAGCAAAATTTTCAACATTGAAGATGATCTTCTGGATGAGATCTTCGATTTTATGATCAGGGACTTTTCAAAATACGCGCTGACGCTCTTTTCCAAACCCAGCAACAGTGAAACCCAGAAGGAATTCTGCTTAAAAATGATCAAAAGCCCGATTCCCAATGAAAAACGGTTCCTGTCCATCTGGGAAAACAAGGTCTATGCCTTAAAAGGTACCTATACGATCAACGATTGACCCGGTCATTGAGATTCCGGAGGAAATAATACCTCCGGACACATGGTTTTGATACAGGGGGACATCCGATTCTCAATACCGGAACACCAGGCCGAACGAGCGACAAAAAAAAGCTCGTTCGGCCCTTTTTTATTGCCCAGCATTGCTGCACAGCCTCAGGTTAAGGCACCATAGGTCCCATAAGTCCTATACGTCCCATGCGTACCATATTGACATTTCACCTTTTTTTTTATACGCTATAATCATCCATAAACGCCATGCCTGCATAGCATAGTCTATACCATCATTACCCGGCAATTCTTCTTAGGCGTTCTTAAAGCAACTGACGACACAAATGATACTCTGTATGCCCTTTCGCAGGACCTGACGTTTTAAATCGAACCTTTTAAACAGAAAGAGTCGTGTCATGATTGATTCCAAAAGGGTCTATACCCGAAAAAAAATAGTCATCCCATTTACGTTTTACCCAGATAACGTTCCTGCGGTGGCATCCCCCACCCAGGCGCTGCCCGTTTCCCCCCAGGGGATTATTAAAAAAGAATTTTTTGGCGCTGCCATGAAAGATTCCTGTTCTGACGGATTCAGTTTTATCACAGAAAAGAAACTTGATCCGGGAACTGAAATCGAGGCTAAGATGGTAAACTTCATGCCCTTGGATCTGGGGGGACAAAAGCTTGATGAATGCCAGGCAAAGGTAAAGTGGTGCCGGGAAAACCGGCGTGTGGGTGAGACAACCTGCTATGACGTGGGTGTACAGAAGATACGAAAGGACAATCTGCCCATCATTGATCTAAAAAACCCGAATTTCGCTTCGATGAAATGCGTGTAGCCCTAAAAATCAATGAAGGTAGCGCTGATCCTCGGGTTTCGCATCATTATAAAAATCGGCAAGAACATCCTTATGGAATTCATTGGCCGGGAATTCTTCACTCTGCTGCACGTCTTTTTTAAATACATCATAAATTCTGTGGATGTCCTCGATTGTCACATTATCCATGCGTAACATGGACAACACCCTGAGTATCTTCAAAAGACCATAAATCGCCATAAACGCACAAAAAACAAGAACAACCACAACCGTAACGTTCATGGACATGCTGGGATAAGCCGCCATTTTCATCACCCTTTCGTTGTTGAAAAACAAAACCCTAAAATAAACATTTTAATGGTATCGTCTTCAGGTCGATAATTCTTGACATAAAATATAAAAACCGAATCTATGATAAAGCATCAAACCCTACTTCCCATTTGTCCAGCTTTTTAAGCGTGTCCTCGCAGAGGCGAGGATGCTGGCCGCCGGAAGCATATTCCTTCGTGTTCTTCAGCGACCAACGGGAGCGGGTGGTTGATAATATCATGTTCCCATGCTGGTGCCTGGGAACATGTATGATTTACCCCGTGAATGCATAATAAAAAAACAGGCCGTCAGCGGATCAGGGTTTTAAGGTGTTGAACACCAGTCCCGTAAGCGCTTTGGGATAAAAATACGTGGTCTTCCTGGGCATGGTCTGACCGCTTTCGGCAATATCCTGAACCTGGCTGATTTTTGTGGAATTCAGGATAAAAGCCACCTCGCATTTCCCTTTAATCACAGCCTCTGCCGCATGCCTGTCACTTTCGGAATAGGTAATCAGCTTTTCTTCATCCAATGCAGCCTGTGAAAGGTTCAGCATGTCAAGAAGGACCAGCTGGGTCAGCACCGTAACATCCAGCCCCCTCAGGGTCGCTGGAATGACTCCCTCGAATTTTTCATCCATCACCCCGGGTTTCAGGGACAAGACATAAAACGTCTTGTGATTTTTAATAAGCACTCCCAGGGTTGTCCGGTCCTGATTCGCCTTAAGGGCTTTGCGGAATCGCTCCAGGGACGTCTCAAAATGATCGGCAAAAGGAATCTCTTCCACATCGAAATAGACTCGGGCCTTTTCTATAAGCTGGGAAAGGGACTGGGGATCCACATGATTTAACAGTCTATGGGTGGGAAAGATGATCAGCCCGGGATCTTCCATGCTCGTCAGATACATCATGATGGCATTGGCCGGGTGATCATCGGAAAACGAAGGGTCTGTTTCCTTGAGAAAATCCCTGTAGGTCAATGCGGTTTCATAACGGTGATGGCCATCGGCAATAAACAGCTTTTTGTCGTTCATCTGCTCTTGAACCCACGTAATTACCGGAGCATCGGTGATTTTCCACAGGCAATGACGTTCCCCCACATCATCCACCACATCAATGGCCGGTTTTTTACCCTCTACAGCATGTTTCAGAGCATCCAGAATGCCACACTGATCCGAATAGATGGAAAAAATCTGACTGAAATTGGCTTTACAGATTTTCATAAGCCCCAAACGTTCTGATTTCACCTTTGAAAATGTCTGCTCATGGGGAAGAATCACGCCCTTGTCAAAGGTTTCGAGCATGACCTGGGTGATCAGGCCGTAGCGGGTCACGGTTTTTTCTTCCACGTGAAAGGACACCGAACTAAGGTAAAGGGCCGGCTTATCATCACGGCTGAGAATCCCCTGGGCCTGCCATGCAGTGAAAAACTCTGCCGCCCTTGTATGACGGCTATTTTCCGGACTGTCATCCTCGTACATTTTACCCAGAATCAGACGGACAACATTCGTGTCATGGCGATCATAGAGCACATGTTGTTTTTCTTCCGAAATCACATCATAGGGGGGCGCAACAACATCTGCAAGTTCACCGACCTTGTCCTTATTGTATAAGATCCCTTTAAAGGGAACAATCCGAGCCATAGCATTTTTCCTAAAAAACCATTTGAGGTTGATATTCACCGGATCCCATGTTTAATCCGGCACGGGGAATTACCCGAACATTCTTTTAAAGATAAGGATCTGTAACACCATAACAGTAACGTTCCCCAACTCGGTTTCCGATACAGAAAATCACCCTTAAAAAATTCAGTCAGCATCTGATACTAAAATCACAGGCTATGTTCAAGAAAAAATTCATAAAACAGTCCTTGACAAAGATTCGATCCGAAGATATTGTTTCACCCCGTTCGGTATAAAACCTTGAACAGGGCTGCCGGACACGGTTGGGCAGAGGGTTTTCAAACACGTTTGACATACCCAAAGAGATATTGCCAAACCACCATGAAGCTGGTATATGTTTTTTTTACGATACGGAGAGATGTCCGAGTGGCTGAAGGAGCACGCTTGGAAAGCGTGTGTACTTTAACAGGTACCGAGAGTTCGAATCTCTCTCTCTCCGCCATTTTAAAAAAACATCCGGTTTGATAATCTGTTTTTTAAGCGGCTGTGATAAACCCGGATTTCCATCGAAGTCCGGGTTTTTTCGTTTATAATACCGGATCATTCTTCGGCAATGCCCCGGGTCGAAGATTTTTTGATAATCGGTTTACCCGATGGCGGGACAGTCGGTGGGTCACAACCAAGCCCTGGAAGCAGAGACTATGTCATATCTCGTTCTTGCACGAAAATACAGGCCACAGACCTTTGAAGACGTGGTGGGGCAATCCCATGTGACAACGACCCTTGCCAATGCCATCACATCGGACCGTGTGGCCCATGCCATCCTTTTTTCCGGCCCCAGGGGCACGGGCAAAACAACCGTGGCCCGCATTCTTGCCAAAACTGTCAACTGCATGGCCAACAGGGAAATTCCCTCGGCTGTTCCTTGCAATACCTGCCGGTCCTGCATTGAAATCACCTCGGGCAGCGCCGTGGATGTCTTTGAGATCGATGGGGCATCCAACAACAGCGTGGACCAGATCCGTGAGCTTCGTGACAATGTGCGTTATATGCCGGCCCACAGCCCATATAAAATTTACATTATCGACGAAGTTCACATGCTGAGCCTGGCTGCGTTCAACGCTCTTCTGAAAACCCTGGAGGAGCCGCCCGCCCATGTAAAATTCATGTTCGCCACCACCGAACCCCATAAAATTCCCATCACCATCCTTTCACGGTGCCAGCGCCACGATATGCGCCGGGTGGATCTGGACCTGGTTTCAGCCCATCTGCTTAACCTGTGCCGGAAAGAACATGTGACAGTGGAAGATAAGAGCCTTTCCCTGATCGCCCAGGAATCCGGAGGATCTGTCCGGGATGCCTTGAGCCTCCTGGACCAGGTGATCAGTTCTTCCATGGGAGACGTGGGCCATGACCAGGTCCTAAGCATCCTTGGAACCGTGGACCGAAAAAACATTTTTGATCTGTCTCTTGCCATTCTCAGTCGGAATATCCCCCGGGTTCTTGACCTGATCGATGAAATATACACACGGGGGCATGACCTGAAAAAGCTTTACGCCAAAATCACAGAGCACTTCAGGAACCTTATGATCGTCAAGATGACAAAGGACAGTGCCAGGCTGGTTGACGTGCCCTCCCATGAACTTTCGGACATGAAACGCCAGGTGGAATCCGTTTCCTCTGTTTATCTGACCCAGATCATGGACATGCTCTTTGCAGAAGAGTCTCGAATACGGTTTGCAAGCCAGGCCCGGTTCGCCCTTGAAATGGCCCTGATTAAAATTCTCCAGGTGGAACCGGCCCTCAGCATCGAAACCCTGATTGAAAAACTTGATAAGCTCAGGGATGGCGTGTCTGACGAGATACCGTCGAACCCGTCTCCCCTGTCATCGCCAGACCATCCCTACACAGGGCCATCCGGGTCCATACCAGTCAGCAGGGTCAGTGAAAGCAATCATGGGGCATGGCAGGATACAGGCACTCCTTCATCAGAACCCAATGGCAGGCAGCTGCCCCAGGGCCAACCCGTTCCCAACAGGACGTCCGGATTTAACCCGGCAGACTCCTTGGACATGTCATGGCAAAAATTTCTTGCTTGGTTCACCGCCTCAAACCCGGCCCTTGCCCCAAGCCTATCCCAGAGCAGACTAACTGCGTTATCACCCCAAGGATTGACCGCTGAAATCGGTGGAAGCAATTTCAATATCCAGCGCATTGGCCATGAGAAGAACAAAGCCATTCTCACCGGAGCCTGCCAGGAATTTTTCAACCACCAAGGGTCTGTTACCCTGATCCCCAATTATGACAGCGTGGATTCAAATCAAAAAAAAAAAGAACTGAATGATCAACTTAAACAGGAAACCCAGACCAATCCCGTTGTTTCCGAGGCCATTAAGGTCTTTGAGGGCAACGTGGACATCACGATTATAGGAGGATAAACCATGAAAAATATGGGCAACATGGGCAATATGATGAAGCAGGCCCAGAAACTTCAGGCCAAAATGATGAAGCTGCAAGAGGAACTGGCGGAAAAAACCGTGGATGCTGCAGCCGGAGGCGGTATGGTCAAAGTTGTCGCCAATGGAAAACAGCAGATCATCTCCATTACCATTGAAAAAGAAGTGGTTGACCCTGAAGATGTTGAAATGCTTCAGGATCTCGTGACAGCCGCCGTCAATGACGCCCTGACTAAATCCCAGGAAATGGTATCCGGTCAGATGAGCAAACTTACAGGTGGTATGAATATTCCGGGACTGATGTAAGCATGAATCACTACCCCAGGTCTGTTTTGAGCCTGATCGACAGTTTTGCAAAACTTCCCGGCATCGGCAAAAAAACAGCCGAACGGCTAACCCTTCATGTCCTGCGTGCCCCCCGGA
Organism: Pseudomonadota bacterium; assembly: GCA_018818835.1. GTDB lineage: Bacteria > Desulfobacterota > Desulfobacteria > Desulfobacterales > Desulfolunaceae > JAHIRD01. The sequence goes on from JAHIRD010000100.1 coordinate 14,045, forward strand.
AAGAAGCTGAACAGCTGGCCAGAAACATCCTGGAGCTCAAAGACAAGATGCGGCTCTGCTCATGCTGCTTTTCCCTGAGCGAAGAAGACGTGTGTGCCATATGCAGCCATCCGTCACGCAGCAGACAGATCATCTGTGTGGTGGAAAGGCCATCGGACATGGCCGCCATTGAAAAATCCGGGGCATACAAGGGCCTTTACCATATTCTCCAGGGGGTTTTGTCCCCCATGGACAACATGGGGCCAGATGATATACGAATCCATGAACTCCTGTCACGGGTCGCATCCGGAGGTGTCACGGAAGTGATCCTGGCCACAAGCACAAATGTTGAAGGGGAATCCACGGCCCATTATATTTCAAAAAAGCTCAAACCCTTCCCCATCAAAGTCACCCGAATCGCCTCGGGTGTCCCCATCGGTGGGGATTTGAAATACGTGGATCCTGTCACCTTGAAACGGGCCATGGAGGCACGACGTGATACATAAAACCTTGACGCCTGACGATATTTTTCAATGCAAGCAATGCGGGGACTGCTGCACAGGATATGGGGGGACCTATTTGAGCCCCGGAGATATCCGAGATATCGCCGAATTCATTCAAACAGACTCCGAACAATTCCTCGAAAAATACTGCCAGTCATCCGGTGGACGGCCGGTGATCCGGGTGGGCCCATCGGGAAAATGCGTTTTTTTCCATGATGAAACACAATGCACGATTCATCCGGTCAAACCCCGGATGTGCCGGGCCTGGCCTTTTATCGATGCCATTTTAAAAGCCCCCGGAAACTGGAACATCATGGGCCAGGCCTGCCCCGGGATCAAAACCGGTGTTCCCCATGACCAGGTCCAGGCCTGTGTGAAAAAAGAAGTTGAGGCCCTGGATAAGGCCCGGAAAGATGCAGATAAATAGGCCTTTCGTGAGCTTTGCGAAATATTCCGGCTTCAGGATAAAAACCCAGGTATAATTTTATATTAACCACCCGCTCCCGGTGGTCGCTGAAGCACACGAAGAAGAAGAAAATAATTTCCCTGCCGTACTCTTCTTGCTCCCAGGCTCCTGCCTGGGAGTGTATACCCCATGGCTCCAGCCATGCCTCTGGAGGCAAGAGCCTGGGAACAATGCCGCAAAGCCGCCCCATAAACAATTAAGTCATAAGTCCTATGGGTCTTATAGGTCCCATAAGACCCATGAGACCTATAGGACTCATAGGACTTATGTCATTTTATCTCGTCTTTATCTGGGTATAGTTTCTGGCCACGTTACTCGTCCCCAAGCCCCCAACCCATTTGCGTGCCGTGCGAAGCCTTGGCGAAGACCGGCCCAGCTTTTTAAAAGCTGGCCGTCGAAAACACGCTATTTAATCCATCACATAAAACACCACCAACGCCGTCCCATGAAACAACCCATCGTAGGTCGGGTTGAGGAACGAAACCCGACAAATTGGTCCTCATCCCTATAAAAGGATTCACCGTTCAAAAAAGGATAAAATCAAAATGACTTATTTCTAATCCACAAATCATCACATATGACCGATCATCATCACACTGTACACATACGATACAATCCAGCCCCATCCCGGTGCGGACCCTGAAGGTCTTGGAATGTATGACATTGCGTTTGTTCATTCGATTATCCCAACACGTTCGATTTAAGTTGGATTTTTACTGGAGTTTCTTAGAGAACCGGTTTTATTTTTTCCCACCACCCGTTCGCAACGCTCACTGAAGGGCACGAAGAGCACGAAGAAAAGCAAATAATTTTAGCATGTTGTTCGTTTATGGCTTTAACTTCCAGCAAAAAAACTAAATTTTACGAGATAGTAGCACAGTGCGGCAAAGCCACAACCAAAAAACGATTCTCTATAGGTCCCATGGGTCTCATAGGACTTATGTTCTTTATCTGGGCCTGCTGTGTCTTTTAAGGGATGTCCCCAAAGCCACGTGTTCAACTCAAGCGCCATTGCGAGGATGGCAGCACCCGGTATTGCACAGGATCCCCAGGAATAATCTGTATAATCCCTTTCTGTTCAAGGGCTTCCAGGCCCCGTGTCAGGGTCTCCGGGTTTCCGTTCCACAAGGATAAAAGGGTCTCAAAGGAAAGTGGTTTCCCGGAATCGCTCACCCCTGTGCACAAAAGGTATATGGATACGGTTTCAACGGGGAGATCCAGCTCGAAAATGCGTTGTTCCATCCGGGTCTGGCTGTTTTGTTCGGTCATGATCATCCTTTCGGTTGTACATTTTTTTTTTTTGGGATATGCATGCTAAAGTTGTTTTTAGGCACTGGCCTTTAACAAACTGGTATAGCAAACATTTAAAGATAAGTTAATGTTTAAGCATGATCGGAATTTTTGATTCGGGAATTGGCGGCCTCACCACGGTCCGGGCTTTGATGGATGTTCTGCCCGGACATGATCTCATCTATTTTGGCGATACGGCTCGAACCCCATACGGTTCCAAAAGCCGTGAAACGGTCATTCGATACGCCATTGAGAACACGGAATTTCTTCTGGAGCATGGGGCCAAAGTCATTGTTATGGCCTGTAACACCGCATCCAGCGTGGCCACGGAAGTGCTCATGGAAAAATACCATGTCCCGGTATTTGAAGTGATTACCCCGGCTGTTGAACGTGCCGTAAATCAAAGTCCCAGAGCCCAGATCGGGGTGATCGGCACCCGGGGGACCATCAACAGCGGCATATACGAACGCCTGATCAAAGAAAAAATTCCTACGGCCAATGTTTTTTCAAGCCCCTGCCCCCTTCTGGTTCCCTTGGTCGAGGAAGGCTGGTTTGACCGCCCGGAAACACGGATGATCGTGAAAAAATACCTGCATCCCCTGAAAATCCGTCAGGTGGACTCATTGATTCTAGGCTGCACCCACTACCCCCTGCTCAAAGATATCATCCAGAAAAAAATCGGAAAAAATGTGAAGGTCATTGATTCATCCGTGGCTGTGGCAGAAAAGATCAGCCGTTTTTTTGCAGATCATCCCGACATGGACCAGCTGATCGAAAAAAATGGAAAAGCAGACCTCTTTGTGTCGGACATCACAGAACAATTTGAAAAAACAGCCTCAACCATTCTCAAGAAAAAAGTGTTCTTAAACAGGGTTTGATGGATCAGCCTTTTGCGCTGTAACGTGGGCCGACAATAAGCAGATTGTTGGATAAAACTGATTGAATCACTTCCATTTTGCTACCAAAGAGAATATCCTTCACAAGGCCGTGACCGTATGCTCCAAGCACAGCAAGGGCCTGGTGGGGGACATGATACAAATTTTCCTCAAAGCCATTGTCGGCAAAGACCTTCCAGTCCCGGACCCTTTTGTCGAAATCAGCCTCAAGACCGGCTTGTTTCAAGCGGTCTTTGTAATCGTCCATTGTCTGACTTCCCTCCACCTGGGTGAATAGATCCAGGGGCAGGCCGGTCAGCCGTGATATGTGCAACCCCAGCCGAACAGCCTTTACCGAATTGACTGAGCCTCCAAAAAACACGAGGATGCTGGTCCATTCCTTATAGCAAGGGCTGGTGAGAAGAACCGGGAATTGAGCTGTTTTGATGATCCGGCGCACCCGTGTTCCGATATGCCCCAGGCTGATTTTGCTCGAAAGGTCCGAGATGCTTCGTGGACTGCACATAAAATCAAAATCCACAGGAATATCCGGAAGAGTGCTTGCGGTAAACTGCCGGGGTTCAAAAAATGATGCATCAATGCCATGGGCCTTGGTCAAATCCAGGGCATGGGTCCTGGACGTTTCAGGGTAAAGAAGATAGGACGGATCCAGATCCACCTGAACCACATCATTATCAAAATACATGAGAAATTTGGTGTATTCCGGGATATATATCACCATGGATGACCGGGTTATATTACAGAAATAGATGGACTGGAGAAGTGTTTCCCGGCCCAGGGGGGTATTTCTGAATATGTGCAACAGTTTTGTTTCCATCCTTGCCTCCTTTGCCTGTGATCGAATAGCCCTGCCTTTGGCACGGCGGCTCATGATAGGGGTCCGTCCTTTGGGCTTTCAGCCCTGGTACGTCTGCACCATCAACTCTTTTCGGTACTGGTCAAGCAATGTGGCCTTGGAGATCATTCCAACAAAGCGCTTATTGGCCAGCACGGGCATGCTGAACAGGCCTCGTGAATCCATGATCCTCAGCACATCCGACAGATCTTCTCCATAGCGTGCCACCGCCACATGGGTGTCCATGATCTGTTCAACAAAAACCGCATCATACATCATGGAATTGAACAGATAGGGACGAATATCATCAAATTTGACGAGCCCCAGAAATTCTTTGGTTTCAGGATCTTCCACCGGGAAATAATTCCGCCGTGACCGTGTGATAAGACCCACGAACTCACGCAAGGACATGGACGGTGGAACTGAAATACAGTCTTTTTCAAGAAGCTCTGAAATACTCAGATCAGAAAGAACTCTGGCATCGGTTCCCGGTCTTAAAAGCTGGCCACGTTCCACCAGGTCTTTCATGTAAAATGATGCCGATTCAAAATAATAACAGATAGTTGCTGACAGCGATGAGATAATAATCAGGGGAAGAATCACCTCGTATCCCCCTGTAATTTCAACAATGAGAAAAATGCCGGTCAACGGCGCCTGGAGGATCCCCCCGATAAATCCGGCCATTCCCAGGAGGGCATAGCACCCCTCCCCCACCCAGGGTACGGACGGGAAAAAATAAACAAGAAAACGATGATAAGCCAGACCGGAAAAGCTTCCCACCACCAGGCTCGGAGCGAAAATCCCTCCGGAGCCCCCCCAACCCAGGGTCAGTGAGGTTGCAAGAACCTTGGCAAAACAGGCAACAACAGCAATGGTCATTCCCTGCTCATAAACACCTTCGATCATATTCCTTATGGAATGATAGCCCTCCCCCATCACATCAGGGACAAAAAAGCCCAGAAGACCTACGGCGCATCCGCCCACAGCCGCTTTGGCCCAGATGGGAAGTTTGGTCTTATCGGAGGCATGATGCATATGCCGAAGAAGCCGTGTCAGAATAACGGACATGAAGGCCGTGACCACGGCAAGGCCAGCACAGGCCAAGATATCATGAAACGAGATATGAAAGGTATGATGACTAAAGGCGATCTGATTGCCGGCAAGAAGCCTGCTCACCTCGGTGCCCGCCACGGAGGCAACGGCAATGGGCACGATATTCACCGTGGACCATTCTCCAAGAATCACTTCCAGAACAAAGACAAGACCGGCAATGGGCGCATTGAAGATTGAAGAGATGGCCCCGGCTGCTCCGCATCCCACAAGGGTGACTCTCTGGCGGTCATTAAAGGAAAAAAAACGAGCAATATTTGATCCGATGGCAGCCCCGCTCATCACCACAGGTGCTTCAGGACCGGCCGAACCGCCGCTTCCGATGGTCAGGCAGCTGGATACCAGCCGCGAAAAACTGGAACGAAGACGAATCAGACCGCCATACCGGGACACGGCATAGATCACTTCCGGTATCCCATGGCCAGCGCCTTCATTCACCACTCTGGACAAAAACAGGGACGACAGGGCGGCTCCTCCGGCAGGAAGGATAAACGCCCACCAGTACGCACGGTACGAGTGAAGAAAATCAAGACAAAAAACAAGGCTTCGATTCAGGGCAAAGGCAGCCAGTCCACTTAATATCCCCACGATCATACCGGAAATGATCAACAACAGTCGGTCATCCAGCCTGAACACCGGCCATTTTGTGGGAACTCTCCAAGAAATAAAACGTTTCATTTACCGTGCCTTTTCAAGCTGTTCCTCAAATTCCTCAATTTTTTGAAAAAACTCATCCGGGGAAAGGGGTTTGTTCAATGAGGTCACAAAGGAATCATTTCTAAGGCAATAGGATATGCGTGACAACAGATGGAGATGGGTTGTCACCGTGGGGCACACAATCACGAACATCACAGAGACGGTTTTATCATCAATGGCTTTGAAATCAATTTTGTTTTTGAGAAAACAGGTACAGATAAGGGCCGGGCGTTCTTTCCCGGGCAGTGGACTCCGCGGGTGAGGGATGGCCACCCCTTTCCCGATGCCTGTGGAGGTCAGCTTTTCCCGTTCAAGCAATTTGGTCAGCAAAAGGGATCGTTCATCATCCGAAAAATCAGGAATACATGAAACAGCCTGTTGCAATGCCTCGTCCACGCTATCCCCCGTGACATTATAATGCAGACCGCCACGTTTCAATGCAGCCAAAAGACCATCTTTGTCGTCATGGCCCTTGGGCGTCGCGTGATCTTCATTCAGGGTGAAGGTGATATCATGTTTTTCAGCCCATTTCTCAAGAACCACCCGTTTGAACACACATTGGCTCCCGGTTTTCCGTGCGGGCATCCGCCCCTGCCTTATCCACCGCTCAACCGTGTATAGAGGAAGATGGAGGCACTCCGCAAGTTCTGCCAGTTCCAGTTTCATGTCAAAAATCCTCTCTCCCCTAAAATCATACAAACAAACCTTAACAAGTTACACAGATATCCATGTTAAATCAACACCTTTATTTAATATTCAGGCTGGCATTTTTTTACCCTATGGTCAGGGATTGAGACAATTGTGACGAGGGTTTCCCATATAAAAAAAACAAAAACGCCCCGGAACCACAATTTTCAGGGGCGTTTATAAATCATATCAGACTGGAAGATATTAATCCCGCCTGAATTATCGTTTTCCGGTTAAGGCTTTTCCTATACTACCCCGTTCGTAGATAATTTCAACACGCCTATTTTTTCCCCGGCCTTCGGCTGTTTTGTTCTCCTCGATGGGTCTGAATTCAGCATATCCCTCGGCGGATAAAAGCTTGGGATCAATGCCCTGACTGATCAAAAAGCGAACCACATCGCTGGCTCTATTGGCAGAAAGTTCCCAGTTGGAAGCATACTGCTCTGTCCTGATGGGAATATTGTCCGTATGACCGGCGACTTTGATGGGGTAGGCGAACTGGGCAAGAACCTTGGCGATTTTAGTCATCACATCAAGCCCTCCCGAGGAGATGGAAGACGCCCCGGGGCTGAAGAGAACCATGTCAGAAATGGTGATCACGGCCCCCTCATCATTTTCCTCTACTTTGACTTTTCCACCAAGCTTGTTGAACATCACCAGCTCTTTCACATCACTGACAATATCCTGAACCTCCTTCTGAACCATGCCACCGATCTCATCCATAGCGTTATCCGGCCGATCCTGTTTGGAATCGGGTGAGGGCTGCACCATCATAACCAGACCCTCCCGGGTGCCTGTTTCAGGGATCTGCTGAACACCCAAAGCGCTTTTCATGGATTCAACCAGTTCCTTGAACGTTTCTTCCTGGATGGTGCTCATGGCATAAAGCAGGACAAAAAAACACATCAGAAGCGTCACAAGGTCAGAAAATGTACACATCCATTCGGGAGCCCCACCCCCACCCTCATCATCAGCGATGGCAGGTGGACGGGAAAGACCTCCCGATCCCATATCATCCGATTTATCCTGGGCACGTTCGTCTGCCATTGGATTTATTCTCCCCCAGCCTTGGCACCATCAGCCTGCGTCTTACCGCTCAGATAAACATTCAACTTATCTTCCATTAATCTGGGATGCTCACCTTCCCTGATGGAAACCACCCCTTCGAACAGAAGGGTCATATTCATGATTTCTTCTTCGCTTCTTAATTTCAGCTTATCCGCCATGGGGATAAAAAACAGATTGGCCATGACAGCGCCATAAAATGTGGTGATCATGGCAACGGCCATTTTAGGGCCGATGGACGAGGGGTCATCCAGGTTAGCGAGCATCTGAACAAGCCCGACCAGGGTTCCCACCATACCAAATGCCGGAGCATAAGACCCCATGGATTTGAGCACGGAATAGCCTATTTTGTGGTCCCGGGCCGTAAGCTCCATTCTTTTCTGCATCACGGCAGCAATATCCGATGTTTTCACCCCATCCACCGTCATCTGAAGGGCCTGCCTCAAATAAGGGTCACTGGTATTTTTAATGTCTCCCTCAATGGATAAAAGGCCTCCTTTCCGGGCTTTATTCGAAATCTCCACAAGAACCTTGATCAGAGATTCCGGTTTTTCGATTTTAAACATAAAGACTTTGACTGATGTTTTGAACACCGCCAGAAAGTCACCCAGTGGATAGGCAATCATGGCAGCTGACAATGTCCCGCCCACCACAATCATCACCGAGGGTAAATTCCAGAACAACAAAAGACTGCTGCCCAGAAGAATGGTAATAGCGACAAAGCCCGTTCCTGCAATCGCACCGATTAATGAAGAAATATCCATAAGCAGCTTATCCCTTTATAAAAACTGTCTCTTCAAGAAGGTCAATTTTATTGTAGCGTGCAATCTGGTTAATGGTATCCTGGGTGAGCACCGTGTTTTCATGGAGAAGCTTGGCTCCCTTTGTTGTGTAAAGGCCCGCGGCCAGAGTCATTCCTGGCTTGACTTCATACAACCTTACCTCAATGGTTTTCCCCTGGGTGTCGCCTGAATTCCGGCTGACATAACGCCGCAGACAGACCATGACCCCGGCATCGATGACGGACCCCGTATGCGAGTCAATCATCTCAAGGGCTTTATCAGCTGTCATGGTTTCGCCCCTGTAAACAAGGTTATCGAACACATTAACAGCAGCAATAATGCGTGATCCCATGGGAATAGCATCTTTTTTCAGACCATCCGGAAAACCCTGCCCATTGACGTGTTCATGAATATGACGAATGATCCTGCTGATCCGCTCACATCCATTGAACATCTTAAGCATTCCCGAACCCTTTAAAGGATGCAGAACCAGAAGATCCTGTTCTGCCTGGGAGTATAAGGTGGGAGACTTCATGGCAAGTTCTTCGGGGATACACAGTTTTCCAAGTTCATGGAGACGGGCAGCAGAAATAATATCTTCAATTTCATCATCCGGGAGATCCATCATCTTTGATATAACTGATGCAATTTCAGCCACGCTTGAAGAATGCCCTCTGTGATACTGGGGTTTGGATTCGATGGCTTGGGCAAGGAGGTCCACCAGGGCCTTGTGATCATTTTTCAGGCATTGTTCAAGGCGAAGAATTTCTTTCACCCCCTTGTCCCGTTCCTCAACCATCATGGCCATTTGCTTCAAAGAACTGTTTAAAATTTCTTTCTCTTTGGCCAAAAATGAACGAGAATCTTCCAACTCCCCACGAAGGCGGTCACGATCCCCCCGGAGGGCTGTGATTTCGCGCTTTAATACATTCCCACCATCCTTCAGTCTCTGGATCCTTAACAGGGCATCGATTCTTACAAACAGCTCATCCCGTGAAAACGGTTTCATCAGGTATTCATCGGCACCGGCACGGAAGCCCTCCACGATATCACCCGAGTCCACCTCAATACCTGTGACAAGCATAAAAATGGTATCCTGGAGATGCCTCTCCTTTCGAATCATTCGGCAGAGTTCAATGCCGTTCATCCCAGGAAGAACCACATCACTGATGATGAGATCAGGAACCAAATCCCGGGCTAAGGAAAGACCTTCTTCGGCATTGGATGCCGTGGACAGGTCGTAATCCGACTTCTCAAAAAAACGAACATAGATGGTAATCAGATCACTGTCATCATCAATATACAGAACCTTGATCCGACCCGCATCATGGACTTCTTCCATAACCATCTCCTTATAGCCATTGATCACATGCAACGGCCAAATTTATGTCATACCTTCCTGTCATGGGTTTGCTTTCTTATGAAAGACAGCATGTCATCATACAGGTATATCATGCGAATATTGTTACTGATTGTTAAAATATTAATGCCATAGAGACCCACGGCTGGAAAAGGACAGGGATAAAAATCATCCCCATGCCTTAACTACATTTAAAGACGACATGTCGTATTGTTGTTAAGACTGATTTTGGGCGTATGTCACGCCTTGGATAAATTTACGAAGTCAATGAACGGCAAATACTTACACGATACCGATTTATATTTTACCTATAAAATAAAATATTTAGCCAGTTCAGTCAACATAATTTTTCTTCCACCATTCGTCCCAATTTGTATCAGCAATGCTTTCAGCAATTTGTTTCCCTGTTTCGGTCTGAAGCCTGTCCATCACGATGGGAAGCCAGGTTTCAGGGCCTTTCCGCCCAGTATCAGCAAGGGTTTTCAGCTCAAGAATAAAGGATATCTGATCCGCATCCCTTGCCAGTCTGGCCTCCCTTGTTATGCATGCGTTGAATTCAACAATGAGTTCCCTGATAGAGTCCCCAAAGGGAATCTCCCGGGTCAAATCATCCACTGCTTTCATTTCATCGACATCGACGTATTTTTTCTGAACATAATTCATATCCCCAGTCCTGGATTCAGGAAGATCATGGATCAAACACATGCTTATCAACTTAACCGTGTCCACATCGGGCTCCATTTTCGCCATGACAAACGCGATGAACGTGATCACGAATGAATGCTCGGCCACGGACTCTTTCCCGGAACCCAAAAAATGATAACCTGACCTTGGGATTTCCTTTAACATTTTTGCCTCAAAAAGAAGATTCGCAATATTTTTCATCACACACCCGTTTCTATATCGTGTTGAAATTGAGATGACACCCAAATACCTGAGTCCGGTTGGTTTGGACTTATGACGCAGATCTTTTTTCAGTTTTTCCATGCATATTCGATGACAGTTTTTTTTGCAATGGGATTATAATATGACTCCATCTTACCCTTCGAGTGTTAAATTCCTTATTTTACCATGGAAAACCTTGACAAATCAGCAAAGTACAGGTTATAGATGTACAGTTATCATTGCCTGTGACATTTTCCATTTTAACCACCATACATTGGGGCGCCTGATGAACACCACAATAAAATCATTTTTGTTAGTCATTTTCTGCACCTTTTGCCTTATGTTAAGCGTTACTTTTTCCTTCGCCGAGACCTCGAATAATCCGGAAGGGATCATGGAAAACACTGACAACCTGCTTTCCGAAAGCCAAGAAAATCCGGACACCATGGCCATGGAGCCAGGTGAACAAACCGGTGAGCAGGCCTCGGACATGGAGGAAATGACCATGCCCACCGATGGGGAACCACCATCGGGTGTCAACAGCGAATCGACCGTGCATTATACGGTCAAAAAAGGGGACACCCTTTGGGATCTTTCACAACGGTTCAACAACAGCGCCTGGAAATGGCCGGGTATGTGGAGCGACAACAAACAGCTGACCAACCCCCACCGGATTTATCCCGGACAAAAAATCAAGCTTTTTTTCCGAAGTGACATTGAGCGTATCAAAAAAATTCAGGCAAAAGCTGCCGAAGAAAAAATGGTAACAGAAACCGTTGAGGTCGCCCCGGAAGTTGTTGAACCCGACGAAACGGAAAAAACAGTGGAAGCTGTCGAGCCAGTCAAAATAGATGATACGGCTGATAATGAAGGCGACAATGTCTCGGATCTCAAACTTCCTTTTTACCACTATTCCAAAATCGGTGGTATCGGCTTTATGACTCCGGAGCCCTCTGTAGACCATGGGTATATCTTCAAACTCAAAGGTTCCGACCGGTTGATGATCAGCAAAGGCGATGAAGTGTTTATCAAGGAGGACAACAAGAAAACACTGATTCCCGGTGCCAAATATTTCTGTTATGAACTATTGGATCCAAGTTTTGTCAAAAACCGGATTAAAGAAGAATCCAATCTTTTCAAATTGGGCCGGAAAGTCAAAAAAACAAAGGTCGGGTACCAGCACCTGATCACAGGTGTCATTCAGATCACGAGCAAAAAATCCGGATATGCCGTGGGTACCGTAATTCAGTCTTACAAGACCATTGGATTAAAAAACTTCCTCATTCCCTATACCTATCGGTCACCGGACATCACCCTTTCAGCCAGCGTGGAAGGCCTGACAGGTTCCATCATCGCCTCGGAAGAGGGCGAAGGAATTTTTGGTGACGATAAAATCGCCTTTATTGACAAAGGCAGCAAGGACGGTGTCAAAGACGGCCAGATGTACAATATCTTCTATCCCGAAGAAAAAGGTTCCGCAGAGCTGCTGGGCGGCAAAAAACTCTTTGTTCCGGTTGATTTCGCGTCCTTTTTAGTGCTTCATACAGATGATACTGCATCCACGGTTTTGATTACCAGTGCATATCAGGGAGTATCCTCAGGGGATATGTGGCATTATCCTCTGGAGTAGGATTTTAATAATTAATAAAAAATAAAGACCTTCCATGGCTGGGCTGTGGGGGGTCTTTTTTTTATGGGAGTTATGGGACAGATAGGACCTGATGGGACTTATGGGAGGTATAGGACTCATGGGACTTATGGTGATTTATTCTTGAGGTCAGGCCCTGCGCGCCTTATGGCTCATAGGTCCCATGTCCTATTCTAATCCTAATCACCCCAGCATTAATGGTCTCAGGGTGCTTGATACAATGCTTTTGACCCTTAGGATTTCCACGCGGTCTTTCCAGGTCACAACAACGTCGGCGCTTTGTCCTTCAGGGGTCTTGGTGTAGCCCACACTGATGGCTGCAGCCATTTTCAGTGACTCATTGTCGATGTCGGCCGGGACAAGGATGACCGGACTGCCGATATCCTTTACATCCAGATGGGCGTATTTTTCCGGATCATGGAATTTCATCACTGACTGGTTGTCTGCCTGGGTTCGCCCAACGATAATTTTCACCGTTTCATTCAAGCGGATATGACGGCCGAACTTCAATAAATGGATATCATTGTGAGAAACGTTCTCATCGTGGTTGAAAAGATCTTTCAGGCGAATGGAGAAATTTTTATCCGTAAGCAGACACCCCCCCGCTGGGGATGGATAATCACGGATGCCCAATTCCCTGGCCAGCTGAATCTGGGGTTTACGTGATCTTCCTGAAAAATCCATGAGTTTTGAACGGTCAACCAGTCCTCTTTTTTCCACGTCTGTTTCCGGTAGCACCCGGGCACTCAAAGGCCTTATAATCAATCCATCAAACCCGGACTGTTTTTCCACATATCGAAGGGACGGCTTGGTCTGTGACAAAGGGCGCTGCCCGGCCACTTCGCCGCTGAACAGGAAATCATAATTGCCTTGAGCCATCATATCACCAGCCAGCTTGAACATGAGCGCATGACAATCCCTGCACGGGTTCATATGTTTTCCGTAGCCCAGGGGCGGATTTTTGAGCATGGCAAGGTATATGTCCGTGATATCCTTTTTAATCAAAGGGATTCCTGTCTGGCGGGCTGCCCTGGCGGATTTGTCCGCTGTAAAAAAGGGAGTTTCAAAACTTACCCATGTCACATCAATGTCCTGTTTTTTTAATATCATACCGGCAAGAATACTGTCCAGGCCTCCGGAACAGAGACCCAGGGCACGTACACGTTGTTTTTTTTCTATCATTCCACTATTTCCATTATTTGCTTGACTCGATAAACCAGAAAATCACAGTGCGGCATAGCCACAAACAAAAAACATGTCTCTCACGGAGGCATGCTTTTCTTCGTGCTCTTCGTGTTCTTGAACGACCAAAGGGAGTGGGTGGTTAAACTATTTAATCGTTTTTCTTCATGACCTTCATGTACGTCATGGTAAAATTGCTTTTTGTTTCAATCCCAGCCAACGCCTTGGATTGAAACCTTGTTTTCTTTTTTATCCACCACCCGTTCGCTACGCTCACTGAAGGACACGAAGAGCACGAAGGTCAGAAAACCGTGGCCTCATCGGGACTGGGATGAAACGCCATCGTCCCCGAATTACCGTCCTTGGCGAGGATGTGTTTGACATAATCCACGATAAGCGCGGAGCTCATTTCCATGGGGCTCATTGTATCAATATAGTGTTCCAGATCACCCCCACCTGACTTCAACACCTTGGGGCAGCCCGAGATACACGTACACTTCCCCTGGAGTGACAGGATATGATCTTCCATTTTCTTTTTTAATTCCGCCGAAGGGAGACTCCTGTATGCTCTGCATATATCGGCCAGCTGAACGGGTGAAGGGAAATCCCTTGATTCCATGACCGTTTTAAAAACATCTGAAAATCGCAGCAGACCTTTATGGATATGCCCTTTTCGAATCATGTTTTTACCGGCCCAACCGGCTTTGAGCCATTTAAATATGCCGCATTTCATATTTTTTTCCCCAGAGCTGTCTTCCAGATACACAGACACGGAAAAGGAATCATACAGGTAGGACTTGACCCAGCTGAGCCCTATCATATTCAGGCCTTTTTCTCCGGAGTAAAAATAATCCAGGTCCTTATCATCTCCCAGAATAAAGCCTTTTTTCCCAACATCGGACACATCCTTCTGTTTTAAAATGGAGATCAAGGCATTTTGCCCCTTGTACTTCATCAGGATCACGGTCCGGTAAGAATCGTAACCGTAATAGGCCCCGGTGTTGGGGTCGGGTGTGTTCTGCATATAATAAACACCCCGGGTCACAATGGGATCCGTGATATGCGCCAGGCGGTTCCACAAAGGGGGAAGATTGGTTCCTACACCGCCATGGATGTCCCGCCAGGACGACAGACGGATCATGGAGGGCATAATCGCACATGAAGGGATATCAGGATTAAAGCAGTATTGGGTAAGACGCTCTATATCGGCTTTTACATCAAATCCGCAATAGGCTGTGGCAGCATGATCAAGCCCACCTTGGTACAGGGGTTCCGCCTGGTTTTCATTCGACCCCACGTAGTCAAGAATATCCTTGATTTGGCCAGGATCAAATCTTACGTTATCAGATGTCACCAGACGAAAAAGATGATCAAATCCCGAAAGAGTCTGCCCGGTTTCGGCGACCGCGTCAGAACCGGAGTATAAACATAACGAGAACAACAAGATAAGAACTGCACCCACAGGCAGTTTAGATTTTTCAGTCAACATCATCAGTATAAAAAACGTCTCCATGATTTAATGATGCACCTCGCGATACACCCTATCAGAACCGGCTCGGGCATCTTCAATGAATCATGCCATGAATTCAATGCTGCATGCCCCCCATCCCACAGGCGAATGGCTGTTTTTTATACCATATTACCTTTAAAATCAAACGGTGAATTGGAATAATGCTTATAACATACCTTTTTTCAAAATGGCAATCAGAAGCCAGATCCCAAAAACAGCAGCCACGGAAAACCCGATCATACCCACAAGAGAAACCCCATACACAAGGGGAGGGGTCTTAAATGCGAGCAAAAGGGCCGAGCCAATAATCAATGATCCGATAATAATGGAAAAAGACACCCGGTTGCTCACCTGATCATAGGTCCGTAACAAGTTCCCCAACCCCTTGATCTCAACGTTGAGGGTCAACTTGTTCTGACGAGCGTTGCGGGCCACCTGAAGGACTTCCCTGGGCAAGTCCTGAAACACGGATATGGAGTCCGACAAGGCTGTCAACATGCCTTCCGTGATTTTTCTGGGGGAATAACGGGACAATTTGGCCCGTTTCACAAAGGGTTCAGCATGGGCAATCATGTCAAAGCCCGGATCAAGAAGGCGGGCGATTCCTTCCAGGGCTGCAAAGGCTTTGATCATCAAAAAAATCACCGGCGGCACACTCACCTTGTTGCGGGTGGCAATGGCCAGAAAATCCTGTAGCAATCGTCCCAGATCAATTTCTTTAAGGGATTTGAACAAATGCCGCCCCATGAAATCGTCGATTTCCTTTTCAAAAAGACGTATATCCGGTTCCTCTTCGTAGTTCCCAAGATCAAGCAGCAGACGTGCACTTCTCTCGGAATCCTTTTTGGCGACGCTTTCAAGAAGATCGATAAAAAGTGCCCGCCTCCGTTTATCCACAAAGCCTGTCATTCCGAAATCCAAGGGACAGATGACATTGCCCGGCAGAACGAACACGTTTCCCGGATGGGGATCTGCATGAAAAAAGCCGAATTCAAAGACCTGTTTCATGATAAAATCAGCTCCCCTGGCCGTAATTATCTTCCGGTTGAGCCCTTCCGCTTCAAGGAGTTTGACATCGGACACTTTGATACCACGCACATATTCCATGGTTAATACCCGATTCTTCGAATAGTCCGGGTAAAGTTTGGGAATATAAACGGTCCGATCCCTCAAAAACTGGGCAGCCATCCTCTCCATGCTCGACGCTTCAATACCGTAGTCCAGCTCACGTTCCAAGGTCCGGGCAAATTCTTCAATGACATGCACCGGCTTCTGAAAAGACAATTCCTCGATATGATTTTCCATCAGGGTGGCGATATGCAGCATGATCTCCAGATCCACCTCAATAATCTTTCGGATCCGGGGTCTCTGGATTTTCACCGCCACAACATCCCCGTCCTTGAGCACAGCCTTATGGACCTGGCCAATGGATGCCGAAGCAAGGGGTATCTCATCTATGGATTCGAACAGGGATTCAACCCGATCACCCAGCTCATGCTCGATGATATGCCGGGCCTCATCAAAAGAAAAAGGGGGGACGTCATCCTGGAGTTTCTCAAACTCCCGGATCACATCAGCTGGAATGATATCCGGACGGGTTGACAGAATCTGGGCGAATTTAATAAAGGTGGGGCCCAGTTCCTCAAAAAGAAGACGAATCCGCTCGGCCCGGCTTAATTTTTCAACATTGTCCCGTTTATGTTGTGAAATCATCTGAAGACCGATTTCCAGATACTGATCGATCTTGAGTCTGTTCACCAGATCCCCGAATCCATACTTAAAAATAATGGTCAGGATTTGGCGATAGCGATTAAAGTTCCTATAGGTCCGCCCGATCACACCAATTTTTCTGATACTTACCATCCAATATCATCCTTAAAGGCAGGAGATCTATTTCCCGCACATTTTTTTCAGTTTTTCAACCTCTTCTTTCAAAGCATCCAAATCTTTTTTGCTGGCGATATCGGCCTTGCCCATGTATTCGACAATCCCTTTTCGTATCTGCTGTTCCATATCATTTCGGGCGTCTTCATATTTTTTCATCATGTCATCGATGAACTTCCTTCCTTCCTCTTCGCTCATCTTGCTTTTCTTGATCATGTCCCTGGTGATTTCTTCAATTTCAGCCTGGGTTTTAAGGGCCATTCCAAGACCTGTCATCATGGCTTTTTTCATAAATTCTAAGGGCATTATTATCTCCTTTTCGTCACTGGTGAATGTATAAGATGGCGTCGTAAAAAGTCCCATATGCGGCGTTATAGTGTTTGGCCTATGGACCTTTTTCCATAGCCATCCATCTGCCGACTTTTTACGAGTTCATCAAAAATAATATCCGGGGGCGTGTTTATACCCCCAAAAGGCCGGAAAACTTAAATCATATTATCTTAGAAGGATTTCCAAGGGAAAGTAAAGAAAAAAGGGGGCGCATCGCGGGATACGCCCCCTTATTTATTCTAATAAATAGCCGATAAGCTATTTGGGTTCAGCGGACTCTATTTGCTTCCGAATGCATCTTCGCTGATTTCATTCACCGAGCCATTCATGGTTTTGATGGCGTTCAGACGGCCTTCGGTCACAAAAAGGGTGTTGTTTACAAAATACTCACAGGTTTTGATCTGTCCTTCGTAAAAAGAAAGATCTTTCTTTTTGGGATTATCCAGAAGAGCAGTTTGGGCAGTCATGGCTCTCCACAGAAGCATCCAGGCCATGGTCAGATCACCTGTAACTGTCAAAAGAGGATGGGACTGGCCAAAGGCGTTGAGCACTTTATCGCCCATGGCTGCCTTGGCAATCTCGCTGACTACTTCGGTGTACCGGGTATAGACGGCATCAACACGCGCACCCATTGCTTCCAGCCCTTGGGTCTGTTTGGCCTTATCGATACATTCCTTGATTCTTCCCAGAAAACCCATGAAAGGCTTGCCTTTGTTCATGCCGATTTTACGCCCCAGAAGGTCCATGGACTGAATGCCGTTGGTTCCTTCATAAATCTGGAAAATCCGGCTGTCACGGAGGAGCTGCTCAACGGGGAAATCCTTGCAAAAACCGTATCCGCCATAAACCTGAACACCATGACTGCACACCTCATTGGCTTTATCTGTACAATAACCTTTGATAATGGGGGTCAAAATTTCAAGCAGCTGGCTGTATTCTTCCTTGATCTCAGGGGTTTCTGCCGTTTTTACAGAGTCAATGCATATCCCTGAATAATAGATCAGACTTCGCATACCGTCCACAAGGGATTTCATTTCAAGAAGCTGTCGCCGCACATCCGGATGCTGGATAATGGGAACACCGCCATCCTTGGGTTTCAACATATTGGCACCCTGGATACGTTCCCGGGCATAGGCAAGGGCATGCATATAGGATGTGGTGGCCACGGCAAAACCCTGGAGACCCACCAGCTGACGGGCATCATTCATCATGATGAACATGGAGCGCATGCCTTTGTTTTCTTCACCCAGAAGGGTTCCGATGCAGTCGCCACTACCGCCAAGATTCAGGGAACAGGTGGCACTTCCGTTGATCCCCATTTTATGTTCGATACCGGTACAGACCACGTTGTTGAACTCACCCAGGCTTCCGTCTGCGTTGACCCGGAACTTGGGAACCAGAAACAGGGAGATGCCGCGGGTTCCAGCAGGAGCTCCTTCAATTCGGGCAAGAACCGGATGGATGATATTTTCCGTGATATCCTGCTCACCCCCGGAAATGAAAATCTTGTTGCCTGATATGGAGTAAGTTCCATCGGCGTTTTTGACGGCAACCGTTTCAAGGGCGCCCACGTCAGAACCGGCACAGGCTTCGGTCAGAAGCATGGTTCCTGCCCATTCACCCGTAAACAGTTTTTTGAGGTAGAGTCTTTTTTGTTCTTCGGTTCCGATTTCCTCGATCATTTTGGCGGCACCGTGGGTCAGACCATGGTAAAGCATAAAGGCCACGTTTGCACCCTGGAAGTATTCACTGGCCGCAAGGGCGACTGTTTTGGGCATTCCGCCCCCCCCCCACTCGGGATCATCACACATACCCAGCCATTCCCCTTCCATGAAAAGTTCCCATGGACGGCGGAAGCATTCGGGGAGGGTCACTTTCCCAGCCGTAAAGTCACAACCCGCATCTCCGGGCTGCTGGGTGGGCATGATTTCCTTGATTGCCAGTGAACGAGCTTCGGAAACAATCATATCCACCGTTTTTCTATTAAAATCGGCAAATATTTCTTTTTCCGTCAACTGTGTTACTTTCATCTGTTCATGAAGAACAAAATCCACATCTCTTCGATCCGCAATTGGCTGAGCCATAATCTTTTTTCCTTTTTCGTTTTAAATTAATCCTGTGTGTATATATATATTTTATAATCAAATAAATAAGATGAACCCCATCATGTTTCTAAAAAAACCCTGAATATTAAAATATAGGCCAAAGCTTGTCAAGCCCTGGGAAAATCTATGGAAAAAAGAGTTAAGGACTCAGACGCCGGACGGGTTTCAGCTTGGGATACAAAATGCGTCCAGCCCTTACAACAGAAGGGCACGCTTATGTTTAAGCGCGCCCTTCATCATGATTGAATGTTTTTTGCAGATGAGACCCGATCAGCCCTTAGAACTCATTCGAAGCCCCCCATGAATAAAATAAGTATCACCGGCCAGGGCCTCGTTTCTATATATTTCACAGACCAGGGAGGCCACTTCTTCAGGTTCGATCAGGCGTTTGATGGGCACATTTTCAAGAATCTTGTCCAGGGCGGTCTGGTTCATGTTCTTGACCATGTCGGTTCCCACATAGCCCGGGGCCACGGCAGCCACCCGGATTTTATCGGAAAAACCTCTGCGGAAGAACTCTCCGGTGAGGACTTTGGGAATCACGGACATTGCGGCTTTGGTGGACGAATAGTTTATCTGGCCAGCCGTTCCCAGGGACCCTGTGGATGAAACCAGGCAGATCAGACCACTGCAATTATTATTGATCATCCTCTCCGCACATTCACGGATGGTCAGAAAGACACCGGTAAGGTTGATGTCGATGACAAACTGAAAGTCCTTGAGGGACATCTTACGGGTGACCTTCCCGGTTTCCTTATCCGGTGAGACCATCATGCCGTCTTTGATTACACCCGCAAAGGGCGCCACCAGATTGATTTTACCAAATCGTTCTATGGCGGTGTCCGCGAGTTTGGCACAATCCTCTTCACGGGTCACATTGCCGGCAACAATGGCCACTGCACCCCCAAGTGCCTCAATTTCGGCTTTGGCCTTTTTCAATCCGTCTTCGGCCACATCTGCCAGAACCACCTTTCCACCTTTTCCAACCCAGTATTTTGCAAGGGATAAGCCAATACCGCTTCCACCACCGGTAATCACGGCCACAGCATCTTTGATTTCAAGCATTTTTAAAGCCTCCTTTTTAGGTGTATTCATTTTTACAACAAAAAATAGTGAGTATGATTTAAAAAAAACTGATATGTAATTGATACGTATTCATGTGAACGCACTATCTGACGCGATTGATGTCCACGAAGTCACCTTGGAAACAGTGAGACGTGAGGCAGGTTGTTTGGGCAATTATTATATGGATACCCCATTGATAAATCAAGATAATTCTGGGATCCATATTGGTCAAGAAAGGGTTCGATTTAAAAAACCCATGAAACACTATTTAAAAACTGCATTTATTCTCATAATCTCTTTGGTTTGCTTCCAGATGATCTTAAGTCTTCGTGTCTTCCTGAGCAACACCGAACTTGCAAAGATCATGGTTTTGGCCAACGGGAACGGCTATCTTGCAGTGCCCAATGCACTTGTTGGCGATCGCCTCCACAGCCTGGGAATGGCCCTTGCCGGGGGCCTGTTTTTCACCCTGAGTGTGGGAGCCCTTGTCTGCCTGGTGTCCCTTGGAGCAACATGTCTTTACCCGGTCCTGTCCCTGGGGCGAAAAACAAAAACCATTGTGTTTCTCTGTGTCCCGTTTCTTGTGATTCTTCTGGTCAATCAGGACGGTTTTTTATGGCTCGAAACCCTGGCCCTTGTCCTGATCCCTGTCCTTATTTATTTTCTTTACCGTTTTTTATTCAAGGGGGATCTTCCGGTCTTTTCCCTGAAAAAAGTTGGTTTTCACGCCCTTTTCCCCGTGATTCTCGCCCTGGTTCTCCTGGTTTTCCCCAAAGGCACGGACAACCGGATTTTTTCAGATTTCAGGGACACCTTTCTCATGTCAAACCCCTTTGGCATGGGGATCAATGATTTTTACTACACCTACACCCTGTCTCCTGCAGAAGTCTTCAAATCCCTGGATCAGAAGCTGATCAAAAAAGGCGCCATAGAACTAAAAAGCACCCAAAACCATCTGCGGCAGCGCATAGAGCATGAACTCCTTGCAGCGGATTATCTCATTCTTGACCATGATGAAAATCCTGATCTGACAATCCGCTGTGAAAAGGATCAACTCTTTTTTTTCCACGCCAAACGTTTGATTCATGAAACACGCGTTCACGATTTTTTTAACGACCCCCGATCTGCATTCAATGCCTTTTCAATGGGAACCGACACCTATAATGGTTACAGAAAATTGACCGGGATGGCTCTGATCACAGGGTTGCCCCTGTTGGTGTACCTGTCACTACACGGGTTCTTTTTCATCATCGGCTGCATGTTCATGGGGCCGTCTCTTTCAGCCAGAATGGCCTCGGGGCTTTGTCTTGCGTTAGGTTTGTCGGCCTTTGTGTTTATGGCCAGCCTCAATCCCAAATCAATGGATCCTGCAACGATTTCTGCGGATCTCTGCTCAGATTCTCCGGCCCTCCGGACCAATGCCCTTCACCTTATCTTTGATAAGAAACTGGACATCACCCAATACCCCCAGAGCAAGGCAGCCATGGCAAGCACCTTTGTGCCTGAACGGTACTGGTATGCTCGGGCTTCGGCAAACAGTCAGCAAAAGAGAAACCTCACGGACCTGCTTGACCTCCTGAATGACCCTCACCCCAATGTGCAGTGCCAGGCTTTTTTTGCCCTGGGGAAGTTGGGAAACAGACGGGCCATCCCTGAAATGGTAAGACGTATCAGATCATCTGATCACTGGTATGTTCAATGGTATGCATACAAAGCGTTGAAGAGGTTGGGATGGACACAAAAAAAATCAAACCCTTAACCCTTGCACTTTGCACAGGATTCATCTGTGCCTCGGATTATCTCCTTAGGATGGCTTTCGAGCAGATGCACCTGCCCTCCTATGCGGGCCTGGGACTGATAAGGCTAATCCAGATTACCGCCGTGATCGCTCTGGTATTCGGATGTGAAAAAACTCTTCATGGCATTGGCCTGGCCAAAGATCATACCCTTAAAGGTTTCCAAAAGGGCCTGCTCTGGTCATTTTTATTCGGCCTTACAGCGTCCGCAGGTTTTCTTGTTCTGAAACTTTCCGGCATCAACCCCTTTCGTCTTGTAAGGACCTGGCTACCCGGAAATACCATGGATCGTGTATTTTTTTTCATAGCCGGAGGACTGATCGCCCCCGTGGCCGAAGAGTTGTTCTTCAGGGGTCTTGTCTTCGGATTTCTGAGGCAATGGGGATTTTTAGTTGCTCTTTTGTTGAGTACCGGTATTTTTGTTATGATTCACCCCTTGTCTTCGGGCATCCCTGTACCCCAGATTGTGGGGGGGCTTTTGTTTGCAACATGCTATGAGATTGAAAAGTCCTTGTGGGCACCCATTGTTATTCATGCCACAGGAAACATGGCCCTTTTTACACTTTCTTTGCTATAAAGAGGTAAAAGACGAACCAGGGCCTTGAAATTACGTTGATTTATCGCTATAACCCATGAAGGTCAGATGATGTTCCATGTGATGAGCTCTTATAAAGGGAATGGTTCTTATGCCTGTATTTGAATATACTGCCCTCAACGCCAAAGGGAAAAACGTCTCCGGTATTGTTGACTGTGAAAGTGCCCGTGTTGCCCGTCAGAAACTTAGGGCTACCCGAATTTTCCCTGTCACCATCAAAGAACTGTCTCATCCTACAAAAAAAACAGAGAAAGGATCTTTACCGGCCTTTCGACCTTTTGCCAGGGTTTCCAATTCGGAAATCACCATGATGACACGCCAGATTGCAACCCTGCTCACCGCAGGATTCCCCCTGGTCACGGCCATAGACACCCTGATCAAGCAGACAGGATCCCCCGCCTTTCAAAAAATCATTTCCAGAGTCAAGGATTCCATCGAAGAGGGAAAAAGTTTCGCTGCGGCCCTGTCCGATTATCCCGGGACATTTTCCCAGGTGTATATCAACATGATCCGTGCTGGAGAAGCATCGGGAACCCTTGAAATCGTTCTGGAACGTCTTGCCGACATCAGTGAAAGTCAATCGGCACTTACCTCAAAAATCAAGGCGGCCCTGGTCTATCCCCTGTTCATGGCCTTTATCGGCACGGTTGTTCTGTTTCTGCTTTTGACCTTTGTGGTGCCTAACATGACCACGATCTTTTCGGATATGGGCCAGACCCTGCCCCTGCCCACCCGGATATTGATCGGAACGAGCGATTTATTAAGCACATGGTGGTGGATCATCGCCCTTCTCTTTGCCGGAGCCATTTACGGTTTTACTACCTTTAAAAAAACGGAAAAAGGCGCATTAATGGTTGACAGGTTTCTGTTGAACCTGCCTATTGTCGGGGATCTTGTGACAAAACTTGCCGTTGCCCGCTTCAGCCGGACACTGGGCTCCCTGCTTGAAAACGGTGTGTCCATGATGAGTGCCCTGGAGGTGGTGAAAAACGTGGCCGGCAACATCATTATTTCCAAAACCATTGCAGGGGCCACCAAAGAAGTGGAACAGGGTCATGAGCTGGGTGTGGCCCTGAGCGCCACCAAAACCTTTCCCTTCTTGTGTATCCAAATGATCAAGGTGGGAGAACAGAGCGGTGAATTGGAAACCATGCTCAACAAGGTGGCCGATGTTTATGAAAAGGAAGTGGAAGTCAGCCTGGTGAGTATGACGGCCCTTCTTGAGCCGACCATCATTCTTTTGATGGGGGTTGTGGTTGGATTTATCGTGTTTTCAATCTGCCTGCCTATCTTTGAAATGAATCAGCTGATCAAATAACGAAACAAAATGTCATATGAGACATACAGGTCCTGTAAGACCTGTATGTCCATTCATTTATATAAGTGTTTAAAAAAGCTCCACATTATCGCCCAGAGGTTCGTCGTCATCCCCGTCGTTTATGTCATCATTCCCGGTGGAGCCAAGTTCATCAACCGGCTTTTCCTCCTGAAAAATCACCACCTGGTCCGGTTGTTCCGGACCGTTAGGCAACCCAAGCGTTTCATGAATTCCTGAGCCATTCAGGGCTTTTTTCAAGACCCTGTCATGGGCCAGCCGTTCACTTTCCATGGTATAGAGGCTGCCATTCACCTGTGTCAATTCCGGGTGCAGGGTGCTGTCAACGATGCTGGATGCGCGGTGGATCAGGTCAAGGACCTTGTCCCTTATGCCCTCCATATCCCTGGAAAAACCATGTATAAAATCAAGTTCATCTCTGGCTTCCTTGAGTTTTTTCCTGATATTCAAAAACTGACCGGCCACCTTGTCTATATTCATCTGAAATATTGCATATGACCGGGCCAATGCGTCAAGCCCCTTTGAATAATCCTGTTCCACAACAGATTTTTCTGAGAGTCCTCCCCCAGCCAGACTCTCGGACATGGCCTGGACAGACTGAATCACCTCAACCACGCATGTAGCAAACCGATTTGTATCCTGGGATGTTGTGGTCACTTCCTGGGCAAAGACTTCAATGCCCTGGCCCAGTTCACCGAGATGGTCGGCCTTAATAATGGCATTCAAGGCTTTTCTGTGAAGATCCAGACTGATATACCCCACCTCATCCACGTATTTTCTCAGATCTGCCGTGGCTTCGGAAGCAATACGAATCTGGTCCCCCACATGTTTACCCAGCGTCATCGATTCATTGCGGATTCCATCCAGAGACCTCATACAGACCATGAGCCTGTTGAACGGATCATCCGGCGAACCTGTTTCCTGATTGCCCAGTACATGGGGGGCTGATTCCTGATAAAGCAGGCCCACCATCAGGTCAATTGCGTTAAGGGCACTTGATATTCCGTTGTGAGCCTCATGGATTTCCGATATGCCCCCCTCAAGTTGAGCGTCCTGAACCGCCAGAACCTGACATGTGTTCATTAAATCATTCCTATAATCAGATTGCCAGAGGGTTTTCCGATCCCTGGAAAGAGTGTGTTCCACCTCAACAAACGCGGCAATGATGTGTTCAATTTTCTGTCTGACAATATCATGAAACTGAAGGGCAACCACGATTTCAGCTGTCTGGCCGGCCATGTCCCGGGTACAGGCCGCGGCAGCATCCAGAGATTCAAGTATCTTGTCCATCAGAATTTTTAAGTGAAGGGCCGACTCATCCATGTCCTTGTGTGCCGTATTGGCAAGATCTGTAATCCGGGATAAATTTTTCCTGATTTCTCCCATAGACAGAATATGTCCCTTTCGGATCTTGGCCGAATCCGAATAAAGGCTCTGGGTCACCTCTTTCATCTGCCTGGCCAGGGCCTTGACTTCCTCAATAAAAACATTGAACATGTCACGGGAAGCATCTGACCGATTGCTTTCGATCCGGATGTTGAGGGCAATCACATTCAAAAGCAAGACGATTTTATCTGTATCATCACAGGCCAGTGCCAAACGTGTCAGGGCCACAATCACCTGTTCAAACACACCCAGACTCTCCGAAATCGATTGCTGGTTTTCAAAAAGGTTGTCCACGCATTGTATCCCATACGTGCGTAAATGAAAAAACCCAGCCTGTTCATCCCGGGCATTGAGAAGGGTCATGGCCTGGACAATCTGGTCGGTAAACTGCTCGGTATCCTTGTTTATGGCCTGAAAAATCAATCCAAGGTTTAAAAAACGGGATTCGGTTCCGGCCAGAAGGGATTCCATGTCCCCTATCAGATCTTTGACCTGAAAAGACAAAGCCAAACGGTCGCCCCTTAGACCTGAAAACACATTCCGAAATATGAGGCCCATTTTTTGGATTGTTTTCAGCATCCTGTGACCATTTTTTTATCGTTAGAATGTTCTGAACAATGGGATCTCGCGGGTTGAGACTTAAATTAAAAAACGAAACAATTCCAGTTAATTATAATCATCGATACTTGATATTTTGACAGAGCCCCAGACTCAAGTCAATCATAATATCTCAAAGATAAAACCAGATACCTAAAGGAAATAGCCATTCAAGGGTCCAAGCCGTCCTTTGTGCCTCTGTTTTTCGTCGTGACAAACGGGGCAGATCATATTATGAGTGAACCCATACCATATGACATAAAAACGTCTTTGTTTAATCATCAAAGGTCAAAGGGGTACGAATATGATCGTCACATTTTACGGAGCAGTTCGGGAAGTCACAGGATCCATGCATCTATTTTCAGCCAACAAGGACAACATTCTTCTGGATTGCGGTATGTTCCAGGGCCGCCGCAAGGAAAGTGAGATGAAAAACCGCACCTTCCCCATTGATCCCCGGATGGTGACCAACATGATCTTATCCCATGCCCATATCGACCATTCCGGTCGTATCCCCCTTCTGACCCAAGGCGGCTTCACCGGACGCATCATAACCACCCGAACAACAGCAGATGCCAGCGAATACCTGTTGCTTGATGCAGGCCATATCCAGGAATCCGATGCAGACTATCTCAATTACAAAACCCTTCGAGGGCATTTGTACAAACTCCAGAACAGTCATAATAAAGGAATAAGCAACCGGGAAAAGGGTGATATCCAAAAACTTCTCAAAAAAAGTCGGCACGAACTCAATGTCAGCACCATCAAAAACATGATGGAAGACTACAACCTGAATACCGTGGAACCCATCTATACCCAGGTTGAAGCCCGCAATGCGTTGAGCTTTTTCGACGGCTATCCCTACAAAGAGCCTGTCACCATTGGAAAAGGCATGACTGTCACCTTCTATGATGCCGGCCACATCCTCGGCTCGGCCATGTGCCTGATCCGTTTTCGGGAAAATGGACGACAGTTTACCGTGTGTTACACCGGAGACATCGGGCGTTTCGACCGTCCTATTCTGGAAGATCCCACCATGCATTTTCCCGAAGATTCCCGGAACATCGACCTGATGATCATGGAAAGCACCTATGGTGCAAGGCACCATGAAACCGTGGATGATCTTAAGATCCGCATGAAAAAGGTGGTCTGTGAAACCATTGAAAAAGGTGGCTCCATCCTGATCCCGGCATTTGCCTATGGCCGGACCCAGGATGTGATTTACGTTCTCCATGAACTCTATGACAAAGGCGAAGTACCAAGGGTCCCGGTTTACGTGGACTCCCCTTTAGGCACCAAAATCACCAAAGTATTTGGAGAGCATCCCGAAGTCTATGACCGGGAAACCCACAAAACTTTTCTGGAAAAGGGAGAAAACCCCTTTGCGTTTAAGGAACTCAAATACACCGAATCCGTTGAGGAATCCATGGAAATCATGAAGGAAACGCGGCCCCATATCGTGATTTCCTCATCGGGCATGTGTGAAGCCGGACGTATCCTTCATCACCTTCGCTGGAAGATTCACAATCCCAAAAACACCGTGCTGATCGTGGGCTATATGGCCGAGCACACCCTGGGACGCCGCATCGTGGATCTGGGCTGGGAATACGAACAATCGGGCCGGCAAGGGGCCGCACCCGAACTGAAAATCCTGGGCAAAACCTATCCCCTCAATGCCCGCGTGGTGAAACTGTCCGGTTTCAGCGCCCATGCAGACCAGGGTGAGATGACCCGTTTCCTCAAACAAGGAAACCTCAAGGTCAAACGCATTGCGGTGGTTCACGGCGAGGAAGACCAGTCCCTTCAGTTTGCCGAGCACCTCAAACAGAATGGTTTCAATGCCACGGTTCCCCACCGGGGTGAGGTGATGAAACTTTACGAATAAAACCCATTTTAAGGGCATCCCGTATTGTATCGGGGGCAATTCTTTAACTGCCCCCGATACAAACCATTGCGTTTGCCTCCGGTTTTGTGTCATATTTCCAAAATATCTGGTTTCAGATATCCCCAAATCTCCGGCATGGGTCATCAGGCTGGGGAAAAACCATGTTTCCAAAAAGGATCACCCCGTCTTATTCATCAGAAGGAGACCCCATGCGATTTATCGAAACATCCGAAAAAACAGTGGAGCAAGTGATGAAGGATCTCCAGGACCGGGTCAAAGCCAACGCCTTTGGCGTCCTGAATATCCACGATCTTAAAGCCACCCTCAAAAACAAAGGCTTTGATCTGACCAACGAATGTTATGTGCTGGATGTATGCAACCCCAGGCAGGCCATCCATGTACTCACCCAGGATATCGGCATGAACGTTGCCCTGCCCTGCAGGGTGTCGGTCTACGATGAAGGCGGCAAGACCCGGATTGCCATGATCAAACCCACGGCCATGCTCAATGCCCTGTCCGATTCTGCGGAGCTTGCTGAGGTTGCAAAAGAGGTTGAGGCCATATTAATAAAAATAATCCGAGAAGCGAAATAAAACGCTAATCCAGGAGTCCCGCCATGTTCGAAGTCGCTGTGATCTGCCTTGTTCTGACGGCCTTGTTTGCCTATGTCAACCACAAATATGTGGGTCTTCCCACCACCATCGGCGTCATGGGCATTGCCCAGGTGTTTTCCTTCAGCCTGTTCGGTCTGAATTATCTGGGCGTGGGGTCTTTGCACCAGCTTGAGGTCTCCCTTTTATCCTCCATTGACTTCTCCCAGGTGCTGATGGAGGGCATGCTGTCCCTGCTCCTGTTTGCCGGGGCTCTGCATGTGGATTTAAGCGAGTTGAAAGCCTATAGCTGGCAGATTCT
This sequence comes from Pseudomonadota bacterium, assembly GCA_018818835.1. Lineage (GTDB taxonomy): Bacteria > Desulfobacterota > Desulfobacteria > Desulfobacterales > Desulfolunaceae > JAHIRD01. Next base: position 42,830 of record JAHIRD010000100.1, read on the forward strand.
GGTCCTTGCCGTTTTCGGAACAGTGCTTTCCACGGTGCTTGTGGCCGTGGGCCTTTGGTATATCCTGCCCTTCACCGGCTATACACTGCCCTTTGCCTACTGCCTGGTTTTCGGTACCCTGATATCGCCCACAGACCCCATCGCCGTCATGGGCATCATGAAATCGGCCGGTGCCCCCAAAAGCCTGGAGCTGGTCATCTCCGGGGAATCCCTGTTCAATGACGGCGTGGGCGTCGTGTTGTTCGCCCTGGTTCTGGGTATGATCACCAGCGGTGAGAGCCCAACCGTTTCCCACGGGGCCATACTCCTTCTCCACGAAGCCGGAGGCGGCATTGTTTTCGGCCTGGTCCTGGGCTACATTACCTACCTCTTGCTCAAAAGCATCGAAAGCTACATGGAAGAAGTCCTGATAACCCTGGCCGCCGTCATGGGCGGTTATTCCCTGGCCAGCCATCTTCATATTTCCGGTCCCCTGTCCATGGTCATCGTGGGCCTGATCATCGGCAACCACGGACGAGCCAAAGCCATGGGCGACACCACCCGGGAATACCTGGACATGTTCTGGGAGCTGCTGGATGCCATGCTCAACTCGGTGCTCTTTGTTCTCATCGGCCTTGAAGTGACCATCATCTCTTACTCAGCCAACCTTTTCCTGGCCATCATTCCGGTTATCGCGCTTTCCCTTGGAGCCCGTCTCGTTTCCGTGGGCATCCCCACAGGGTTTTTACGAAAAACATTCAAACTCCCCCAGGGTGCCTGGCAGATCCTCACCTGGGGCGGCCTCCGTGGTGGCATCTCCGTGGCCCTGGCCCTGTCCTTGCCCCCGGGCCCCGAACGTGACCTGGTCCTGGCCCTGACCTACTCCATCGTGGTCTTCTCCATCCTGTGCCAGGGTCTTTCCATCGGTGCCGTGATCCGGAGGCATGTTCCGGTATCAGACCGGGCACCTGCTCCGCCACAACACCATTGATCATAAAATCAACACAAAGGGGCAGGCCCCTGTTCCTGCCTTGGTTGCATTGAAACACCCTTCGAAACAAATCAACACCGCTGATGTGCGACCAAGGGCAACCTAAAAAGCAGGTCTCTCACGGAGGCACAAAGATCACAGAGAAGGGCAAAAGATTATCCCTGCCGGGGGCCAACCCCAGCCTTCGCTGGGGCAGGCTCTTTTAAAAAGGTTGCCAAACATTCATTTTGGGATGAGTCAAGAATGACCGCAGATGAACTCTGTGGCCCTTTGTGTTCTCTGTGGTTAAAAACAAACTATCCGCTATGGTTAAAAATCATGTGGTTGTGACTTTGCCACGCTGTGTTCTTCGATCCCACGCAGGTCTGTGGACGCCTCTCAAATTTCTTCTCGCATCATAGCAAATTGAAAGGCGGTAGACATCACGCTTTTCGTGTTCAAATGTCATTTCATTTTCTTTTCGATTATCCCAACAAATGAAAAAAATATTATTATTCATACTATGCGCTCATTTTTTCTGCCCGGCCCTCTTGTTTTCTGAGGCCGGTAAAACTACACCCCAAGAAAAAACAGAGAATTTTTTATTAAATTACCGCTTTGATCCATTTCAGTGGGTATATCCTGAATATTATTACAAAGCGGATAGTGTGCCGGTAAAAAAAGATAAAGTACCCATTAAAGGATACACAAAAATCGAATTCTACGGATTGTCAGCCTATGTCCCTGAAAAATATACGTCAGAAATAACACAGGACCACGATATTATGACCTTCATGGCAAAAACCGGTGAAAAAATTCTCATGATCAAGGCAACAAATGCGGCGAGTGTCAAGGTAGTTGTCACCTAAACCAAAATTAAGCTGCAATTTTTAAAGAGTGTCCCTTTGGTGTCTTTTCCTTAATAGGATTCAGACTGACTGAGAGCACCGGTTTCCAGTTACGTGTTTGCTTCGACCATC